>JACPCW010000110.1 GCA_016184365.1 Candidatus Rokuibacteriota bacterium
GAGACGCACCCGACCCTGCCGCTGGCGTTCAACTACTCGTCGTCGTTCCGCTGGCACCAGGATCCGAACCCGCTGACGTTCGCGGAGCTCGGCGCGCTCGGGTACCGGTTCATCTTCATCACCCTCTTCGCGGCGCACGCCGGCATGCACGCGACGTGGAACGCGATGGAGGACCTCGTCAAGAAGCAGGAGCAGGCGCAGTGGGAGCTCGAGCGGACGAAGCTCGGGCACCCGACGGAGAGCCATCACGTGATGGCGCGCGTGTCCCACTTCCAGGAGATGGAGAAGCGCTACATCCCGGGGACCGAGGATCGCATCAAGTCCTCCGCCGGATTCGACGACCACCGACGGCATTGATCTGAATCGGGGGGAGCGAACCGCCGCTCCCCCCGATCGCCCCCACCGGTTCGAGCCCACGGCCAGGATTGCGGGTTCGCGTGGGTACCGGCGTACGATCGACGACGTGCGCCCGTCTCGCAAACCAGCCGTCGCCGTCGACGGCGTTGACCCGTATCATCCGGGCTCATGCTGTCGGGTCTGAAGCGGCTCCTCGTCGGCCGTCCACTGCCGACCGCGCTCGCGCGGCACGAGCGTCTCTCGAAGATCACCGGTCTCGCGATCTTCGCCTCGGACAACCTGTCCTCGGTCGCGTACGCGACCGAGGAAATCCTCCGGGTCCTCGTGGTGGCGGGCGCCGCGGCGCTGACGCTGTCGGTCCCGATCGGCATCGCGATCGCGATCGTCATCCTGATCGTCATCAACTCGTACCGGCAGACGATCCTCGCGTATCCGCAGGGCGCGAGCGATTACATCGTCGCCAAGGACAACCTCGGGACGCTCGCGGGCCTGACCGCCGGGTCGGCGCTGCTGATCGACTACACGCTCACCGTGGCGGTGAGCGTGTCGGCCGGCATCGCCGCGTTGACGTCGGCGTTTCCCGCCCTGTTCGAGCACCGGATCGTGCTCTGCATCGGCGCGATCGCGCTGATCTCCGTGGGCAACCTGCGCGGCGTCCGCGAGTCCGGCAAGCTGTTCGCGCTCCCGTCGTATCTGTTCATCGCCGGGTTCGTCACGCTGATCGCCGCGGGCCTCGTCCGCTACCTGCTGTACGGCGCGCCGACGCCCGCGACGCCGCCGCCTCCGACGGTCACGTCGCTGTCGCCGATCACGCTCTTCCTCGTCCTGCACGCGTTTTCCTCGGGCGCCGTGGCGTTGACGGGTATCGAAGCGGTCGCGGACGGCGTGCAGGCATTCAAGCCTCCCGAGGTGAAGAACGCCCGCACGGTGCTCGCGGTGCTCGGCGTGATCATGATCACGCTGTTCCTCGGCATCACGCTGCTCGCCGCGCTCTACGGCATTCTCCCGCGCGACGAGGAGACCGTCGTCTCGCAGCTCGCGTGGCGCATCTTCGGCGGCGGGATGCCGTACTTCTACATCCAGGGCGTGTCGATGCTGATCCTCGTCCTCGCCGCCAACACCGCGTTCGCCGACTTTCCGCGGCTGGCGTTCTTCATGGCGCGCGACGGGTACCTGCCGCGGCAGTTCAGCAACCGCGGCGATCGCCTGGTCTTCTCGAACGGCGTCGTCATCCTCGCCGTCACGGCGGCCGTCCTCGTCGCGATCTTCGGCGGCAGCACGCACGCGCTCATCCCGCTGTACGCGGTCGGCGTGTTCACCTCGTTCACCCTGTCGCAGACCAGCATGGTCCGGCGCTGGCTGCGCACGCGGCCCGACGGGTGGTGGTGGCGCGTCGCGGTCAACGGCGTCGGCGCGCTGACGACGGCCGTCGTCCTGACCGTCGTGGCGTCCACGAAGTTCGTCGACGGCGCCTGGATCGTCGTGCTGCTGATCACGATCCTGATCATCGTGTTCTTCGTCATCAAGCGGCATTACGACGACGTCGCCCGGCAGCTGTCGCTCGACGGCTATGGCGGCCCGCCGCCCATCACGCACTCGGTGCTGGTGCTGGTCGGCGACCTGCACCGCGGCGTCGTCGAAGCGCTCCAGTACGCGCGCACGCTGTCGCCGGGCGCGAAGGCCGTGTACGTCGAGGCGGATCCGGAACGCACGCGGCGGCTCGAGGAGCGGTGGGTCTCGCATGGCCTCGGCGTGCCGCTCATCGTGCTGACGAGCCCGTACCGCTCGCTCATCGGACCGCTGGTCGATTACATCGACCACCTGCAGGCGCAGGGCGGCAAGCACATGGTGACGATCGTCGTGCCGGAGTTCCTGCCGGCGCGGTGGTGGCAGCACCTGCTGCACAACCAGACGGCGCTTCTCATCAAGGGCGCGCTGCTGTTCCGCAAGAACGTCATCGTCACGGACGTGCCCTACCACCTGTCGCATTGACACGGCGGGTGCGGCGCCTGACGCGCCGCGATCACGCGGCGTGGTGATACACTGGGCTCCCGCGATTTCTCCATGAAATTCACCATTTCTCCGACAGGGCCGCTCGATGTCGCCGGCACGCTCGCGCGCTTCACGGCGTGGGGCGAGGATCCCGCGAATCGCGTCGGCGACGGCGTGTTCCGCCGCGTGCTCCAGCTCGACGGCGGGCGGTGGCCGTGGGAAGCGCGCTGGCGCGGCCCCGTGGATGACGTTCGCATCGACGTGACGATCCCGGCGGCGCGCGACGAGCGGATCGCCGACGCGGTCCGCGCCGAGGTCGATCGCGTCTTCGGCCTCGCGTTCGATCTGCCCGACTTCTATCGCTTTGCGAAGTCGGACCGCGTCCTCGGGGCGCTCATCGGGCCGCTGTACGGGCTTCGCCCGTCGCTCGCCGCGACCGGTCTCGAGATGATCGTCGGATCGATCTGCGCGCAGCAGGTGAACCTGTCGTTCGCGTTCGCGTGCCGGGCGCGGCTCGTGACGAAGTACGGCACGCGGATCGACGACGGCCTCTACGCGTTCCCGGATGCCGCGACGCTCGCGCGCACCCGCGTGCGCGATCTGCGCGCGCTGAAATTCTCCACGCGGAAGGCGGAGTACATCCGTGACCTCGGCCGCGCCGTCGGCGCCGGCGCGCTCGATCTCGCGGCGCTCGGCCGCGCGCCGGCCCCGGCCGTGATCGACGCGATCACCGGCCTGCGCGGCCTCGGTCTCTGGACGGCGGAGTGGTACATGGCGCGGTGCCTCGGCCGCGGCGACGTCTGCCCGGCGGGAGACCTCGGCGTGCGGCGCGCGTTCGAGCGCTATTACGGCCGCGGCCGGACCTTGACCGAAGAGGCCGTGCGCCGGCGGGCGCGACCGTGGGGCGCGTATCAGAACCTCGGCATTCACTACCTGCTGGCCGGTCTTCGGCTGGGACTCGTGGCGGAGTAGCGATGGACCGCAAGATCATCCTGCCGCTCCTCGGGCAGCCGGATCCGAACGCGCCGAAGCGCGTGCACCTCGTCGGCCGCTACGCGCTCGGCGTGGACTGGGCCGACGACCACGGGAGCATCTATCCCTTCGAGCCCCTGCGCCGCGCCTGCCCGTGCGGCCCGTGCGGCGAGCTCGAAACGGTCACGCCGGCGATGGGCTGGCCCGAAGCGATCAACCGCCGTCCCGAAGGTCTGGCGATCAGGTGGGCGGACGCGCACGAAAGCCTCTATCCGTATCCCGACCTCCGCGCCGCGTGCCGCTGCGCCGGCTGCACCGGTGGCCATTGATGGACGACGCCCGCCGGCGTCGCGCCCTCTTCGGCGTGATGCTGACCATCTTCCTCGGCGCGATGGAATCGACCGTCGTCGCGACGGCGATGCCGACCGTCGTCGAGAGCCTCGGCGGGCTCGCGATCTATTCCTGGGTGTTCTCGGGATTCCTGCTCACCTCGACGGTGACGATGCCGCTCTGGGGACGGCTGTCCGACCTCTTCGGCCGGCGGCGCATGTACCTCACGGGCCTGCTCGTCTTCCTGATCGGCTCCGCGCTCTCCGGCGCGGCGGCCGACATGCCTCAGCTCATCGCGTTCCGGATGCTGCAGGGCCTCGGCGCCGGATCGCTCATCACGCTCGGCATGACGGTCATCGGCGATCTCTACGGGCTCGAGCGCCGCGCGAAGATGCAGGGCTACATCTCCGGCGTCTGGGGCCTCGCGTCGCTCGTCGGGCCACTCATCGGCGGCGTGCTGTCCGACCATGCGTCGTGGCGGTGGGCCTTCTACATCAACGTGCCGTTCGGGCTCCTCGCCATGGCCGTGATCGCGGGCGCGCTCGAGCGCGACACGCGGCGCGCGCGGCCGCCGATCGACTACGGCGGGCTCGTGCTCTTCACCGTGGCGATCACGTCGCTGCTCCTCGGGCTCGCGGACGCGAGCCGCGCGGTGAGCTGGATGGTGCCCGGCGTCGTCATCCCCCTCGCGGTCTCCGCCGTGGGGCTGGCGGCGTTCCTGTTCGTGGAGCGGCGCGCCGCGGAGCCGATCGTGCCGCTCCGCCTGTTCCGGAGCCGCATGGTGTCGGCCGCGGCGGTGACCGGCTTCCTCGCCGGCATGGCGATGTTCGGCGCGATCTCCTTCGTGCCGCTCTTCGTGCAGGCGGTCAGCGGCACGAGCGCGACGCGCGCCGGCTTCGTGCTGACACCGTTCGTGCTCGGCTGGGTGGCGCTGTCGATCGCGAGCGCGCGGCTCGTGCTGCGCGTCGGCTACCGCGTCCTCGTCGTCGCCGGCATGGTGTGTCTCACCGCGGCGTTCGCGCTCTTCATGCGGTGGAGCGCGGCGCTCACGCAGGGCGAGGCGATGCGCGACGTGCTGCTCGCCGGCGTCGGGATGGGGCTCTCGATGGTGCCGACGCTGATCGGCGTGCAGAGCGCCGTCGCGCGCGCGGACATGGGCGCGGCCACGTCGATGACGCAGTTCTTCCGCACCATCGGCGGCGCCGTCGGCATCTCGCTCATGGGCACCGTCATGGCCCGGCGGCTGCAGGCCGATCTTCCGATGGTGACCGCGTTGCATGGCGTGTTCGAGGTCGGCATGGTGGTCTGTGTGATCGCTGTGATCGCCGCGTTCTTCGTACCGGGCGGTGGCGCGCGCGAGCTCGCGCACGCCGACGTCGGCAGCGGCGCCGCGGTGGGAGGGAGGATGCGCGATGCCCGGTGACGCGCCGCTGCTCGAGCGTCTGGCCCAGCTGCCGCCGGTTCCGGCGGCCTCCGCGGTCGCGCTGCTCGCGGACCTCGGCACGCCGCACCAGGATCCCGTCATCGGTCCGCTCTTCGGCATCGACGAAGAGGGCAACGCGACGGTCAATGCGCTCGTGCCGCCGGTGCTCGAACAGCTCGGCTCGCGCACGGAGCTCACGTGCTACGCCGCGCTGCTCGAGGGGCTGACGGGCATCTGGAATGCCGCGGTTCGCTCCGCGACGGTCACCCGGCTGCGTGCCGCGGGGCTGCCGCCGGACGATTTTCTGCTGCGCCTGCAGAAGCTGTCCCCCACGCTCGGCCTGGCGAGCGAGAACGGCGAGCCGGCGCGGCAGTGGATGGCCGATCCGTTCACGCAGGATGCGGTCCTCGTCCAGCAGTGTCTCGTGCGCGTGCTGTTCGCGCTCCGGGGCATGGCCGAAGCCCGCGCCGTGGAGCTCACGCAGGACTAGGGAGACATCCAAATTCGAGGAGCGCCACGGGTTTCCCGGGGCGCTCCGAGCGCTGGGGGTCTGGGGGCCATGTCGGGGCCCCCAGCTCAAATCACGACTAGGAGGGGTGCGGCATGCACGTGCACGAGCGCAACGCGGAGAAGCGGCGGGTCAACGGGCTCATCGCGAAGTCGCCGATGAAGGTGTTCGGCGCGTTCGGCGATCTCGGCAGGCGCGTGTTCGACGACGGTGCGCTGTCGAAGAAGCAGAAGGAGCTCACGGCGCTCGCGATCGCCGTCTCGCAGAACTGTTTCGACTGAGTGGACCATCGGGTCGAGGAGGTCCTCGGCCTCGGGGCGACACCGGCGGAAATCGCCGAGATCCTGGACGTGGCGCTGCTGATGAGCGGCACGCTGTCCGCGAAGTCGGTGCGCCACGCGTATGCGGTGATGGAGCAGCTCGGAGGAGGGAAGTGACATGGCCGCCACGCTGAGTCAGTACCGTGATCTGTTCGACAAGAAGGGCTTCGCGCATCTCGCCACCGTCGGCGCGGACGGTCATCCGCAGGTGACGCCGGTGTGGGTGGACTTCGACGGCACGCACGTGCGCATCAACACGGCACGCGGCCGCGTGAAGGACCGCAACCTCAAGGCGAACCCGCGCGTCGCGCTGTCCATCCAGGATCCCGACAATCCGTATCGCTACGTGCAGGTGCAGGGTCGCGTCGTCGAGATGACGGAACAGGGCGCCGACCCCCACATCGACGCGCTCGCCAAGAAGTACATCGGTCAGGATCGCTATCCCGGAAGGACGCCGGGCGAGGTTCGTGTGATGGTCAAGATCGCGCCTGACCGGATCCAGGGCATGGGTTGATCCAGCTTCGGGGAATCCAGAAAACCTACGGCGGCCGCACGCTCTTTCGCGACCTCGACTGGCAGCTCACGCCCGGTGAGCGCGTCGGGCTCGTCGGTCCCAACGGGGCCGGCAAGACGACGCTGTGCCGCGTCGTCGCGGGACTCGAGCCGCCGGACGCCGGCGAGGTGAGCCGGCCGCGCGGCGCGACGGTCGGGTATCTGCCGCAGGAGGTGTCGACCTCGGTGTCCGCGTCGCCGCTCGTCGAGGCGCTCTCCGGCTTCGACGAGGTGTGGCGTCTCGAGCGAGAGATGGAAAGCCTCGCCGCGGCGCTCACGGAGGACGCCGACGCGGCGCTGACCGCGCGGTACGGCGAGCTCCAGCACCGGTTCGAGGCCGCCGGCGGATACCGGCTGGAGAGCGAGGCGCGCCGGATCCTGGGTGGTCTCGGCTTCGCCGCGGACGAGATGACGCGTCCGCTCGGCGAATTCTCGGGCGGCTGGCGGATGCGCGCCGCCCTGGCGCGCTTGCTGCTGTTGCGCCCGTCCGTGCTGCTCCTCGACGAGCCCACGAACCACCTCGATCTCGAGTCGCTCGGCTGGCTCGAAGAGTTCCTGACCGGCTACGACGGCACCGTCGTCGTCGTCTCGCACGATCGCTATTTCCTGAACCGCATGGTGACGTCGATCGCCGACCTGGGCACCGGCGGCCTCGCGGTCTACCCCGGCGATTACGACGACTATCTGGTCGAGCGCGAAGCGCGCCGCGCGCTGCTCGAAGCGCAGGCGCGCAACCAGGCGCGCCGCGTGGCCGAGATCGAGCGGTTCATCGACCGGTTCCGGTACAAGGCGACGAAGGCGCGCCAGGTCCAGAGCCGGATCAAGATGCTCGAACGGATCGAGCGCATCGACGTCGAGGCCGAGGCACGCACGATCCGGTTCCATTTCCCGGAGCCGCCGCGGACCGGGCGCCGGGTCGCCGCCCTGCGCGACATCCACAAGGCGTATGGCGACAACGTCGTGTACGCGGGCCTCGACTTCGAGATCGAGCGCGGCGAGCGCGTCGCCCTCGTCGGGCCGAACGGCGCCGGCAAGTCGACGCTGCTGCGGATGCTGGCCGGGGTGCTGCCGTTCGACCGCGGCGAGCGCGTCCTCGGCACGAACGTCGCCGTCCACTATTACGCGCAGCACCAGCTCGATGCCCTCGATCCGGCGCGCACCGCATACGAGGAGATGGCGGGCGTCGCCGCCGAGCTCGGCATGACGCGGCTGCGGACCATTCTCGGCGCGTTCCTCTTCAGCGGCGACGACGTCGACAAGCGCGTGGCGGTGCTGTCGGGTGGTGAGAAGGCGCGGCTCGCGCTGGGGAAGATGCTCGTCCGGCCCGCCGCGCTGCTGTGTCTCGACGAGCCGACGAACCATCTCGACCTCGCCTCGCGCGAGATGCTCGAGTCCGCGCTCGTCGAGTTCGCGGGCACGATCGTGTTCATCTCGCACGACCGGTACTTCATCAACCGCATCGCGACGCGCGTCGTCGAGATCGATCGCAGACGGCTCACGAGTCATCTCGGCAGCTACGACGATTACCTCGCCTCGCGCGACCAGGCGGCGGCCGCGACGGCTACCACCGATCGCGCGACGCCGGACGCGCGCGTCGCGGTCGAGCCGAAGGCGAATGCGGCCGAGCGCCGCGCCTCGGCCGCACGGGACGCGGACGCGGGTCGCGCGACGCGACCGGAACGCACGCGGCGCGTGGATGGCGAGGTGCGCAAGCTCAGGCGCCGGCTCGAAGAGGTCGAGCGGCGGATCTCGGAAGTCGAAGCGCGGCTCACGGCGCTGGCCGGGATGCTCGCGGCGCCGGAGCTCTATCGCGACCCGGATCGCGCGCGGGCCGCGATCACCGAGCAGAAGACGGCCCAGGAACAGATCGCCTGGCTGATGCGCGAGTGGGAGGAGATCTCGACGGAGCTCGCGGAGCATGCCTGACTTCTACGAGCCCGTCGATCCCGACGTGCTCCGACGCGAGCGAGCGAAAGCGCGCGAGCTCCGCCAGAGTCAGTGGTGGAAGCGGCGTATCTCGGACGGCCTCTGCTACTACTGCCGCCGCCAGGTCGGCATCGGCGCGCTCACGATGGACCACATCGTCCCGCTCGGCCGCGGCGGGCGCTCGGTTCGCGGCAACGTCGTCCCCGCCTGCAAGGACTGCAACACGCGCAAGAAGAGCCTCGTCCCGGTCGAATGGACCGCGTACCTCGATCAGCTCGCGGGCGAGTAGTCCTCGAACCCTCCTGTATCCGTTTCGCGTGTGTCCAACTCTGGACATTGACCGCGTCGTGGCTCCGCTCTCGAATGGTCCCGCTCGCGAGCATCGCCGTGAACCGTTCGATGAGTCGGAGGACGAGGGATGGAGATCGCACGCGTTTCGATCGTGGTGCTGCTGGGGCTCCTGGTGGTCGCGCCCGCCGCCGTCGGCGCTGGTCCGGCGCCGTCAGCGGAGGCGCGGGTCGCCGCCGCGACGGCCCCCGTCAACATCAACACCGCCGGCGTGAAAGAGCTCATGACGCTCGCGGGCGTCGGCCGGAAGGTCGCTGAAAAGATCGTCGAGTACCGGACCACGAAGGGCCCGTTCAAGAAGCCGGAGGACCTGCGCCGGGTCGAGGGCATCGGCGGTGGCCTGTGGGAGAAGAACCGCGAGCGGATCGTCGTGAAATAGCCGCGGACCGGACAATTTTTTTCGGCGCGCCCGCGGGCCTCGTGTAGCATGAAACCGAAATCGGTCGGGGCGTAGCAGCGCCCCAATAGCGTCCCCGCCGGCAATTCCGCCCGCGGCCGACGTGACCGAGCCCCGGACCGGGAGTCGGCATCCGATCTGGCGGTGGTGGGACCTGGGCCCGCGTGGCGGCCTTGCCGAGAATAGGAGGTGATCCAGCCGATGTGTGACTCTACGGTGATCTGCGAGGTGGTTGCCTCCTAGGCAGGATTCCACGCTAGCTCGGGTGGATCGCCTGGGAGTCCAGGCACCACCGGCCCCGACGGTCCCGCTTCACCAGCGGGGCGATGCGCCACGATGAATCGCGCGCACCGCAGCAGCCGTCGGGGCTTTCTTTTATATTGGGGGCCCCGAAATGGCCCCCAAACCCCCCGACCTTCGCAGCGCCCCGGCGGAGCCGGGGCGCTGCTCTACCTCGCTTGGCTAGACCTTGCGGACGTTCGCGGCCTGCAGGCCCTTCGCGCCGCGGGTGACGTCGAACTCCACGCGCTCACCTTCGGCGAGGCTCTTGAAGCCCGAAGCCTGGATCGCGCTGTAGTGCACGAAGACGTCCTCGCCACCCTCCTGCGTGATGAACCCGAAACCCTTCGCGTCGTTGAACCACTTCACCGTGCCCTGCGCCATGTCGCTTCTCCTTCGTGTGTGATGTCGAACGTCCGCGGACACACGAACGCCGTCGTTCGTCGGTCGGTGTTCTTCGCGGAAGTCGTTGATATTTGGGAGCCGTCCCGGGCGCGCCGGGGGGCCGCCCGGGACGGTGGACTATCGCAGGAAGTTAAACCTTCCGAACGTTGGAGGCCTGAAGACCCTTGGGGCCGCGCGTGACCTCGAACTCGACCTTGTCGCCTTCGCTCAGGCTCTTGAAGCCCTGCGCCTGGATCGCGCTGTAGTGCACGAAGACGTCCTCGCCACCTTCCTGCGTGATGAATCCATAGCCCTTGGCGTCGTTGAACCACTTCACCGTTCCCTGTGGCATTTCGTGCGACCTCTCCTTGGGGTCTTCCGCCCCTGCTGACTCCCGCCGCCATGGCGGGGGCGCCTTCCGGAATTGGAAGGCCAAAGCATAAACAAAGAAAAACGCCGCGCGGCCCGGGCTCGCGCGGCGTGTGTTGGAACTCACGTCAATCGTTGCCAACTCCGTTCAACCAAAACCGGCGCAACTTTTACATGACGCATTCGGCAAGTCAACCGAATTTCGTCGGAAAATTCGCGATGGGAGAACCGCACACGCGCCGGAAAACCGGCATGGCGAAAGTGACGGAATCCGTCACTCGAGGTGCCAGAATGGACGCCACGACTGGAACCGTCCGAGCATTTGCGAGATGATGAGCGCGTGATTTCGGACGGGCGAAGCGTCGCGCGCGAGCTCGCGCCGGCACATTCAAAACATGTGGAAAAATATTTCGTTTTCCCGGCAGTTGGCGTAGAAATCTGAGCGGGAATGGAGCCGGCGTGCGGGCGTAAGTGCTCGTCAGAACGTCGTTTTCATGAAGCCGTGGCACGGACTGTGCTAGTCTAGGCGACCCACGGACGGCCCGTAAAACCAATATTGGGAGTGGCGATGTTTTACAACCTCCTCGCCGGGATGTTCTCGAATGATCTCGCCGTCGACCTCGGCACCGCGAACACGCTGGTGTACGTGCGTGGCGAAGGCATCGTGCTCAACGAGCCTTCGATCGTGGCGATTCACCAGGCCGATCACTCCGTGCTCGCCGTGGGACACGAGGCGAAAGCGATGCTCGGCCGAACGCCCGGCAACATCGTCGCGATCCGTCCGCTGAAGGACGGCGTCATCGCCGACTTCGACGTGACGGAGAAGATGCTCCACTACTTCATCTCCAAGGTGCACCGCCGCCGCACCCTCGTGCGGCCGCGCATCGTCATCGGCGTCCCGTCGGGCATCACGCAGGTCGAGAAGCGCGCCGTGCGCGACTCCGCGATGCAGGCCGGCGCCCGCGAGGTGTACCTGATCGAAGAGCCGATGGCCGCCGCGATCGGCGCGGGCCTGCCGATCCAGGAGCCGGGCGGGAACATGATCGTCGACATCGGCGGCGGCACGACGGAAGTCGCCGTGATCTCGCTCTCCGGCATCGTGTACGCGAAGAGCGTGCGCATCGCCGGCGACGAGATGGACGAGGCGATCGTCCAGTACATCAAGAAGCACTACAACCTCCTCGTCGGCGACCGCCGCGCGGAGGAGATCAAGATCAATCTCGGCGCCGCGTACCCGCTCGGAGGCGAGCGCCGCACGATGGAAGTCAAGGGGCGCGACCTGATCGACGGCATCCCGAAGACGATCGTGATCACCGACGAGGAGATTCGCGAGGCGCTCCGCGAGCCGGTCATGACGATCGTCGAGACGGTGCGCACGTGCCTCGAGCGCACGCCACCGGAGCTCGCCGCGGACATCGTGGACAAGGGCATCGTCCTCACCGGCGGTGGCGCGCTGCTGCGCGGCCTCGATCATCTCCTGCGCCAGGAAACGAATCTGCCCGTGACGGTCGGCGAGGACGCGCTGTCGTGCGTCGCGCTCGGCACCGGGCGTGTGCTCGACGAGCTGGATCTCCTGAAGAAGGTCGCGATCCCGACGTAACCAGTCGGACGCGACGCTGAGGTCGATTGGTGAAGACTCGCCGGCTGGTGCTGCTCGGCTCGATCGTGCTCGTCTGCCTGGTGCTCATCACCGTGCAGAGCCGCGGTCGGTCGTCGGGCGCCGGCGACGTCGTCGCCGTCATCACCACGCCGATCCAGACGCTGCTCGCCCGGGTCAATCGAACGGCGTTCGGACTCTGGGCGACCTATCTCGACTGGAAGAACGTCCGCGCCGAGAACCGGCGCCTTCGCGATGAGAACCAGCGCCTGCGGGTGGACGCGCTCCAGATCGGCGAGACGGTCGACGAGAACCGGCGCCTGCGCCGCCTGCTCGTCCTCCGCGATCGCCTGCCGCTCGACACGCTGACCGGCGAGATCATCGCGCGCGAGTGGGGCGGGTGGGTGCGGTCCCTCACCGTCAACCGCGGCCGGAACGACAACATCATGCGGCTCACCGCGGTGATCGGTCCCGACGGGCTCATCGGCCGCGTCGTCGACGTGCGCCCCGGCGCCGCGATCGTGCAGGTGCTGACGGATCCCGCCTCGACGGTCGGCGCGCACGTCGTGCGCACGCGGACCTCCGGGATCGTCGAGGGCGAGGCGCGCGGCACGATGCGCTTCAAGTACATGGCGCGCGACGGGGCCGGCATCCTGGTTGGCGATCTGATCGTCTCGGCCGGCCATGGCGGACTCTTCCCGCGCGGTGTGCCGATCGGCCGCGTGATCGCGATCGACGACCGCGGCTCCGCCCTGTTCCACTACGCGGCGCTCGCGCCGGCGGTCGACTTCGGGCGGATCGACGAAGTGCTCCTCGTGACGGGCGACACCGCCCACGATATCGCCGCGCACTTCCCCGTCGACGGGTAACTCGTGAAGAGCCTGTTCGCGCTGACGGTGTTCGGTGGCGGTGTGGCCCATCTCACGCTGGCGCCGGCGCTGCGCGTGGCCGACGTCGCGCCGGACATCCCGCTCCTCGTCGTGCTGCTGCTGGCGCTCCGGCACGGCCCGGAGTTCGGCGGTCTCGCCGGCTTCGCGGCGGGGCTCCTCCAGGATGCGGTCAGCGGCGGCCTGGTCGGCGTGCAGGCGCTGACGAAAGGCGTCGTCGGTTTCGGGATCGGCACCCTCGGCGGACGCTTCAGTGTCACGCAGCCGCTCGTCCAGGTGCCCGGCCTCGTGCTGCTGTCGATCGTCGAGGGGCTCGGGCGCTTCGTGATCCTCAAGCTGTTTCACTATCCGGCGGCCTTCGGCGAGGTCATGACGTACGTCGTGCTGCCGCAGGCGCTGTACAACGGGTTCCTCGGCGCGGCGCTCGTCTTCGCGCTCGCGTGGGCGGAGTCGCTGCGAGCCCGGACGTCCTGAGGCTTCCGCCGTGAGCCGTTCCGCCCCCGGCACACCGTTCGGCGAGCGCCGCGACGCGGGCAGCAAGCGCGTCGTCGCGATCGCCGTCGTCGTCCTCAGCGCGTTGCTCGTCATCGTCGGCCAGCTCTGGTATCTGCAGGTGCTCGAGGGCGGTCACTTCCTCGACGCGTCCGACAAGAACCGCATCCGCGTGCGCCCGGTCGCCGCGCCGCGCGGCATTCTCTTCGACCGCAACGGCGTGCCGCTCGTCGACAACCGTCCGGCGTTCACGCTGTCGCTGATCCCGCGCGAGCTCGACCGTGACGTCGAGCGTCGCGACGCCGTCCTCGGCCGCGTGGCCTCGCTGCTGCAGATTCCGTTCGAAGACCTCGTCGGCGCCATCGAAAACGTGCGGCCGGAATCGTTCCAGCCCGTGCGCGTGCGCCGCGGCCTGTCGCTCGAAGAGGTCGCGAAGGTCGAGGAATGGAAGCTCGAGCTGCCCGGCGTGATCGTCGAGGTCGAGCCGCAGCGCGCGTACCCGACGAGCCGGTTCGCCGCGCACCTGCTCGGCTACGTCCGCGAGGCGAACGACGAGCAGCTCAAGCAGGGCCGCTATCGCCGCGGTGACATGGTCGGTCAGACGGGGCTCGAGCGGCTGCTCGACGAGTTCCTCCGCGGCCGCGACGGCGGCGAGCAGATCGAGGTCGACGCGCTGGGCCGACCCATTCGACTCATCCGCGAGACGGAGCCGCAGCCGGGGGCCCAGGTCGTCACGACCATCGATCGGCGCATCCAGGAAGCCGCGGAACGCGCGATGGACGGTCGCGCCGGCTCCGTCGTCGTGATGGATCCGCGCACCGGCGACGTGCTCGCGATGGTGTCGACGCCGGCGTTCGAAATCGACCAGTTCACCGGCACGATCGATCGCGCCGCGTGGGTCCGCGTGATCCGGGACCCGATGCACCCGATGCTGAACCGCTCGATCCAGAGCGCTTACGCGCCCGGCTCGGTGTTCAAGATCATCGTCGCGGCGGCGGGGCTCCAGGAAGGGACGATCGTCCCGACCGACAAGACGCACTGCACCGGCGAGTTCCATCTGGGCGCCTGGACCTTCAAGGACTGGAAGGAAGGGGGCCACGGCACCGTCGATCTGCATCGCGCCTTGGTCCAGTCGTGCAACGTCTACTTCTACCAGGCCGGTCTCAAGATCGGCGGCACCACGATCGCGAAGTACGCCCGGGCGTTCGGGCTCGGCGAGCCGACGGGCATCGACCTCAGCGGTGAACGGCCCGGTCTCATCCCGGAGCCCAAGATTCGCAAGGGTCGCGGCGCGAAGACGTGGTACGCCGGTGAGACCGTCAACATGTCCATCGGGCAGGGCCAGATCCTCGTCACGCCTATGCAGGTGGCGCGCATGATGTCCGCCGTCGCGAACGGCGGCGTGCTGTGGAAGCCGCGCCTCGTGCAGCGCATCGAGCGGCCGGACCGCGGTGTCGTGTGGAGCGACACCGGCAAGGTCATGGGCCACGTCGAGCTCTCGCCCATGGTGTGGGCGCTCCTGCGCCGCAGCCTGTGGGGCGTCGTGAACGAGGGCGGCGGCACGGGCGGCGGGGCGCGCCTGCCCGGCATCGACGTCGCGGGCAAGACGGGCACCGCCCAGAAGATCGCCAAGTCGAAGGCCGAGAAGGGCGAGGACCACGCGTGGTTCGCCGCCTTCGCGCCCGCCAACAATCCCGAAGTGGTCGTCGTCGTCATGGCGGAAGGCGGAGGCAAGGGCGGCCAGGTCGCGGCCCCGATCGCGCGCAAGATCCTGAACGCCATCTTCCTCGAGAAGGTCGCGACGCTCGACATCCGCGGATGATCGGCATCATCGATCGCCGGCTCGTCAAGAACGTCGACTGGGCGCTCCTGAGCGGCGCGGCGATCCTCGTCGCCATGTCCGCGACCACCCTCGCGAACCTGAGCCCCGGCCGCGCCGGGTCGACCGTCGCGCTTCGCCAGATCGCGTGGTTCGGGATCGGGCTCGTCGCGCTCGCGATCGTCGCGAGCATCGACTACCGCAAGCTCGTCCGCGCCGCGCCGTTCTTCTATCTCGTCGGGCTCACGGGTCTCGTCGCCGTGTTCGTCCTGGGGCGCACCGTTTCGGGCGCGCGCCGCTGGATCGCGTTCGGCGGCTTCACCGTGCAGCCGTCCGAGATCTTCAAGATCGTCTTCGTCCTGATGCTGGCGTGGGCCTTGACGTCGCGGTGGGCGCAGCCCCTGACGACGTCCACGCTCGCATGGGTTTTGCCGTTGGCCGCGATCCCCGCGGTGCTCATCGTCAAGCAGCCCGACCTCGGCACGGCGCTCCTGCTGCTGCCGGTGCTCGTCGCCCTCCTCGTGGGCGCCGGCATCCGGTGGCGGCTGCTCGCCTCGCTCGCCGGGACCGGGCTCGCGACGATGCCGCTCGCGTGGCTCGTCCTCAAGGACTATCAACGTGAACGCATTCTGGTGTTCCTGGACCCGTTCCGCGATCCATTGGGGAGCGCGTACAACGTGATCCAGGCCAAGATCGCCATCGGGTCCGGTCAGCTCCTCGGCAAGGGCGTGAGCGGCGCGACGCAGAGCCGGCTCGCGTTCCTTCCGGAGCGCCACACCGATTTCATCTTCGCCGTATTCGCCGAGATGTGGGGATTCGTGGGCTGTCTCGTGCTGCTCGCCGCCTACGCGCTCGTGCTCCTTCGCGGCTTCGACATCGCCGCGGCGGCGCGCGAGCCCGTCGGGCGGCTGGTCGCGCTCGGCGCCACCGTCCTCATCGCCACGCAGGTCCTCGTCAACGTCGGCATGGTGTCGGGCCTCCTGCCCGTCGTCGGGATCCCGCTCCCGCTCATGAGCTACGGGGGCTCGTCCATGCTGGTCTCCTTGATGGCGCTGGGGCTCTTGCTCTCGGTGCGAATGCGGCAGTTCCAATGAGGTGCTGCCGTGGGGAAACGCATCGTCGTCAACGCCGGGCTCACCGAGACCCGGGTCGCGGTCCAGGAAAATAGCCAGCTCGTCGAGCTGTATCACGAGCGCCATCGCCAGCGTTCGATCGTCGGGAGCGTCTACAAGGGGATCGTGACGAACGTCCTGCCGGGCATGCAGGCGGCGTTCGTCGACATCGGGCTCACCAAGGACGCGTTTCTCTACGCGGGCGACTACACGGCGAGCCTCGGCGAAGACGTGCGCGCGGTGCTCGCCGAGGAGGAGCCGAACGGCGAGGCGGACGCGGAAGCCGACGTCGACGTCGACGAGGAGCCGAAGCGCGAGGCGACGGCGCCGATCGCGGAGATGCTCCGCAAGGGGCAGACCGTCCTCGTCCAGGTCTCGAAGGAATCGCTCGGCACCAAGGGCGCGCGCATCACGGCGTTCATCTCGCTGCCGGGACGCTATCTCGTCTACATGCCGCAGACGACCCACATCGGCGTCTCGCGCCGGATCAAGGACGATCGCGAGCGCGACCGGCTCCGGCAGGCCATTCGCGCGCTGAACCCGCCGCCGGGCGGCTACATCGTGCGCACGAACGCCGAAGGCAAGGGCGCCGAGGAATTCGCGGCCGACATCGCGTTCCTCCAGCGCCTGTGGTCACAGATCAACACGCGCAACGAGTCGACGGGCGCGCCGGCGGCGCTGCACGAAGAGATGGATCTCACGTTCCGCGTCGTGCGCGATCTGCTGTCGCCGGAGGTGGACGAGTTCATCGTCGACAGCCGCGAGGTGTACGACAAGTGCCTCGGTGACGCCCAGGTCCTGGTCCCGGCGCTGGCCGAGCGCATCAAGCTGTACGAGGGCCCGACGCCGATCTTCGAGGCGCACGGTCTCGAGCGCGAGATCGAGAAAGCGCTGCGCCGCCGCGTCTGGCTCAAGTCGGGCGGCTACATCGTCATCGACCACACGGAGGCGCTCGTGTCGATCGACGTCAACACGGGCAAGTACGTCGGCAAGCGCGACTTCGAGCAGACGGTGCTCAAGATCAACCTCGAGGCGGCGACCGAGGTCGTCCGGCAGATCCGCCTGCGCGACCTCGGCGGCATCATCATCATCGACTTCATCGACATGGAGCGCGAGGAGCACCGCGCCGAGGTGGAGAAGGCGCTCAAGAAGGCGCTGGCGGACGACAAGGCGCGGACGAACGTGCTGCCCATCTCCGAGCTCGGTCTCGTCGAGATGACGCGGAAGCGCGTCCGGCAGGACCTGCGCGCGGCGCTGTCGGCCGGATGTCCGACGTGTCGCGGCAGCGGCGTCGTGCGCTCCGACGCGACGCTCACGGCCGAAATTCTGAGGTCGGTGCAGAGCAAGGTCGCCGCGCAGCCGGGCAAGGACGTGCTCGTCCGCGCGCATCCCGAGCTCGTGCAGTACCTGGAGAACGACGGGCGCGACGCGCTGGCCCGCCTCGGCACGTCACTCGGCGTGAAGGTCGGCGTGCAGACGGCGGGCGGGCATCCCCACCGCGAGGACTACGAAATACACCTGCGCTGAGGGTGATCGCGTTGGGGAGTGTGAGGGGCCATGTCGGGGCCCCTCACTTGACCGTCAACCGCGTCAGGGATTTCGCCACGCGCCGCTCCTTCTCCGCGAGATCGCCGCGACCGAGCGACGTGTAGACCGACGCCAGCAGCGACCGGAGACTGGCGTCCGCCGGGTGCGTCTCGACCGCCGATTCGAGCTCGCGCCGCGCCGACGGCAGGAACCGCGCCGACGCGAGATAGCTGCCGCGCAACAGCGCGCGCGTCACGGGCGGCGCCGGCAACGCGTCGAGCTCCGCGAGCTCGGCACGCACCACCGTCTGCTCCTCGTCCGAGGCCACCTCGAAGAAGCTCTGCTCGATGATGGCCTGGTTCGAGCGCACGCGGAATTCGTACACCGCGCCCGGCATGAGCGCCGGCGCCTCCTGCGGGTACGCGAGCGGCGGCGCCGCGCGCGTATGCGTCCAGCGGGCGCCTTCGTCGCCCGCCACCGTCACTTCGTAGAACGCGCCCTGGCGCGCGCGCCAGTCGAAGATCACCGAGTCGGGCAGGAAGCGAACGAGCGGCGTCGCCGTGCCGCCGGCCTTGCCGAGGCGCGTGCCCATCTGGACGTACATGCGCGGGACGGTGCCGCCCTTGAGCACACCGTAGAGCCGCGTCAGCGCGCCGCGGAGCTCGCCGGCCTGCTCGTCGTCCAGCGCCGGCACGGTGAGCGGCGACGTGGCCTTCGTCACGGTCTTCGTCGCGCCGCCGGGAAACAGCACGACGGCGCGCGCATCGCCGCGCGCGATGACCTTGTCGTCCGGGCCGAGGGTCATGAGCGGCTCGGCCGGCCGTGCGGCGGTCTGTCCCGATTTCACGATGAGGATCGCGCCGATGCCGTGACGCACTTCCGTCAGCACGGCCTCCGGCCGTACGTCGGCGAACGCGAGCACGGGGATGAGGGTGAACAGCAGGGCGAGCAGAATGCCGAGGGGCCGCGTCTCGGAGCGCATGGAACGCCTCCGCGTACGGGCTGCCGCGAGCGCCGACGTCTTACCGCTTGGTCAGCGCGCGGGCGAGCTCGAGCTGCGCATCAGCCAGGTCGGAACGACCTAGAGACTCGTACACCCTTCCCAGGAACATCCGGAGCGACGGCTCGGCGGGCCGGGCCGTGATGGCCGTCTCGAGCTCCCGTCGCGCGTCGGGGAGCAGGCGGAGCGACGCGAGATACCCGGCGCGCATCAGCGCCTTCGTCGGCGCCGGCGCGTCGCTTCCGTCGATGGCGGCGAGCTCGAGGCCCACCGTCACGCGCTCGGCGGGCGGGACGACTTCGACGATCCGGTGCTCGACGACCTGACCGGTCGCGGAGCGCACGGTCACTTCGTAAAAGACGCTCGGGCTCAGCCGCGGCGCGCTCGGCGGATAGCTGAATGGCGGCATCGCCGCGGGCGACCGCCAGTCGAGGCCGTCTTCGCCGGTGATGCGCACTTCGTGCGTGCCGCTCAGGCCGGCGCGCCAGTCGAGCCGGAGCGCCTCGGACGACAGGAATCGCAGCACGGTCGCCGGCGTCTTCGACGTGGCGCCGCCGGATCGCGCGCCGAGGCTCACGTAGGCCTGAGGAATCGACGCGCTGCTGAAGATGCCGAAGAGGCGGAGTACCGTCTGCTTGAGGGCGCCGGACGGCTCGCTGCCCGACCATCGGACCATGAACGGCGAGCTGGCGAGGGTGACCGTCTGCGTCATGCCGCCGCGGAACAGCACGACCGCCCGCGCGTCGGCGCGTGCGGTGACCTGGTCGTCGGGATTGAGCATCATCAGCGGCTCGGCCGGCTTCGGCAGTGACTGACCGGCACGGGTCACGAGGATGCCGCCGTGCGGGCCGTGGCGGACCTCCGTCAGGACGGCCTCCCAGCCCTTCGGGTCAGCCGACGCAGCGGCCGGCAGGGCCAGGAGGACGACGAGCAGCGCGACACGCCACATACGTAAAATGATAGGTCCCCGGCGGGGTCCAACGCAAAGGCCGCGTGGTAGCATCCCCGGCGTGATCGGGCGCGATTTACCGCTTCTGCCCACCACCGTCGTCGGGTCCCACGCCATCCCGTCCTGGCTGTCGCTCGTGCGCGAAGCCGGCGGCGACCGCCTCGGCCCCACGGATCTGCAGGAGGCGTACGACGACGCGGTCCGCATCGCCATCCGCGACCAGATCGAGACGGGCGTCGACGTCATCTCCGACGGCGAGATGCGGCGCACGATGTTCATCCGCGGCTTTTACGAGCGGCTGACCGGGCTGAAACCGCTGCCGGTGCCGAGGCGCCTGGGCCCGCCGAACTACGATTCGCACTGTCCGTACGAAGTGGTCGACCGGATCACCGCGCCGTCCGGCCTCGGGATCGTCGACGAATACCGCTTCGCGCACGCGCACGCCGACCGGCCGCTACGCGTCGCCATTCCCGGACCCGTGACGCTGCTGATGCCGCTCCGGCGCGGCGGCCCGTACGCGACGGAAGACACGCTGCTCGCCGACCTGACGTCGGTCGTGAACCGCGAGCTCCGCGCGCTCGTCGACGCGGGCTGCGACTTCGTGCAGATCGACGAGCCGAATTACGTGATGGCGGCCGGCAAGCATCGCGTCGCCCGCGCGGGCGCGGGCGCGCTGGTCGGCGTGCTCCGCGCGGCGCTCGCCGGGGTCCGCGCGAAGATCGCGCTGCACGTCTGCTTCGGCAACGCGCACGGCCATTCGTTCGTGGCGCCGCGCAGCTACCGCGCGCTCTATCCGGATGTGCTCGACGCGCCGGTCGACCAGTTCCTTTTCGAGTACGCGAACCGCGAGATGGCCGAGATCGAGCTGTGGCGGGAGTTCCCGAGCGACAAGGAGGTCGCGGTCGGCGTCATCGACGTCAAGGCGTACCGCGTGGAATCCGCCGAAGACGTCGCGGCACGCGCGCGGCGCGCGCTCGATCACATCGCGCCCGGGCGGCTCTGGCTCGCGCCGGACTGCGGGCTCTGGGAGACGCCGCGCTGGGTCGCGGTCTCGAAGCTGCGCTCGCTCGTGGAAGCCGCGCGCCTGCTGCGGCGCGAGCTGTCGGGGAAGCCGTGAGCCGCAAGCGCCGCGGTCCGAAGCCGCGCGTGCCGCGGACACCGCCGTCGCGCGTGAGCCGCGACAAGATCCTCGTGCATCTGCGGCTCGCGGCGAAGAAGGGCGATCGCAACGCGCTCGAGCTGGCGCTCGGGCAGATGCGGACGCTCGCGCTGTCGCCGCGCTACTGGGAGAAGTACCTCGCGCTGCTGCGCAACCCGCTCGCGCGGCTCGTCGATCTGACGACGATCAAGCAGGGCGACCGGATCGCGCACCAGAAGGGGTGGAAGCTGCCGAACACGACGCTGCGGGACCCGGACGGCAAGCGGAAGAAAGCGCGCGAGCCGAAGGTGCGCCGGGCCGCGCCGGCCATGCAGCAGCCGTCGCTGTTCGATCTCTGACTCAGCCGCCGAGGATCTTCGCGCCGACGATCAGGAGGATGGCCGCGATCGCGGTGCGGAGCGCCGGCTCCGGCGCCCTGAGGCTCAGGTGCGAGCCGATCCAGACGCCGGGCAGGGAGCCGAGCAGGAGCGCGCCGAGCAGCGGGAAGTCGACGTTCCCCACGGCGAGGTGTCCGAGGCCCGCCACGAGCGCCACGGGGATCGCGTGCGCGAGATCGGTGGCGACGAGCCGGGCCGGCGTGAGGCGGAACGGGTAGAGGTAGACGAGCATCACGGTGCCGAGCGCGCCGGCGCCGATCGACGTGAGCGTCACCACCGCGCCGATGGCGACGCCGGCGGCGACGGTCAGACGGGGCTGCAGGCTCTTGAACGCGGGCGCCGCCCGCGTCCGCCATCGCCGCCCCAGCGCGTGGAGCGGACGCTTGCCGATCATCGCGAGCGCCGTGAGCGTCAGGGCGATGCCGAGCGCCGGCATGATCACGCCGGCCGCGCGTTGCTGGCCCGACAGGTAGTGGAGCAGGAACACCATCGCCGCGGCCGTCGGAACGCTGCCCCGGGCGAGCCGGCGCACGATCGGCCAGTCGATCGTGCCGCGCGAGCGATGGAAGCCGACCGCGACCACCTTCGTGAGCGTCGCGAAGAGCAGGTCCGTGCCGACCGCGGTGGCGGGCGCGACGCCGATGAGGAAGACGAGGATGGGCGTCATGAGGGCACCGCCCCCGATGCCCGTCATGCCGACGACGATGCCAGTGAGCAGCCCGGCGAGGACGGCGGCGGCTTCCATCTCCGCTGAGCGGAGGAGCAACGGGTGTGCCGGTCCGGGATGCGCGTGAATCCGGCCACTTGTCCACCCGGGGAGTGCACCGGCTTGCCCAGGGCAGGCGGTCCGCTGCGTGCCGGCGGCCCTGGCTGAATCAGCGTCCCGGCGGGTCGAACACGATCACGCGGACCGGCGTCGGATCGAAGCCGTTCACCGGGTTGTAGAGCTGCGTGCAGTTCGAGATCACCGTCAGCACGTCCGTCTCCGCGCGCAGCTCCACGTAGTCGCCCGGCTTCGAGATGCCCTCCGCCAGCTGCATGCGTCCGTCCGGGTCGACGGGGACGTTCATGAACCAGTTCAGGTTCGCGACGACGTCCTTCTTGCCGAGCCCGAATCGCTTCAGGACGGTGATGAACGTGTCGCGGCAGTTGCCGGGTCCGGGCTTGTCGTACCGCTTGAGATTGCTCTCGGCGCTGCAGCAGCCGCCGATCGTGTCGTGACGGCCGCACGTATCCGCGACGATCGTGAAGAGCGGGCGGCCCAGGTCGGAGTAGATCGCGTGTCCGGTCGTGAGGAAGATCGTCCCCGCGTACTTCATCGTGTCGGCCGCGTTGTACCGCTCCTCCGGATTCGCGGCGTCGTAGCAGAGGAAGTCGACCGCCTGCTTGCCTTCCAGATCGACGATGCGGACGTGCTGGCCGCGCCGCACGACGCGGCCCCACCCGGTGCCCGCCGGTACGACGGTGTCTTCGGCGACCGTGCCGGTGATCGTCATGTCCGCGCGCCGGCGTGACCGCTCACCGCTGCCCACACGCGCGATGCCGTGAACGGCATGTCGAGATGCCGGATGCCGAGCGGCTTCAGCGCGTCGACGACCGCGTTCGCCACGGCGGGCGTCGAGCCGATCGTCGCCGCCTCGCCGATGCCCTTCGCGCCGAACGGATTCACGGGCGTCGGCGTGACGCTCTCCACGACGGTGAACGACGGCAGGTCGTCCGCGCGCGGCAGCGCGTAATCCATCAGCGAGCCCGAGAGCACCTGGCCGTCTTCGCCGAAGACGTGCGCCTCCATGATGGCCTGCGCGATGCCCTGCGCGAGCCCGCCGTGCACCTGTCCCGCGACGAGCGCGGGATTGATCCGCACGCCGCAGTCGTCGACGGACACGAACTCGCGCACCCGCACGATGCCGGTCTCGCGGTCGACTTCGACGACCGCGACATGCGCGCCGAACGGATAGACGAGCTGCGGCGGGCTCCAGAAATTCGTCGCCTCGAGGCCCATGTCCATGCCGTCGGGCAGGGTGCCGGAATACGCGCGTCCGGCGATGTCCGTGAGCGTGACGGCGCTCGTCGGCGCGCCACGCACCTGATAGCGGCCGCCGGCGAGGACGACGTCGTCGGCCGCCGCTTCCAGCATGTGCGCCGCGATCCGCCGCGCCTTGTCCTGCACGGTGATCGTTGCGTTCAGGATCGCGGTGCCGCCGACGACGAGGCTGCGGCTGCCGCCGGTCCCTTGCCCCATCGGCGTGTTCAGCGTGTCGCCGTGCCGCACCACGATCTTGTCGAAATCGGCGCCGAGATGGTCCGCGATGATCTGCGCGAACGCCGTCTCGTGACCCTGACCGTGGGCCGACGTGCCGGTGTACGCCGTGACCGTCCCGCCCGGGTCGACGCGGACGACGGCGCTCTCGAACGGGCCGAAGCCGCACATCTCGACGTAGCAGGCGACGCCGATGCCGAGCAGCATGCGGTCGCCGCGCTCCACGCGCGCCGTCTGCTCCTTGCGCAGCGCCTCGATCCTGGCGATCGACAGCGCCTTCGTGAGCGCCTTGTCGTACTCGCCGGAGTCGTATTTCTGACCGGTCGGCGCCGAGTAGGGGAACGCGTCCGGCGCGATGAAGTTCGCTCGCCGCACCGCCTCCGGCGTCGTCCCGGTCTCGGCGGCGATCAGATCCATCAGCCGCTCGATGTAGTACGCGGCTTCCGGCCGCCCCGCGCCGCGGTACGCGGCCACCGGCGTCGTGTTCGTGAACACGCACGTCGATTTGAGATCGACGTTCGGGATCCGATACACGCCGACGCCCATCATCAGCGTGAGATCCGGGATGAAGGTGAAGATCGGGTACGCGCCGATGTTCGCCACCACGTGCATGCGGAGCGCGGTGATCGTGCCGTCGGCATCGACCGCGGCCTCGACGTCGGTCACCTGGTCGCGGCCCTGCGTCGTCGCCAGCATGTGCTCCGTGCGCGTCTCGACCCACCGCACCGGGATCTTGAGATGCCGCGCGATGACGGCGAGCGTGGCGTCTTCCGGATAGACGTTGAACTTCACGCCGAATCCGCCGCCCACTTCCGGCGCGATCACGCGCACGAGTGATTGCGGCAGTCCGAGCGCGCCCGCGAGATCGTTACGGAACCCGTGCGGCGCCTGGGTCGTGGCCCACATGGTGAGGCCGCCGGTCGCCGGGTCGGGCACGGCGAGCGTGGCACGTCCTTCCATCGGCACGCCGACGAGCCGCTGGTTCACCATGCGCTGCTTCACGACGCGCCTGGCGTTCGCGAACGCGGCGTCGACCTCGCCGGCCGCGATGCGGTGTTCGTGCTCGATGTTCTTGTCGGCGTCGTCGTGCACGCGCACGGCGCCGGCGGCCATCGCCGCGAATGGCTCGATCACGGCGGGCAGCGGCTCCCAGTCGACGCTCACGTCATCGGCCGCGTCGCGCGCGATCGCCTCGGTGGTCGCGACGACCGCGGCGACCGCCTCGCCGGCGTGGCGCACGCGCTCGAGCGACAGCGCGAGGTGTCGCCGTCCGCCCGTCGTCGTTTCTCCGCCGCCCTCGGTCGACGCGCCGCCGAGCGGCAGACCCGGGAATTTTCCCTGGATGTCCCTGCCCGTCAGCACGGCACGCACGCCAGGCCGCTTCAGCGCGGCCGACGCGTCGATGCTGCGAATCCGCGCGTGCGCGTGCGGGCTGCGGACGAACACCACGTGATGGAGGCCGGGGACGGTGATGTCGCCGACGTACGACGACGCGCCGGTGATCAGGCGCGGGTCCTCTTTGCGTTTGACCTCGGCGCCCATGAGCTTCGACGGAATCGTCGCCATGAAGACGTCTCCTCGCGAGGGGTCGAGCGGCCGGCTCATTCTGCCATGCCCGCCTCATTGACACCGCCCGGGCCCGGCGTGACACTACCCCCAGGGGGTATAGCCATGACGCCGGGAGCGCGAACCGCATGATCGACGACGACACCAGGACGAAGACGCTCGGCCGGCTGCGCCGGATCGAAGGGCAGGTGCAGGGCCTGCAGCGCATGATCGAGGCGGACGCGTACTGCGTCGACATCCTGCTCCAGATCTCCGCCGTGCAGGGCGCGCTCGAGCAGGTGCAGAAGCTGCTGCTCGGCCGGCACATCGAGTCGTGCGTGTCCGATGCGCTGCGCACCGGGGCGAAGGGCGACCGCCAGAAGAAGATCGACGAGCTGCTGGAAGTCTTCGCGCGGTTCGGAGGCCGCTGATGCCGGACACGATCGAGCGCGTCACGTTGCCCGTGCGCGGCATGCATTGCGCCGCGTGCGTGGGGAAGGTCGAACGCGCGCTGCGCGGCGTGCCCGGCGTGAGCGAGGCGATGGTGAACCTCGCGACGGAGCAGGCGACGATCGCGTTCGATCGCGACCGGGTCGCTCTGCCCGCGGTGCGCGCCGCGGTCGACGCCGCCGGCTACGAGCTGGCGGAGCCGCCGCCCGCGGGCGATGCCGCCGGCGCGGCCGATCGCGAGCGCGAGGCGCGGGCGCGCGAGCAGCGCGTGACGCGACGCAAGTTCGTCGCCGGCGCGCTGCTGTCGGCGCCGATCGTCGTCGGCAGCATGCCGGAGTTCTTCCCGTTCGCGCCGGCGTGGCTCGGCAACCCGTGGCTGCTGCTGCTGCTCGCGACGCCGGTCCAGTTCTGGGTCGGCTGGGACTTCCACGTCGGCTTTCTCCGCGACCTGCGGCATCGCTCGGCGAGCATGGCGACGCTCGTGTCGCTCGGCACGAACGCCGCGTATTTCTTCAGCGTGGCGGTCACGCTGTGGCCGCACGCGCTCATGGCCGCCGGCGCGCACATGACGTACTACGAGACGGCCGCGGTCGTGATCACGCTCGTCGTGCTCGGCCGCTGGCTCGAAGCGCGGGCGCGCGGCCGCACATCCGACGCGATCCGGCGCCTCGTGCAGCTCGCGCCGCGGACGGCGCGGGTGCTCCGCGACGGCCAGGACGTCGACGTCCCCACCGGGGACGTGCGCGTCGGTGACGCCGTCCGCATCCGACCCGGCGAGCGCATCCCCGTCGACGGCAGCGTCGTCGAAGGCGCCTCGACCATCGACGCCTCGATGCTCACCGGCGAGAGCGTGCCGGTCGAAGTCGGCCCGGAATCGCGCGTCGCCGCCGGCACCGTGAACCGCACGGGCAGCTTCGTGTTCCGCGCCACGCGCGTCGGCAGCGAGACGACGCTGGCGCGCATCATCCGCCTCGTCGAGGAGGCGCAGGGCTCGCGCGCGCCGATCCAGCGTCTCGCCGATCGTGTCGCGGCGATCTTCGTGCCGATCGTCCTCGTGATCGCGGCGGCGACGTTCCTCGCGTGGTGGGCGTTCGGTCCGGAGCCGGCGCTGCTCTTCGCGCTCCGGAACGCGGTGGCCGTGCTCGTCATCGCGTGTCCATGCGCGATGGGGCTCGCGACGCCGACCGCCATCATGGTCGGCACGGGCCGCGGCGCGGAGTACGGCGTGCTCATCAAGAGCGCCGCGGCGCTCGAGCTCCTGCATCGCGCCGGCACGATCGTGTTCGACAAGACCGGGACGCTGACGGTCGGCCGCCCGGTGGTGACGGACGTCATCGTGCTCACCGACTCGCGCGAGGACGAGGAGGACCGCGGCTTTGCCGCGGGCCTCCGAACGTCTGGGGGTCTGGGGGCCTTCGAGGCCCCCAGTACGTCGGACGACCTGCTCGCCCTGGCCGCCGCCGCGGAGCAGGGTTCCGAGCATCCGCTCGGCGAGGCGATCGTCACCCGCGCGAAAGAGCGCGGGCTCGCGCTGCCGCCCGTCAGCGAGTTCACGACGGTGCCGGGGCAGGGTATCGATGCGATGGCGCCGGACGGTCGCGTGCTGCTCGGCAACCGCACGATGATGGACGCGCGCGGGCTGGACGCCTCGCCGGCGGTCCCGCACGTCGAGCGGCTGGCCCGGCAGGGCAAGACCGTGATGCATCTGGCGTTCGCCGGCCGGCTCGTCGGCTTGATCGCCGCCGCCGACGTGCTGAAGCCTGACGCCGCCCGCGCCGTCGCGCGCCTGCGGGCGCTCGGCATCGACGTCGTCATGCTGACCGGCGACAACCGCGCGACGGCGGAAGCGATCGCGCGGCAGGCGGGCATCACGCGCGTGGTCGCCGAGGTCCTGCCGGAGGACAAGACGCGCGAGATCAAGCGCCTGCAGGGGCGCGACATCGAGGAGCGGCCCGGGTCCCCCGGGGCGCTTCCGAGCGCCGGGGGGGTCTGGGGGGCCATGTCGGGGCCCGCCAGGATCCAGGGGCGCGACATCGAGGAGCGGCCCGGGTCCCCCGGGGCGCTTCCGAGCGCCGGGGGGGTCTGGGGGGCCATGTCGGGGCCCCCCAGAAGATTGATCGCCATGGTCGGCGACGGGATCAACGATGCGCCGGCGCTCGCGCAGGCCGACGTCGGCATCGCGATGGGCGGCGGCACCGACGTCGCGATCGAAGCCGCGGACGTCACGCTGATGCGCGGCGACCTCGGCGGCGTCGTGGACGCCGTGCAGCTCTCCCGCCGGACGATCCGGATCGTGAAGGAAAATCTCGCGTGGGCGTTCGGGTACAACGTCGTGCTGATTCCCGTCGCGGCGGGCCTGCTCTATCCGGTCGCCGGCGTGCTGCTCTCGCCGATGCTCGCCGGCGCCGCGATGGCGTTCTCGTCCGTGTCGGTCGTGACGAACAGCTTGCGGCTCCGGCGCTTCACGCCGGACACGCAGAAGGAGACCTGATCATGGCGAGAGATCCCGTGTGCGCGATGGACGTCGAGCCCGCGAAGGCCGCGGCCCAGTCGAGCTACAAGGGGCAGACGTACTGGTTCTGCGCGGTCGGCTGCAAGCAGAAGTTCGACCGCGATCCGGAGAAGTATCTCGGAGGCGCGAAGGAGCCGATGCGCTGATGACGGAGGGCGTCGTCATCCCGCTGCTGACCGGACGCGATCGCTGGGAGCGCGTCGTCGACGGCTGGTGCGACAACAGCCACGCCGACGCGTTCACGCACACCGTCCGGCTGGTGGAGGGGACACCGGGGGCCGACCCGGACCGCGGCGTCGAGATCGTCGTGGTCGCGACACCGTCGCCCGGCTACGAGATTCGGGAGGCGCGCGCGACCGCCGTCGGCGACGCCGTCGATCCGGCGGTGCTCGCCGGATGCGCGAAGCTCGGCGGCGTCGCGATGGTCGCGGGCCTCGGGCGCCGCCTGGCCGAGGCCACGGGCGAGGGCGCGGGCGCGTCGCTCGTGCGCGACGCCGTCGTGGAGATCGCGCGGCTCGCGCGACAGGTCGCGAAGCTGCCGCGCGATGTGGCCGACCGCGCGGTCGCCGCCGGCGCGGCGGCGTGCCGCGAAACCGACCAGGCCGGCTTCGCGGACCTTCCCGATTCCTGCTTCACGTACAGCGACGCGTCGCGCGCGCTGTTCACGAGCCGCGAGGTGTCGACCCCGATGACCGCCGAGCTCTACAGCCCGCGACCCGGAGCGCCGCGCGTCTTCGTCCGGCGCAAGGTCGCGCGTCTCGAGCGTCTCGACGGTCGCGTGCGCCTGACGCATTCGATGCACGACAACGTCCACGGCTTCGACGTCGTCTACGAGATCGACACCGCGACCGGGCGCTTCGTGCGTGCGGAGCACACGACCTCGCGGCTGCCGTACGCCGGCGTGTGCACGGAGCCGCAGCGCCGGATGGCGGGCATGCTCGGCGAGACGCTCGACGCCGGGCTGGCGAAGCGCGTTCAGTCGCATCTGGGCGGCCGCCTCGGGTGCGCGCAGCTCTACGACCTCACCGCCGACCTCCTGAAGCTCGTGGCCGCGCCGGTATAGACTGGACCTCTCATGTCGTTCCTCCCCGTCGGAAAGCTGCGCGCCGAGGCGCTGCAGGCCTTCTTCGACGCGCATCCGGTTCGCGATCCGCGTGTCGTCGTCGGTCCGCGCGTCGGCGAAGACGCGGCCGTCCTCGACATGGGCGACCGGTATCTCGTCGCGACGACGGATCCGATCACGTTCGCCACCGACGAGGTCGCGCGCTACGCCCTCCACGTGAACGCCAACGACGTCGCGGTCCGCGGCGCGAAGCCGAAGTGGTTCCTCGCGACGCTGCTGCTGCCCGCGGCGGGAACGTCCGACGCGACCGTGAAGACGCTGTTCGCCGATCTCGCCGAGGCGTGCGACGAGCTCGAGATCACGCTCGTCGGCGGCCATACCGAGATCACGCACGGCCTCGATCGCACCATCGTCGTCGGCACCATGCTCGGCGAGGTGGCGAAGGACCGGCTCGTCACGACGGGCGGCGCGCAGGTGGGCGACGCCGTCGTGCTGACGAAGGGCATTCCGATCGAAGGCGCCGCGATCATCGCGCGTGAAAAGGAGCCGGAGCTGCTCGCCCTCGGCATTCGCAAGAGCGTGATCCAGCGCGCGAAGCGCTTCCTGACCACGCCGGGCCTCAGCGTGCTGCCGGAGGTCGAGATCGCGTGCGAGCTGGCGCGCGTGCACTCGATGCACGATCCCACCGAAGGCGGCCTCGCCACCGCGCTCCACGAAGTCGCGGACGCCGCGGGCGTCGGGCTCCGCATCGATCGCGATCGCATCACGGTGATCCCGGAGGGCGCCGAGCTCTGCCGCGCGGTCGGGCTCGATCCGCTCGGCACGATCGCGTCGGGCGCGCTGCTGATGACGCTCGCGCCCGCGGACGCCGCCATCGTCATCCACGCGCTCGGCCGCGAGCGCATCGACTCGCACTACATCGGCAGCGTCGTGCCGCGCGCGGAGGGCGTCACGCTCGTCGACGGCGCCACGCGCGTGCCGATGCCCGTGTTCGCCCAGGATGAAATCACGAAGCTCTTCGCCGGAGGAGGCTAGCGTGCCGCAGATCGGGTACTCGCATCGGCCGGTCGCGATGGGACGTCGCGGGATGGTCGCGTCGAATCATCCGTACGCGACGCTCGCCGGCGTGGACGTGCTGCGAGCGGGCGGAACCGCCGCGGACGCGGCCGTCGCCGTGAACGCCGTGCTCGCCGTGACGCAGCCGTACTGCTGCGGCGTCGGCGGCGACCTGTTCTGCCTCTACTACGAGGCGGCGGCGCGCCGGGTGCACTTCCTGAACGGCGCGGGTCGATCCGGCTCGCGTGCGACGCTCGCCGAGCTCCAGCGTCGCGGCTGGAAGGAGATTCCGACGCAGGGCCCCGCGACGGTGAGCGCGCCGGGCTGTGTCCGCGGCTGGGCGATGCTGCTCGACCGCTTCGGCACCCGGCCGCTCGGCGAGCTCCTGCGGCCGGCGATCCGGTACGCCCGCGAGGGCTTTCCGACGACGTTGCTCGTGAGCCAGGCGGCGAACGAAGGCTCGGGTGTCTTTCACGACCCCGAATGGCGCCGCATCTTCCTCCCCGGCGGCGCCGCGCCGCGTCCCGGCACGCCGCTCGTCCAGGCCGATCTCGCGCGCACGCTGACGGACCTCGCCGAGCAGGGCCCCGACCTCTTCTATCGCGGCCGTGTGGCCGCGGCGATCGCGCAGCGGCTCGAGGCCGAGGGATTTCTCACCCCCGACGACCTCGCGGCCCACACCGGTGAATGGGACGAGCCGATCAGCACGACGTATCGCGGCGCGACGGTCTACGAGACGCCGCCGCCGACGCAGGGGCTCGCCGCGCTCATCGCGCTCAACCTGCTCGAAGGCTTTCCGCTCTCGCGCCTCGCGGTTCATTCGGCCGACCATCTCCATCTCCTGATCGAGGCGGTGAAGCTCGCCTATGCCGACCGCGAGCGATGGATCGGCGATCCCGCGCACGCGCGCGTGCCGGTGGGTGAGCTCCTCGACAAGGCCTACGCCGACCGGCGGCGCCGCGGGATCGATCCGAAGAAGGCGCAGGCGCACACCTTCGGCGACCCGGACGGCGACACCACGGGGTTCGTCGTCGCCGACGCCGCCGGCAACGTGGTGAGCGTCATCCAGAGCCTCTTCAACTCGTTCGGCTCCGCCGTCGTCCCGCCGGGCACGGGCGTCGTGCTGCAGAACCGCGGCCGCCACTTCACGACGGACCCGGCGCATCCCGCGTGCCTGGCGCCGCGCAAGCGGCCGTTCCACACGCTGATGGCGTCGATCGTGACGAAGGACGATCGCCCGCTGATGGGCTTCGCCACGATGGGCGGGAACGGCCAGGCGATGTTCCACGTCCAGGCGCTGACGAACGTGCTCGATTACGGCATGGACCCCCAGGAGGCGATCGAGCGTCCGCGCTTCCTGATCGGCGCGTTCCTGCCCGACGAGCCGAGCGACATGATCCGCCTGGAGCGGCGCGTCCCGGCGCGGGTCTTCTCGGCGTTGAGCCGCCGCGGCCACCGGGTGACCCCGGTGGCCGAGTTCTTCCACCGGGTCGGACACGCGCACGCGATCACCGTCGGCGACGGCACCTATTTCGGCGGCGCCGATCCGCGCGGCGACGGCGCCGCGCTCGGGTTTTGATGCGGACGCCGCCCGTGCGGTCGTTCGCCGCCCGCGGCCTCGCGATCGCCATGGTCTTGCTCGCCATCGCGCCCGCGCTGGCCGCCGAGTGGGGCTCGATCGCGCCCGGCAAGAGCACGATCGAGTCCGTGCGCGCGACGTATGGCCAGCCGACGCGCCAGAACACGCAGAAGGTCGACGGGTACGACACGACGGAATGGCTGTATGAAGGCGATCGCGCGCCGCGCGGCCTGCAGCGGCTGGCCGTCGACTTCGGCCTGCTGACGCCCGCGGGCTATCGGCCCGATCTCGTGCGCACGATGCGGCTCGATCCGGTGCCCGGCGTGTTCACGCGCGAGACCGTGCTGCTCGGATGGGGCAAGCCGCACCGGGTCGGCAAGGAAGGGGACGCGCCGCTCTTCTTCTACCAGGACGGGCTGGTCGTCTTCTTCGACAAGGACGGGTGGCTCGCGTCCCGCCTGCTGTTCACGCCGCCGCAGCCGAACCCGTAACCGCTACCGCGCCCCCGCCTGCCGCAGGAGCTCCACCATCGCGGCGTAGCCGCGCCCGCGCGCGAGCGCCAGCGGCGTGCGCCCGTCGCGATCCGCGAGGCTCACGTTCGCGCCGGCCTCGACGAGCGCCCGCAGCGTCTCGGTGTGGCGCCGGCCGCCGTCGCCGAGCACGATCGACTCGATCAGCGCCGTCCATCCGAGGTTGTTGACGTGATCGAGCGGTGCGCCCGCGCGGATGAGCGTCCGCACGACCGCCACGTGGCCGAGATGCGCGGCCGCGATCAGCGCGGTGCCGTCGTACCGGCTCGTGACGTTCCGGGGACTCGCGCCGAGCGCCAGCGCCGCCGTCAGCGTCGGCACGTCGTTCGCGACGGCCGCGATGGTGACGGCGTCGTAGCGATCGCCGTCGAGCGCGTTGGGATCGGCGCCCGCGGCCACGAGCGCGCGCATCGCGTCGTGGTGGCCGCCATGCGCGGCGACGTGCAGCGGCGTACGGCCGCGCGCGTCGCGGACGTCGGCGTGCGTGCCTCGGCCGGCGAGCCGCGCGATCTCGGCCGCATCGCCGCGCGCGGCCGCCGCGAGCAGGCCGGTATAGCTCGCCCTCTCGCCGTCGGACGGCGCGACCTGCGCCGCGGCGCTGAGCGGTGCGGCCGCGACGAGCACCACGGCGGCGATCCGTGGGAGCGGGGGTCGGATCACGCGGCGAGCGCCGCGACCGCGAGGCGCAGGCCCTCGACCGGAATGCCGAGCCATTCCGGCCGGTGGCTCGCCTCGTAGACCACCTCGTATGCGGCCTTCTCGATGACGAACACGGCGACGGCGCGCGCGAAGCCGGTCTCGCTGCGCGGCACGAACGCCGCGTCGTGCGCGACGCGCCGGTAGCCGCGCACGAACGCCACGGAAGCGACGTCGCGCCATGCCGTGGCGCGCGCGTCGCCGGGATCCGGCGCGGCCGTGACGCCGGCATAGTCAATCGACCGCAGCATCCCGGCGACGTCGCGCAGCGGGCTCGTCTTTTGGCGCCGCTCCTCGAGCGGCCGGAGTGGCTCGCCCTCGAAATCGAGGAGCACCCAGTCGTCGTCGGCGGCGCGATAGAGCGTCTGCCCGAGATGGAAGTCGCCGTGATGGCGCGTCTTCGCGCGGCCGAGCAGCGCGCCGAGCGCCTCGCGCACGTCGGGCGCATCGGGAATCCCGCGCGTCGGCGCGGCCGCGGCGGCGGTCGCGATCTGCCGCTGCACGTCGTTGGCCCACCGGGCGATGTCGGCCGGCGCGATCGGCTCGGGCGCGAACGCCGCGTCGCCGGTGACCGAGGCGAGCGCGACGTGCAGCGCCGCCGTGCGTTCGCCCAGCCGCTCGAGCGCGCCGAGCGGCACGGCGGCGACCGCGGCGAGGCCGTCGCGGTCGTCGGGGCGGGCCGGCACGCGCCCGAAGACCTCGCGGAGCCGGTCGACGACCCAGGCCCACCCGTCGTCGGCGCCGGTGACGAGCTCGTGCGCGACGACCAGCGTCGACGTGGCGCCGTCCGCGTCCCGGTATTCGACGTGGCCGTAGAGCCGCGGCGCATGCGTGAACGTCGTGCGCTCCGTGAGGAAGCCGGTGATTTCCTGCTCGGGATTCGGCCCTGCCGCGAGGCGGCGAAAGTGCTTGAGGATCGCCACGTCGCCGAGCACGACCGACGTGTTGCTCTGCTCCCCGGACAGACGCCGCGCCCGGAGCGCGGTGCCGTGGGGCACGCGAACCGCGCGCGTTGCGTGGCCGACGATCGCCCCCTGCTCGCCGCCGATCCGCCCGCTGTCGCGGATCAGCGCCAGCAGCGCCGACGGATACTCGCCGCCCTCGAGCGCGTCGGTGATGTCGCCGCCCGGCGCGAGCGGGATGGCGTACCGGTCTTCCGAGGCGTCGTCGAGCCGGAGGCGCACGATCGCGAGCATGACGTCGCCGACGCTGATGCGGTCCTCGACCTGCACGCGCGCGATGCGATGCGCTTTTCCGGCAAACCAGCGCTGCGCGCTGATCCACGCGGCGAGCCGCTCGGAGTCGGGAATCACACGGCCGTCTCCTCGATGCCATAGCGCACCGGACCACGATCGCGCCGCTCCAGGCGGAACCAGTAGTAGCCGTGCGGGCCGAGCGACAGGAAGTACGGCGTGTCGCCGACGGGCGGAAACCGCGTCTCGCCGAGCAGCTCGACCGGCGTGGCGCCCTGGTGGGCGCGCAGGTCGAGCTCGACGGGCTGCGACCGCTCCGAGAGATTGGCGACGACCAGGATGGCGTCGTCCTCGAAGCGGCGGATGAACGCGAGGACCGTGCCGTTCCGCGGGCGCAGGAACTCGATCGTGCCGCGCCCGAACGCGCCGCTCTGCTTCCGCACCGCGATCATGCGCTTCATCGTGTTGAGCAGCGACGACGGCTGCCGCGACTGCGTCGCGACGTTGACCGCCTGGTGGCCGTAGACCGGGTCGTTGACCACCGGCAGGTAGAGGCGCGCCGAATCGGTCGTCGAGAAGTCGGCGTTGCGGTTCGACGACCACTGCATCGGGGTGCGCACGCCGTTGCGATCGCCGAGGTAGACGTTGTCGCCCATGCCGATCTCGTCGCCATAGTAGATGATCGGGCTGCCCGGCAGGGTGAGGAGCAGCGCGTTCAGCAGCTCGACGCGCCGGCGGTCGTTGTCCATCAGCGGCGCGAGCCGGCGCCGGATCCCGAGGTTGAGCTTCATCTGCGGATCCGACGCGTACGCGTAGTACATGTAGTCGCGCTCTTCGTTGGTGACCATCTCGAGCGTCAGCTCGTCGTGGTTCCTGAGGAAGAGGCACCACTGGCAGGCGGGCGGGATCGCCGGCGTGTGCGTGAAGATGTCCGTGATCGGCAGGCGGTCCTCGCGGCGGACGGCCATGTAGAGCCGCGGCATGAGCGGGAAGTGGAACGCCATGTGGAATTCGTCGCCGTCGCCGAAGTAGGGACGCACGTCTTCCGGCCACTGGTTGGCTTCCGCGAGCAGGATGCGGTCGCCGCCGTACTCGTCGTCGATGACGCGCCGGAACACTTTCAGGATGTCGTGCGACTCCGGCAGGTTCTCGCAATTCGTCCCTTCGCGCTCGATCAGATACGGCACGGCGTCGCACCGGAAGCCGTCGAGGCCGCGGTCGAGCCAGAAGCGCATCACGTCGAGCACCGCGGTGCGGACGGCCGGGTTGTCCCAGTTCAGGTCAGGCTGATGGCTGAAGAACCGGTGCCAGTAGTACTGCTTGCGCACCGGGTCCCAGGACCAGTTCGACTTCTCGGTGTCGATGAAGATGACGCGCGCGTCGCGATACCGCTGGTCGGTGTCGCTCCAGACGTACCAGTCGCCGTACGGCCCGGTCGGGTCGGTGCGCGACGCCTGGAACCACGGATGCTGGTCGGACGTGTGGTTCATCACGAGGTCCGCGATGACCCGCATGCCGCGCGCGTGCGCGCCGTCGAGGAATTTCTGGAAGTCCTCGACGGTGCCGTAATCCGGATGGATGCCCCGGAAATCGGCGATGTCGTACCCGTCGTCGCGGAGCGGCGAGGGGTACATCGGCAGGATCCACAGGCAGTCGACGCCGAGCTCCTTGACGTAGTCGAGCGAGGCCGTCAGCCCGGCGAAGTCACCGACACCGTTGCCGTCGGCGTCGAAGAACGCCTTGACGTGGACCTCGTAGAAGATCGCGTCCTTGTACCAGTCCTGTGACATTTCAGATGGGGGGCCCCGACATGGCCCCCCATACCCCCCCGCGCTCGGCGCGCCCCAGGGAACCTGTGGCACGCCTCGGGTTCCCGCCCGGACCTGTTGCCGAGACTCGCCGCCCGGCGCTTCCCGGTTTCCCTGTCATCGACGCCTCAGATGGAAGATCTGCGCCGGGTCCACGGCCGGGTCGAGCTTCACGTAGCCGCGCCGTCCGCGCCACTCCCACATCTGGTCGGACAGCAGCTCGTGCATCACGTACGTCTCGTCGTCCCGCAGCCCGAACCGCTCGATCGGCACGTCGACGACCGACTCGCGCGTGCGGGTCACGTCGAAGCTCGCCGCCACGAACACGGCGTCGTCGCGCTCCGGCGTGATCTTGCCGTACCACAGGACGGCATGCCGGATGCGCGCGCCGGATGGCGTTCACCCGCGTGATGAAGTCGACGAGGTTGCCGGGCGCCTGCCAGTCGCGCGCCTTGATCTCGTACTTCTCCGAGTCGAGATACTCCTCCGAGCCCGGCTCGCGCGGTACGTTCTCGCAGAGCTCGTAGCCGGAGTAGATGCCGTACAGCGACGAGAGCGTCGCCGCGAGCACGAGACGCATCTTGAACGCGGGCCGGCCGCCGAGCTGCAGCGTCTCGTGCAGGATGTCGGGCGTGTTCGGCCAGAGGTTGCCGCGGAAGTAGTCGCTGACCGGCGGCGTGGTGATCTCCGTCAGGTATTCCGCGAGCTCGCGCTTCTCGTTGCGCCACGTGAAGTACGTGTAGGACTGCGAGAAGCCCGATTTCGCCAGCACCTTCATCATCTTCGGCCGCGTGAACGCCTCCGCGAGGAACACGACCTCGGGATGCTCGTTCTGGATCTCGCGAATCAGCCACTCCCAGAACCGCACCGGCTTCGTGTGCGGGTTGTCGACGCGGAACGCGCGCACGCCGTGCGCGATCCAGAAGTCGACGATCCTCCGCATCTCCTTCCACAGCGGCTCGGGATCGTCGCCGTAGAAGTTGACCGGGTAGATGTCCTGGTACTTCTTCGGCGGGTTCTCCGCGTACTTGATCGTGCCGTCGGGGCGGTGGAAGAACCATTCGGGGTGCTCGCGCACGTAGGGATGATCCGGCGAGCACTGGATCGCGAAGTCGAGCGCGACCTCGAGCCCGAGCGCGCGCGCCGTCTCGACGAAGCGATCGAAGTCGTCGATCGTGCCGAGATCGGGATGCACGGCGGCGTGGCCGCCTTCCGGGCCGCCGATCGCCCAGGGGCTTCCGGGCTCGCCGGGTTGCGCGACGAGCGCGTTGTTCCGGCCCTTGCGGTGCGCGCGGCCGATCGGATGGATCGGCGGCAGGTACACCACGTCGAAGCCCATCGCCGCGGCCCGGCGCAGCTGGAACTCGGCGTCGCGGAACGTCGCGTGCTTGCCCGGCGTCTGTCCCGAGCGCGGGAAGAACTCGTACCACGCGGCGAACCGCGCCCGCTCCCGATCGACGACCACGTCGAACTCGCGCGCCCACGTCGCGTCCGTGCGGTCGAGCGTGCCGTCCATCAGCGCGGCCAGCGCCGGCTCGCGCGCCGCCGCGACGGCCGCGGCCTGCTCGGCGCCGGCGAACCGCGCCGCATAGCCTTCGAGACCCTGGCGCACGCCGCCGCTCGCGCGGCCGGCGGCCGCGCGCAGGTGCTGGGCCCCTTCGAGCAGCTCGCTGCGGACGTCCTGCCCGGCGGCCACGCGCTTGTCGAAGTCCGCGAGCCACGAGCGGAAGACGTCCGTGACCGCTTCGATGGTGAACACGTAGCGCGAGTTCTCCGCGACTCGGAAGGCGCCGGCCCAGCGGTCGTTGTCGACGAACCGCATCGGCGTCTCCTGCCACGTGTCGGCGTTCCAGCGCCGGAACTTCAGGAACGCGAGGAGGTGGTCGTGGCCTTCTTTGAAGATGTCGGCCTGCACCTCGAAGAGGTCGCCGACCTCGCGCTTCACGGGGTACCGGCCGGCATCGACGGTCGATGAGACGGCTTCGATCACGATGCTCTTCTTCGGATCCTTCATCTCCACCTTTCCGCGAGGTACGGCTTCTGGCGTTCGAAGGCGACCGCGACCTCGTCCAGCAGCGCTTCCGTCGCGTCGGCGCTCCGCGGCTCGGCCTCGAGGACGAACGCGGCGGTGCGGCCGAGGTAGAGCGGCACGAGCGACCGCAGCAGGTGGTCGCGATGCACCACGTCGTAGTGAAAGCCGAGCGCGAAGTCGTAGACGACCCGCGCCCACAGGTCGTTCGGAAACCGGAATCGCGTGCCGTCGCCGGCATCGAGCCCCAGGACGTCGCCGAGCGTGTCGGGCGCGAGCACGTGCTCCCAGATCGGCAACAGGTCGCGCACGCCGAGGCGAAAGCCGTCGAGCATGCGCGCCACGTCGACGCGCGCGGGATCGACGCCGAGCTTCGCCGCGGTGCCGACGTCCGGCACGGGCTCGCTGCCCCGGACCGCGAGCCACAGGTCCTCGTGCGTGTGCATCACGCCGAAGATCGCGCCGAGCGTCTGCGCCACCATCGTCGGCAGATCGTTCGAGCGCGCCGTCGAGCGGACGACGCGCGGACCGAGCCAGGCTTCCCAGACCGCGAAGCCGTCGGCCACCGCCGTGCCGAACATCCACAGGTCGGTGACGTCGCGACGGAACCCGCCCCAGCGCGGCTGCACGAGGATGTGCTCGACGAGCCGTGCGGAATACGCCTGGTGGCCGGCGAACGGCTGGTGCAGGCGACGGCCGTACAGCATCCGGATCAGCGGCGCCACGATCAGGTTGGTGATCGTGCCTTCGTACCGGTGCCGCGCGTACGCCCCGTTCACGAGGTCGGCCTTGCCCGCGAGCACGGGCTGCGCAAGGCGCGCGATCCATTCGTCCCGGATCGACACGACGTCCGCTTCCACGATCACCAGCGCGCGGGCGCCGAGGCGGTGCGCGGCCGTGAAGACGGCCGCGAGCGCGTCGCCGCGGCCCGGCACGCCGTGGAACGGCACGGTCAGCCGCTCGGCGAGCGGCGTCGGGTGCTCGATGCGCACGACGGGCAGCGCGGTCGACGTCACGGCATGCGCGGTGCCGTCGGACGACCCGGCGTCGGCGTTGAGAATCACCGCCGTCGCGCCGTCGAGGTGGCGCTCCACGCCGGCCGCGACGGCTTCGGCGACGACTTTGGCCGTCGCGGCGTTGTTGTACGTGAGGAGAGCGATCGCGACGCTGCGCGGTCCGAGCGTCGCGAGCTCGGCGTCGACGCGCTCGCCGAGCGCGACGGCGTGCGGCATGTCGAGCCGGACCACGGCTTCGCCGGGGGCCGGCGAGCGTGTGGGGGTCTGGGGGCCGTCGTGGCCCCCAGTGCGATCGATTCGCCGGTCCCCGGGGGACCCGGGGCCCGGCCCTACGTTCGGATCAAGCGCGTCGGCCATCAGATCCCCGTCATCGCGTGAGGTGGATCAGCAGCGCCAGGTAGTCGGTGAGATGGCGGGTGATGAGGAACGAGCGCCGGACGAGCTCGCGGCCCGTCGCGCCCATGCGCGCCATGAGCTCCGGGTTGTTCAGCAGGTAGCGGATGCGGAACGCGGCGCCTTCGACCGACTGCACGGTGTAGCCCGTGACGTCGTAGATGACCTGCTGCGTGAGGCCGCCCGCGAAGCCCGCGATGACGGGCTTGCCCTTCCACATCGCCTCCGCGGCGGAGAGGCCGAAGCCTTCGCGCACGGATTTCTGCAGGACGATCGCCGCGGCGCGCTGGAGCGCGTTGATCTGCAGATGCGCGTCGGCCGGCAGCTCGAGCACGATCACGTCCTCGTCGTCGGTCGCGGCTTCGCGCAGCTGCGCGAGCACGTCGAGGCTCTCGCGCTCGTCGCCGGCGGTGCCCGCGAGCACGAGCCGCACCGGATGATCCTTCTTCACCAGCCGGTAGGCGTTCACGACGCCGACCGGATCGGCGCCCCCGGTGAACGGGCCGACCTGCACGAGGAGCGGCCGGTCGGTCGGCACGCGCAGCCGCCCGAGGATCGTCGCGACCTCGCGCGGGGGCAGATCGCGGTTCTTCGCGGACAGCGGATCGATCGACGGATGGATCACGTACTGCGGCACGTTGAGCCGGCGCGCGAACTTCGGCAGCGAGAAGATCGTCGCGTCGTACTGCGAGAGGTGCGAGCGCATGAACGACCACGCCCGGCGGTGCGCGCGGGAGCAGTCGAGGTGACACCGCCAGACCCAGCGGCCGTGGCCGGTCCGGTGGTGCACGAGCGTCGCGGGCTGCACGTCGTGCACGAGCACGAGGTCGCCGTCCAGCTGGAGCTTCTTGGCGTTGATGCGGTTCATCTCGACGTAATGCGCGAGGCTTTCGTCGGTGAGCACGCGCTCCTCGCCCGTCAGCGCCGCGGTCAGCGCGCGCGCCGTCGCGTAGAACTGCGGGTCGCCGCCGGTGATCTCCCACGCGGCGTCGACGCCGAGGTCGGCCATGATCGGCACGAGCGCGTTCAGCATCTCGGCCGCGCCGGCGCCGAAGCGCCCGCCGGACAGGTGCAGGAAGCGCTTGCCCTGCACGCGCTCGGCCAGTCGCATGATGATGTCGACGACGCCCCGGGGCGCGACGTCGCGATACGCCTCGATCCGCATCACCCGCGGCCCCCGTCGAGCGTGCCGTCGACGAGCGCGAGCACCCGGGCCCGAATGCGCTCGAGGTTCGTCATGTAGGTGTCCAGGCGCTCGATCCGCGTGGCGAGCTCCGGCAGGTGCAGCGACCCCCGGATCCATTCAGCGAAGTCGTCGGTGCGGCGCCGCAGTCGCGCGCGGGCCTCGACCATGTGCACGTAGATCGCGCTCGCGTCGACCTCGGCGAGCGCGGTGCGGAACTCGGCGAGCGTGAACGCCGGGCTGCCGAGCGCCACCTCGACGATGTGCGCCTGCTGGAAGTAGAACGGCTCGCCGAACTCGACGCGCGGCACCGTCGACAATCGCGCGAGGTGGTCGTCGATGATGCCGCAGAGGTCGTCGCGGAGCTCGTCGAGGCTGCGCGAGTCGAACGGGTTCACGACGCCGAGCCGCTCGGCGAGCGCCATGTCCCGCACGTGGACCGCGACCCAGGCGGCGAAGTCGTTGCCGTACGGCGTGCTCATCGGCCGATGCCGCAGGAAGTAGCCGTGCGTGTGGTAGTAGACCGAATCGAGCGGCACCTCTTCGAGCCGGTCCATCAGCTCGCGCTCGTCGAGCGCGCGCCGGCCCACGACCTGCCGGAGCTCGACGCACCCCATGAACTGGAACGAGGACTCGGCGCGGGTCATGCGGATCGCTCCAGCAGCGCGACGGGGAAATCCTCGAGGGCGGCGCCGGCGGTCACGACGACCGTGTCGCCCTCGGCAACGGGCGCGACCGTGCGTCCGGTGAACACGTTGCGGAGCGGCGTGCCGGCACTGACGGGCACCGCCACGCGCGTGTCGTCCCAGTACGCCACGCCGAGCGGCAGCACGTGGATGTCCCGGCGCGCGAGCAGCCGCGGCGCGATCACGACGGCGACGTCCGCGCCGCGCGCGCGGGCGAACGCGCAGACGCTGTCGCTCCACGTGCCCGTCGCCGTCAGCGGGTGGTACGCGCCGGAGATGAACAGCTCGCGGCGCAGCCGCCGGAACTGCAGCGCCTGCCGGATCAGGTAGAGCTTCACGCGGCCGTCCTCCGCCGTCTCGACCAGTCGGCGCGCCAGCCCGGCGAGGTCGGCCGTCGCGTCGATCTCGCGGGTGAGCTCCTCGAGCATGCGGCGCCGCAGCGCGAAGTCGACGGGCCGGCGATTGTCGGGGTCGACGAGCGAGAAATCCCAGAGCTCCGTGCCCTGGTAGAAGTCGGGGAGGCCGGGCGCGGCGATCTTCACGAGCGTCTGGGCGAGCGAGTTCAACCGGCCGAAATGCGCGACGCGCTGCTGGAACTCGGCGAGGTCGCGCAGGAACTCGCGCGAGCGCCTCGGGTCGACGATCGCCTCGGCGAAGCGGCCGATGGCCTCGTCGTACCGCTGGTTCATGTTGATCCAGCTCGTGTGCGTCTTGGCCTCGCGCACCGCTTTCAGGATGTACGCGCGCAGCCGCGCGCCATCGATCGGCCAGGCGCCCACGAGCGTCTGATAGAGCAGGTACTCCTCGTTCGCGCCCGGCACGGGGTCACCGTCGACGACGGTGCGCAGACGCCGGTTCAGGCGCTGCCAGCGCCCGACCCGGCCGCGCCACTCGTCCGCGATCTCGGACAGCACGTTGATGCGCGCGCGCACGTCCTCGCTCCGCTTCGTGTCGTGCGTCGACGTCGCGGACAGCGACGCCGGCTCGCGGTCTTGCCGCTCGGCCATCGCGGTGTGGAACTCGCCGAGCGGGGTGCCGAACCGGCTCGGATCGCCGCCGACTTCGTTCAGCGACGTCAGGCGGTTGTACCGGTAGAGCGCGGTGTCCTCGTAGCCCTTCGCGGTGACGGGGCCGGTGATCTGCTGGACGCGCATCACGAAGTCGATCCGCTCGCGCCGCTCGGCCTCGTCGGCCCACGCCGGGAAGCGCAGCGCCAGGAGGTCGCGGACCCAGTCGTACGTCGAGACGTCCAGCGTCGGGGTGCGGCGCTTCGCGCCGTCGACGGCGCGATCGAGGCGCTCGATGTCCGCGCTGTCGTCGCCGCTCTCGCCGAAGTACGTCCGGTAGACGGGGAACGCCGCGATGATCTCGCGCAGCGCGCGCGTCAGGCTGCGCAGCGTGAAGTCGCGCGACGACCGGTGTTTCTCCGAGATGCGATTCAGCCGATGGCCGAGCACGTTCAGCTCGGACGCCATCGACGTCTCCATGATGAGGCGCTTGGCGTCGTACACGAGCTCGGTGAAGACGACGCGCTGCCGCAGGAGCCGCACGTACAGCCGTTCGAGCGCGATCGCCGCCTTGCGGTCGACGAAGATGCCGTTCAGGAGATTCAGGAAGTCGTAGCCCGTGCTGCCGGCGACGGCCCAGTTCTCCGGCAGCCGCTCGCCGGGCGACAGGATCTTTTCCGCCACGACGTAGAACGGCCGCCCGACCGCTTCGAGGCACGCCTCCTGGAGGCGCGCGAAGTACTCCGCCGGGGCGTAGAGGCCGTCCGGGTGATCGATGCGCAGGCCCGTGACGGCGCCGTCGCGGACGAGCTGGAAGATCACCCGATGCGTGCGATCGAAGACCTCGCGGTCCTCCATCCGGATCGCGGCGAGGTCGTTGATGTCGAAGAAGCGCCGGTAGTTGATCTCCTCCCCGGCGACTCTCCAGTACGCGGGGCGGTACGCCTGGTCGCTGACGAGGTCGTCGAGCAGATCGAAGCTCCGGGGCTCGCCGGGCGTGCCGTTGAAGCGCCGGACGTTCTCGTCGACGAACGCGCGCACCCCGGGCGACCGTTCCAGCAGCGCGACGAGGCGCTGGCGCCCGCGCTCCTTTTCCCCGTCGCGCGCGGCGACGCGCGCGGGATCGCGCTCGGTCCGCGGCGGAATCGTGGCGAGCCAGGTGATGACGCTCTTGAGCTCGACGAGATCCGCGTGGTCCGCGCCGAGCGCGTCCTGGAGCTGTTCGAGGCGGTGCCCGAGGACGCGGCCGTACGACCGCGCGGCGATCGGCAGGCGCCACTCGTAATAGACGAGCTCGAACAGGCCCTCGGTGAGCGCGAGCGAGAGCTCGCCGCGGTCGAGCACGGCGCCGTACTGGTCGCCGAGGATGGGCAGGAGCACGCGATCGTGGAGCTCGGCCTTCACCGGCCGCCAGTCGATGTCGAAGTACGCGGCGTAGCGCGACGACGGCCCGTGCTCGAGCACGTCGCGCCACCAGTGATTCCGCGCGTGCGCGATGCCCATGTGGTTCGGCACGAGGTCGATCAGCAGTCCGAAGCCGCGGCGCTTCAACGCGTCCGCGAGGATCCGGAATCCCGCCTCGCCGCCCAGCTCGCCGCGCAGCGTGTCGTGATCGCTGACGTCGTAGCCGTGCGATCCGCTCGACGCGCTCTCGAAGAACGGCGACGTGTAGAGGTCCGTGATGCCGAGCGCGTCGAGATAGTCGAGGAGCCCGGCCGCGTCCTCGAAGCCGAGCTCCGGCCCGAGCTGCACGCGATACGTCGCGAGCGGCACCCGCGCGAGCGCGTCGGGCTCGCTGCGCAGGCGGTTGCGCGCGCGCGACGCCGTCATGCCGGCAGCGGAAGCGCGAAGCCGAGCAGCTCCGCGAGGGGGGTGAGCGACGCGTGCGCTTCGGGCCGCGCGCGCCACAGGTCGAAGAACTCGTTCTGCACGACCCAGAGCTCGAACGGCGCGTCGATCGTGCGCGCGCCGGTGACGATCGCGACCGCTTCCGCGATGCGCGCGGTCGTCGGCTCGGCACGGACGCGGTCGAGCGCGTCGTGGATCGCGCGGGTCACGGCGTCTCTCGCGGGCTCGAGCTCGAGGCGCAGGCCGAGGCGGCGGGCCTCCTCGGCGACTTCGAGCGCGGGCGCCGGAATCCCGCCGAGCGCCGGGGCGCCTCGCAGCAGGGCGACCGTCTCCAGCTCCATGACGTGTCGGCCGATCAGCGACAGCGTCTCCGGAATGGGCGCGTCCGCCGCGCGCAGGTAATGGACGAGCTTGCGGCTCTCGTCCCAGATCCGCCGGTACGTGGCCTCGTGCCGCTCGAGCACGGCCGCGGTCACGTCCGCGAGCACGCGGCGGCGTTCCTCGAGGAAGAGGTCGGGCAGGCCGAAGGACGGCCCCGGGAAGGCGTCGTCCATCGCGCGGACCATGTCGGCCATGCTGTGCCGCTGGTACCGGCCGAGCAGGTCCGTCTGGAGCGCTTCGTACGCCGCGCGGTCCTCGAACGGCCGGACGCCGCACGTGAAGTCGTGGCCGCCGAAGTGGAGGACGCCGTAGACCGACTCGCGCGCGTCCCCGGTGACTCCGGAGCTGACGCGGACGTGCGCGATGCGCAGCGCCGTCGTGTCGTAGGCCTCGCGCTCGTCGTCGAGACGCTCGATGCGCCAGGCGTAGACCCGGGCGTCCTCCGGCCGCTCCTCGAACATCCCGCTGATCGCGTAGTGGGCGATCACCCGGCGAACGTCGACCACGGCCGGGCGGACGTACCGCCGGTAGACGGCGGCGCCGTCGGGCAGGTCCCGGTCGTTCGTGGCGGCCGCGCCGAGGCGGCGGACGAAGTCCGCCTCGAGCGAGGGGCCGCCGAGGTCGTGCAGGTACTGCATCGCCATGGCCGCGTATTTCAAGATCTGGACCGGTTCCAGGCCCGCCAGCTCGTCGAAGAACCAGCCGCACGACGTGTACATGAGCAGCCGGTTGCGCTGGAGCTCCAGGAGCCGGCGCGCCTCCACGCTGCCGCCGGCGTCCAGGGTGGCGCGCTGGTGGCCGCTCAGGAAGTCGGCAACCCGGCCGGGCGAGCGGTCGAGGATGACGTCCACGTAGCGGTCGCGTGCCGCCCACGGGTCTTTCAGGATCTCGCCGGCCCGGGCCTCGTAGAAGGGGTCGATCTGGTCACGGAGCCAGTCGAGCGCCTCGCGAAGCGGCCCGCGCCAGCGCTGGTGGCTGTCGCCGCGGACGCGGCATCCGCAGTCCGCCCGCCACCGCTCGACGCCGTGCGAGCAGCTCCACGAGGTCAGCTCGTGGAGCTCGACCTCGTGCGTCGGCGGGTGCCCGGCGAGGAACGCGCCGTAGTTCGTGAGGTCGGCGACCGCCTCGCGCTCGATCTGCTGGATGGCGGCGGCGAGCGCCATCTCGCCGAACCGGCTGTGATGGCCGTACGACTCGCCGTCGGTGGCGCAATGGACGAGCTGCGGCCAGTTCCGGGCGTCGGAAAACCCGCCGCGCAGACGTTTCACGAGGTTCTCCCCGCGGTTCAGGGCGTCTCCGAACGCGATCGCCCGCGACACGGGACCGTCGTAGAAGAAGAGCGCCAGCGACTGGCCGCGCGGCCCGCGCCAGAGATAGGCGCGGCTCGGATCGATCCGCTCCCCGACGTCCGTCCACGCCTCGGCGCCGATCGGCCGGATCCGCCACGCCTGGTGCGGGGCGAGGACCGTGAACCGGAGGCCGTGATCGGCCAGGATCGCGAGCGTTCCGTTGTCGACCGCGGTCTCCGGCAGCCACATGCCTTCGGGCTCGCGCCCGAAGCGCGCGCGGAAGTCCGCGAGGCCCCACCGCACCTGCGTCACGCGGTCGCGGCGCGTCGCGAGCGGCATGATCATGTGGTTGTAGACCTGCGCCATCGCGTTCCCGTGGCCGTCGCGCGCCGCGGCGCTCGCGCGGTCGGCCGCCACGATCTTCGCGTACACGCTACTCGCGTGCCGGTCGAGCCACGTCAGCAGCGTCGGGCCGACGTTGAACGAGATCTTTTCGAAGTTGTTGACGATGTCGTGGATGCGGTTGCGGTCGGTCACGCGCCGCGCGGCGGTGTTGGGCGCGTAGCACTCGGCGGTCACGCGGGCGTTCCAGTCGTGATACGGCGCGGCCGAGTCCTGCACCTCGACGGCTTCGAGCCACGGGTGCTCGCGGGGCGGCTGGTAGAAATGACCGTGAATGACGATCGAACGGGCGGGCAACGGCGTGTTACATCTCCTCGAGACCCAGGAGGAACTCGCGGCGTCCGCCGCGCGGGACGACGACGATGCCGGACCCGTCGACGTGGTAGCGCCGCCGGTCGGCCTCGCGGTCGAAGCCGATCTCGGTGTCCGCGGCGACGATGTTGTAGCGGTCGACGATCGCGCGGCGCAGGCGCGCGCCCTTCCCCACCGTCGTGTGGTCCATGATGATCGAGTCCTCGATGTGCGCGCCTTCGTTGACCCACACGCTCCGGCCGAGGATCGAGTTCCGCAGCGTGGCGCGCTTCACGAGCGACCCTTCCGCGACCTGCGTGTTGTCGATGTCCGAGCCGATGAAGCGCGCGGCCGGACCGGGATGCACGCCGGTGCGGATCGGCCAGTAGCGGTTGTCCAGGTCGAAGCGCGGCGATTCGCCGAGCAGGTCCATGTGCGCGTCCCAGTACGACTCGATGCTGCCCACGTCGCGCCAGTACCCGACTTCCTCGTACGGCTTGATGCCCGGCACCTCGTTGGCCGTGAAGTCGTACGCGAACACGCGGCCGCCCGGCACGAGCTCCGGAATGATCGAGCGGCCGAAATCGTGGTCGGTCGACCGCCGCGCGTCGGCGAGGAGCGCGTCGACCAGCGCGCGCCGGCTGAAGAGGTAGTTCCCCATCGAGACCAGCGAATGCGCCGGGTCGTCGGGCATGGACTTCGGCTCGCGCGGCTTTTCGTCGAACTCGATGACGCGCGACGCGCGGTCCACCGCGAGCACGCCGAACGACGAGGCCTCGCGGATCGGGACGTGGCGCGCCGCGACCGTGACGTCCGCGCCGGTCTCGCGGTGGAACGACACCATCTGCGCGACGTCCATCCGGTACACGTGGTCGGCGCCGAACACGGCGATGACGTCGGGGTTGAAGTCGTCGACCAGGTTCAGGTTCTGCAGCACGGCGTCGGCGGTGCCGCGGTACCACGCGGGACCGAAGCGCATCTGTGGCGGCACGACGGCGACGAAGTAGTCGGGGACGATGCCCGTCGTGCGCCAGGACAGGCGCAGGTGCTCGATGAGCGACTGGGACTTGTACTGGACCAGGACGTAGAGCGACAGCATCTCGGAGTTCACGAAGTTCGACAGCACGAAGTCGATGATGCGGTAGCGCGCGCCGAACGGCACCGCGGGCTTCGAGCGTTCGCGGGTGAGCGGATGCAGGCGCTCGCCCTTGCCGCCCGCCATGATCATCGTCAGAACGCGCGGGCGCCGGGCCATGGGATCAGCGCGCGACGATGGCCGCGTTTCCCCAGGCGGGGTCGAGGTCGGGGAAGCAGAAGTCCTCGCGCTCGAGGCGGCGCAGGAGATCGGCGCCCTCGACGCTCATCGGATCGCCCGCCATGAGCCGGCGCGCCATCTCGCCAAGGCGTTTGAACTCGGCGTAGTGCTCGGCGACGCGGCGCTCGGCGTAGTCGCGCGCGGCGCCGGTCGTGATGAGGAACTGCCAGTCCGAGGCCTGGAGCAACAGGAGCTCGCGCGTCGCCTGCGTGATGACGCGCTTCAGCTCGCGCGGATCGTCCGTCGCGTGCGCGAGCAGCTCGACCCACTCCGTCTCGGCGCTGTACACGCGGTCCCACGTCCATTCGGTGTCCGGGTTCAGCCAGACGCGATGGTCGCCGCCCTCGCCCCACGACCCTTCCGGCAGCGACAGCGTCGTGCGCGCCGGCACGGCCTCGAGCGCCTCGCCGAGCGTCATCGCCGGCACCTTCGCGCGCGCGAGCTCGCGGGCCACTTCGCCGAGCCACGCCGGCCCCTCGAACCACCAGTGGCCGAACAGCTCCGAGTCGTACGGCGAGCAGACGACGGCTTCCCCGTCGCGCCGCGCGTCCGCGATCGTGCTCTTGACGAGCTCCGCGAAGTGGCGCGCCTGGAGGTGCACCTTCTCGCGCGCGACGTCCGGGTCGTAGACCTGCTTTCCGCCGAGATCGCGCGAGGCGTCCGTGATGCGCCAGAACCGCAGGCCGCCCGGGAAATGCTTCTTGTGGAACTCGAGATAGTTGAACTCTCCGGGATAACCGTGATCGCGGCTCCACACCTGCAGCGTCGTGCGCGGGTCGCGAAAGAACGCCGTCGCGTCTCCGGTCCCGCCGCGCGACGCCACGCGGTACGACGCGTACGGCGACCGCGGGCCGGCGCTCGACGCCTTCATCGCCGGCGCTCCCGTCATCTCCGGTCCGAGCGGGAAGTAGTCGCGGTACACGAAGATCGGCGCGCCGGCGGAGAGCAGGTGGGCGTCGGCGACGAAGTACTCGAGGTTGTACTGCGCGAGGAATTCCTCGATGCCGGGCCGCATGCGCCGTTCGCGTCCGCTCTCGCGTCCCGTCGGCGGCGTCCATTCGTAGCGCGGGCGATACGCGCATTCGGGCAGCCAGATGCCGCGCGGTGCCACGCCGAAGTGACGGCGATGCGTTTCGACGGCCGTGCGGAGCTGGAGATGGATCGATTCGTCGCGCGACAGCAGCGGCAGATACCCGTGCGTCGCGGCGCACGTCATGATTTCCACGTGGCCCGCGCGTTGCAAATCGGCGAACGTGCCGACGATGTCGCCGCCGATGCGACGGTGGAGCTCCCACATCCGCTCGTAGAACTCTTCCCAGAAGTGGGTGAGGCGGACGAGCTCCTTCTGACCTTCGCGTCCGAAGTGCTCGCGGCTCTCGACGCACGCGCGGCGGACGTTGTCGTAGTAGAACGAGAGCTCCTTCTGGAATTCGGGCGAGGCGAGCTGCTCGGCGAGGATCGGCGAGATGTTGAGCGTCCACTTCGGCGAGATGCCGTCGGCCACCAGCCGATGAATGGTCTCGAGCAGCGGCAGATAGCACTCGAATGCGGCTTCGTTCAGCCAGTCGCTGCCATGCGGCCAGCGGCCGTGATTGACCACCATCGGAAGATGGGAGTGGAGGACAAGTGAGAACGGAGACGCCATCACCGAATGCCTTTCCTGATCAGGGCCGGGAGTGCCGCACCTCGTCCGATCGAACGTCGGGGTCGCTCGCGATCAATTGGACCGTATGAATCCGCTTGGCGCAAGCATTCGTGAGGGCGGCGTCGCGTTCCGCGTGTGGGCGCCGCGCTGCCGCAGCGTCGACGTCGTCGCCGACGGGCGGCGACCGATTCCACTCGCGGTCGGACCAGACGGCCTCTTCGAGGTGTCGCTGCCGGCCGTGACGGCCGGCGCGCGATACCAGTATCGGCTCGACGGCGAGCGCTTCCGTCCCGATCCCGTGTCGCGGTGGCAGCCGGAGGGCGTCCACGGCCCGTCCGTCGTCGTCGATCCGCACGACTTCGCGTGGACGGATCAGACGTTCCGCGGCCATCCGCGGGCCGAGCTCGTGTTCTACGAGCTGCACGTGGGCACGTTCACGACGGCCGGCACGTTCGAGGCGATGATCCGCCACCTCGGCGCGCTGGTGGACCTCGGCGTGACGGCGATCGAGCTCCTGCCGATCGCGGAATTTCCCGGCTCGCGCAACTGGGGCTACGACGGCGCGCATCTCTACGCGCCGCAGTCGACGTACGGCGGCCCCGCGGGGCTGCGCCGGCTCGTCGATGCCGCTCACCGCGTCGGCCTGTCCGTGTTTCTCGACGTCGTCTACAACCATCTCGGTCCGGAGGGGAATTACCTCGCCGAGTTCGGACCGTACTTCACGGATCGCTACCGGACGCCGTGGGGCACGGCCGTGAACTACGACGGGGCCGACGGCGCGGGTGTGCGGCGCCACGTCGTCGAGAACGCGACGTACTGGGCGCGCGAGTTCCACGTCGACGGGCTGCGGCTGGATGCGATCCACGCGATCTTCGACGAGAGCCCGGTGCACATCCTCACCGAGCTCACCGAGGCCGCGCGGAAGGAGGCCGCCGCGCTCGGGCGACCGTTCTACGTCGTCGCCGAGTCGCACGACAACGACCGGCGCCTCGTGCTCCCGCGCGAGCAGGGCGGCGTCGGTCTCGACGGCGTGTGGTCCGACGACTTCCATCACGCCGTGCACGCGCGGCTCACGGGCGAGCACGGCGGGTACTACACGGACTTCACGGAGCCGTCGCTGCTGCCGAAGGCGATCGCGGAGGGCTTCGCGTTCCAGGGGGAGTTCTCGCAGTACTTCGCCGCGCCGCGCGGCACGCCGAGCGCGGACGTGCCCGGCGAGCACTTCGTCATCTTCGTGCAGAACCACGACCAGGTCGGCAACCGCGCGCAGGGCGACCGGCTCGGCTCGATCGTGCCGTTCGAGGCGGTGAAGCTCGCGGCCGCGCTGATGTTCGTCGCCCCGGCGCTGCCGCTCATCTTCATGGGCGAGGAGTACGGCGAGACCGCGCCGTTCCAGTTCTTCACGTCGTTTCTCGACCGCGACCTCGCGGACGCCGTGCGCCACGGACGGACGGCGGAGTTCAGCCGGTTTGCCTGGCAGGGCGCCGTGCCCGATCCCGGCGAGCCGTCCACGTTCGTGCGCTCGCGCCTGTCGCACGCGCTCGCGCAGGCGCCGCGTCACCGCGAGCTCCGCGAGTACTACCGCCAGTGGCTGGCGCTCCGCCGCTCGCATCCGGCGCTGGGCAGCCGCGGCAAGGACCGGACGCGCGCGACGCTCGACGATCCGGTGCTCGTCGTCGATCGCGCCAGCGGCACCGGCGAGCGCGTGCGGCTCGTCGCCAATCTCTCGCGCGAGCGACGGCCGGCGCCGGAGATGCATGGCTGGCGCGCGCTGCTCGACAGCGCGGATGCGCGCTGGGGCGGACCCGGCGAACCGGCGCTGGTACCGTTCCACGCCTTGCTCCTCGAAGCGACCGGGTGATACGGTCACGCCCGTGCCCGGGCGTTTCGATCCCATCGATCACGTGCTCGCTCTCGATCTCGGCCGGCGTGGCGTCGCGGATCTCTTCACTCCGGGCGCTGCGATCGCCGCCGCCCGAGGATTATTGAACTGGGGGGCCCCGACATGGCCCCCCAGACCCCCCAACGCTCGGAGCGCCGCGGGAAACCCGCGACGCTCCTCGACAACCGCATGGCGCGTCCTGATCGCGACCGGGTTCACCGTCGCCGCCGACACGCCGGAGACGGACGGACCGCCGGGCGCCGCGGCGCTGGGCCGCGCGCTCCGTCTGGCTGGTGCGCGCGTCTCATACGTCACCGACGCGCACAACGTGCCGATCGTCGAGGCGGCGCTCAAGGTTCACGACGAGCCCGTCGACATCCTCGTGTACCCCGACGGTGACGGGCACGGCGCCGCGTGGCTCGCGCGCGAACGCCCGACGCACCTCGTCGCCATCGAACGCCCCGGCCGCGCTTCGTCCGGCGACTATCTCAACCTTCGCGGCCTGCCCATCAACGACTGGAATCGGCGCATCGACGAGCTCTTCATCGCGGCTCACCTCGCGCGTTCCGACGCCTCGCTCGCGGAGCAGCGGAATCCCTCGGGCCCGGCGCGTCGGGTACGGAGTGGGGCGGGGTCCGATGACCACGAGATTTCAGCCTCCGGCGACCCTCGGCGCCGTTCCCACTCAGATCCCTTGCGGCCTCATGGGCGGTCGGCTGGCACGGGTCCCTGGACCCCGCCCCACTCCGCACCCGCCGCTCCTACCCGCGGCGTTTCTCGCGCCTCGTATCGTCGCGCCGGCTCTCGCGCCGCCGCCGACCGCGCATCGTCGGCGTCGTTCGTCGCGCCCGTCACCGTTGGGATTGGTGATGGCGGCAATGAGATCGGGATGGGCAATGTTCGCGCGCGCCTGCTGCGACGACGCTCGCCGCTCGCTCGCGTCGCCTCCGTCGTTCGTGTCGATCATCTCGTCGCGGCCGGCACGTCGAACTGGGGCGCCTACGGTGTCGTCGCCGCGCTGTCGCGGCTGACCGGGCTCGAGCTGCTCCACGATCCGGCGCTCGAGTCGCGCGTCATCGATGCCTGCGTGGCTGCCGGCGCGTTCGATGGCGTGACGCGCCGGCGCGAGCCAACGGTCGACGGGCTTGCCGCCGACGTTCACGCCGAGATCGTTCATCTGCTCCACCTCGCGGCGCGCTGCGAATGAGGGGACGGCTGCTCGTCGCGACCGCGCTGCTGCTCGCCGGCTGCGCCGCCGGCGTGAAAACCGTCGCGTACCAGGTGGCGGGCGGTGTGCGCGAAGCGCTCGAATGCCGGCCGCCGGGCGCCGGGCCGTTCCCGGCCGTCGTCTTCAATCACGGCAGCATCGTCGACGGTCACGGATACGCCGGCGCCTCGCGCGTCGGCTACCGGCTCGATCGCTTCTGTGAAGCGCTCGCCGCCGAAGGCTGGCTCGCGTACGCGCCGATCCGGGAGCCGGCGCCGCGCGGGCGCGGCTTCGACAGTTACGAAGACGTGTACGTCGACATCGTCGCCGGCGCGATCGACTCGGTGAAGCGGCGCCGCGACGTCGACAAGTCACGCATCGCGCTCATGGGATTTTCGATGGGCGGGCTCGTGAGCCTGCGCACGAGCCTGGGCCGGAACGATCTCGCCGCGCTCGTGCTGCTCGCGCCCGCGGCGGGCCGCGGCATCATGCAGTCGACGCTCGACGACGTCGCACGCGTGGCACCGCCCGTGCTCGTCATGGTCGAGGCTGGCGATTCACCGCACATCCTGAACGGCGTCGACAACCTGACGATCGCGCTGCGATCGCGCAACAAGGACGTGAAGGTCATCCGCTACGACCGCGGGGGCGGACACCAGCTCTTCTACGACGTCACGTACTGGTGGCCGGACGCGCGCACGTTCCTCGCCGACAAGCTCAAGCCGCGTCCGGGGGGCCGGTGACGGTATCATGGCCGGCATGACGATTCTCGAGCGCTTCCGATCGCTCCATCCCAAGTCCGCGGCGCTGGCCGGCCGCGCGCGCCAGGCCATTCCGGGCGGCATCACGCACGACATCCGCCACCTGACGCCGTTCCCGATCTACGTCGACCGTGCGAGCGGCCCGCGGAAGTGGGACGTCGACGGCCACGAGTACATCGACTACTGGATGGGGCACGGCGCGCTGTTCCTCGGCCACTGCCATCCGGCCGTGGTCAGCGCCGTGCAGGCGCAGGTCGCGCGCGGCACGCACCTCGGCGGCAGCCATGAGCTCGAAGTGCGGTGGGCCGAGCTCGTGAATCGCCTCGTGCCGTGCGCCGAGCTGACGCGCTTCACGATGTCGGGGACGGAGGCGACGCACCTCGCGCTGCGCCTGGCGCGCGCTTTCACCGGGCGGTCGAAGATCCTGAAGCTCACGGGACATTTTCACGGCTGGCACGACGGCGTCGTCGCCGGCGTCGCGCCGCCGTACGACGTGCCGATCTCCGCGGGCGTGCCGGACGCGACGCTCGATCAGGTCGTGATCTGTCCGCCGAACGACGCCAAGGCGGTGGACGTGGCGCTCGAGAGCGGCGAGATCGCGGCCGTGATCCTCGAGCCGGCCGGCGGCAGCTCGGGAACGATCCCGACGATTCCCGGCTATCTACAAGAATTGCGACGCATCACGACTGAGCACGGCGCGGTGCTGATCTTCGACGAGGTCATCACGGGCTTCCGGTACGCGCCGGGCGGCGCGCAGGAGTATTACGACGTCACGCCGGATCTGACGACGCTCGCGAAGATCGTCGCCGGCGGCCTGCCGGGCGGCGCGGTCACCGGCAAGCGTGAGATCATGTCGATGCTCACGCATCGCGGCGATCCGGCCTGGGACCGCACGAAGCGCGTCGCGCACGCGGGGACGTTCAACGCGAATCCGCTGTCGGCGTCCGCCGCCATCGCGACGCTCGAGCAATGCGCGGACGCGTCGCTGCAGGCGCGCGCCAACAAGACCGGCGAGGAGCTGCGCCGCGGATTGAACGACGCGATGAAGCGCGCGGGCGCGCCGGGCGTCGTGTACGGCGAGGCCTCCATTTATCACGTGTCGTTCGAGGGCAAGCCCGGGCTCGCCGGGCCGGATCGCCCGCGCCGCGGCGATCTCTATCAGCTGCTGCGCTGCGCGCTGCTGAACGAGGGCGTCGATTGCTCGCAGAACCACGGCTGGATCTCCGCGGTGCACGGCGACGCGGAGGTCGGGCGCAGCGTCGCCGCCTACGAGCGTGCGTTCCGCGCGATGGTCGCGGACGGAGCCTTCAAGGGCTGATGCGCATCGCGGCGCTCCGCGGGCTCGCCGTCCTGGCGGTGATCGCGCTCTGCGCCGGCTGCATCCACTATCCGACGGTCGAGGAGGCGGGGAACGCGCGCATCCAGCCCCAGAACGGCCGCGTCGTGCGCGACGCCGACGGCAGCGCGCGCTTCTACGTCGATCTCCACAGCACGGGCAAGTTCGGCGACGTCCTCACGGGCGTGAACATGGCGCTCGCGCGGGAGGCGCGGCTCGTGGACGCCGCGGGGGGCGACCGCCTCGAAGTTCCGGGCATCACCCTCGTCGCGCTGCGTCCCGGCGGGCCGCACGTGCGCGTCGACGGACTCACGCGCGCGCTCGTCCCGGGCGAGGTCGTGATCGTGACGCTCGTCTTCGAGAAGAACGGCAACATCGGCGTCGTCAGCGTCGTCGAGTAGCGCCCCGTTCGTTTACAGCCCCGGGTCGCTTTGGTATGGTGGATCGTCTGCCCGGGCAGGTAGCTCAGTTGGTAGAGCACAGGACTGAAAATCCTGGTGTCGGGGGTTCAATCCCCTCCCTGCCCACCATTTTTTCGCGTGGCTAGAGCGCGCCTCCGGTTCTCGCCTCGGCCGACTGGCCGTGTCGTCAGCGGAAAACGACACGGCCAGTCGTCGATGTTCCAGCAGCGCGCTCAACCTCGGACCCGCGCAAGCCTGAAAATCGAAGGTACTCGCTCGAGTCTCGTATTTGCCTGGACAGGACGCGCACAGGAATTGAGGTCCTGGTTACGCTTCGTCTTTTCCGAGGATTGTGACGAACGTGGCCGGGCTCACGATGGGGACGCTCCGAGACCGTCTGATGGCCGGCACGGCGCCGTCCCGGGACGCGTACGCCGGCGGCAGCGACCGCCTCAAGGAATTCGACGACGTCAGGCCTCGGTCATCCACGTCGTTCTCTGATCCACCGCTCGTAGAAGGTCTTGCCCTGGGCGACCCCAGCGCTGTGGCGATCTTTGGACATTGTCGTCATTCCGGCCCGCGCCTGTGTCGCCGCTATGTCCCTCAGCCACTCCTCGAAGCGCGGCTCGCTGACGGCGAGACCTTCGAGGAGATCGCCCCGGTAGAGCGTCGCCGCCTCGTCGAGCGCCTCGGGCGTTGCTGCCGGCGGCCGGCGCATGACCGAGTGCGCCGCCCGCCTGGTCGACGAGGTGCTGCCGCGGGTACCCGTGCGCCAGTGGGTGCTGACCCTACCGTGCCGGCTGCGCTCTCTGCTGGCGTGGGATCACGGGCTGGCGCGCGCCGTGCTCGGCGTAGCTGTGCGCGTGTTGCTCTGCTTCCAGCGTCACCGCGCCCGCCGCTACGGCGTTCGCGACGGGCGATCGGGCTCGGTGACGGTCATCCAGCGCTTCGGGGGCGGACTCAATCTGAATGTCCACTTATGCGCTGGGGTTCGGCGTCGCATACGTCCGGGTGCGGACACGCCTGCCCGGCCGGCATCTGGCGGCGGCGGCGGCATCCTACACCGTCATCTTGCCGTCGGTGGCGTTCGTGACCGGCTGATCGCGCTCGCGCGCGTGCTGCCGATCGTCGTGCGCAGCGTCGAGGATGGCCTCGGCCAGATCGAGCGCGCCCTCGAGGAGGCGGCAACGACCTGCGGCGCCGGATGGCGGCGTCGGTCGGTCCGGCGCGCGTGGGATGCGCGAGGAGCCTCGCCAGCGCTTCGAGGACGAGCTCGCGGAGGCGCTCGCGCTCGGCGAGCAGCCACTCCTCGAAGCGCGGCTCGCTGACGGCGAGACCTTCGAGGAGATCGCCCCGGTAGAGCGTCGCCGCCTCGTCGAGCGCCTCGGGCGTTGCTGCACCCGGTCGGCGACGAGGATGTCGGCGTTGCGGAGCGCTCGGAGGGCATGGCGCAGGCTGTCGCGTGCCTGCGTCGTGCCGGCGTCAACCCACAGCAAGGCAGCGAGCTTGTCCCGGGGATGGCGCTGGCCGGGGTTGAGGGCGAGGTACGCGAGCAGCGCCTGGGCCTTGGCGGGCAAGGCGAGAGCGGCTCCGGCCGGGAGCCGGAGCTCGAAGCCGCCCAGCAGGTCGAGGCGGAGGCGCTCCATGGCGACCGGCCCGTGTCATGACGGGCCGCGGGAACTATAGACCGGGAGCGACGGCGTGCGTTCCCCGCATTTTCGGCCCGGGCGGGGCCTCGGGACGACGGCGGCCCCCGAGCTCAGGTCTCCGCGTCAACCCGGCGGCACGTCGAGCTCGCGAGCGACCTGGCCGGTCCGGGCGACCCACGCGGGCAATCCGAGCCCGGTGAACAGCGCGCGCGCCGCGCACAGGTGCTCCGCGGCGTCGTCGCGTCCTCCGGCAGCGTGAGCGAGCCTCGCCAAGTCCAGGTGGGTCCGACCCACCTCCAGCCCGGCCTCGACGGCGGCGAAGATCGCGAGCGCCTCGCCGATCCGGGCGCGGGCGTCGGACAAACGTCCGCGCGCCTGCGCGACCCGACCCAGCCCCCGCTCGGCCCAGCCGCGCGCGTAACGGTAGTCCACTTCGCGCGTGCTCCGGATCACCTCCACCGCCGCGGCGTGGGCGTCGTCGAGCCGTCCCTCGAGCCGATAGGCGTCGGCCAGCATGGCGAGGAACAGCCACTGCGGACGCTGCGCGCCGAAGCCCCGGCCGAGCGTGACGGCCTCTTCCAGCGTCGCCACCGCGCGCGAGACGTCACCGGCTTCGAGCAGAACGTAGCCGAGCGCAGCGATGGCGTTGACCCGGCCCACCGGATTGGGCGCGCTCGCCAGCGCGCGCTCGCAGAGGGCGACGGACGCCTCCACGTCGCCCTCGGCGGCCGAGATCCAGCCGAGCGTCCACAGTCCGTAGCTTTCGAGGTGCGCATCGGCGAGCGCCGCGCCGGTCTCGAGCAGGCGTCGGCCCGCCTCGCGCGCGGCCGTGAGCTCACCGAGCAGCGTCTGGTGGACGGCGACGATCCAGTGCGAGAGGCCAAGCCACCACCGCTCGTCGGTCCGCTCGAGTCTCGTCGCGGCCGCACGACCGTGCTCGGCACCGCTCCTGAGCGATCCCGTGAACAACGCCTCCTGGGCGAGGAGGAAGAGCGCCTTGCCCGCCGTGACGTCGTCGCCGCACCGCGTGGCTTCCTCGAGCGCACGGCGGGCGCACGCCACGGACGCCCCGTGGTCGCCGAGGACGCCGCGCATCCGGCCGAGGAGGAAGTAGTACGGCGCGGTCGCGGCGGGATCGGCCAGACGCTCGACGCGTGGCCCTGCGCTGACCAGCAGCTCGACGCTCGTGGCGATGCGCCCCAGGAAATAGTGCGCCTGGGCCAGGCGGAGAACGAGCGGGACGTAGCGCCGGTCCCGCTCGTCGGCTGCGAGGCGGTCGGTGCGGCGGAGAGCTTCCTCCATCGAGCTCACCGCGTCGGCGAGCGCGTAGCTCCGGGTCGCCCGATCGGCGAACCGGGTGAGGTACTCCACGGCCTTGGCCTCGTCCGTGGTGCGGGAATAGTGGTACGCGAGCTGGTCGGCGACCTCGTCCAGGCGCTGCCGGTTGAGCGCTTCGAGCGCGCGGGCCACCGCGGCGTGGAGCATCTGGCGCTTCGGCTTCAGCACGCCCGCGGCGATCACCTGGCGGATGCGGTCGTGGGTGAAGTCGAATCCATCCCCGGCACCGTGCAGGATGCGGCGTCGGACCAGCTCCTCGATGCCTTCCGCAGCCTCCGACTCCGCGCGCCCGCTGGCGCGCTGGAGCAACGGGAACTCGAACTCGCGGCCGATGACCGCCGCCACCGCCGCGAGCTCCCGCCCGCGGTCGCTGAGCCGCTCCAGGCGGCTCGCGGTCAGGGCCCGCACGCTGTCTGGAAGCGGCGCTGGCGCCGCCGAGAGTGCCGAGGCCGTGCGGTCGGCGAGCGCGCGCACCATCTCGACGATGACGAACGGGTTGCCCTCACTCACCTGCCAGACTCGTTCTCCGAGTCGGGCGATGGTCTCGGCGTCGCCGCCCACCCGGCTCAGCGAGCGTACCAGGCGCGCGGTGTCCTCGGCGGAGAGCGGGGCCAGCGGCAGCGGAGTGAAGGACGCCTCGCATCCGAGCTCGTCCAGGATGTTGCGAAGCAAGGGGCCGCGATCCAGATCCTCTTCGCGCGCGGTGAGCACGAGCAGCGTTCGCGCGGTTGGCAGTCGCCGGCCGAGGAAGGCGATGAGGCGCAGGGTCATCTCGTCCGCCCAGTGGACGTCCTCGAGCATCAGGACGAGCGGCTGGGGGGCGGCGAGACGGGAAAGCAGCTGGCCCACGGCCTCGAAGAGCCGGAGGTAATCGTCGCCGGGCGAAGGGAGGCCGGGGACGGCGACCTCGGGCAGCACGCGGGCGAGCTCGCTACGCCAGACCGGTTCGAGGGCGTCGAGCAGCGCCTCGTCGGCGACGACCTGGCCGGTGCGGAAGGCGTCCACCCAGGGGCCGAAGGGAAGGATCTGCTCGCTCTCGTACGACCGGCCGAGGAGCACGCGGGCACCCCGGTGTTCGGCCTCCGCGGCGAGGGCGCGCACCACGGTCGTCTTGCCGACGCCGGCCTCGCCCACGATGGCGACGACTCGCCCGCGACCCCGTTGCGCCTCGTCGAGCGCGTTGCGGAGCGTCACCAGTTCGGCGGCGCGGCCGACGACGGGCGTGTCGGGCGTGACGCCGTCCCCGCGCATAGCGGCGGCCGGCAGACGTGCTGGCTCCCGGCTCCAGGGTGACGCACGGGGAGCGAGACCCTCGGGCCGCCGCAGGATCTCCTGATAGAGCTCGCGGGTCTCCGCCTCCGGCTCGGCCCCGAGCTCGCGATCGAGCACGCTTACACAGACCTGGTACTGCCGCAATGCGGCCCCGCGCCGCCCCTGGCGCGCGTAGAGCCGCATCAGCGCGCGATGGACGGCTTCCTGGAGGGGATCGAGCGACAGGAGCCGGGAGGCGACCACCACGGCGCGCTCGGTCGACCCGGCCTTCGCGTGGAGCGCGAGGAGCTTCGCGAGGGTCTCGAGCGCGAGCTCGCGTAACCGCTCGCGCTCGGCGAGCAGCCACTCCTCGAAGCGCGGCTCATTCACCGCGAGGCCTTCGAGCAGGTCACCCCGGTAGAGATCGGCGGCCTCCGCGAGCGCCTCGGGGGTGCCGGCCGTGACGCACCGCTCGAACCGGACGACGTCGACGTCCAGCGCATCGGGATCGACGGCGAAGCCGGCGGAGTCGGTGCTCACGAGCCGGGCCGTGCGGAGCGAGCGGGCGGCGTGGCGCAGGCTGTCGCGCGCCTGGATGTCGCCGGCGTCGCCCCACAGCAGGGCCGTGAGCTTGTCGCGGGGATGGCGCTGGCCCGGGTGGAGGGCGAGGTACGCGAGGAGCGCCCGGGCCTTGGCGGGCACGGCCACAACGTCTCCGGTGGGGATCCGGAGCGCGAAACCACCCAGCAGCTCGAGGCGGAAGGTCATGACCGGGCAGTCGGAACTATAGATTGATCGCCCTGCCTCCCTTCCGCGCATTTTTCCGGTGCGATTCCCAGGTTTTTCCGGCTCGGCCCGGTACAAGGGGCGCCGTGACGTTCATCGTCCGGCTGTCCAGCGACGCCGCCGGCCGCGTCACCGGCATCGTCGAGCGCGTCAGGAACGGCCAGAAGGAACGCTTCGAGGGGCTCGAGGGCCTGGCGCCGGCGCTCGCGCGGATGGCGCGGCCGGAGGACTTCGCGCCGGCCGTCGAAGGGACCCGAACGGAAGGAGAACTGCGATGAGCACGACCCGCACCTGGCACACCACGATGGTTGTCGGAGCACTGATCGCGCTCACCGCGATGATGCTCGCGCCCGGCGGCGGAGCGCGGCCCCACGTCGCCTTCGCGCATGGCGGCGATGCCGGCGTCATTCACGCCTGCGTCCAGCAGGGCAGCCAGCAGGTTCGCATCGTCGGGCCCGCCGAGAGCTGCCGCGGTCCGGAGACGGCGGTGCACTGGTCGATTGTCGGACCGATCGGCCCGGCGGGTCCCGTCGGCCCGGCCGGGCCTCAGGGGCCTCAGGGACCCAAAGGCGACAAGGGCGATCAAGGCGCGACGGGGCCGCAAGGTGTCGCCGGGCCGGTGGGACCGGCAGGCCCGCAAGGACCGACGGGATCCACCGGCGATACCGGGCCGCAAGGATCTCAGGGTGTGGCGGGGCCGTCGGGTCCCGCCGGCCCGGCCGGGCCGCAGGGTGCGAAAGGTGACAGGGGCGACCCCGGTCCGGTCGGGCCGCAAGGACCTCCAGGTCTGTCGGGCACGTTCGTCGGCGATGTCACCACGGTCGAGGACACGGCGCTCGGCACCATGACCGATACGAGCCGCGTCACCGTGACGATCGGTGGCATCGGGACTTTCACGCCGGTCGCCATGTCCAGGATCGGCTTCGACGTGGCCGTGGTCGAGTTCGACGCGGCGGGAATCTGGCGCGAGTTCGGTCCCGGGATCGTCACGCCCCGAAACGTGACCTTCCGAGGGCTGGTTGGCTCGTCGCCGAGTTCGGCACTCGACGGCTGGGTCAGGGACGTTGCCGACGGTCGAGTCGACCGGAGGGACATCACCCTCACCGTGGCGAGCAAGGGGACGACAACGTTCCAGCTGATCTTGCAGAACTGCCTCCCGATCGCATCCCAGCCGTTCGCGTTCGACGCTCTCGATCCGAACCTCACCTACGGCGAGCTGACCGTCACGCTCCAGGCAATCGAGATCGTGACGTTCGACCTGCCTCCCGTTTCGGCTCGCGCACTGGTGCAGGCCGATCGGGGAAACGATGGATGGGTCCAGCTGGCGGCCGGTGGGCTCGAAGGTGGTGCGATCACGATCGATCCTTCGAGCAAGAGCGTCACGCCCATCAGGCTGACATCGGTCACCCCGCTCGCCGGAGAGGGGCCGCCAGCGTTCCTCCTGTGGCTAGCGGACCTCGTCGAGGGGAGCCCGACCGCGGTCACCGCCTCGGTCCTGGTGAACACCGTGGCCAAGGACGGCTCGGTGGAGCCGCGCCTCTCGTACGTGGACGTGTTCCCCACGCGGGTCACGTTCTTCAACCCGCTCCGGCCCGACGACCTCGGGGTCACGATCGACGTGACCCTGCAGGCCAACCGGATCCCCTGACGCCCCGGGGCCGCCGACGAGGAGGCGTGTCATGACGCTGTGGAGCACCGTCGTCCGGACCGTGATCGCGTTCCTCCGCCCGGGGCTCGCCGCGCTGGTCATCCTCGGCGTCGCGGTCTTGGAGCCTCCTGCCGCCTTCGCCGCCGCGATCGTCGTCACCACGCTCGACGACGGGATGAACAGCGACGGCGACTGCTCGCTGCGGGAGGCGATCACCGCTGCCGACACGAACGTGCCGGTGGACGGCTGCCCCGCTGGCAGCGCCTCGTCGATGGACACGATCACGTTCGCGGTCGGCGGGACGATCGCGCTCGGCGCGGCCCTCCCGGACATCGCCGACCCGGCCGGGGTGACCATCGACGGCTCCGGGGCCATCGCGATCACCGGCGGCGCGGGCCGGATCGTGAGAGTGCTGCCGTGCGCCCGGCTCGACCTGCACGGGCTCGTCGTGACCGAGACGGTCGGCGACGCGGTCCTGAACGACGGCCACCTCTCGGTCGTCGACACGGTCTTCCGCGGCACGAAGGGCAACGCGATCAACACCACGGGGCCCACGAACGTCAGCGGCAGCCTCTTCGCGAGCAACGGCCGCGGCATCTCGGCCAACCGAGCGACGGTGAGGATCCTGAGCAGCGCGTTCACCGACAACCAGGACGGCTTCTACGGCGCCTCGGCGCTCTGGGTCACCTTCAGCACGGTGACGATCGCCCGGAGCACGTTCACCGACAACCGCGGCGGGGAACGCGGCGCGATGCTCCTCTACGGGAGCACCGCCACGATCACCGACAGCACGTTCCGGAACAACCGGGCGTACCGGCAAGACATCGACGCGCGCGGGGGCGCCATCGAGAGCTCGGGCACGACGCTCGTCGTCGCCGGCAGCACGTTCGTCGACAACTATGCGTTGTATGTCGGGCTCAACGGCGCCCACGCCCGGGGCGGCGCGCTGCACGTCGACCACGGCGCGGTCACCGTGAGCAACAGCACGTTCGTCGCCAACCTGGCGCTGGCGTACAACTACAACGGGTTCAGCCGCGCCTTCGGCGGCGCCATCCAGACCAGGGGAGGCTCCGGCACCGTCGACCTCGTCAACTCGACCTTCGCCGATAACCAGGCGCGGAGCCACTCCGGCTCGAGTGAGCCGCGCCCCGACCTGAGCGCCGGCGGCACGATCCATCGCGAGGGCCTGACCGTGACGCTCCGGAACACGCTCGTCGCCAAGGCCCTGGACGGTACCTGGGACGCGGTGCCCGCCTGCTTCGGCGCGCTGGTGGACGGCGGCGGCAACCTCTCGAGCGACGGAACCTGCCCGGGCCTGCACGCCGACCCGCTGCTCGACCCGGCGGGGCTCGAGGACAACGGCGGTCCCACGGAGACGATCGCGCTCCAGCCGGGAAGCCCGGCGATCGCGGCCGGCGTCGGCGCGACGTGCGCCGCCGCGCCCGTGAACGGCGTCGACCAGCGCGCCGCACTGCGGCTCTCCTGCGACGTCGGCGCGTTCGCGTACGCGTCGGCGGCGCCGCCGGTGTCGGCGCCCGACGCCCTGCCTCCGCTCCCGGCTCAGTCCGGGTGTCCCGTCTTCAACCAGCCGCCGGTCGTCACGAACCCGGGCGACCAGACGAGTGCCGAGGGCGGCGCACCGTCGCTCCAGATCGGCGCGAGTGACCCGGACGGTGACGCGATCGGCTACGCGGCGGTGGGCCTGCCGCCCGGCCTGGCGATCGACGCCGCGACTGGCCTCGTGACGGGGATGCTCGGCTACGATGCGGCCGGCTCGTACGGCGTGACCATCACCGTCACCGACGCGCGCGGGGCCAGCTCGAGTGTGAGCTTCACGTGGGCGGTGACGGACGTGAACCGTCCGCCGGCGGTCACGAACCCAGGGAGCCAGACGAGCGCGGAGGGGACGAGCCCCTCGCTGCAGATCAGCGCGAGCGACCTCGACGCAGACGCCCTCACGTACTCCGCGACGGGTCTGCCGCCGGGGCTTGGCATCGACGCGGCGACCGGGCGCATCGCCGGCACCCTCGGCTACAGCGCGGCCGGTACGTACGCGGTGACGGTCAGCGTCAGCGACGGCAGCGGCGGCTCGGCCTCGGTCTCGTTCACGTGGACGGTCGCCGACATCAATCGCGCGCCGATCGCCCGGGCCGACTCGGCGACGACCGTCGAGGACACGCCCGTCACCGTCAACGTGCTGGCCAACGACGACGATCCCGACGGCGACGCGCTGACCGTGCTCGGCGTCGCGCAGCCGTCGCGCGGGACCACGCTCCTGAACGCCGACGGCACCGTGACCTACGTCCCGGCGTCGAACTTCAACGGGTCCGACGGCTTCAGCTACACGATCCGCGATGCGCTCGGCGCCACGGCGACGGCGACGGTGACGCTCCAGGTGACGCCGGTGAACGATCCGCCGACGCTCGCTCCGATCGCCGACCAGACCCACACGGTGGGCCAGGCGGTCACGCTCGATGTCGTCGCCGCGGACGCCGACGGCGACGGCCTGAGCTTCACGGCCACCGACCTCCCGGCCGGCATCACGGTGAATCCCGCGACCGGCACGATGTCGGGCGTGCTGCAGGCGCCGGGCGCGCACCAGGCGACGGTGACCGTGTCCGACGGCAACGGCGGTCGCGCCAGCGCGTCGTTCCGCTGGAGTGCCGTCACGGCGAACCGGCCGCCGGTCTGCACGGCGACGGCGAGCCCGTCGGTGATCTGGCCGCCGAACCACAAGCAGAAGGTCGTCGTCCGCCTCGTGGGTGTCGCCGATCCCGACGGCGACCCGGTCAGCGTCACCATGACCGGCATCCTGCAGGACGAGCCGACCAACACGCTCGGCGACGGCGAGACGTGGATCGACGGCGGTGGGGTCGGGACCTCGGAGGCGTGGGTGCGCGCCGAGCGCTCGGGAACGCCGCGCGTGCCTGGTAACGGCCGGGTCTACGAGATCCTCTACAGGGCCGAGGACGGTCACGGCGGCTCGTGCACGGGTTCGGCGCTGGTCGGCGTGCCCCACGACCAAGGCAAGGGGCCGGCGATCGACGACGGCATCCGGTACGATTCGACGGTCGCGGGAGGCCCGCGCGCAGTGCGTCCTACCAGATGACTTCGACGAGTCCCGAGTGGCGGATATCGGGATCGCGCGACAAGAGCGGCAGGTTCAAATGGCGCGCCGCTGCACAGATCAGGGCGTCAAATGGATCGCGATTCGGACGGTGCGCGTCGGCGTCGTAGATCTGCTCGGGAGTCAGGTCGAACGAGCCGCGCGAACGATTACCTGCGGGACTGGGAGGCGCAGCGGACGCGCGTGCTGTTCGGCGTGCCGGGCGTCGGTGCGCAGGACAAGGCCATCACCGAGAGCCAGGGCGTGTACGACCGGACGCTCGAACGGCTCGGGCGCGCGGATCTCGGCATCATCCGCGTGCGGAAACGCCTGCTCGACGCGGCGCTGGCGCTGCGCGAGCAGCGCACGCCGCCGCCGGGGCTCGACGCGGCGAGCTACCGCGTCAGACCGGCGTCGGTGCTGCTGCCGAAGGACACGCCGTGGGCCGAGGCGGCCGCCGAGCGGCTCCTCTAGTCCTCCTGCATCAGATGATCGCGCTGGGTCGTGCCCGTGTAGTCACGGCGGAGGCGGCCGCGGCGCTGGAGCTCCGGCACCACCAGGTCGACGAACTCCTCGATCGCGCCCGGCGAGTAGATCGGTGACAGCATGAACCCGTCGCCGCCCACCGCGTCGAAGTACGCCTCCATCTGATCGGCCACCTGGGCCGGGGTGCCCACCATCTGCAGGAGGCCCACGCTCTGGCCGTGGCGCTGCGCCACCTCGCGCACGGTGAGCAGCTCGCCGGTCAGGGTGCGGTAGCGCGTCTGCATCCGCTGGAGCTCGGGCTCCGTGCGATGAGCCATCAGCTCGTCGAGCGAGAGCTTGGAGAGGTCGAAGTCGAGGTGGCCGGAGAGGATCGCCAGTGCGCCCTCGTGCGGCACGAGCGCATTGTGCTCCTCCTGCTTCTCGTGCGCGTGCGCCTCGCTCTCGCCGAGGATCGGCTGGATGCCGAAGAGGATCTTGCACGCCTCCGGCGGACGCCCCGCGTTGACCGTGGCGCTCTTGATGTCGTCGTAGTACGCCCTGGCGCCGGTGAGGTTCGGCTGGATGGCGAAGATCGCGTCCGCGTAGCGCGCGGCGAACGAGCGGCCCTTGGGCGAGGTGCCCGCCTGCACGATCGCCGGCCCGTTCTGCGGCGATGGGATGACGTTCAGCGGGCCGCGCGACTTGAAGAAGCGGCCCTCGAACTCGATGCGGTGCACCTTGGCGGGGTCGGCGAAGATGCCGGCCTCGCGGTCCATCACGACCGCGTCGGGCTCCCAGCTCTCCCACAGCGTGCGGCAGACCTGGATGAACTCGTGCGCGCGCTCGTACCGCTCGCCCGTCGGCCGGAGCGTCTCGCCGTAGTTCGCGGACTGGTTGTGGTTCAGCGTCGTCACCACGTTCCAGGCCGCGCGGCCGCGCGTGAGGTGGTCCAGCGTCGCCCACAGGCGCGCGGCGTAGAACGGGTGCGCGTGGCTGATGGAGAAGGTGGCCCCCAGGCCGATCCGCGACGTCACCGCGGCCATGAAACCGAGGAGCGGGATGGGGTCGTGCTCGGGCGCCTGCGTGGCATGCCGGATGGCGGGCGCCATCGACCCCGTGTACGTGTCGGAGATGTAGTTGAGGTCGGCGAAGAAGACCATGTCGAACCTGCCGCGCTCGCAGACCTGCGCGATGTGCTGGTAGAGCTCCGGCTTCGTCCAGTCGTACCCGGCGGCTGCCGTCCGCGGATGCCGCCACATCGCGAGGCTGTGGTACGTCGGCCCGTGGCAGAGGAACTGCGCGAGGTGCATCATGCGCACGGCGCTGGGCCATGTCGACCACGCACATCGGGCTCGGCGCCACCGTGTCGACGAGCTTCGGCGAGCCCTACCACGTGGCGCGGACGTTCGCGTCGATCGATCACCTCTCGAAGGGCCGCGCCGCCTGGAACGTGGTGACGAGCTCGGCCGGGCGGGCCGCGCTGAACTTCAGCCGCGACGTGGCCGCCACGGCGGCCGCCCGCGCACACCGACACGACGGCGGTGGCATGGGTGAGAAGGGCCGCCGTGCGCGCGAGGTTCAGGCGTATCGGCGGACAACGAGCTCGGGAATGCGGTCGTAGTGCCTCGGATTGCCCGTGACGAGCTCATCGTCGCGGTGCAGCGCCGTACAGGCGATGAGAAGGTCCGACGTCGGCAAACGGCGGCCCTCGATGACGAGACGTGCGTCGAGCTCGCCGTAGAGTCGCGCGATGGCGAGCGTGAGCGGCACCACCGGGATCGCGGCCAGGATGGCCTCGACGAATTCCGTCCGCCGTGCCCGTCGCGCCGCCGAATCGGCCCGCCAGCAGCCGTGGACGAGTTCTCCGGCGCTCATCACGGAGAGCGCCAGCTCGACGTCGCCGTACTGGTCGAGCAACCCGGCGATGACCGCCTCGGCGGTTTCGGTTCGCCGCTCGGCCGCGACGAAGACGGTCGAGTCGATCAGGAGTCCCACGGCGTATGGTCGGACGATTCGGCGGCGATGATCGCGAGCAGGTCTGCCCCGAAACGCCCATCCAGCCGGACCGGCACACGGCTTCGGAGAATCTCCAATGCCTGCGAAGCCGTGCGCCCGCGCAAGGGCGGCGCCGACATGAGGCAGACGTCCTTGCCACGCCGGTGGATGAGGAACTGCGAGCCGCCCTCCACCTCGTCCAGGAGGCGCGCGAACGACCGGCTCGCCTGCGTCGCCGACAGCCGACCGGCTCGGCGCTTCGGGCGTCGGTGGTCTGATTTCTTCGTCATGAATCTGATTCTAGGGCACGACGGCCGAGGGCACCAGCAGCGCCTCGCAGACCACCGCCGACGCCATCCTCGGCCGCCTCGGCGGCCTGGACACCGCCAACCTGGACGCGTCCGTGTCCTCGTGCGCCTCGCAGGCGACCGCAGACGCCATTCTCCGGCGGGTCAGCGGCCTCACCACCGCGAACCTGGACATCGCGGTCTCGTCGCGCGCCTCGCAGGCCAGCGTCGACGCGCTGGCGACCAGGCTCCAGGCGCTCGGCCTGGACGGGCTCGGCGCGCACCTGGACCTGCTCCTGCGCGCGAAGATCGAGGTGGCGCTGGCGAGCGGCGACGCCCGGGTCGTCCTCTTCTACGCGCCGGCCAGCGCGGGGGGCACCTGGAGACGGTCCGGGCGATCGTGGCCGACGCCGTCCAGATGGCCCGCCAGTCCGGCGTCGACGTGGGCAAGGCGGAGCGCAGCCTCGCCGGCGGTGATCTCGCGTACGCCGCCGGACGGTACGTGGAGGCGTATGACCGGTTCCGGAGGGCCTACCAGGAGCTCGACTAGCGCCGCTCCGACGCGCCCCGCGCGTCCGGCCCACCGTAGTACCCGGTGGGCCGGGCGCCGGCGGCGCCCGATGCCGGACAGCACGGAAGGGTCCACATGAGCGACGCCGTGAAGCTCGCCGTCGGCCTGACGTACGCGCGATCGGTGATGGCCACAGACGACCTCACCCCGGCGCACCTGCGTGGCGACCCGATCCGGGTCCTGTCGACGCCCGACATGATCCGGCTCATCGACCAGACGGCGATCGAGGCATCAAATGCGCGACAGCTGGCACATCCTGGCCGCGACACGCGCAGTGCGTCCTACCAGATGACTTCGACGAGTCCCGAACGGCGGATATCGGAATCGCGCGACAGTAGCGGCAGGTTCAAATGGCGCGCCGCTGCACAGATCAGGGCGTCAAATGGATCGCGATTCGGACGGTGCGCGTCGGCGTCATAGATCTGCTCGGGAGTCAGGTCGAACGGTTGATACGCCGGACTGCTGAAGAGGTCGGCGCAGAATTCGCCGAACGACCGCTGCAGGTCGACCCGATTCGCCGACGCGAGCAGCGAGCACTCCCACAGCACCGCGACGGGGACGTAGACGACCGCGGCCCGACGTTCCGCCGCCTCGAACACCGCGGCGGCGCGTCGTCCGAGTCGGCGACTCGCGGCAGCGTGAAACAGCAAGGGATGCGTGTCGGTGACGGCCGCTTCAACCACGCGCCGTCTTTCGCTTCCGCGCGGGCTCGATGCGGGGCCCGCGGCCGGTCCGGAACAGCGCGCGGACCAGCGCATCTGCGCGCGCCAGTGACGGATCGCCGCTCACGATGCGAATCGTCCCCTTCACGGATCGACGGGGCGCATCGGGGGCTCGGATTCCGGCGCGTGCGTCGGCGATAAGCCGGTCGAGCGTTTCGCTGACGCTCCGATGCCGGGCCGCGCGGCTGCGCCCTCGGAGCCACAGGAGGTTGTCGTCGCGAAGGGTGACGGAAATCGCCTGCTTCGGCATATACGATATTCATACGATAACCTGACGCCCTCGTCAATCCACGCCACGGTCGAAGCCCCGGCGGCGACTGAGGCGATCCCGGCGGCCCTCGCGGTGTCGGCAGACTTGACGGACGGGCGCCACCGTTCGCCACCTCGCGGGGCATCGGCGACGTTGCGACGATCGGGACGCTGAGCGCCGGCCGGGTGCGCCGGGCCCTGTTCGCTCGCGACGTCTGGCGATTGCGCCGTGAACGACCGCCTTTGTACCCTCCGTTGCTGCCGCAGCGATCTCGTCCATGACTGGCCGTACCACTGGCCGTGTTCCCAGCGGTGCGGGCGCGTACCGGCGCGTAGAGCAGATCGCGGAACTCCTTGAAATCACATACAGGCGGTACCCGCGCGTACCCGCCGGAAACACCCAGCACCGCACTGAAAATCCTGGTGTCCACCATTCACCCCGTCCTGCCCGCCATTTTTCGCGCAGTCAGCAAGCGCCGAAACGGGCCGCTGCGGGCGACCGGCCGTGACGTTCTTCGGCGAAAGAGACCCGCGGTGAAGTCACTTTGGGCCCGACAACCCAATCGTCGCCGCCCGAGGCCCGTCGTGGTGCAGACTGGTGCATCGTGGTGTAAACTGGCGCCATGGCTGAAACGGAGAGGACGGTCCGTCAGAGCGTCTCGATTCCGGTCGGTATCGCCAAGCGTGTGCGCACCTTGGCCAGGACGCGGAAAACGAGCGCCGCAGATGGCATGCACGCGGGCCGGATCGCGGAGTGCGTCGATGTATGCCGCCCGAACCTCCGCGCCAAAGGCCTCTCTGACCGAGCCCCAGCGATCCAGCGCGTTGCGCCGGACGACCTGTGGCATCCGCCGGAACATCTTGCTTGCGCTCCTCGCCCGGCGTGAGGCAGAGCCCTGCAGACGTACGGCTCGTCACCGCAGCATGCGTCGACGATTGCACTGGACATCATGCGCCTCGATGCGCGGATAGACAGGCAGTGGAATCTTGCCCCGGCACCTGAGCGACCCCCGCCACGCCGGCGCGCGGATCACGAGCAGCGACGGTGAACAGCGAGACCGTCCCTGAAGACGAGAGCTTGGCGGCCGGGTCGTCAACGGGAGGAGCGAGGATGAACAGAAGCGCCTTGACAGCGGATGCGTTCTCATAGCGTGATCTCGCCTTCGGGATCCCGCGCGGCAACGACGGCCTGTTCGTCGCCCCATGATCGGAGGAGCGTCCATGACGACTCGCGCGACGGAGCGGAGCTTCCGGGACACGCTGTTCGCCGACCTCGAGACGGCGGCGCTGGACCTGCCGGGCGCCAGGTCGGACTCGCTGATCCAGCCGAAGCGCGACGAGGTGCGCCCGTACCACTGGCGCTGGGCCGAGATCGAACGGTTCTTTCAGCCGAGCACGGAGGTCCTGACCCCGGGCGAAGCCGGAGCCGAGCGGCGCATCCTCCGCCTGGCGAATCCCGGCATCCCGGACCGAACGGTCACGCTGACGCTGTCGGTCTCGGTGCAGTATCTGCTGCCGGGAGAGGTCGCGCCGGCGCACCGTCATACGCCATGCGCGATTCGCTTCTTCGTCCGCGGCGGGGCCGCCTACACCACCGTCGAGGGTCACAAGTGCGTGATGGAGCCCGGCGACCTCGTCCTCACGCCGCCCCTCATGTGGCATGACCACGGCAACGAGGGCCCCGAGCCGGTCGTGTGGATCGACGCCCTCGACTTTCCGCTCGTCCGGTACCTCGACGCCGTCGTCTACGAGCACGGTCACGTCGATCGCCAGGCGGTCGACGCGCTGAAGACGTCCGACCAGCGATATGGATGGAGCGGGCTCCGGCCGATCCAGGACGAGGGCGCCGGATACCCACTGCTCCATTACCACTGGGCGGAGACGCACGAGGCGCTTCGCCGCCTGGCGGAGGTCGAGGCGACGCCGTTCGACGACGTCGCCATGGAGTACGTCAATCCGGCGACGGGACGCTCCGTGTTCCCGACCATGGCGTGCTGGATCCAGATGCTCCGTCCGGGCGTCCGGACACGAGCCCACCGGCAAACGAGCAGCGCGGTGTACTACGTCGTGTCCGGCCACGGGCACAGCATCGTCGGCGGCTACAGCGTGACCGTGCAGGACGTCCCTGCGCTCAAGGCGCTCGGGCTCTACCGGGAAGAGCCGCATCCGGACGGACATCAGCCATGAGCGAGCTGATCGGGCGCCCCATCACGCGCAACGAGGACCCGCGGCTGTTACGAGGCCAGGGGTCGTACGTGAGCGACCTCCGGGTGCCCGGGATGCTCGCCGCCGTGATCGTGCGGAGCACCCACGCGCACGCTCGTCTCGTCGACGTCGATCCGAGCCACGCGCTCGTACACCCGGACGTGGTCGCCGTCTACACGTGGCGCGACCTCGGACGTGCGCAGCGCCCGATTCCGACCTTCGGATCGATTCCGGAATCGCTGGCGAGGGCGCTGGATCCCACCGTGCGTCCGGCGCCCGTCTACCCGCTCGCCCAGGACAGGGTCCGGTACGTCGGCGAGCCCATCGCCCTCGTGGTGGCGCGCGACCGCTACGTGGCCGCGGACGCGCTCGACCTCGTGCGGGTGACCTACGAGCCGCTGCCTCCGGTGGTCGACGTCGAGCAGGCGATACGCGCCGATTCGCCGAAGCTCTTCGATGGCTGGGACGACAACACCGCGCTGCACCTCCGCGTCGCCTGCGGCGACGTCGACGCGGCCTTCCGCGGCGCCGCCGGCCGATTCGCCGAGCGCTACGAGAGTCACCGCTACACCGGCGTCCCGCTCGAGGGACGCGGGATGCTCGCCATCCCCGACGCGGCTGGTGGCGGGCTCACCGTGTGGAGCAGCTCGCAGCTCCCGTACTATCACCGCGCGACGATCTGCGACGCCCTCGGACTGCCGGAACATGCCGTGCGGGTCGCCCAGCCCGACATCGGCGGCGGCTTCGGACAGAAAGCCGGGCTGTATCCGGAGGACGTCCTGATCCCGTTCGCAGCCCACGGGCTCGGCCGGCCGGTGAAGTGGCTCGAGGAACGACGCGAGCACTTCGTCGCGAGTTCGCACTCGAGGCAGCAGCTTCACGACGTGGAGGTCGCCTTCGACCGGTCCGGCCGTCTCCTCGGCCTGCGTGACCGGGTCCTCATCGATCTCGGCGCCTACCTCACCTTCCCGATCGTGCTGCCGTACCTCGCGCTCTGCCACATGCTCGGTCCCTACCGCGTCCCGGCGCTGAGCGCGGACCTCCGCTCGGTGCTGACGAACAAGGTTCCGTCGGCGCCGTACCGCGGCGCGGGTCGGCCCGAAGGGGTGTTCGTGATCAACCGCGTGATGGACCGCATCGCGCGGGAGACCGGGCTCGATCCCGTCGAGGTGCGGCGGCGCAACCTCATCGCCAGGGAAGAGATGCCGTATGCGGCGGGAATTCTCTACCGCGACGGCGCCCCGATGGTGCTCGACAGCGGCGATTACCCGGCGGCGTTGGACGCATGCCTGCGCGCGATCGGCTACGACGCGTTCCGGGCCGAGCAGGCGGAACGCAGGAGGAGCGGCATCCATCTGGGCATCGGGATCGCCTGCAACGTCGAGGCGTCGGGGATCGGGCCCTACGAGGCCGGCCGGGTCGCGATCGACAGCGCCGGGGAGGTCTCCGTGTACGCCGGCGTCACCAACCAGGGCCAGGGACACGGCACCGTCTTCGCCCAGGTCTGCGCCGAGAGCCTCGGCCTGTCGCCTCGGCGCGTCAGGGTCGTGACGGGCGACACCGCGACGCTCGCGTTCAGCCGCGGCACCTATCACAGCCGTGGCGCCGTCACCGCCGGCAACGCCGTCCACCTGTCCGCCGAGAAGGTGCGACGGAAGATTCTCCGCCTCGCGGCCCACCACCTGGAAGTCGCCGAAGCGGATCTCGAACTGCGCGACGGCGTGGTCGGGGTCAGAGGCATGCCGGACCGGAACCTCACGTTCGCCCGCTGCGCGCAGTTGACCAGCCCGGGTTCGGCGCTCCCGCCCGGTCTCGAGCCGGGCCTCGACGAGACGACATATTTCAACGCGCCGTCCGCGACCTGGGGCGGTGCGGTCCACGCCGCCATCGTGGAGGTCGACATCGAAACCGGGGCGGTCAGGATCCGGCGATGGGTCGTCGTGCACGACTGCGGCCGGGTCTTGAACCCGCTCGTGCTCGTCGGCCAGATCCACGGCGGCGTGGCGGCCGGCATCGGCGGCGCGCTGATGGAACATCTCGTCTACGACGCCGACGGGCAGCTCCAGACGACGACGTTCATGGACTACGCGCTTCCGGCGGCGGCTGATGTCCCGGCGATCGAGATCGTCCACCAGGAAGTCCTCTCCCCGCTCAACCCGCTCGGCGTGAAGGGCGCCGGCGAGGGTGGGACCATCGGTCCGCCGGCGGCGCTCGCGGCCGCGGTCGAGGACGCGCTGTCCCCGTTCCGGATCAGCGTCACGCGGACCCCGCTGAGCCCGAGCGCCGTGCTGGCCGCGCTCCGGCGCGCACGGCCTTGACAACGAGGAGGGGTCCGGCGATGCTCGGCGCGCCCGATTCCGTGACGGCTCCGCGACCGGGCGGACGAGCCGCCCACGCGTAGTTCACCCCCCTCGGACGAAGCCTCGGAGAGGGGCGCAGAGCACCGGCTGCGCCCCGAGCAAAGGCGCCACCGCAACGCGCCGAGAAAGGAGTCGAGGACAGTGAAGACTCACCGTCGGTTCCAGGCCATCGCCCTCCTCGTCGTGGTCGGACTGTTGGTCGCGTACGGTCTCGGGCTCTCGCCCGCGGGAGCGCAGAGGCCCACCGTCCTGAAGGTCCAGGCCAGCTTTCCCGCGGCAAGCCTGATCTACACCTCGGTGCTGCCCGTGTTCGCCGAGCGAGTGGAGAAGGCCTCCGGCGGCCGCCTCAAGATCGAGCCGATGCCGGCCGGCACGATCGTTCCCGCGTTCGAGGTGGTCGACGCCACCAACCGCGGCGTCCTCGACGGCGCCTACACGTGCACCTACTACTACATCGGGAAGCACAAGGCGGCGGCGCTGTTCACCGACGTGCCGGGCGGGCCGTTCGGGCTGGACACGTACGACTACATGTCGTGGCACTACCAGGGCGGCGGGCTCCAGCTCCTCAACGAGTTCTACCAGCAGGTCCTCAAGATGGACATCGTCGCCTATCCGATCTTCCCGACGACCCCGCAGGCGCTCGGCTGGTTCAAGAAGCCGATCAAGAGCGCGCGCGACATGAAGGGCCTGAAGTTCCGCGTCCCCGGGATCGCGGCCGACGTCTACAAGGCGATGGGCGTCTCGGTCGTGACGCTCGCGGGTGGAGAGCTCCTGCCGGCGGGCGAGCGCGGCGTGCTCGACGCGACCGAGTGGTATACCCCGGGCGAGGACATCCGGATGGGCTTCCATCAGGTCTGGAAGTTCTATCACTACCCCGGCCCGCACGAGATGGCCGGGGCCTGCGATCTCCTGCTGAAGAAGAGCGTGTTCGAGAAGCTCCCGGCCGATCTCCAGGAGATCGTCAAGTCGGTCACGCTCGAGACGGCGTTCCGGACGCTCATGGAGTTCAACCGCAAGGACGCCGAGGGGCTGCGCGATCTCAAAGACAAGCACGGCGTCACGCTGGTGCGGACGCCCGTGGACCTGATGACCGAGCACTTCAAGGCGTGGGACAAGATCGCCGCGGCGGAGGCCGGCAAGGACGCCTTCTTCAAGAAGGTCCTCGACTCGCAGAAGAACTACGCGGCGCTGGTGGTGCCGGCGCGGCGGTTCATGAGCTCCTACGAGATGACCGCGGCCCACTACTACGGCGAGATGAAGTAGCGGGCCGGGGTGCGCGAGAACCCGGAGCCACCGGGTCGCCGGTGGCTCCGCGAGCCCCGCGCCGGCCGTCCCGGAGCGCCATGAACCGAGACGCGCTGCTCGAGGTCACGAGTCGCATCGACGCGATCGGCCGGCACACCGGGACGATCGTCGGCGTGCTCATCCTGCCGCTCGTCGTCGCGCTCACGTACGAGGTGTTCGCCCGCTACGCCTTCCACGCCCCGACGGTGTGGGCGTACGACATCTCGTACATGCTCTACGGCGCGCACTTCATGCTGGGCGCGGGGTACACCCTGCTCCGGGGCGGCCACATCCGGACCGACATCCTCTACCAGAAGTGGTCGCCGCGAACGCAGGGCGTCATCGACGCCGCGCTGTATCTGTTCCTCTTCTTTCCCGGCATCATCTTCTTCTTCGTGATGGGCTTCATCGAGGCGTGGCAGTCCTGGAGCATGGGCGAGTCGTCCGACGCGAGCCCCTGGCGGCCGCCGCTCTATCCGCTCAAGGCCGTCATCCCGCTGACCGCGCTCCTGCTGCTGCTCCAGGGCGTCTCCGAGCTGCTCAAGAGCCTGTACGTGGCGCGCACGGGCCGGCGACTGTGAGCCCCGAGTACCTCGGCCTGATCCTGCTGGGCGCCCTCCTGGCGGGGATCTTCGTCGGGTTCCCCATCGCGTTCACCCTCATCATCCTCGCCCTCGTCTTCGGCTACATCGGGTTCGGCCACGTCGTCTTCTACCTGATGGTCTTCCAGACGGTCGGGATGATGAAGGAGGAGACCCTGGCCGCCGTGCCGCTCTTCATCTTCATGGGCCACGTGCTCGAGCAGGCGGGGCTGATGGAGCGGCTGTTCAAGGCGTTCCAGTTCATCCTGGCGCCCGTGCGGGGCTCGCTCTACCTCGGCGTCCTCCTGACGGCGACCCTCTTCGCGACCGCGACGGGGATCATCGGCGCCTCCGTGACGGTCATGGGCATGATGGCGGCGCCCGCGATGATCCGGGCCCGGTACGACCCGAAGCTCTCCGCCGGCGCCATCACGGCCGGCGGATGCCTCGGCATCCTCATCCCGCCGAGCGTGATGCTGGTCGTCATGGGCCCCGTGGTCGGGGTCTCCGTGATCGAGCTCTTCGCCGCCGCCATCGTCCCGGGGCTCATCCTCGCCGGCCTCTACATCGGCTACGCGATGGTCCGCAGCCACCTCGACCCGACGCTGGGCCCGCCGCTGCCGCTCGAGGAGCGGGCGACGTCCTACGGCCAGATCGTCCGGGAGCTCTTCGCGGGCGTGATTCCCCTGGCCGTGATCATCTTCGCGGCGCTCGGAAGCATCATTGCGGGGCTGGCGACGCCGACCGAGGCGTCGGCCATGGGCGCTTTCGGGGCCATGGTCCTCACGGCCGCCTACGGGCGGCTGAACTGGGGCGTCGTGCGGGACGCGTACCTGAACACGCTCCAGACTTCCAGCCTCGTGCTCTTCCTCGCCGTCGCCTCCAACATCTACGGGTCGGTCTTCACCCGCCTCGGCACCGGCACGATGATCGCTAACGGCCTCCTCGCGTTGCCGGTGCCGCCGCTCGCGATGATGGCGGTCCTGATGGCGGTCATCTTCGTGCTGGGCTGGCCGCTCGAGTGGCCGGCGATCGTCTTCATCTTCCTGCCGATCTTCCTGCCGGTGGTCGAAGCGCTGAAGTTCGACCTGGTGTGGTTCAGCACGCTCGTGGCCGTCAACCTCCAGACGGCCTACCTCTCGCCGCCCGTGGCGATGGCCGCCTACTATCTGAAGGCGGTGGCGCCGAGCTGGGAGCTCCTGGACATCTACAAGGGGATGTTCGCGTTCATGCTCCTTCAGGTCGTCGGGCTCGCCATCGTGTTCTTCTTCCCGGCGGTGGCGCTCTGGCTGCCCAATCTGCTGTTCCGCTGACGCCGTGGCCCGCACACCAGGGTTCACGTCCAACCCGCGCATCCCGTTCCAGATGTCGACCGAGCGGCCGCCGCTGGCGCCGCCCGAGGGCAAGCCGCTCATCGTGCACGTGCTCGTGGCGCTGGAACACTGGCGGTTCGATGATCACATGCCTCGTCACATCATGCCGGCGCCGCACGGCTTGCGGCCGGTGCCCGACGTGCCGAACTGGAGCTGGGCGGAATACGGGATGCGGTGCGGCATGCCGCGGCTCCTCCGCGTGCTCGGCGAGCGCGGAATCAAGGCCGACGCCTGCATCAACGCGAGCGTGCTCGACGCCTATCCCTCGGTGGCCGAGGCGGTGCGGGACGCCGGATGGGAGTTCCAGGGGCACGGCATCCACCAGCGCGCGGTGGGCGACGACGCGGACGAGCGCGCGCTGATCCGCGCCGCGCTCGACGCGCTCGAGCGGGTCTGCGGCTACCGGCCCCGAGGGTGGACGGGACCCGGGCTGCGCGAGACGATGGACACGCTCGATCACCTGCGCGAGGCCGGGGTCGTCTACACGTGCGACTGGGTCGTCGACGACCTCCCGTGCTGGATCCGGACCCGGCACGGGCCGATGGTCGCGGTGCCGTACACGCTCGATCTCAACGACAGCGTCATCTACGCGGTGGAGAAGCACAGCTCCGACGAGCAGTACCGCCGCCTCGTGGCGACGCTCGAGGCGATCGAGCCGGAACTGGCGCGCGGACCCCGGGTCGTCTCGCTCTCGTTCCACCACCACCTGAGCGGCGTGCTCCACCGTGTCCGCTACGTCGAGAGGATGCTGGACATGCTCCTCGCTCGGCACGACACGATCTTCATGACCGGCGGCCAGATCGCCGACTGGTTCATCGAGGCCGACCGCGCCAACGACGGCGCGCCGAACCAGGGCAAGGCTCCGGGCTGATCGGAGCCCCGCGTCCCTACACCTTCAGGCGGTCGCGCAGGCCGTCACCGAGCAGGTTGATCGAGAGCACGGTCAGCATGAGGAACAGGCCAGGGAACAGGAGAATCCAGACGCCGATCTGCACGTAGGCGCGGCCCTCGGCCATGACGTTGCCCCACGACGGAATGTGGGGCGGCGTCCCGGCGCCGAGGAACGACAGATACGACTCGACCAGGATCGCCGACGCGCAGACGTGCGTGCCCTGCACGATGAGCGGCGCGACCAGCGCGGGCAGGATGTAGCGGATCAGGATGCGCGGCGTGCCGGCGCCGATCGCGCGCGCGCCCTCGACCATCGTGTGCTCGCGGAGGCTCAGGACCGACGCGCGCACCACCCGGATCACGCGCGGCACCTCCGGCACGACGAGTGCCGCGATCACGGTCTCGACGCTCGCCTTGACGAGCGCCATCAGCGCGAGCGCCAGGAGCACCGACGGGATCGCCATGAGCCCGTCGACGACGCGCATCACGACGGTGTCGAGCGCGCGATAGAACCCGCTGGTCAGGCCGATCGCCGCGCCGATCAGGAGGCTGATCAACGCGACCGTGATGCCGACGCGCAGCGAGATGCGGCCGCCGTAGAGCGTGCGCGCGAAGACGTCACGGCCGAAGTGGTCGGCGCCGAACGGCTGGTCGGCGGACGGCGGACTCAGGCGCGCCATCGGCCGCATCTGCTGCGGGTCGCGCGCGGTCAGGAGCGGTGCGCCGATCGCGCTCGCGGCGAGGAGCATCAGGCAGGCGAGGCCGGCGACGAGGGTGGGATTGCGGACGATGAACCGTCGCACGCGCGCGGCGCGACTCGACGGCATCCCCGGCGCCTCGAGCACCTCGGCCGCGACCGCCATCAGTAGCGGATTCTCGGATCCAGCACGACGTAGAGCAGATCGATCACGAGGTTGATCAGGACGTAGACGCCGGACACGATCAGGATGACGGCCTGGATCACCGGGTAGTCCCGGCGAAGAATGGCGTCGACGGTGAGCCGGCCGATGCCCGGCAGCGCGAACACGCTTTCGGTGACCACGACGCCGCCCACCATGAGCGCGACCCCGACGCCGATGATCGTCACCACGGGCAGGCTGGCGTTCTTGAGCGCGTGACGCATCAGCACGCCGGCGGGCGGCAGGCCCTTCGCGTACGCGGTCCGGATGTAGTCCTCGCGCAGCACGGTCAGCATGCTCGCCCGCGTCATGCGGGTGATCAGCGCGACGTACACGAAGCCGAGCGTCATCGCCGGCAGGATGAGCTGGCGCAGGAACGGCCAGAAGCCCTTCGCGATCGGCGAATAGCCCTGCACCGGCAGCCAGCCGAGCTGCACCGCGAACACCCAGACGAGCAGGAAGCCCAGCCAGAAGACCGGCATCGAGAATCCGGACACCGCGAAGACCATGACGCTGCGGTCGATCCAGCTCCCCTGCTTCCAGGCGGCGAGGACGCCGAGCGGCACGGCCACCGTCACCGCGATCAGCATCGTCAGCGTCGCCAGCGCGACCGTGGGCTCGACGCGCTGCTTGATGAGCGTCGTCACCGGCAGCCCGGAGAAGATCGACGTGCCGAGATCGCCGCGCAGGAGATTGCCGAACCAGATCGCGAGCTGCTTCGGCAGGGGCTGGTCGAGACCGAGGCTCGAGCGGATGCGCACGACGTCGTCGGGGCTCGCGTAGTCGCCGGCGATCACCGAGGCCGGATCGCCGGGCGCCAGGCGCAGCAGACCGAAGACCGCGAGGGCCACGACCCCCATGACGGGGATCGTGGCCAGGAGTCGCCTGACGAGCAGCGGGAGCAAGCGACTACGCCGGCGGCCTAGCCCTCGACCGAGACGTTCCAGTAGAGGCTCGCCGGGAACGTCAGCACGCCCTTCACGTTCTTGCGGTACGCCGTCGGCTGCGTCCACTGGCCCCACGGCACGTACGGCACCTCGTCGTACGCGAGCGTCTGCACCTGCTCGGCGATCTGCTTGCGCTTGCCCTGGTCCGTCGCGCGAATCCAGTCGTGCCGCAGCTTCTCCATCTGCTCCGAGCAGTACCAGCCGAACCAGGCCTTGTCGCACGCGCCCGACAGGCCGGTGTTCACGGCGGGCGTCATGACGTCCGGGGAGATCCACGTCGCCATCATCAAGTTCCAGCCGCCGGCGCTCGGCGGATCCTTCTTGCTGCGCCGGGCGATGACGCTCGCCCAGTCCGACGCTTGAAGATCCACGTTGACGCCGATCTTGCCGAGCAGCTCGCGCGTGACGAGCGACGAGCCGTGCAGGCTCGGGTTGTCGGCGGGGTCGAGCAGCACGATCGGCTTGCCGTCGTAGCCGCTCTCCTTCATGAGCTGCCGCGCGCGCTCGAGATCCGGCTTGCGCGGCGCGCCGGCGGCCGTCTCGTACGGCGTGCCGCACATGTAGTACGTCGGGCACGTGCGGTAGTACTTCGGGTTGCCGATGACCGTCTGGAGGTACATCTCCTGGTCGACCATGTGCAGCAGCGCCTGCCGCGCCTTCTTGTTGTTGAACGGCGGGAACAGGTGGTTCGGCCGCACCCAGCCCTGGATGCCGCCGGGATTCTTCACGAACACGGTGATGTTCGGATTCTTCTCGAGGCGCGTCGCGAAGTCGGCGGGCGGGTTGTCCCACCAGTCGATCTCACCGGCCTCCAGCGCCGCGCTCGCGGTCGCCGCATCGGGGATGTAGCGCGCGATCACGCGGTCGACGTTCGCGCGCTTGCCGCCGGCGGCGCCGCTCGGGTTCTCGTTGCGCGGCACGTAGCCCTCGAAGCGCGTGTACACCACCTGGTTGCCGGGCTGCCACTCGTCCTTCACGAACCGGTACGGGCCGGAGCCGACGACTTCCTTGATCTGCTGGTTGGCGTCGGTCGAGGCCAGCCGCGCGGGCATGATGAACGGCACGTTGCTCGAGGGCTTGCCGAGCGCGTCCAGCACCGCGCCGAACGGCTCCTTCAGCTCGAGCACGAACGTCTTCTTGTCGGTCGCGGCGAGCTTGCCGGTGGCGGCCATCATCAGCTTGCCGAGCGAGTCCTTCTTGCCCCAGCGCGCGAGCGACACGACGCAGTCCTCGGCGGTCACCGGAGAACCGTCGTGGAACTTGAGGCCGTCGCGGAGCGTGAACGACCACTTCATGTGGTCCTTGCTCGTCGTCCACTTGTCCACCATCTGCGGCTTCACGTTCAGGTTCGCGTCGCTCGCGAACAGCGTGTCGTACACGAGGTATGCGTGATCGCGGGTGACGTAGGCCGTCGTCCAGATGGGGTCGAGGACCTTGAGGTCGGCGATCGGGACGATGCGGATGGCGCCGCCGCGCTTCTGCGCGCGGGCGGAGGGCGCCACCGCGACCGCGCCGGACACGGTCGCTGCGCCGATCAGGAATGCTCGTCGCGAAATGCGTGCCATGCGTGCCTCCTTCGGTGAGGCCGGCATTATGCATGCCGCTCGGGGTTCGTGCAAAGATCGCGGCATGACCCTCGTGATTCGCGACACCACCGTCGTCACGTCCGATGCGGCGCGCACGGTGCGCCATGGCGCCTCGATCGCCGTCGGCGGCGACCGCGTCGCCGCCGTGGGCCCGCGCGACGAGATCGACCGCCGCTTTCCCGACGCCGAGCGTGTCGACGGCCGCGGCAAGGCCGTGTTCCCCGGGCTCGTGAACTGCCACACGCATCTGTGGTTCACGGTGGCGCGCGGCATCCAGGAGGACTTCGGATTCCCGTCGACGCTCGCGTTCCCGCAGACGGTGACGGATCTGCTGTCCCCCGAGGAGAACGCCGTGTTCGCCACGCTCGGCGCGCTCGAAGCGCTGCGCGGGGGCACCACGACGCTGTTCGACGTCGGCTTCCGCATTCCGGACTATGCGAAGCCCGTGGTCGCGAGCGGGCTGCGCATCGTGTTCGGGCCGTCGTCGAGCGATCTCGATCCGGCCGGCGTCCGCGACGGCCGGTTCACGTACTCGCCGGCGCGCGGTGAAAAGACGCTGCGCGCGGTCGACGACCTGATTTCCGGATGGCACGGCGCCGAGCGCGGCCGCATCACCTGCCTCGTCGCCGCGCACGCCGCCGAGGCGTGCTCGCCGGATCTCCTGCGCGCCGCGCGCGAGCTCGCCGAGCGCCGGAACCTCGGCACCACGATCCACGTGAACCAGAGTCAATGGGAGGTGGACGCCGTCATGCGGGTGCGCGGCCTCCGCCCGACGGAGTACCTGTTCCAGTGCGGGTTCCTCGGTCCGCGCATGATCGGCGCGCACTGCCGCTACCTCTCGCCCGCGGAAGTCGCGCTGCTGGGCCGCAGCCGCGTGTTCGTCTCCCACAACGCCGCGATGGCCGCGCGCCGGGGATCGGCGCCGCCGATCCAGGCGCTCGAGGCCGCGGGCGCCACGATCGCGATGGGCTCCGACAACATGGCGCACGACATGCTCGAAGTGATGCGCACCGGGCTCTTCATGGAGCGCGTGGCGCGCCAGGACGGCGAGCGTCCGTGGCCCGAAGACGTGCTGGAGTGGACGACGCGGAACGGCGCCATCGCGCTCGGGCTCGGCGCCGAGGTCGGCAGCCTCGAGGTGGGGAAGAAAGCGGACCTCGCGGTCGTGGACGCGCGCCGCCCGCACCTCGTGCCGAACGTCCGGATCGTGTCGGCGTTCATCCACAACGGCCAGGCCGGTGACGTCGAGTCCGTCATGGTCGATGGTCGCTGGCTGATGCGCGATCGCCGCGTGCTGACGATCGACGAAGCCGACGTCGTCGCGCGGGCGGAGGCGCTGGGCCAGCGCGTGTGGCGCCAGCTCGTCGAGAAGTATCCGGACGTCCCGTTCCCGATCCGGCTGCCCGGCTCGGCGCCCTCCGCCTGAGTGGCGTCGTCGGCACGGGTCCGCGACACCGGCGCCGCGCGCGTGCGTGTCACGCCGCGCTGTCGTGGATCGTCACGCGCGTCCCCGTGCCCGACGCGAGTGCGGCCGCCAGCACACCCCGCGCGGTCACGACGTCCTGGACGGCGAGCCCGGTCGACTTGAAGACGCAGATCTCGTCGTCGCGCTGCCGGGCCGGCGCGCGGCCGAGCAGGATCTCGCCGAGCTCGGCGGCGATCGCCGTCGCGTCCAGCTCGCCCGACGCGATGCCGGCCACGAGCTCTCCGGCTTCGTGGAGCGCGGCCTCCCGCGAATCCACCACGAGCCGGTTGCCCCGGAGCGCTCCGACCGGCAGCTCGCGGTGACGGGCCGCGACGGAGGCGATCGTCGTCCCCGGACGGAGGTGGCGAGCCGCGAGCACCGGCGTCGGTGACGACGTGGCGGCCACCACCAGGTCGGCATCGGCCGGGGCCGCAGGATCGTCGGCCGCGGTCACGGCGAGGCCGAGATGGCCCGACATCTCCGCCGCGTAGCGCCGGCGATGCTCCGGCGTCGGAGAGTAGACGACCGCCGTGCGGAGCCGTCTCACGTGCGTCAGCGCCTCCAGGACGAGCCGCGCCAGCGGGCCGCTCCCGTACACGCCGGCAGTGGTCGCGTCCGGGCGCGAGAGCACGCGCACCGCGAGGGCCACCGCGGCGGCGGTGCGGGCGTTGGTCAGGTAGGTCGCGCTCAAGAACGCCAGCGGCAGACCGGTCTCCGGGTCGAGCAGCACGAGCGTGCCCAGCAGCGTCGGCAGGCCACGCTCGCCGTTGGTCAGGCAGCGCGCCAGCACCTTGCACCCGAGACCCCCAAGGGCGGGGACGGAGCCGAGCATCGCGGTGCTCGCCCGCTCGGGGGAGAGCTCGATGCGCGTCCGGAGCGGCGCGAGCACGCGGCCGGCGGAGAACTCGCGGAACGCGAGCGCCTGCTGCTCGATGCAGTCCGGGAAGGTGAGCAGGCGGCGCACCTCGGCGTCGGTCAGGACGACGGTCTGGCGACGGTCGCGCAGCCCGGTGATCAGCTCCGTGGCGGTGTGCTCGTCCATGGCGCGGGTGCCCGTATCACATCGGTCGCGCCCGGCGACGCCAACCGGCCGTCCGCATCATTTTCCCGGTGCGCCTGGCGGACTCGCGCCGCGGCACCGATTATTCGATTGCCGCGAACGGCGGTCCGCCGCAGACTCGCCGCATGCGAGGCTGGGCACGCCGTGCCGTGGCACTCGCGCGACACCGGACGACGAGGAGGCACTCCCGCATGTCCCGCCCCGTGCCCCAGCAGGACGCGATGCCGACCACCCGCGGCCTCAACTTCTACCGGGAGGACGCGAACCTCCAGTGGCTCTGCCGTGCGCTCATGCCCCGCGAGGTGTTCGAGCGCGCGGAGCCGCACCTGGTCGCGATGGGCGAGGCGGCCGGCGACGTGCTCGACGCCCTCGCCGCCGAGGCCGACCGTAACCCGCCGACCCTCCGGCCCTACGACGAGCGTGGACGCCGCATCGACGAGGTCGTGCGCCACCCGTCGTACCGGGAGCTCGAGCGCCTCGCGTTCTCGCGCTTCGGGCTCGCCGCGATGTCGCACCGCGACGGCGTGCTCGGCTGGCCGGGACAGGCGCCGCACCTCCTCAAGTACGCGCTCGTCTACCTGTTCTCGCAGGCGGAGTTCGGCCTCCTCTGCCCGGTGAACGTGACCGACTCGACAACGCGCATGCTGCGCCGCTACGGCAGCGCGGACCTCCAGGCCCGGTACCTTCCGCGGCTCACGACCACGGACTTCGACGCGCTCTGGCAGGGAACGCAGTGGATGACGGAGAAGACCGGCGGCTCGGACGTCGGCGCTTCGACGACGGTGGCGCGACGGGACGCGGACGGCGCCTGGCGACTCTGGGGCGACAAGTGGTTCTGCTCGAACGCGAACGCCGACGTGGCCCTCACGCTCGCCCGCCCGGAGGGCGCGCCGCCGGGGACGAAGGGCCTCGCGATGTTCCTCGTTCCCAAGGTCCTGCCCGACGGGACGAAGAACGCGTGGACGCTCAACCGGCTCAAGGACAAGCTCGGCTCGCGCTCGATGGCGACGGGCGAGGTGACCTACGCCGGCGCCGTCGCGTGGCTCGTCGGGGAGCCCGATCAGGGCTTCAAGCAGATGATGGAGATGGTCAACGTCTCGCGCCTGGCGAACGCGATCCGCGCCGCCGGCATCATGCGGCGGAGCCTGCTCGAGTCGCTCGTCCACGCGCGGGGCCGCGCCGCCTTCGGCCGGGCGCTCGCGGAGCTGCCGCTGCTCCGCCAGAACCTCTTCGAGATGCTGCTCGACAGCGAGGCCGCGACGACCGTCGTCCTCGGCGCCGCGGCCGTCTTCGACGGCTGGGACGCCGGGTCCGCCGAGGATCGGAAGCTCTTCCGCCTCCTCACCCCGCTCGCGAAGTACTGGACGACGATGCGCGCACGCTGGGTGGCGAGCGAGGCCATGAACGTGCGTGCCGGCAACGGCTACATCGAGGAGTGGCCGAACGCGCGGCTCGTCCGCGACAGCTACCTCGGCGCCATCTGGGAGGGCACGTCCAACGTCGTCGCGCTCGACGTGCAGCGCGCCCTCATGCGCGAGGGGTGTCTCGATCCGTTCCTCGGGCTCGTGTCGCGCCGTCTCGCCACCGTGTCCGACCGCGGCGCGAAGCCGTGGGTGGACGTGGCGCTCCGGACGCTGGAGACCGTCGAGCAGCAGGTGCGGCGCTGGCCCGATCTCTCGAAGCCCGAGCGCGAGCTGGAAGCCCGGCCGGTCGCCGACACGGCCTACCACCTCTACGCCTCGAGCCTCCTCTTCTCGGACGGCCAGACGCTGCGGGAGGACGTCGACGACTGGCGGAAGCTGCTGGTCGCGGTGCTCTACGCGCGGCGCTGGCTGCGCGCGCACGCGCCGAACGCCGCCGTGTTCCCGGCGCGCGATCTCGCCTGGCTGGACGCCGTCGTGGACTGGGAGCCGGTGCCGGCGTCCGCGCTGCCGCCGCCCGACGACCCCACCATGCACGCATTCGCGTCAACTGTCTGGCGCCCGGCTACGTCGACACCGACTTCGTCTACCTCGCCTCCTCGGCCTTCATGACCGGACAGACGATCTACCTCGACGGCAGGCAGACCATCACGGGGTAGGCCGAAGACTTCGGCCTCGGGCCGGAGCGACTCGCATGTTCAGCGTCTCGCCCGCGTGGAACACGACCTGGCCCGGCGCGGTGGCCGGGATCCTGGTCATGCGCGACGTCGCGAACCCGGCCACGCACGTCGGCCTGGAGCGCCGGGTGGCGGAGCGGGAGGCCGAGCTGCGCGCCCGCTTCGGCGGCAGCGATCGAGCGGCGCTGCGCGCGATGCCGGCGCTGTGCGCCTACGCCGCGTACTACGTGGCGTTCAAGCTTGCCGACATGGCGGCGCGGATCGACGCCGTGCGGCTCATGATCCACCGCGCCGCGCGCCTCCGCATGGCGGGCCGCGAGTCCGTGCGCGAGGCGTCGATGGCGAAGTGCCTCGCGAGCGAGCTCGCCGTCCGCGTCGCCGCCGACGCCCTCCTCCTCCACGGCGGTGCCGGCTACCTCGAAGAGATGAAGATCGCGCGTCTCTACCGCGACGCGCCCGAGGCGTGGATCGGGGAGGGGACGAACGAGATCCAGCTCGGCGTGATCGCGCGCTCGCTCGGGCTCGGGTCGTGACTGTCGCTAGCGGATCATGGTCTGCGGGATCAGCAGGATGATCTGCGGAAACGCGAGCAGGATGGCGACGTTGACGATGTCGACGACGACGAACCAGCCGCACCCCCGGAACATGTCGCCCATGCTGACGTTCGGCGCCACCCCGCGCAGCACGTACACGTTGAGCCCGACCGGCGGCGTGATGAGCCCGATCTCCACCATCCGGATGACGAGGACACCGAAGACGATCGGGTGGACCCCGAGATGCTGGATCGTCGGCAGGACGACCGGCACCGTCAGCAGCAACATGCCGATGCCGTCCAGGAACATGCCCAGGACGAGATAGAGGCCGAGGATCCCGATCAGCACGACCATCGGCGGCACGTCGAGCCCTGCGATCGACTGCGCGACGGCGCCGGGCATGCCCGTGAATCCCAGGAAGTTGACGTAGATGAGCACCCCGGCGACGATCGCGAAGATCAGCGAGGAGGCTCGGGCCGTCTCGACCATCGCGGCCCAGAACTGCCGCCATCTGAGTCGCCGCACGGCCATCGCGAGCGCGCCGAGCGCGCCGACGCCGGCCGCCTCGGTCGGCGTCGCGACGCCGGTGTAGATGCTGCCCATCACCAGCACGACCAGGACGATCATTCCCGAGACCCCGATGAGCGACCGGAAGCGCTCCGCCCACGTGATGCCCCGGATCGGCGGCCCGAGGCGCGGATCGATACGGAAGCGCACGAGCAGCATGATCGCGTAGCTGAACGCCTCGAGGAGGCCCGGGAGGATGCCGGCGAGCAGCAGCGCGCCGATCGACTCCTCGGCGATGAAGCCGTAGACGACCATCAGCACCGAGGGCGGGATCATGGTCGCCAGGGTCCCGCCGGCCGCCACGCAGCCGGTCGAGATCTTGTCGTCGTACCCGTACTTCTTGAGCTCCGGCAAGGCGACCCGGCCCATGACCGCGGCCGAGGCGGTCGAGGCGCCGCACGCCGCGGCGAAGCCGGCCGCGCCGACGATCGTCGCGATCGCGAGGCCCCCGGGCAGGTGGCCGAACCACTGCCGCGCCGTCCAGTAGAGGTCGCGCGTGATCCCGGCGTGATAGGCGAAGTAGCCCATCGCGATGAAGAGCGGCAGCACGAGCAGGTTGTAGTTCGTGACGTGACCGAAGATGCTCGTGGCGGACAGCGCCGCCGCCGGATCGTAGCCGCGCAGGAACCACAGGCCGAGGAATCCGCAGAGCGCGGTCGCGAACGCGATCCGCACGCCCGAGGCGAGCAGCACCGTCAGCGCGACGAACGAGGCGACGCCGAGCGTGACCGGGTCCATCGGACGGGGCTCCTACTCGACCGCCGGCCCGGAGTGCGTGTCGGGCTCGTTCGCCGGGAAGCGTTCGGGATCGAACAGGTGCAGGACCTGGACGAACATGCGCAGGGACACGAGCCCGTAACCCAGCGGAATCGCCGCCGCCGCGGGCCACGTCTTGAAGTACGGCGGCGTCATGGTGACGTCGTCGTACGCCCAGAGCTGGAGGGCGTTCTTCCCGCTGAAGTACGCGAGGATCGCGCAGACCAGGATGCTGACGAGGAGCGTCGCCATCGTGGCGTAACGCCGCGCCGCCGGCGACAGCGCGTCCAGCACGAGGTCCATGCCGACGTGGCCGCGCGTGGCCTGCGTGTAGGACAGCGCGAGGAACACGATGATCGGCATGAGGAGCTCCGCGCCTTCGAGGTGGCCGGGGATCGGGGAGTTGAAGGCGTAGCGCATCACGACTTCGGCGCAGACGAAGCCCATCACGAACAGGATCGCCACGACGGAGCCGCAGAGCAGCGCGTACTCGACCAGCCACAGCGCGCGGCCGACGGGGCCGGCGACCGCCGTCGCCGCCGCCATGAGGGCGACGACGACGGCCACGAGGATCGCGAGCTCGTACAAGTCCCGGGCCGCTCGGCCTGGGCTACTTCTCGTGCTTCGCGGTTTCGGCCTTGACGAAGTCGAGGATCTGCCGGCCGGGCCGCCCGGCGGCCTCCTGCTCCTTCACCCAGGCCTCCCAGATCTCGTTGGCGCCCGCGGCCAGCTTGGCGCGCTCGGGGGGCGGGAACGGCGTCACCTCGAGCTTCTGCTTGAAGAGCGGGATCCACTTCTCGTCGGCGTCCCTGTACGCCTTCACCAGCGCCCGCGTCGCCAGCTCCTGCGCCTGCGGCAGCGTGGCCTTGAGCGCCTCGGGGAGCTTGTTCCAGGCGGTCAGGCTGATGCCCTGGAAGCACTGGAAGCCGCTCATGGCCATGCCGTCGGTCACGTACTTCGAGACCTCGTACATCTTGTAGGCGCCGAAGGTGTACGAGTACGGGAACCCGAAGCTGTCGATCGTGCCGCGCTCGAGCGCGGTGTAGCCTTCTGGCGCCGTCACCATCGTCGGCACCGCCCCGAAGGCCTGGAGCGCCTTCGCGTTCAGGCCCGAGATGCGCATCTTCACGCCCTTCATGTCCGCCACGGAGGCGATCCGCTTGTTCCCCATGAACTCGTACGCCGGCAGGAACGTCGGCCCGAAATACTTGATGTTCCAGCGCTCCGCCATCTCCTTGACGATCAGCGGGTGGCTCAGCACGGTGTGCTCGACCTCGGCGCGCGCGACGAGATCCCGCGGCGTCAGGAACGGCAGCTCCATCACGCTCAGGAGCGGGAACTTGTTCGGGTAGTAGCCGGCGCACATCTGGGCGCCTTCGTAGCCGCCGGCCTTGATCGCCTCGGGCGCCTGCCGCTCCGGCCCGAGCGCGGCCCCGTAGGCGATCTTCACCTCGACGTCGCCGTTGGATTCCTTCTTGTAGAACTCCGCCATCGCCTCGATGCCCTTCGTCACCGCGCGCGGCGGGCCGAAGACGTTGTGATTCCAGACCTGCTTCTGGGCGAACGCGGGCGTGGCTCCACCGATCGCGGTCGCCGCGAACCAGACTACAGCGATCGTTCCGGCCACAACGGGGATCGGAGATCGGATCATCTCGCACCTCCCTGGTCTCGTCCGAGCCGTGGTGCCGCATTAAGGAGCGTCGCAGGAACACGAGTCAATGAGGCAGACGTCTCATGGACCCGGAAATGACCCCCCGCCCGCGGTCCCGCGCCCGCCACGCGCGGGGCAGGCGCGTACAAGAACTCGGCACGTCCGTGCATTGAGCGCTCGCGCGCGCCGCTTCACGATGCGCGCATGAACTACGACGCTCGCCCGCCGTCGAAGTCCTGGGAAGCCGGTCGACTCGTCAGCGTCTGGATCAAACCGACCGAGCGCTGTCAGCTCCGGTGCGCGCACTGCTTCGTGAACCAGGAATACCTGCGGTCGAGTCGCAAGTGGGACGTCGCCACCTTCGAGCGGATCGTCGTGCGCTTCCAGGAGTACTTCCGGGCGCATCCCGTGCCGGGACGCACGATGCAGCTCGTGTGGCACGGCGGCGAGCCGCTGCTGATGGGGCCGGCGTTCTTTCGCGATGCGATGCCGCGCGTCCGTGCGCTGCTCGGCGAGGTCGGCGTGACCGTGCGCACCGCGATCCAGTCGAACCTCCTGCTGATCGATCGCGAGTGGCTCGCGCTCCTGCGCGACGAGTTCGGCGGTGGCATCGGGACGTCGTTCGACTGGGGACTCCGCAACCTCGCCGGCAGCTGGGAGGCGTTCCGCGACCGGTGGCTCGACAAATACCGGCAGTGTCGCGACGCGGGCGTCGCCGTCGGCGCCATCACCGTCGTGAATCGCGCGTGCGTCGATCGGCCCGACGAGGTCTACGACTTCTTCGGCGCGCTCGGGTGTCCCTTCGAGACGTATCCGATGGCGCCGTGGGGCGAGGGGAACGGCAAGGCGAACATCGGGACGTACGGCATCAGCGCCGACGAGTACGGGCGCTGGCTCGTGCGTATCTGGGAGCGCTATCGCGACGACCCCGCGCCGCGCGCGCGGCCGGTGTTCCTCGATCGTCTGGCGCGGGCGGTCGCGCTCGGCGAGCCGGTCGGCAACCACATGGCCGGTGACTGCGCCGCCGGCAATCTCGTCGTGTCCACCGACGGCACCGTCTCGTACTGCCCGGCGCTGGCCGGCTCGCGCGAGCATCTCTACGGCAACCTGCTCGACACCGATCTCGCGACGCTGCTGCACAGTCCCGTCCGCCTGACCGTCTTCCGGCGCCAGCTCCTGCTCCCCGACGAATGTCGCGAGTGCTCGTGGAGCCGCATCTGTCACGGCGGGTGTCCGGCCGACGCGCTCGGATTCCTCGGCGACGCGCTCCGCAAGGACCCGTACTGCGCCGCGTACCTTCGCGTGTTTCCCGTCATCGCCGACGACCTCGCGCACGGACGCGTCCCCGCGCCACTGCGGCCGGTGATCGCGGACGCCGCGCGCGTCGCCGCGCTCGTGTCATGAAAGTCGCGGCCGCCCTGGCGGCGATGTGCGCGCTCGGCGCGCTGGCGGCTGCCGGCGAGGCGGCCGGCAGCGCGCAGGTCGACGCCGCGCGCAGCCGGGGGCTGGCCTGGATGCTGACGCACCAGCGCGCTGACGGCAGCTGGCGCGGCCCGGCCGGCTCGGAGTTCGTCGCGACCGCGACCGCGATCGAGGCGCTCGAGATCAGTGGCGTGAAGAGCTACCCGTATGCCGCCGGCGTGGCATGGCTGGGCAATGCGCATCCGAGCAGCGTCGATTCGCTCGCACGGCAGGTGATCGCGACGGCCACGGCCGGTCTCGACGTGACCTCCGCCGCGGAAACGTTACGCGCGTGGCGCAACCCGAGCTTCGGGTGGGGCGCGTACGCGCGCTACGACACGACGTTCCCCGACACCGCGCTCGCGCTCACGGGGCTACGCCTCGCGCAGCTCGCCGCGCCGGACAGCGAGATCGAGGCGGCGCTGTGCCTGGTCGCGAGCGCGCAGAACGCCGGCGAGGCATCGGTGCACGGCAGCTGGTCGTACGTTCGGCCGGCGGGCGGCACGGCGCCGCCGTCGGCGCGCGGCGCCATCGTCCCGACCGTCTACAACCTGCTCGAGATCGACGCGACGAGCCGCGCGCGCGGCTGGACGTCGCTCGGCTCGTGTGCCGGCACGACGTATGGCGTCGCGACGATCGTCGACGCCGGTCTTGCGTGGCTGCTCTCGACGCGCCGTCACGCCGACGGCGGCTTCGGTGACGGCGGTGTCAGCGAGGTGCTCGAGACGGCGCTCGTCTATCGGGCGCTGACCGCGCTTCGGCCGAACGATGCGGCGACCGCCGCGGCGCTCGACTTCCTGGTCGAGCGCCAACGCCAGGACGGCAGCTGGAGCGCCGACGTGCTGCACACCGCGACGGTGCTCGCGGCGCTTCCGTCGCCGGCTGCGGCACTGGCCGACAGCGATCGCGATGGGGTGCCGGATACGGTCGAGACGAGTCTGCCGACCGATCCGAACGTTCCTGACAGCCGATGGCTCGCGCGCGGACGAAACGCGCGTCAGGTTCCGACACCGGGCGCGGCGAACGACTTCGGCCTCGTCGCCATCGCTGCCGCGGCGGGTGCTGCGACCACCGCGTCGGATAGCGACGGGTCCCCGACGGGCGTGGCCGCGGGCACGTCTTCGCCGCCGTCGCGGCCCGACCCACTGACGCTGGGCGTGCCGTCCGAGCGCTTCGGACTTGACCCCTTGACTGGCGCGGCACGGGTCGAGCTGCCGCTCGTCGTTCCGGTCGGCGCCGGCCGGCTCGCGCCGAGTCTCACGCTTCGCTACGACAGCGGGGCGGTCGACGAGCTCGCCGTGAGCGCGCCGGCGGCGATGACGGGACTCGGCTGGACGCTCGACGTCGGTCCCGTCATCGTCCGCGATCCGCGCGACACGGTCGCGACGGCCGACGACGCGTTCACGCTGCTGCGGGACGGCGCGCGTCACGACCTCGTCGTCGTCGATGCGGCGGCGTCGCTCTATCGCACGCGCGACGACACGTTCGTCCGGCTCGAGCACGACCGCAGTGCCGACGCGTGGACGCTCACGACGAAAGACGGCGTCGTCTGGCGGATGGGATCGACGGCGGCGAGCCGGACGACGACGCTCGGTCCCGATCGGGCCACTCCGGTGACGCGCGCGTATCACGTGGACGAGATGCGGACACCGAGTGGTGTCTCCGTCCGCCACACGTACACGAAACAGCCCGCGACGCTTCCGAGCGGCCAGACCTACGACCAGGCGATCTACCCGGCGACGATGGCGTGGGCGTCTGTCGGCGGCGCGCCCGTCGGCACGCCGCGCGAGGTGACGTTCACATACGGAGACCGATCCGACTGGCCCGCTGACGCCGGGACGCCGGCGTTCGTCGACAGACAACGCCTGGAGTCGCTCACGATCCGCGTCGGGACCGCGGTCGTGCGCACCTACGTCTTCGCGTACGACCATTCCATCGACCGTGATCCCGGGGCCGTCTGGGCCGGTGGCGCCACCGGGGATCTCACGCTCGTGGCGCTCACGATGGTCGGCGGTGACGGCGCGACCGTGTCACCGGTGGCGACGTTCACCTATACGCCGTCCGGTCGCCTCGCGAGCGCACGGAACGCGCTCGGCGGCGTCGTGCGGTACGGCTACGAGCGTCTCGTGACCACGCCGCTCTACTCGGTGTGCTCGGCGCCGGGCTGCGCCGACCGCGGGGTGTGTGACGATCCCGACCCGTGGGGCACGTCCACCGTCCTCGGGCATCTGCTGAGCGTGGCCACCGCTGACGCGGGACCGATCTACTCGACGTGTCGCTCGGGCGCGCTCACCAGTTGCGGTGACTGGAGTCTCGGGGCCGCGTCCGACGGCACGCACGCGATCCCGCTCGGCTACGCCCTCAGCCCGACCGCGCCTGCCGTCGCCGGGACCATTCCGCTCTATCGGAACTGCGGCACCGGCAGCTGCGCCGGGTCGACGGCGCCGAACAGCGGCGAGCTGCTCGGCTACGTCTATACCGGCGCGCTCGATCGGCACCGCGTCGCGACGCGCACGCTGGACGACGGCCGCGGCGGCGTCGCGACGACGACGTACGGGTACACCGAGCCCGTCCTCGACGCGGCCGGCCGCTTCCGCGGCTATGTCTCCGTCCGGCAGATCGATCCGGTCGGGACGATGACCGACACGTGGTTTCTCGACGACGACGGCCGCGCTGGCCGTGCCTATCGCGTCCAGGTGCGAGCGGGCGATGGCGCGCTGTATCGCGACATCACGCACGACTGGGCGGCGGTCCCGACGGTCGGGGCCGCGACCGCCGCGTTGCTGGCGCGGACGCGCGTGGCGGCGTGCGATGGCGAAGCGACGTGCCGGACCACGGCGGAGGAGTTCGAATACGACGCGCACGGCAACCGCACGCGGGTGCGGTCGCTCGGCGACGTCGCGGTGTCGGGCGACGAGCGCGACGAATGGACCGACTGGGTCGTGAACGCGACGGCCTGGATCCATCAACCGGCCCGCGTGGCGCTCCAGGACGCGTCCGGCGCCGTCGGGCGCGAGCGCTGGCTCGCGTACGACGGGCTCGCCTGGGGCGCCGTCGGTACGCGCGGCGTCCTCACGCGCGACGAGCGCCGTCTCGCCGGCGCCGTCGGCGCCGCCGGCAATGCGGTCACGACGCATGAGTGGGACGCGTATGGCAACCGCGTGTCCGTGACCGACCCCGCCGGTTGCACGTCGACGACGAGCTTCGACGACGACCGCGCACATCCGGTCGCGGTGACGACGTGTCTCGGCCATACGACGACGTTCGCGTACGACGCGGGGACGGGCGCGATCAGGGAAACGACCGACGGGAACGGTGCGACGACGACGTACGCCCATGACGGCCTCGGACGTCTCACGCGCGTCACGGGGCCGCTCGATACCGCCTCGGCGTCCGGCTCGACGACGTGGGAATACCTGGACCTCGGCAGCCCGACGATTCAGCGGATCGTGACCTACCGGACCCGCGAGCACGGCACCGCGCTGACGGGATGGCTCGAAGACTCGTTCGACGGCCAGGGACGCGTGTATCGCCAGCGCGCACCAGCGCCGGGCGGCCAGTCGATCGTCACCGAGCGCGTCTTCGACCCGCGCGGGCTCGTCACGGACCGGTCGGCGCCGTATGGACCGGGCGAAGCTCCCGCGTGGACGCGTGCGACATACGACGCGCTCGGCCGCGTGACCCAGGTCACGTATCCCGACGAACGGCGCCTGACGACGAGTTACACCGCGGGCGTCGACACCACGACGGACGCGCGGGGCATCGTCCGGCGTCGCCACGTCGATGCGTACGGTCGCATCGTCCGGCTCGAGGAGACGGCCGGCACCGAGACACTCGCGGCCGCGTACGCGTGGAATGCCGCCGGCGATCTCACCGGCATCAGCGACTCGGTCGGCCGCGTCTGGATCCTGCGACGCGATGCGCTCGGGCGACTCACCGAGCTGACGACGCCGAACCGCGGCACGTCGCGATACCGCTATGACGCGCGCGGCTCGCTTGTCGCGCGCGTCGACGCGGCGGGACGCACGGTCGCGTTCGGCTATGACCTCGCCGGACGGCTCGTCACCAGGCACTATCCCGACGGCGCGCGCGTCGAGTGGGTCTACGACGAGCCGAATGCCGCGGCGCCGTACACGATGGGCCGTCTCACCCGCGTGAACGACCTCGCGACGTCGACCACGTTCACGTACGACGCCGCTGGCCGCGTCATCCGCGCGAGCCGGCTCCTCGACGGCGACACGTACGCGACCTCGTACACGTACGACGCGCAGGGGCGCGTCACGAGTCGCACGGACCCCGACGGCGAGACGGTGACCTACCGGTACGACGACGCCGGCCGATTGGCCGCCATTCCGGGGTATCTCACCGCCATCGCGTACAACGCGCGCGGACAGCGCACGAGGATCGACTTCGCAAACGGCGCCACCACGACGCTCGCCTACTACGATCAGGCCGCGGACCGTCGCCATCACCGCCTCAAGTGGCTCACGACGTCGAGCGGTGGCGCGCGCGTGCAGGCGCTCGGCTTCACGTACGACGACGCCGGCCACCTCGTTCGCATCGTCGACACCCTGGGCACGGCCGGGCGCATCTTCACCTACGACCTTCTCGGCCGGCTCGTCGGCACGCGCGCGTGGCCCGACGGCGCGTTCGAAGAGTATCGCTACGACGTCACCGGCAATCTCGTCATCCGCGGGGCGGCGGTGTACGCGTACGCGGACGCCGCGCATCCGTCGGCCGTCAGCGCGACGAGCGACGGCCGCGACTTCGTCTACGACGCCGACGGGTACGCCGGCCGGGCCGGGACGTTGACGCTCGCCCGGGATCTCGACGGTCGACTCCAGCGGGTGAGCGCGGGCGCGGCAGGCGCCGTGACGTACGACTACGACGCCGATGGACGACCCGTCAGACGGACGACGCCGGCCGGCGTGACCCGGATGCCGTTTCCTGATTACCTGATCGACCCGTTCGGGGTGGCGATCAAGCGGGTCGGACCCGTCACGCGCACGTCGACCGGCGACGTGATGTACCGCCACGCGGATCAGGTCGAGCGGACCCACGTCGTCACCGACGCTCGCGGCGCTCGGCGCCGGCTCGTGGAATACGGCCCGTGGGGCGACGTCACCCGTCTCGAAGGCGCGCCGGGCGACATCGACTGGCTCGCGGACCGCGCCGCGTCCGGCACGCGGCTCTACGACGCGACGCTCGGCCGGTTCCTCGACGCGGATGCAGAAGTCCGCGACCTCGCGCCATTGCAGGCGCTGAACGAATACAGCTACGCGGCGAACAACCCCGCGACGCCGCCGGGATTCGCCGAGTCCGACCCGTGAAGCGCCTGGTGCTCGTCGCGGCCGCGTGGCTCCTCGTGCCGGGTCCCGGCGCCGCCGTCGCCGACTGCGGCAACGCGAAGCGGCACGTCGGCGCCGGCCTGCAGCACGCGCGCTCCGGCCGGCATGGCGACGCCGAGCGCGAGCTGCGCCGCGCGATCAGCGTCGCTGAACGGCTGCCGGCGGCCGGCGAGGACCTCGGCGCCGCGTTGAATCATCTGGGCGCGCTGTACCGCGAGCAGGCGCGCTACGCGGACGCCGGGACGGAATATCGCCGCGCGCTCGCGACGCTCGAGCGCGCCGGGCGCGGACGCGGTCTCACGATGGCGCACACGCTCGTCGGGCTCGGCCACGTCGCGCGCGACCTCGGGCGCCCGTGTGCAGGGACGATTCACCGACGCGGACGCGCTGTACCGCCGGGCGCTCGCCACTGTCGAGCATGCGCGCGGCGCCGAGGTCCCGCTGGCCGCGACGCTGCAGGGGATGAGCGCGCTCCATCGCGACCAGGGGCGATTCGCCGAAGCGCTCGTCGCCGGCCGGCGCGCGCTCGAGATCGTCGAGCGCGTCGTTGGCCCGGACCACCCGATGACCGGATGGGCGGTGATGAACGTCGCGGCCGTCGCGCGTGACCGCGGACGCACGTCCGACGCCGAGGTGCTGTACCGGCGTGCGCTCGCCCTGTTCGAACGCCGGTACGGCGCCGAGCATCCCGCCGCCGGCTGGGCGCATCACGGGCTCGCCGCCGTCGCGCGCGATGCCGGGCGCCTCGACGTGGCGCATGGCGCCGCGACGCGGGCGCTCGCGATCTTCGAGCGCGCGTTCCCGCCGCGGCATGCCGCCGTCGCGGGCGCGCATGTCGGTCTCGCGGCGGTTCACCGGGCGCGCGCGGAGGCCGCCAAGAGCGAGCGGCTCGCACGACACGCGATCGCCATCTTCACCGACACGCTCGGCCCGAGGCACCCGAGCACGGCCTGGGCGCGCGCGACGGCCGCCGGCGCGCTTCGCGAGCAGGGACGCCTCGGCGACGCTTCGGCTCAGTACGCCGACGCGCTGGCCGTCATCGAGGCCGTCCATGGGCCGCGCCACCCGGCGCTCGGCGTGGTGCTGCGCGGGCAGGCGATGATTGCGGCGCTCGAAGCGCGTCCGGACGATGCCGACCGGCTCTTCCGCCGGGCGATCGACATCCAGGCATCGGCCCATGACCCCGCGCATCCCGAGCTTCGGCGCACCGTGCTCGCCTTCACGACGCATCTGCGCGCCACCGGTCGCAGCGGCGAAGCCGACGAGATCATGGCGCGCGGGATGCGGGACGCCGAAGCGGCCTCCGAACGGTACGATTGATGCGTGACGGATCCCGGTACGCCCGTGACGGCGCGGCTCGTGCGGTTCCTCGAAGACGCCGGTGTGCCGTTTCAGGTCATCGAGCACGCGCCCGTGCGAACCAGCGAAGAAGCCGCGCGCGTCCGCGGCACGGCGCTCGAAGACGGCGCGAAGGCGCTCGTCGTCCAGACCGGCGACCGCGCGGTGCATTGCGTCCTGCCCGCGCACCGTCGCATCGACAACGCCGCGCTCCGCGGCATTCTCGGCACACGGACGCTGCGCTTCGCGCGCTCCGAGGAGCTGCTCGAGCTGACCGGGTGCGTCCCCGGCGCCGTGCCGCCCTTCGGCAACCTGTTCGACCTGCCGGTCTTCGTCGACGAAGAGCTGGCCGGTCGCGAAGCCATCGTCTTCAACGCCGGCAGCAACGAAGTCTCGATCACCATGCGCGCGGCCGATTTCCTGCGGCTCGCCGGCGCGACCGTCTGCCGCTTCGCCGGCGCCTGACCCGCGTTCGCGCGCGCCTGACCGGCGTCAGCGGTCCGCGAAGCGCCAGCGCTGGAACCGCCAGCCGCTGTCCGGTGCGATCTGCCCTTCGGCGACGAGCGCGGCGCCTTCCGCCTCGAAATCCATGATGCGGAGCACGCCGTCGTGTCGCGCGTCGTCGACGACCACGTCGGTGACCGTCAGAAACACCTCGTCGATCTCGCCGCCCTCGCACGCGAGATAGCGCACGCCGTGATCGGTGCCCAGCCGCTGATGCGCGCGCACGAGCCCGCGCGGCTCGCGGACATAGTCGACGACGCGCGCCACGCGGGGCGCGTCCAGCCCCCGGCGCGCGAGCTCGCCGGCGCCGGCGTCCGTCGTCACGACGATCGGCTCGAGACCGTCCGTCGTGAAGATCGGATGCTCCGGGGGCAGTCGTCCGAACAGCGAGTACACGATGTTCCGCGGATGGTGCGACAGGCCGTGCTCCGCGCGGAACCGATACAGCTCCGGGACCGGTTCGTCGCCGGGTTCCTGCGGCGTGAGCAGCAGCGTCGGCTGATCGCGGACCGTCTGCGCGCCAACGGCGGCGTCGCCGAAGCATCGCAGCATCCGCATGTGGCGCCGATCGGCGATCCGCTCCGGCCGGTCGCCGCCGCCCAGGATCGCGCGCACGGGGTCGTCGGCGTCGTCGCGACGGCGCCACGCGACGACGCCGTTCGCTGACGCGACCATGACGCCGTAGATCCACGGGCGATCGGGCCACGGCGGCGGAAACCCGATCGGATGCCATCGCGCCGGGTCCGGCGAGACCCGGCCGAACGGAAACCGTGTCTCCCGGTCGACCGTCCACTCGATACGCGTCCGCGGGGTCACCCTGCTACACTCGTTTCGTGCGCGCGCTCGTCATCGCGGTCACGCTGGCAAGCCTCCTTGCGGGCACGGCTCCCGCACGAGCCGAGATCAAGCTTCCGCCCGGCTTCACGTCCGACGTCTACGTCACCGCCGAGGGGTTCGACGCGTCGACCACGCGCGGGGTCCGCGGCATCCCGTCGGCGTCCACGATGGCGTTCGACCCGGACGGCGCGCTCTACGTGGCGCGCACGGGGCGCCGCTACATGGGCGGCGAGGTCGAGGATATCTGGCCGGTCTACCGCTTCCCCCTCGGCGGCGTGCGGTTCACGCCGAAGACCGAGCGCCAGTACTTCTACGGACCGCCGCTGCCCAACGCCCAGATCGCGGCCGTGCGTGGACGCGATCTCTTCGTCACGACCTACGACCGCGATCGACGCATCGGCGTCCTGTACCGCATCGCCGACGGTCGAGCCGAGCTCGTCGCCGGCGGGACGCCCGAGACCGGCGTGCCCGCGCTGCTGCGGCAGCCGGAAGGCGCCGTCGCCGATCGCGCCGGGCATCTCTACGTCGCCGATCGCGGGCAGGCCGGCATCGTACGGCTCGACGCGACCGGGCGCGTCGTCGACCCGCACTGGTTTCCGGTGTTGCGGCCGCGCGTGCTCGCCATCGATCGGGCGGACCGGCTGTGGATCGGCGCGGACGGCGTGGCGGAAGCGCCGTGGCAGCGTGGTCCCGGCGAGATCTGGTGCGTGAAGCCCGACGGGACGTCGTCGCTGGTGCTGCGCGGTCCGGTCACCGCCGGACTCGTCTTCGGTCCCGGCGAGCACCCGTGGGTGGCCGATCGTCAGAACGGGAAGATCTTCATCCTCACGCCCGAAGGACGCCGCGTGGATTTCGCGAGCTACGCCGACGGCGATGGGCCGCGCGGGATCGCGTTCGCGCCGGACACGCCGGCGACACGCAAGGCGGGCATCGCCGGCGATCTGTTCGTGATCACGATCCATCGTGGCGCGTGGCCCGTGAACGCGATCATGCGCATCACCGGGCCGTTCGAGGAGTTCCTCCGCGGGAACGTGCCCGGGCCGTAAGACCCGGCGCGCAGGGGCGCGCGCGACGCGTCAGGCGTCGGCGCGCGCGGCGTCCTCCATGAGGAAACCGGAGCGGGCGAGCAGCCGGGACAGCGCCTCGAGCGCCTCGAACGTCTGCGTGTCCATCGCCTCGAGCGCATCGAAGGCCTCGACGGTGTGGACGAGCGGCCGCATCTCGTCGATCGCTTCGTGGAGTCGCTCGAGATCCTCGAGGAGCTTGCCGCTCTGCTCGCGGATGCGCCCGCGCAGCGTGGTGATCGTCGTCGACAGCCTCACGTCGTTTGCCGTCAGTCCTCGGGGCGTCGCCACGCTTCCTGCCTCCTCACGGGTTGCCGCCGCCCGGGGACCGGCCGTGGCCGGTGCCGGGCGACGCCAAGAAATTAGTAGCCCGGTGTGTGGTCGTCAAGGGGTGTCCGCAGCGACCGCGGCCAGCAGCTCGTCGAGCTCCGCGAGCGTGCCGGCGTCGAGCGTCGTCGCGGGGGGCCGGACGTACGCGGTCGCCAGAAACCCCCGCCGTCGAAGGATTTCTTTGCGGATCGCCATGGACGTGCCCGGCACGGCGCCGGGCTGGCTCTCGTACCGGATCAGCGGCAGCCATCGATAGAAGAGCGCGCGCGCGTCGGCGCGGCGGCCGGCGATGAACCGGTCGCGGATGGCCTCGAGCGCTTCGGGGTAGGGGAAGCCCGTCATCGCGCCGTCGGCGCCGCGCGACAGCTCCTCGAAGAAATACACGCCGCCGAGACCCCCGAAGATCGCGATCGGGCGCGTGACGAGCGCGCGCAGCCGCGTGATCTTCGGCAGCGTCGGCGCTTCTTCGAGCTTCACGGCTTCGATCGCGGCGATCTCCGACACCACGCGCGCGATGAACGGCGCGGGCATCGTCACCTGCGTCGTGACGGGCTCGTCCTGCAGCACGATCGGCACGCGCGCGGCGTCGGCGACGGCGTGGTAGTACTCCGCGACGAGATCGAGATTTCGCGAGCCGTTCGGCGGCGCGACCATCACGGCGTCCGCGCCGTGCTCGCGCGACGTGCGCGCGAACGCCTGCGCCAGATGCGTGCCGGACGCCGACACGCCGACCGCGACCGGCACGCGACCGGCCACTTCCTTCACGACCTGCTCGACGACGCGCCGCCGCTCCTCGTCGGTGAGACGATGCGCTTCGCCGGCGATGCCGAGAATGGTGATGCCGCGCACGCCGGTGGCGAGCACGCGGTCGACCAGGCGCGGGATGCCCTCGACGTCGAGACGGCCGTCGTCGAGGAACGGTGTCGCCATGATGTGGAAGATGCCGGACCAGTCGATCATGAGGCCTCCGGCGCGCGGGTCGCGCGTCTTCGGAGTGTGACACGACATGCGAGCGGTGCTCCAGCGGGTGAGCGAGGCGCGCGTGACCGTCGACGGCCGCACGGTCGGGGCGATCGGCGGCGGCTGGCTCGTGCTCCTCGGCGCGGGCACGGACGACGCGGACGCCGATGCCGAGTGGATGGCGCGCAAGATCGCCGAGTTGCGCGTGTTCGAAGACGATGCCGGCACGATGAACCGCTCCGTCGAGGAGGCCGGCGGCGCG
>JACPCW010000111.1 GCA_016184365.1 Candidatus Rokuibacteriota bacterium
GACGATCGGGCACATCGACCACGGCAAGACGACGCTGACGGCGGCGATCACGAAGGTGCTGCACACGAAGAACAAGAACATCGCGGTGCGGGACTACGGATCGATCGACAACGCGCCGGAAGAGCGGGAGCGGGGGATCACGATCGCGGTGGCGCACGTGGAGTACGAGACGGAGAAGCGCCACTACGCGCACATCGACTGCCCGGGCCATGCGGACTACATCAAGAACATGATCACGGGGGCGGCGCAGATGGACGGGGCGATCCTGGTGGTGGCGGCCAACGACGGGCCGATGCCGCAGACGCGGGAGCACGTGCTGCTGGCGCGGCAGGTGAACGTGCCGTTCCTGGTGGTGTTCATGAACAAGGTCGACATGGTGGACGACCCGGAGATCCTGGATCTGGTCGAGCTGGAAGTGCGGGAGCTGCTGAAGAAGTACAGCTTTCCGGGGGACGAGGTGCCGGTGGTGCGGGGGTCGGCGCTGCAGGCGAGCGACAACCCGGCGGACCCGAAGGCGGCGGAAGCGATCTGGAAGCTGATGGACGCGGTGGACAGCTACATTCCGACGCCGCCGCGGCCGGTGGACAAGCCGTTTCTGATGCCGATCGAGGACATTTTCTCGATCACGGGGCGGGGGACGGTGGTGACGGGGCGGGTGGAGCGGGGGATCGTGAAGGTGGGCGAGGAGATCGAGATCGTGGGCATCCACGACACGCGCAAGAGCGTGGTGACGGGGGTGGAGATGTTCCGGAAGCTGCTCGACGAGGGGCAGGCCGGGGACAACATCGGGGCGCTGCTGCGCGGGGTGGACAAGGACGACGTGGAGCGGGGGCAGGTGCTGGCGAAGCCGGGGTCGATCAAGCCGCACAAGAAGTTCAAGGCCGAGGTGTACGTGCTGACGAAGGAAGAGGGCGGGCGGCACACGCCGTACTTCAACGGGTACCGGCCGCAGTTCTATTTCCGGACGACGGACGTGACGGGGGTGTGCACGCTGCCGCCGGGCGTGGAGATGGTGATGCCCGGCGACAACGTGACGATGTCGATCGAGCTGATCATGCCGATCGCGATGGAGAAGGAGCTGCGGTTCCTCGACCGCTCCGTCAAGGAGATCGTCGACACGGTGCGGCGGACCGGCGCCCGCATCTCGGGGCCCGTGCTCCTGCCGACCATCATCAATCGCTGGACCGTGCTCCGGTCGCCGCACGTCGACAAGACGTCGCGCGAGCAGTTCGAGATGCGCACCCACAAGCGCCTGATCGACATCGTCGACCCGACGCCGCAGACGGTCGACTCGCTGATGAAGCTGGATCTTCCGGCCGGCGTCGACGTCGAGATCAAGCTGTAGAACGGACATCCCATGGCACGCAAGGAAGGACTCATCGGGCGGAAGGTCGGCATGACGCAGGTCTTCGCCGCCGACGGCAGCCACGTCCCGGTCACGGTCATCCAGGCCGGGCCGTGCACGGTGGTCGGCATCCGCCGCAAGGACACGCACGGGTACGACGCCCTGCAGCTCGGCTTCGAAGCGAAGAAGAAGAACGTCACGAAGCCTGCTGCCGGCTTCTTCAAGAAGGTGAACGTCGGGGCCGTCCGCGTGCTGCGCGAGCTCAGACTCGATCGCACCGCGGCGGAAAAGATCGGCGACTACCAGGTCGGCCAGAACCTGACGGTCGATCTGTTCGCGCCCGGCGAGATCGTCGACGTCATCGGCGTCACGAAGGGCAAGGGCTTCCAGGGCGGCGTGAAGCGCCACGGCTGGGCGGGCGGCGATGCGACCCACGGGTCGATGCACCATCGCCGGGTCGGTTCGATCGGCGCCAGCTCGGATCCGTCGCGCGTGTACCCGGGGCAGCGGCTGCCGGGCCGCATGGGGACGGATCAGCGCACGGTGCTGAATCTGTCCGTGGTCCGCGTGATGCCCGAGCAGAACCTCGTCCTCGTGAGCGGCGCCGTGCCGGGCGCGATCGGCGGTCTCCTCGTCGTGCGCAAGAGCATCAAGACGCGGAAGGTGCACCCGACCGCCGCGAAGGCGGAGAAGAAATAATGCCGACGGTTCAGGTCCTCGACGCGAACGGCAAGCCGTCCGGCACGCTCGATCTCAAGCCCGACGTCTTCGGCACCGAGATCCGTGTGCCGCTCGTCCACCAGGCCGTGCTGCGCGAGCTCGCCGACCGCCGGGTCGGCACGCACGACACGAAGGGCCGCAGCGAAGTGTCGGGCGGCGGCAAGAAGCCGTGGCGGCAGAAGGGCACCGGGCGCGCGCGCCAGGGCTCGATCCGCGCGACGCAGTGGAAGGGCGGCGGCAAGCCGAAGGGCCCGACGCCGCGCAGCTACGACCAGGCCATGCCGCGCCAGATGCGTCGCGAGGCGCTCCGTGCGGCCGTCGCCGCGCGTCTCGCCGACGGCACGCTGTCGGTGATCGACTCGCTCGGCGCCGCCGACGGCAAGACGAAGTCGCTGGTCACGCGCCTCGCCGGCCTCGGCGTGAAGAACGAGCCCACGCTGCTCGTCGTCGGCGCGATGCCCGAGCCGCTCGCGCGCGCCGCCCGGAACGTCTCGTGGCTCGTCGTCGAGCCGCCGAACCGGGTGTCGGTCTATCAGCTCATGCGCGCGCGCCGGATCTTCTTCGAGAAGAGCGGTCTCCTCGCGCTGGAGGAGGCGCTCAGCCGATGAGAGAGTTGCCGACCGTGATCGAGGCGGGCGCCGGGTCCCCCGGCGACCGCCGAGCGCTGGGGGTCTGGGGGCCATGTCGGGGCCCCCAGGAGGAACAATGAGCCGCACGGCACGCGAGATTCTCATCCGGCCGCTGATGACCGAGAAGCACATGCGCCAGAAGGAAGAGCAGAACACCGTCGCGTTCCAGGTGCGCCCCGACGCGAACAAGGTCGAGATCCGCTCGGCCGTCGAGAGCGTCTTCAACGTGAAGGTCACGGAAGTCCGGACCATGAATTACGAGGGAAAGCTGAAGCGGATGGGCCGGCACCAGGGACGGCGGGCGAGCTGGAAGAAAGCGATCGTCACGCTCGCCGCGGGACACAAGATCGACCTCGTGGAGGGCGCGTAAGATGCCGATCCGCACCGTCAAGCCCACCTCGCCGGCGCGCCGGTACCTCACGTACGTCCGGTACGACGAGATCACGAAGACGGAGCCCGAGAAGAGCCTGCTGACGCCGAAGAAGCGCACCGGCGGCCGCAACTCCTACGGGCGCATCACGGTCCGGCATCGCGGCGGCGGCGCCAAGCGCATGCTGCGCGACATCGACTTCCGGCGGGACAAGTTCGGCATCCCCGCGCGCGTGGCGGCGATCGAGTACGATCCCAACCGCTCGGCGAACATCGCGCTGCTGTTCTATCGCGACGGCGAGAAGCGCTACATCCTCGCGCCGAACGGTCTCAAGGTCGGCGAGACGCTGATGTCGGGCCCGCAGGCCGACATCCTGCCCGGCAACGCGCTCGCGATCCGCAACATCCCCGTCGGCACGATGATCCACAACATCGAGCTGCACGTCGGCCGCGGCGGCCAGATGTGCCGCAGCGCGGGATCGCAGGCGCAGCTGCTCGCGAAGGAAGGCGACTACGCGACGCTGAAGCTCCCGTCGGGCGAGATGCGGCTGGTCTCGGTGGCCTGCATGGCGACCGTGGGGCAGGTCGGCAACCTCGACCACGAGAACGTCTCGGTCGGTAAGGCCGGGCGCAAGCGCTGGCGCGGCATCCGGCCGACGGTCCGCGGCACGGTCATGAACCCCGTCGACCATCCGATGGGCGGCGGCGAGGGCAAGGGCAAGGGCAATCACCCGATGACGCCGTGGGGCAAGCCGACGAAGGGCTACAAGACGCGCCGCGGTGCGAGGCCGTCCGACCGCTACATCGTGACGCGCAGGAAGAAGTAGGGAGCCCGCATGGGACGCTCAACGAAGAAGGGCCCGTTCATCGACGAGAAGCTGCTCGGGCGCATCGACGAGCTGAACCGCACCCGTCAGAAGAAGGTCCTCCGCACGTGGTCGCGGCGCACCACGATCCCGCCGGAGTTCGTCGGGCACACGCTCGCCGTGCACAACGGGAGGAAGTTCATCCCGGTGTACGTGACGGAAAACATGGTCGGGCACCGGCTCGGCGAGTTCGCGCTGACGCGGCAGTTCCGCGCGCACGGCGCCGCCGAGAAGGCGTCGGCGTCGCCGACGGGGAAGACCTAGCCATGCGCACGCAGGCGACGGCGAAGTTCATCCGCGTGTCGTCCCGCAAGGCCGGGCTCGTGCTCGAGCAGATCCGCGGGAAGCCCGTGGGCGAGGCGCTCGCGATCCTCGAGTACACGCCGCGCGCGGCCGCCCGGCTGATCGCGAAGGTGCTGCGCTCCGCCGTCGCGAACGCCGAGCACAACCATCAGGTCCGCAACCTCGACGCGCTGCGGGTCGTGGAAGCGGTGGCCGACGGCGGCCCGTCGCTCAAGCGCGTGCAGCCGCGCGCGATGGGGCGCGCGTTCTTCATCCGCCATCGCACGAGCCACCTGACGGTGGCGGTGAGCGACGAGGTCAACGGCGTGCGCAAGCCGCCGCCCGCGCGGCGCGCGGCGCGCGCCGAGGCGCCCGCGGCGCCGGCCGCACAAGCCGCCGCGACCCGCGGCAAGGCACGAGGCGACCGAGCCAAGGGCAAGGGGAAGGGATAGCTCATGGGCCAGAAAACGCATCCGATCGGTTTTCGCCTCGGCGTCACGCGCACGTGGAGCTCCCGGTGGTTCGCGACGAAGAACTACGCGGACCTGCTGCACGAGGACGTGAAGATCCGGCGCTTCATCAAGGACCAGCTCTACCACGCGGGCATCTCGCGCATCGATCTGGAGCGCTCCGCGAACCGCGCGCGCATCACGATCTTCACGGCGCGGCCCGGCATCATCATCGGGCGCAAGGGCTCCGAGGTGGAGAAGCTGAAGACCGAGCTGCAGGCGCGGACGGGCAAGGAGATCTACCTCAACATCGAGGAGGTCATCCATCCCGAGCTCGACTCGCAGCTCGTCGCCGAGAACGTGGCGCTCCAGCTCCAGAAGCGCGTGGCGTTCCGCCGCGCGATGAAGAAGGCCGTCACCTCCGCGCTGCGGCTCGGCGCCGACGGCATCCGGATCGCCTGCGCGGGCCGGCTGGGCGGCGGTGAGATCGCGCGTCGCGAGTGGTATCGCGACGGCCGCGTGCCGCTCCACACGCTTCGCGCCGACATCGACTACGGCCTGGCCACGGCGCACACGACGTACGGGACGATCGGCGTGAAGGTCTGGATCTTCAAGGGCGAGGTCCTGCGCCCGGCGGCCGCGGAGGCCTGAGGCATGTCGAGATCCCGGGGTCGAGGAGCGCCACGGCTTCGCCGGGGCGGTCCGAGCGTCAGGGGGGGTTGGGGGGCGCCCGGAGCCCCCCATGAGCTGAGGACGACGCGATGCTGATGCCCAAGCGGGTCAAGTATCGGAAGGCGCAGCGCGGCCGCATGCGCGGCAAGGCGCACCGCGGCTCGACGCTGTCCTTCGGCGAGTTCGGCCTGAAGGCGCTCGAGCCCGGCTGGGTCACGAATCGACAGATCGAAGCGGCGCGCGTGGCGCTCACGCGCAGCCTGAAGCGCGGCGGCAAGATCTGGATCCGGATCTTCCCGGACAAGCCGGTGACGAAGAAGCCGGCCGAGACGCGCATGGGCAAGGGCAAGGGCAATCCCGAGGAGTGGGTGGCCGTGATCAAGCCCGGGCGCATCCTCTACGAGATGGAAGGCGTCAACGAGGAGGCCGCCAAGGAGGCGTTCCGCAACGCCGCGCAGAAGATCGGCATCGCGACGAAGTTCGTGACGCGCGTGCGGGCGCTGTAGACCCCCCCGGACGAGCATGACGAGGACGAACGAGGAGCACGGCACATGAAGGCGGCGAAGTGGCGCGACCTGTCCGGTGACGAGATCGAGCAGAAGCTGCGGGAGCTCGGCGAGGAGGTCTTCAACCTCCGCTTCCAGCTCTCGATGGGCGTGGCGAAGAACCCGTCCCGTCTGCGCGAAGCGAAGCGCGATCTCGCCCGGGCGAAGACGATCCAGCGCGAGCGCGAACACGCGCCCGCGTCCGGTACGCGCGCAGGCGCGCACGTGGGGCGCGCGACCGCGCCCGCGAAGAAAGGCTAGGGCCGTGGGCGAGCGAAAGACTCGGGAGGGCGTCGTGGTCAGCGACGCCATGCAGAAGACGCGGGTCGTGAAGGTCGAGCGCGTGTTCCGGCATCCGCGGTACCAGCGCGTGGTCCGGATGTCGAACAAGCTCAAGGCGCACGACGAGGCCAACGAGAGTCGGGTCGGGGATCGCGTCGTGATCGAGGAGACGCGGCCGCTCAGCAAGGACAAGCGCTGGCGCATCCGCGCGATCGTCAGCCGGGCGTCATAGAGCAATGATCCAACCCCGGTCGATGCTCGATGTGGCGGACAACTCGGGCGCCAAGCGCGTCCAGTGCATCCGGGTCATGGGCGGCGCGAACAAGCGCTACGCCTCGCTCGGCGACACGGTCATCGTCGCCGTGAAGGAAGCGGCGCCCGACGGCACGGTGAAGAAGGGCGAGGTCGCGCGGGCGGTGGTCGTGCGCACGGTGAAGGAGGTCCGCCGGAAGGACGGCTCCTACATCCGCTTCGATCGGAACGCCGTGGTCCTGATCAAGCCGGACGAGAATCCGGTCGGGACCCGCATCTTCGGTCCGGTCGCGCGCGAGCTGCGCGAGCGGGCGTTCACGAAGATCATCTCGCTCGCGCCGGAGGTCATCTGATGGCGCAGGCCCAGCACGTGCGACGGGGCGACATGGTCGGCGTCATCGCCGGCCGCGAGCGCGGCAAGCGCGGCAAGGTGCTGCGCGTGATCTCGGACAAGAGCCGCGTGCTGGTCGAGCACGTGAACATGATCAAGAAGCATCAGCGGCCGACGCAGAAGCTGCGGCAGGGCGGCATCATCGAGCGCGAAGGCTCGATCCACCTGTCGAACGTGCTGCTGGTGTGCGGCCGGTGCGACCGTCCGGTGCGCACGGGGACGAAGCTCCTCGCCGACGGCCGGAAGCAGCGGGTCTGCAAGCGCTGCGGCGAATCGATCGACAAAGGATAGAGGACTATGGCGAAGGCACCGGCAGGGGCAGCCGCCCCGAAAAAACCGCAGGCCGCTCCGCAGGCGAAGGCGCAGCCGAAGAAGGGCGACCGTGCCGCCGCGCCGGCGGCCGCGCCCGCGGGCCGTCCGAAGCCGACGGGACAGACGCCGCCGCGGCTGCGCGACCGCTTCCGCTCGGTCGTCGTGCCCGCGCTCGTGAAGGAGCGCGGCTACACGAACGTGTGGCAGGTCCCGCGCCTGGACAAGGTCGTCATCAACATGGGCGTCGGTGAAGGGCGCGACAACGCCAAGATCCTCGACTTCGCCACGGCCGACCTCCAGGCCATCGCCGGACAGAAGCCGGTCGTCACGCGCGCCAAGAAGTCGATCGCGAACTTCAAGCTGCGCGAGGGCGTGCCGATCGGCGCGAAGGTCACCCTGCGCGGCGCCCGCATGTTCGAGTTCCTCGACCGCCTGATGAACGTCGCGCTCCCGCGCGTCCGCGACTTCAAGGGCGTGCCGCCGAAGGGCTTCGACGGCCGGGGCAACTACGCGCTCGGGCTCCGCGAGCAGCTCATCTTCCCCGAGATCGTCTACGACAAGATCGACAAGATCCGGGGCATGGACATCATCATCGTCACGACGGCGCGCACCGACGAAGAGGCGAAGGCCCTCCTCACTCACCTCGGCATGCCGTTCAGGGAGTAGCTCACCGATGGCCAAGACCGCGCTCATCATGAAGGCGTCGCGCCCGCCGAAGTTCTCGACCCGCGCCTATACCCGGTGCAAGCTCTGCGGCCGCCCGCGCGGATACCTGCGCAAGTTCCAGATGTGCCGCCTGTGCTTCCGCGAGCTCGCGCTCAAGGGCGAGGTGCCGGGCGTCGTGAAGGCGAGCTGGTAGCGATGAAGAGCGATCCGATCGCCGACCTGCTGACGCGCATCCGCAACGCGAGCCGGGCGGAGCACGAGAAGTGCGACATCCCGTCGTCGAAGCTCAAGGTGCGCATCGCCGAGATCCTGAAGGACGAAGGCTTCATCAAGAACTACCGCGTGCTCGAGGACCAGAAGCAGGGGACGCTGCGCGTTTATTTGAGATACGGCGCCGCCAACGAGAAGGTCATCACCGGGCTCGTGCGCGTCTCCACGCCGGGCCGGCGCGTGTACGTCGGTCACACCGAGATCCCGTCGATCCTCGGCGGCATGGGCGTGGCCGTGCTGTCGACGCCGCGCGGCGTCGTGACGGACCGCGAAGCGCGCAAGCAAAAGGTGGGCGGGGAAGTCCTCGCCTACGTGTGGTAGCGGGGGACGACCACGTGTCACGCATCGGCAAGCAGCCCATCGAGATCCCGCAGGGCGTCAACGTGAAGATCGCCGACGGCGTCATCAGCGTCGAAGGCCCGAAGGGCAAGCTCTCGCAGCGTGTCCCGGGCGGCCTCACGGCCGTCGTCGAGAAGACGCAGCTCCTCATCACGCGCGAGAACGACGAGCGCCAGGTGCGCGCGCTGCACGGCCTGACCCGCGCGCTCGCCGCCAACATGGTCCACGGCGTGAAGAACGGGTTCGAGCGGAAGCTCGACATCGTCGGGATCGGCTATCGCGCGCAGCTCCAGGGCAAGGCGCTGACGATCGCGCTCGGATACTCGCATCCCGTGATCTTCCCGCTGCCGGAGGGCGTCACCGCCGAGGTCGAAAAGCAGGTGGCGATCACGCTCCGCGCCGCGGACAAGGCGCTGCTCGGACAGACGGCCGCGAAGCTCCGCGGTCTGCGCAAGCCCGACCCGTACAAGGGCAAGGGCATCCGCTACTCCGGCGAGGTGCTGCGCAAGAAGGTGGGCAAGAAGGCGGGCGCGAAATGATCCTGAAAGATCGCCGGGCGGCGCGGGACAAGCGGCACTACCGGCTGCGGCGCCACGTGCGCGGCAGCGCGGCGCGGCCGCGCCTCGCCGTGTTCCGCAGCCTGAACCACATCGGTGCGCAGCTCATCGACGACGAAAGCGGTCGCACGATCGTCGCCGCCGACAGCCGGAGCAAGACCTTCCTCGGCGAGCACAAGACCGGCGGCAACGTGGCCGCCGCCAAGGCCGTGGGCGCGATGCTGGCGGACCGCGCGAAGACCGCCGGCGTCACCACCGTCGTCTTCGATCGCGGCGGCTTCAAGTTCCACGGACGCGTCAAAGCGCTTGCCGACGCCGCGCGCGCCGGCGGGCTGGTGTTCTAGGGGCATGGCGGGCGATCGAGGAGTGCCACGGGGTTCCCGGGGCGCTCCGAGCGTTGGGGGTCTGGGGGGCGATCGAGGAGTGCCACGGGGTTCCCGGGGCGCTCCGAGCGTTGGGGGTCTGGGGGCCATTCGGGGCCCCCAGGTCCATGGAGGAGACTGAGTGGCGGAACCGAAGATAGATCCGAGCGTGCTCGAATTGAACGACCGCGTGGTGTCGATCAACCGCGTCGCCAAGGTGGTCAAGGGCGGGCGCCGGTTCTCGTTCACGGCGCTCGTGGTCGTCGGCGACGGCCGCGGCCACGTGGGTGTCGGACTCGGCAAGGCGCACGAAGTCCCGGAGGCCATCCGCAAGGCGGTCGAGCACGCGAAGAAGGATCTCGTCTTCGTGCCGCTGCGCGAGACGACGATTCCCTGTGAGATCACCGGTCACTTCGGCGCCGGCAGGGTGTTCCTGAAGCCGGCGGTGCCGGGGACCGGCGTCATCGCCGGCGGCGCGGTGCGGCCGGTGCTGGAAGCCGCGGGCGTGCAGGACATCCTCACGAAGACGCTCGGCTCCAACAATCCGCACAACGTGCTCAAGGCGACGATGGACGCGCTCAGGCGCATCAAGCGACTTCAAGATCTGCACGCCGCGCGTCGGCGCGGCACTGACGGTGAGCCGGCGCAGGAGGCCGTGGGTGGCAAGCAAGAAGCTGGTCATTAAGCTCACGAAGAGCATCATCGGGCTCTCGCCGAAGCAGGAAGCGACGGTGAAGGCGCTCGGGCTCAGACGCATCAACCACACGGTCCAGCACGACGACAGCGTCACGGTCCGCGGGATGATCGCGAAGGTCACACACGTGCTGCAGGTGACCCATGAGGCTTGAAGACCTCCGCCCCGCGCCGGGCGCGACGCATCGCAGGAAGCGCGTGGGCCGCGGCCCGGGGTCGGGGCACGGCAAGACGTCCACGAAAGGCCACAAGGGCCAGAAGGCGCGCGCCGGCGGCGGCAAGGCCGGTGGCTTCGAGGGCGGGCAGATGCCGCTCTACCGGCGCCTGCCGAAGCGCGGCTTCCTGCCGCACGGCGGCAAGGACGAGTACACCGTCGTCAATCTGAAAGCGCTCGTGCGCTTCGCAGCGAACGCGGTCGTCGATCCTGACGCTCTCGTCGGCGCCGGCCTCATCAAGAAGAGCGCACGCCGCCGCGTGAAGCTCCTCGGCGCCGGCGACCTCGAGCACGGTCTCACGGTCCGCGTGCACGCGATCAGCGAGGCGGCGAAGGCGAAGATCGAGGCGAAGGGTGGCCGGGTGGAGCTGATCCAGGAGAGGGCAGCCGCTTCGTGATCGAATCCCTGCAGTCGTTCCAGAACGTCTTCAAGATCCCCGAGCTCAAGAAGCGGATCCTGTGGACGGCGGGACTCCTGATCGCCTACCGCATCGGCGCGCACGTGCCGACGCCAGGCATCGACGGCGCCGCGCTCGCGCAGTTCTTCGACCAGGTGCAGGGCACGCTGCTCGGCATGGTCGACCTCTTCTCCGGCGGCAACCTCCGGCGGCTGTCGATCTTCGCGCTCGGCATCATGCCGTACATCTCGGCGTCGATCATCCTGCAGCTCCTCACCGTCGTGATCCCGGCGCTCGAGCGCCTGGCGAAGGAAGGGGAAGCGGGCCGCAAGAAGATCACGCAGTACACGCGCTACGCGACGATCGGCCTGTCGTTCGTGCAGGCGCTCGGCATCGCGTATGGCCTCGAGGGCATGCGCAGCCCGACCGGCGTGTCGATCGTCCCGACGCCCGGCTGGGGCTTCCGCCTGCTGACCGTCGTGACGCTCACCGCGGGCACCGCGCTGATCATGTGGATCGGCGAGCAGATCACCGAGCGCGGCATCGGCAACGGCATCTCCCTCATCATCATGGCGGGTATCGTCGTCCGGCTGCCCTCCGCGATCACCGCGTCGTACACCCTCATCACGACGGGGGAGATGAAGCTCTTCGTGTTCGGCGCCATCATCGTGACGATGGTCGCGGTCACGGCCGCCGTCGTCGTCATGCAGGAGGGCCAGCGGAAGATCCCTGTCCAGTACGCCAAGCGCGTGGTCGGCCGCCGCGTCTACGGCGGGCAGTCGACGCACATCCCGCTGCGCATCAACACGGCGGGCGTCATCCCGGTCATCTTCGCGTCGTCGCTGATCCTGTTTCCGGCGACCCTGACCCGGTTCGTCCCGCATCCGTGGATGCAGGCGATCGCGGACGCGCTGTCGCCCGGACAGGTCACCTACACGATGCTCTACATGGGCCTGATCGTCTTCTTCACGTACTTCTACACGGCGATCGTGTTCAACCCGGTCGACCTCGCGGACAACATGAAGAAGTACGGCGGCTTCATCCCCGGCGTGCGGCCCGGCAAGAAGACGTCGGAGTACATCGACCGCGTCCTGACGCGCATCACGCTGCCGGGCGCGATCTTCCTCGCGATCATCTCGGTCCTTCCCGACCTGCTCATCCGCTGGTTCAACGTGCCGTTCTACTTCGGCGGGACGAGCCTGCTGATCGTCGTCGGCGTGGCGCTCGATACCGTCCGGCAGATGGAATCGCACCTGCTCATGCGGAACTACGAAGGCTTCCTGCGGCGGTCGCGTACGCGTCCGGCCGGTGCGTTCGGCGGCCGGAGAACCTGAGCGTGCGCATCGCCTTCCTCGGACCGCCCGGCGCCGGCAAGGGCACGCAGGCGCGCGAGCTCGCGCGCGAGTGGGGCGTGCCGCAGATCGCGACGGGCGATATTCTCCGTTCCGCGGCCGCCGCCGGGACGCCGCTCGGCCGCGAGGCCGCGCGCATCATGGCGACGGGCGCGCTCGTCCCGGACGACGTGATCATGGGGCTCATCGGTGACCGCCTGCGCCAGCCCGACGCCGCGCGCGGCTCGATCTTCGACGGGTTCCCGCGCACCATCGGCCAGGCGGAGGCGCTCGAGAAGCTCCTGAAGGAGCGCGGCGAGGCGCTCGACGTCGTGCTCTTCTTCGCGGTCTCCGAGGCGGAGCTGCTGCGCCGGCTGACGGGACGGCGCGTCTGCCGGACGTGCGGCGAGACGTTCCACGTGGCCTCGCAGCCGCCGCAGCGTGCGGGCGTGTGCGACACGTGCGGCGGCGAGCTCCACCAGCGCGAGGACGACAGCGAGGCGACGGTGCGCCGCCGGCTCGAGGTGTACAGCAGGCAGACCGAGCCGCTGCTCGCGCTCTACGAGTCACGCGGGCTGCTGCGTCGCGTCCACGGCGAAGGCGCGATCGACGGGATCCGCGCCGAGCTCAAGCGCGCGACCGAGGCGGTCGCGGGCCGCGGCGGCGCCGCGCGGTGATCGTGCTCAAGTCGCCGCGCGAGGTCGGGCTGATGCGCCGGGCCGGCGTCATCCTCTCGGACGTCGTCGATCACCTGAAGGGCTTCGTGGAAAGCGGGATGTCCACGCAGGAGATCGACGAAGAGGTCGAGGAGTTCATCGGCACGCGCGGCGCGACGCCGGCCTTCAAGGGCTACCGAGGATTCCCGGCCACCGTCTGTATCTCGATCAACGATGAGATTGTTCATGGAATCCCGTCACCGCATCGCAGGATCAAGGACGGGGATATCGTCGGCCTTGATCTCGGGTGTATCGTCGAGGGGTATTACGCCGATTGCGCGTTCACGCTTGCGATCGGCGACGTGCCTCCGAGGGTCCACGAGCTCCTCGACGTCACGCGCGAGAGCCTGGACCTCGCCATCACGCAGTGCACGCCCGGGAAGCGCCTGTCCGACGTCTCCCATGCGGTCCAGCGGCACGTCGAAGCCCACGGCTTCGCCGTGGTGCGCGCGTTCGTCGGCCACGGGATCGGCCGGGCGCTCCACGAGGAGCCCCAGGTCCCGAACTTCGGCGATCCCGGCCGCGGCCCGCAGCTGCGTCCGGGGATGGTGCTCGCCATCGAGCCGATGGTGACGATGGGGACGTACGAGGTGCGCGTCCTCGACGACGGCTGGACGGCGGTGACGAAGGACGGCAGCCTCGCCGCGCATTTCGAGCACACGGTGGCGATCACCGAGAACGGGCCGGCTGTGCTGACGCGGCGCGTGCCGTAAGTCACGGGCGATGGCCAAGGAAGATGCGATCGAGGTCGAAGGCACGGTGGTCGAGCCGCTCCCGAACGCGATGTTCCGGGTCGAGCTCGACAACGGCCACCGGGTGCTCGCCCACGTGAGCGGGAAGATGCGGATGAACTTCATCCGCATCCTGCCCGGTGACCGCGTGAAGGTCGAGCTGTCGCCGTACGACCTGACGCGCGGCCGCATCACGTACCGGTTCAAGTGAAGGGAGCGGTGGCGGTGACTGAACGTACTACTCCGAAAGTGGTGGGGGGTGTCGGGGAGGAGCGGCACTCGCTCCCCCCCGACGTTTATCTGAGATGAAAGTCCGACCGTCGGTCAAGACGCGGTGCGAACACTGCAAGATCGTCAAGCGGCAGGGGGTCACGCGGATCATCTGCAAGAACCCCCGCCACAAGCAGCGACAGGGCTGAGGAGAGGCGCATGGCACGAGTGGCGGGAGTCGATCTGCCGAGGGAAAAGCGCGGAGAAGTCGCGCTCACGTACATCTACGGGATCGGAACGCCGAGCGCGAAGCGGGTGCTGATCGAAGCCCGCGTCGACCCGGAGAAGCGCGTGAAGGCGTGGACCGAAGAGGACGTGGCGCGCATCCGCGACATCATCGAGCGCGTGCTCAAGGTCGAGGGCGACCTGCGACGCGAGATCTCGATGAACATCAAGCGCCTGATGGACATCGGCGCCTACCGAGGCATCCGGCACCGCCGCGGACTCCCGGTCCGGGGTCAGCGCACGCACACGAACGCCCGCACGCGGAAGGGCCCGCGGCGCGGCGTCATGGTCAAGAAGAAGCCCGCGGCCGCGGCGGCGCCCCCGCCGAAGAAGGCAGGAGCGTAACCGATGGCAGAGCAGCAGCAGGGAAAGCCGGCGCCCCGGAAAAAGGGCGGCAAGAAACGGGAGCGGCGCGAAGTCCGCACCGGCACCGCGCACATCCAGGCGACGTTCAACAACACGATCGTGACGCTGACCGACAAGATGGGGAACGTCGTCTCCTGGTCGAGCGCGGGCAGCGCCGGGTTCAAGGGCTCGCGCAAGTCGACGCCGTTCGCGGCGCAGACCGCGGCCGACATCGCCGCGCGCAAGGCGATGGAGTTCGGTCTCAAGACGATCGAGGTGTTCGTGCGGGGCCCGGGCGCGGGGCGCGAGGCGGCCATCCGCTCGCTCCAGGCGGCCGGCCTCGAGGTCACCGCGATCCGCGACGTGACGCCGATTCCGCACGACGGCTGCCGGCCGCCGAAGCGGCGGCGGGTGTAGGAGGCCGGCATGGCTCGATACCACGACGCGAAGTGCCGCCTCTGCCGCCGCGAGGGCATGAAGCTCTTCCTGAAAGGCGCCCGCTGCTTCACGGACAAGTGCGCCATCGAGCGCCGCAACTATCCGCCGGGCCAGCACGGTCTCAACCGCGGGAAGCCGACCCAGTTCGGCATCCAGCTCCGTGAGAAGCAGAAGGCCAAGCGGATCTACGGCGTGGTCGAAGGCCAGTTCCGCCGCTACTTCCACGAGGCGGAGCGCGAGAAGGGCGTGACCGGCGAAAATCTGTTGAAGCTGCTCGAGTGCCGGCTCGACAACGTCGTGTACCGTCTGGGCTTCGCGGCCTCGCGCCGCGAGTCGCGGCAGATGGTCGCGCACGGTCATTACCAGGTGAACGGCCGGAAGGTCTCGGTGCCGTCGTTCCTCGTGTCGGTCGGCGACGTCGTCCAGCTGCGCACGACCTCGAAGCTCGGGGCGCGCGTGGACGACAACCTCAACGCCGGACGCGGCCAGGTTCCGCAGTGGCTCACGCTCGATCCGAACGAGCGCAAGGGGACGGTGCGCAGCCTTCCGCTCCGCGAGGACATTCAGATCCCCGTGAGCGAGCAGCTCATCGTCGAGCTGTACAGCAAGTAACGGGAGCAAGGACAACCCATGCCACGCATCCCGTTCCAGAAACCGAAGAAGGTCGAGTGGGAAATCCTCTCGGAGGCGTACGGCCGTCTCGTGGCCGAGCCGTTCGAGAAGGGCTACGCCCTCACCGTCGGGCACTCCCTCCGGCGCACGCTGCTGTCCGTCATCCCGGGCACGGCCGTCGCGTGGGTCAAGATCGACGGCGTCCGGAATGCCGAGACGCCGATCCCCGGCGTGACCGACAGCACCATCGACGTGCTCCTCAATCTCAAGAAGCTCGCCGTGCAGGTGCCGGCCGGCGAGCCGCGCGTCATCCGCCTCGAGGTGAAGGGCCCGAAGCGCGTCACCGGCGCCGACGTGCCGGAAACGGACGTCGAGATCCTCAACCCCGACGTCTACCTGTTCAACCTCGAGGCCGGCGCGCGCGTCAGCATGGACCTCGGCGTCGACATCGGCCGCGGCTACGAAGCGGCGGACAAGAAGACGAGCGCGCCGGCGGGCGCCATCGCCGTCGACTCCGCGTTCTCGCCGATCACGCGCGTCGCGTACAACGTCGAGATGTCGCGCCTCGGCAAGATCACCGACTACGAGAAGCTCGTCGTCGAGATCTGGACGAACGGCTCGGTCGGGCCCGACGACGCGCTGACGCGCGCGGCGACGTATCTCCGCGACCATTTCACGCCGCTGATGGCGCGCCCCGTGGACGACGAGGCGGAGGGCGCCGGCGGCGAGGCGTACCTGCGTGACGTGCTCGCGAAGCCGATCGAGGAGCTGCCGCTGCCGGCGCGCGCGATCAACGCGCTCAAGGCCGCGGACATCCACCTCGTCGTCGACCTCGCGCAGAAGATCGACACGGACCTGGTGGACGTGAAGAACCTCGGCGAGAAGTCCATCGACGAGATCAAGGCCGCCCTGGCCGCGCTCGGGCTCTCGCTCGGGATGCGGATCGATCCGAGCCTGCTCGGGGCGCTGGCGCGCGGCGGGACGGGCACGGCACCGGCGGGAGGCGCGGTTCGATGAGGCACGGCAAGAACAACTACAAGCTGGGGCGGCTCACGGCGCACCGCTGGTCGATGTTCCGGAGCCTGCTCACGGCGCTGTTCCGCTACGAGCGCATCACGACCACCGAGGCCAAGGCGAAGGCCATGCGCGGTCTGGCCGACCAGATCGTGACGCTGGCGAAGCGCGAGAATCTCCATGCGCGCCGTCAGGTGCTCGCGCTGATCCCCGACACCGACGTCGTCCACCGGATCTTCGACACGATCGCCGCGCGCTACGGCGACCGGCACGGCGGCTATACCCGGATCATCCACGCCGGCGTGCGCCGCGGCGATGCCGCGCCGGTCGTGCTGCTCGAGCTGGTCGACCGCGCCGAGCCGACCAAGGACGGCTCGAGCAAGGGCAAGAAGGCCGAGAAGAAGGACAAGCCGCCGAAGGGCGAAGCCAAGGCCGAAGGCCGCGGCAAGAAGAAGGACAAGGCGGCCGCCGCTTCCGCGTAGCCTGCAGCCCGGTTCACACGGCTCGTAAACTTCAGACCGCCGGCGTGGGTCGCCACGCCGGCGGTCGTGCGTTCAGCGGGGCGACGCCGCCGGCGTGCCCTTCACCTGCACCTGGTTCTGGATGTGCTTCACGCCGTCGACCTGCATGGCGAGCGCTTCGGCCTTGGCCTTGTCGTCGAAGCTGTCGGCGACGCCGGTCAGCATGACCACGCCGTTCACCGTGCTGACGCCGATGCGCGTCAGGTTCGTGGCCTTCTCCGCCGTGAGCTTCGATTTCACCTGCGCGGTGATCGTCTTGTCGTCGAGGTAGCGTCCCGCGCTCCGTCCCGTGAGCGTCTGGCAGGCCGAGAGGCTCGCCATCACGAGGATGAGAGCGAGGATGGTCGCGACGCGAAACGTCTTCATGGCAGTCCTCCCGCTCACGATGTGGCAAGCGATGTGCCAGGCGTTCAGACGCTCCGCTCGGCCTCCAGACTCTTCGCGATGGCCTCGGCGAGCCGGACGTAGTCGGCGCGGCCGTTGTAGAGCTGCGCGGAGACGCGCACGAGCCGCCGCGGCGCGCGCGGCCAGCTGTGCACGGGGACTTCGACGCCCCAGCCGTCGAACACGCGCGCCTGCAACGGATCGCGCTGGCGCCACGTCACCTCCGTCAGCGTGCCGTCGGGAAGCGGCACCGCGGCGAGCGACCCGACCATCTCGTCGAGGCACGGCAGCGCGATGCGCAGCGTGTCGCACAGCACGCGGCGAGCCTCGCGCGCGAGGTCGCGATTGCGCTGCATGACCTCCGGCCAGCCGCCGGGCACCAGGCCGCCGACGCAGTCGATCGCCTTCGGAACGGAGAGGTACGCCGTCGGGTCGCTCGTCCCCGCCCAGTCGAATTCGAGGTGATACCGGCTGCGGCCGGCCCACGTCGCGGTGGCGCCGTGGCTGATCGTGACCGGATGCACGTCGTCGCGCCGCTCGGGGCGCACGTACAGGAAGCCGGCGCCCTTCGGCGAGCACAGCCACTTGTGACAGTTGCCGGCGTAATACGTCGCGCCGAGCGCCCGCAGGTCGAGCGGCACCATGCCGGGCGCATGCGCGCCGTCGACGAGCGTCTCGACGCCACGCGCGGTCAGCTCGGCCACGAGTCGCGCGATCGGGAACACGAGCGCCGTCGGACTGGTCACGTGGTCGAGGAGCGCGAGCCGCGTGCGCGGCGTGACGCGCGCGAGGATCGCGTCCGTCACCTGCTCCGCCGAGGCCAGCGGAAACGGCACGTCGACGACGACGACCCGGGCGCCGGCACGGCCGGCGACGAATGCCAGGGCATTCGTGCACGCACGGTAGCCGTGGTTCGTCACGAGCAGCTCGTCGCCGGCCGCGAACGACAGCGAGCGGACGACGGCGTTCACGCCCGTCGTCGCGTTCGGGACGAAGACGAGGCCGTCGGAGTCCGCGCCGACGAACGCGGCGAGCGCGGCGCGCGCGACGTCGAGCCGATCGAAGATCTCGCGCGACAGGAACCGGACCGGGTTCGCTTCGAGCTCGGCGCGCAGCGCGGCCTGGTGGCGCAGCACCTCGATCGGCGTGGCGCCGAACGAGCCGTGGTTCAGGAACGTGACGTTCGGATCGAGCGACCAGTGGCGGGCGAGGTCGGTCGTCATTTCAGATGGGGGGCCTCGAAAGGGCCCCCCATACCCCCCAACGCTCGGAGGCGCCCCGGCGGAGCCGGGGCGCCCCTCGACAGCGTCATGTCAGATGTTGGCGCTCGACGGGTCTATTTCAGGTGTTGGCGGAACAATGCCAGCGTGCGGCGCCATGCGTCGTCGGCGGCCGCCTTGTTGTACGCGCCCGTGTTCTCGTCGTTGAAGAAGGCGTGATCGACACCCGGATAGATGTGGATCTCGGACTGCTTGCCGGCCTTCCTGATCGCGGCGTCGACGTCCTTCGCGGTCTGCGGCGTCACGAACGAGTCCTTCTCGGCGAAGAGCCCGAGCACGGGACCGTTGAGCTTCGCGTAGTCCGGCTTCACGTTCGGGTGCACGCCGTAGAAGTTCACGACGGCGCCGACCTTCCCGTTGACGGTGCCGGCGAAGAGCGCGAGCTGACCGCCCATGCAGAAGCCGACCGCGCCGATCTTCGCCGTCGACGAATGCTTGGCGACCTCGTCGACCGCGCCGCGAAGGTCCTTCTCCGCCTGCGCGACGTTCAGCGCCATGAAGAGCTTGCCGGCTTCGTCCGGCTCGTTCGCGGACTTGCCGTGATAGAGGTCCGGCGCCAGCGCGGAGAACCCTTCGGCGGCGAAGCGATCGCACACGCTCTTGATGTGGCCGACCAGGCCCCACCATTCCTGGATGACGACGATGCCGGGGCCCTTGCCCGATGCCGGCGTCGCCAGGTACGCGTCGGTCTTCGTCCCATTCGTCTGGTACTGCACCATCTGTCCGGCCATTGATCCGCTCCTTTCATGGACTCGTCTCGCACCCGCTCCGCCTGACGGCTCTTCATCGTAGTGTCGGCTCGGCCGTCGACCGGCCTCACCTCCCGATGCCACGCCGTGCTGCGGCTGCGCCCGGCCTCTCGCTACGTGGGGGTCGTGGTGGAGCCGCCGCCGTCCGGGGATGCCGGCCGCGTCGGCGCGATCTTCACCGCCATGACGCGGCGAGGATCCGCCTCGAGCACCGTCACCGTGTAGCCGCGCACCTGGAACTCCTCGCCCCGGCGGGGGATCCGGTGGAGCGTGGCGAGCACCAAACCGGCCACCGTCTCGTACTCCTCCTTGGGGAGATTCCAGTCGAGCGCTTCGTTCAGCTCGTCGATGTTCGTGCGCGCCGCCACCCAGTAGCTGCCGTCCGGCAGGCGTTCGACCGACGCGGGCGTGCGGTCGTGCTCGTCCTCGATCTCGCCGACGATCTGCTCGAGGATGTCCTCGAGCGTCACGATGCCGGTCGCGCCGCCGTACTCGTCGACGACGACAGCCATGTGGCTCCGCACCCGCTGCATCTCGCGCAGCAGGTCGTCGATCCGCTTCGTTTCGGGCACATAATACGGCTCGCGCATGAGGGCGTCCACCGTGGCCACCTCGGCGCCGCGCGACAGCAGGTCCATCGCCGCGACGATCCCCACGATGTTCGTCTCCCGCTGGTCCGTGAGCGGAATCCGCGAGAACCCGCGCGCCTCGATCAGCGCGACGGCCTCGGCCGGCGTCGCCGTGCGCGGCAGCGTCGCGGCGTCGACGAGCGGCACCATGATCCCGCGCACCGTCGTGTCGCCGAGGTCGAAGATCTTTTCGACCATCTCGGCTTCCTGCGCGGTCACGTCCGCCTCGCCGGGCTCGAGCTGCAGCAGCGCTTTCAGCTCCTCGCGCGAGACGAAGTGCCGCACGTCGGCGTGGCCGCCGCCGAACAGCTTGAGGACCGCGGTCACGACGGTCTGCGCGAAGGCGACGAGCGGCGCGAGCAGACGGCCGGCCCAGATGAGCGGCCGGTAGAGACGCAGGATCAGGCTCGTCGCCCGTTCGCGCGCGATCGCCTTCGGCATGATCTCGCCGAACACGAGCATGATCGGCGTCAGGGTGACGGTGACGACGAGCGGGGCGAGCTTCCCGAGCCACGGCAGCAGCGCCCACGTCGCGGCGGAGGCCGCGACGATGTGCGCGACGGTCACGCCCATCATCGCCGTCGACAGCACGCGCTCGGGCTGGCGGAAGGCGTCGAGGTACGCCGCGGCCGTCCGGTTGCCCTCCTCGGCGAGGTGGCGGAGCCGCAGCCGGTTGGCGGCGATGAACGCCATCTCGGCCATCGAGAAGAACACCGTGGCCAGGAGGCAGGCGAGCGGCACCCAGATCGTGATGATCGGATTCAGGGTCATGCCGCCGCTCATGCGGCGACCTCGCCGACCGGCGGCTTCCGGAGCGTCACGAGGACTTCCACCACGCGCGTGCGCTCGACCTTCTCGACGATGACGCTGAGATCCGCCGTTTCCTTGCGCTCCGCTTTCCGCGGCACGCGGCCGAAGAGGTCGAGCACCCAGCCGCCGACGGTGTCGTATTCCTCGTTGGGAATCGACAGGCCGACGGCCGTATTGAGCTCGTCGATGGGCAGCTTGCCGGCGACGCGGTACGTCGTGGCGTCGATCTTCTGCAGCAGGCGCTCCGGCTCGTCGTACTCGTCGACGATCTCGCCGACGACCTCTTCGATCAGGTCCTCCAGCGACACCAGACCGGCGGTGCCGCCGTACTCGTCGACGACGATCGCCATGTGCAGCCGCTTGGCCTGGAACTCCTGCAGCAGCGCGTCGGCGCGCTTCGTCTCCGGCACGAAGTACGGCGGGTGGAGATGGGCACGGAGATCGAAGTCGCGCGGCAGCCCGCGCATGTACTTGAGCAGCTCCTTCGTGTAGAGCACGCCGACGATGACGTCGATCGATTCCTCGTAGACCGGCACCCGGGAATGGAGGTTCTCGCGGAGCGCCGGCAGGATCTGGCCGGCGGGCGTGTCGACGTCGAGGCAGAACATGTCGGTCCTCGGGACCATGACGGATCGCACCAGCGTGTCTTCCAGCTCGAAGACGCCGTGGATCATCTCGCGCTCCTCGCGCTCGACGACCCCCTCCGTGGCGCCGACGTCCACGAGCGTCCGCAGCTCTTCTTCCGTCAGCTCCGGCTGCTTGTCGCTGCCGCGGCCGAAGAGCCTGATCGCCATCGCCGTCAGCGCGCCGAGGATCGCGCGAAGCCCGATGAACGTCAGCAGGCCGCCGAGCCATCCGATCGGCCGGTGCGCCAGCGCGAGGAACCGCTCGGGATACTTGACGGCGAGCGTCATCGGCAGCACTTCGCCGAACGTGGTCAGCAGCAGCACCATGCCGATCATCTCGACGGCGAGGCCGAACCGCTCGCCGAAGATCGTTTCCGCGATCGTCGCGGCGAGCGCCGAGGCGCCGATGTTGATCATGGTGATGCCGACCAGCAGCGTCACGAGCAGCTCGTGCGGCCGATCGATCAGCCTCACCGGTCCGCCGCCTTCGCGCATCCGCGTGAGGCGCGCGCGTCCGAGGGAGAAGTACGCCGCTTCGGACCCGGTCAGGAGCGCCGAGCACGCCACGAGAAACAGCAGCGCGATGAGCTCGAGGACGATGGAGTCCGTCACGCGCGCCGCTCGGTCCGGAAGTGCTGCCAGCCCGGACGCGTCGCGGTCTCGCGTCCACCGGCGTCGACGAAGCGCACGCCGTCGCCCGCGACGACCTCGCCGATCAGCGTGAGCGTGGTCCCGCTCGTCCGCGCCAGCCCTTCGCGCAGCGCATCGGCCGCCGTCGGCGCGCACGCCAGCGCGAGCTCGTAGTCTTCGCCGCCACCGGTGGCCCACGCGAGGGCGTCGGCGCCGACGGCGGTGGCGACGCGACGCGTGGCCTCCGTGACGGGGATCCGGGCGAGATCCACGCGGACGCCCACGCCGCTCGCTTCGGCGACGTGCGCGAGATCGGTCGCGAGCCCGTCGGAGAGGTCGATCATCGCCGTGACGCCCTCGGCGTCCCCGAGCCAGCGTCCTTCACGAACGCGCGGCGACGGGCGGAGGTGCGCGCCGGTGAGGTCGGCGAGCAGATCGGCCGCGATGACCGTCGGTGCGCCGTGCTCCAGGACCGCGAGCCCGGCCGCCGAGCGTCCGAGCGGACCGGTGACGGCGACGACGTCGCCCACGCGCGCGGTCGAGCGCAGGCGCGGCCGCCGCGCCTCGCCGAGCAGCGTGATGTTCACCGTCCACCCGCGCGGCGACGACGACGTGTCGCCGCCGACGATCGCCACGCCGTGTTCCGCGGCGAGCGCGTGGACGCCTTCGTAGAAGGCTTCGATCTCCGCCGCGGTGGTCTCGGAGGGGCAGGCGAGCGCGACGAGCGCCCACCGCGGACTGCCGCCCATCGACGCGATGTCGGACAGGTTCACCGCGAGGGACTTCCAGCCGATGTCGGCGGGCTCGGCGTAGCGACGCCGGAAATGAACGTCTTCGATCAGGAGATCGGTGGTGGCGAGGAGGAAGTGGCCTGGATCAGGCTCGAGCACCGCGCAGTCGTCGCCGATGGAGACACGCACACCACGTTCGGTGCCGGCCGCGATGCGGGCGGTGTCGATGATGCCGCGTTCGGTGACGTGTGTGCCGTCGGTACTAATAGGAGCCCGACCTGTCGCCCGGGCTCAGGCGACAGCGTCCAGCTTCTTCTTGAGCTGGGCTTTCGGCACGGCGCCGACGACCTGGTCGACGACGGTGCCGCCCTTCACGAGGAGGATCGTGGGGATCGAGCGGATCCCGTATCGCGCCGCGAGGCTCGGGTTCTCGTCCACGTTGACCTTCGCCAGCGTCACGCGCCCGGCGGATTCACGCGCCAGGTCGTCGAGCACCGGCGCGATCGCCCGGCACGGTCCGCACCACTCGGCCCAGAAGTCCACCATCAGCACGCCCTCGGCGCGCGCGAGGGTGTCGTCGAAGTTCTGGTCGTTCAGCTGAAGCGTGGAAGCGTCGGCCATCGAATCGTCTCCCCTGATAAAAAGTCAACATCCACGCTAACATGCCGAACGGGGTCGCGCAAGTCAGCGACACGGTCCCCGCTCTTGGGATACCCCTCGGGCAGGCAAGATTCTGCAAGATCGCACTTGTCACTTTGACACCCGGTCTGCTAGAGTCTTCACACGATGGAACCCGCGAAGGTACTGGTCGTCGATGACGAGCAATCGATTCTGATGCTGCTCAAGGAAGCCCTGAACAAATGGGGCTACCAGGTCACGTGCGCCCCCACGGGCGGCGAGGCCCTCGAGGCCCTGAAGAACGGCCTCTTCGACGCCGCCCTGATGGACGTCCGGATGCCCGACATGAGCGGCATCGACCTCCTCCGCGCCGTCAAGGCACACGACGATTCGATCGAAGTCGTGATCATGACCGGCTATCCGACGATCTCATCGGCGGTGGAAGCGTTGAAGGACGGCGCATACGACTACCTCTCCAAGCCGCTGATCCTCGACGAGCTGCGCCATCTCATGAGCCGGCTGATGGAGCGCCGGTTCCTGCGCGGCGAGGTGCACTCGCTGCGCGCACGTCTCGGCGAAGAGCTCACGGTGAACGAGCTCATCGGCAATTCGGCGCCGATGCAGCAGATCAAGGACATCATCGCGAAGGTCGCCGTCACGGACTCGCCGGTCCTCATCGAGGGCGAAAGCGGCACGGGCAAGGAGCTCGTCGCCGCCGCGATCCACCGCCTGTCCGATCGCGCGAAGATGCCGTTCATCCCGGTGAACTGCAGCGCCATTCCGGCCGACCTGCTCGAGTCGGAGTTCTTCGGTCACGTGCGCGGCGCGTTCTCCGGCGCCGTCGCGGACGCGCTCGGTCTCTTCCGCGGCGCGAACCAGGGCACGATCTTCCTCGACGAGATCGCGGAGCTGCCGCCGGCGCTTCAGGTGAAGCTGCTGCGCGTCCTGCAGGAGATGCAGGTGCGGCCGGTCGGCTCGACGAAGGCGTATCCCGTCGACGTGCGCGTCATCGCGGCGACGAACCGTAATCTCGAGCAGGCGATGACGGAGGGCACGTTCCGGCAGGACCTCTTCTATCGCCTGAACGTCGTGCGCATCGGGCTGCCGCCGCTGCGCGACCGGCGCGACGATCTCTCCGCGCTGGTGAACCACTTCCTGCGCCGGTTCAATCGCCGGTTCCGTCGCGAGGTCCGCGGCATCACGCCCGAAGCGCTCGCCGCGCTCCAGGCGTACGACTTCCCCGGCAACGTCCGCGAGCTCGAGAACATGGTCGAGCGCGCGTATGCGATGGGCGCCCGGGAGCAGATCGGGATCGCCGATCTCTCGATCCTCGGCCGCCCGTCGGCCGTGATCCCGGCCGCGACGGCGACCAAGCCGATCCCGACGCTCGGTGAAGTCGAGAGGGAGCTCATCCTCCGCGCCCTCACCGTGTTCAAGAACGACAAGGAAGCCGCCGCACGCGCACTCGGCCTGTCGCGGCGGACGATTTACCGACGGCTCAAAGAGTACGGAATGCTGTAGACGCGGCACCCGACCGCGTCCGGCTGTCACGGCTGTGCCGATCTGGCCGGCACGCCGGTGCCTCACAGACACACCCCCACCGGAAGTCGTCTCGTAACAGCTCTATTTATTTAGGGTTTGGGTATGGCATTGGCTCTGCATTTCGCCTCAGACATGATTGCCACGGCCCCGTGCACGCAGACGTCGACACTCAAGGTTTCCGTCGGCTTCGCTTCCTACCCGGACCTGCGGCGCGCTTCGCACGACGCCGCGGAGATGGCCAAGGCGGGGCTCGGCGCATCGCAGTGCAGGCTGGCCCTCCTCGTCACGGCGGGTCTCACGGGTGACGAGCCGACGCGCTCGGTCAAGGGCATCCTCGGCCCGGTCGGACTCGCGGGAGGCTCGGCGGCCGCGCTCCTCACCGAGCACGGCATCATGCGAGAAGGGGCGATCGTCATCGCGCTCGCGACCGAAGGAGACGCCGCGACGGGCGCCGCCGCGGTTCCGGCTCGCGACAGCGGTGACGCCGGCAGCCGTGCCGCCCGCACCATTCTCGCGGGCTGGCCGTTCCGGCTGCGCTACCCGCGCGGCCTCGGGCTCGCCTTCGCGAACGAGGGGTCGCCGCTCGCGTTCCTGGACACGTGGCGCGAGTTCATGGGCCCGAAGATGCGCACCGTGTGCGGGGTGCTCGGCGGTCCGCTCCACGGATCGAGCAGCGAGCGGCCCGTCGCGAGCGTGGCCTGTCTGGAAGCGTCGTACGCGACCGGCCTCGGCTACGCCGAAGGCTTCGCCGGAGAGGATGCGCCGGAGCCGGCGCGACTGATCCACGGCGCCGCGGAAGCGACGATGACGGCCGTGAAGCGGCTCGACGAGCGCAGCGCCAAGCTCGTGCTCGTGTTCGAGACCACCGCGCGCGCGAAGGCGCTCGGTGCCGCGGCGAAGGACGAGTGGTCGCGCGTGCAGGCCGCCGCCGGCGATCGCGCGCCGTGCGTCGGATGGCTGTGCGAGAGCGTTGCCGGATACGGCCGCGGGATTCAGCCGGCCGACGATCCGCGGGCGCTGATCGTGGCCGCCATCGGCGATCCGCCGACGACTCCTACCGCGTAACGTAGCCCTCGACGCGATCCCGGGCGGCGAGCGCGGGATCGCGCTCGTCGGGCGGTCCGTAACCTCCGCCGCCCGGCAGCCGCACTTCCACGAACCCTCCCGGCGGCACCGCGTGTTCCGCTTTCGGATTCGCCGGCGCGTGCCCGTCGATCAGGAGCTCCCCGAGCGCGCCCGGCTCACCGCGCCGCGGCGAGCGCGCCTGCCGCCGGCCCGGATTCGACGAGCCGGATCGGCAGGCGGTCGCGCGAGCTGCGGCAGTGCGATGCCGCCCGACGACTGCATCACGTACAGCTGGCCGGGAATGTCGAGCTCGACGAGCCGGCGCTCGAGATCTTCGAGATACCGCGCCATCAGCGGCGCGACGTAGACGTTTGCCGTCGTCGTGGACGTCCGCTCGTACTCGCGGATCTCGGGCACGACCTCCGACGAGCAGGACACGCTCATGCCCGGCGCCAGCTCGCGCACGAGCTCGGCGAGCGCCGGCTTTGCCGGCGCGATCCGAGGATGAAAGCTCGCGGGTAACCGGTGGGGGGTGTCGGGGGGAGCGGCGGTCGCTCCCCCCGACTTGAATCAGGCCGCGCGCACAGTGGGCTCGACCGCCGTGACGGTCCCGGCGTCCGCGGCGATCGCACGGCGCACGGACGGCGTCAGCGGAGCGTCGGTCTCCGGCATGAACGCCTCGTAGCGATACCAGAGCCGCGGGCCGAGGCGCGTGATGGTGAGCCGGCCGATCGTCACGATGTTCTTCGCGCGCGTGGCCGCGATCGTGTCGCGGTTGTCGGTGCGATGGATGCCGACGACTTCGCGGATACCCGCGGCCATGAGCGCCGGATTCGTCGCGATCGCGAGACGTCGCGTGATGCCGCGCCGCCGGAACGCCGGGTCGGTGAACTCGTCGACCATGTACGTCTGGTGCGCGCCGAGCGTGATCGCTCCCTGGACCGCCGGATGCACCACCCGCGACAGGCAGCGATAGGACACGGCGCGCCCCTGGGCGAGCGCGATGAAGAAGACGTGGTCGTCGCGACACCACGCGCTCAGCGTGTTGGGATGCTGGCGCGCCATGAAGCTGTCCATCCGGGGCAGGTCGGCGCGCGTCGCCCGCCGGATCTCGAGTCCGTCCGGCTCGACGTGGGCGCCGATCCAGTGTCCGAGGTCTTCGATCGTCAGGTACCAGTGCTCGCGCCCGGCGAGGTACCCGGAAAAGAGCTTCGCGACCGCCCGGCGCAGGCCGTGGCTGCGGAGATAGATCGCGACCTCGCCGGCGCTCGGCAGGTTGAACGACGTGGTCGTCATACCGCGAAGTTCAGCAACGCAGGTGCCACAACCCGGGTGCCGCCGCCGGTACGACCGGCCGCACGGTTGCGACGACCGCGACGGCGCCCACTATGCAACCGTTTACCACGTTGTGTATGCGGGCTCGCGCGCGCCCCGCTCAGTCCCGGCGCCGAAAGACCGCGAGCCAGATCGACGACTGCGGCGTGTAGTCGCGGGCGGCGTCGTCCCAGACGTACCGGGTGACGTCACGCGACACGATGTCGGCGACGCCGACGCGGTCGAAGTCGCGCCAGTAGCGATCGAACCAGCGCGCGAGCGTGCTGTCGGACGCCGGCGTCGCCAGCCACGACGCGCGCAGGTTCACGAACACGAGGTACTTCGGCCGCGCGGCCTCGAGCTCGCGAATCATGTCCCGCTGCATCTGCGATGCGTACGGCTGCGCCTCCATCAGCGGATACATGTAGATGTAGCCCGTGGCGGCCGGCCGTCCGGCGTAGAAGTAGATCTGCGGCTCCGATCCGATGACCGCGATGCGATCGTCCTTGCCGGACCGCTCGCGGATGTAGCGCGCGATCTCCACGGACTCGACGAAGGGATTCCGGCCGTAGATCGCGCGCGACACGACGTGCGGCGCGGCCCGGAACAGGACCGACGCGTCGTGGACGAGCGCCCAGATCGTGGCGACGGCAATGACGACGACGCCGGCGGCCGGGCGTCGGGCCGCGGCGGCGGGAATGACGCGCGCGATCGCGAACGCGCCGCGCGCCGCGAGCAGTGCCAGCGCCGGGAGCAGCAGCAGGAAATATTGCTGCCGGAAGTAGAGTCCCGCCGACGCCGCCACGAACGAGCACGCGAGGAGCAGCGCGCCGAGCGCTCGTGCGCGGCGGTCGCGCGGCTCGCGTGCGGGCGCCACGAGTCCAGCCAGCGCGAGCAGCACGATCGGCCACGCGGCCGGCAGCGCGTAGCCGACCGTCGAGCCGAACATCCGTGCCGCGGCGCCGGCGGACTGGAGCGTCGCATATTCGGCCGCGTACCGAAACGTCCAGAACCAGAACGCCGGGAACGTGCCGGCGAGCGAGAGCCAGAGACAGACGACCGCGAAGGGCGTCACCGCGCCGGCGGCGACGAGCGCGGCCGCTCGGACCGCGCGACTCCACGCGCGCCGGCCGCGAAGAGCCTCGAGCGCGATCACCGTCAGCGGGAACGCGATCAAGAAGCCGCCGCTCTGCTTGATGACGAAGGCGAGCCCGAACAGCAGCCCGGCCGTCGCGAAGCCGACGGGCCGGCCCGACTCGAGCGCGGCGCACAGCACGAGCGCGCCGCCGAGCACCGCCGGCAGCATGAAGTGCTCCGCGTACGCGCCGAGCCCGTGCAGCTCCGGATTGAGGCTGGCGGCCGCGAAGATCGCGGCCGCGCCGACGGCCACGACCAGGTCGAACCACCGCCGGGCAAGCAGGAAGACGAGGACGGTTCCGAGCGCATTCGCGACGAGCAACCCGAGATGCGCTCCCGCCGCCGTGGCGCCGAACGCGGCGAGCGCGGCCGCGTAGATCACGTAGATCCCCGGCATCTTCATGTTGTAGGCGCGCTCGTACGGCGGGACGCCGTCGAGGATGAGCCGGCCGATGTACGCGTACTCGCCCTCGTCGCGGTCGAGCGGAACGTCCAGCAGGCGAAGGCGGATGGCGGCGGAGGCGAGCACGATCAGGACGACGAGCGCCCACGGCCACCACGGGCGGAGCAGCGCGGCGTTCAGCGGTGCGATACCCGACTATACTGAGATTCCCGTGGTGTTCGAAGGGCGATCACGCACGCTCCTCCGGATCCTGCCGCTCGTCGTCGCGGTGGTCCCTCCCGCGCTGATCGTCCTCGCCATCCGTCGCGCCGGCGCCGAGATCCCGATCGAATCGCACTGGGACATGCTGCCGCTCGTGGAGCGCTTCGTCGCCGGGACGCTCGGCTTCGGCGATCTGTGGGCGCAGCAGAACGAGCACCGCTGCGTGCTGCCGTGGCTCGCGATGCTGGGGCTCGCGCACTTCACCGGCTGGGACATGCGCGCCGAGCTCTACCTGAACGTCGTCTTCTCCGCCGCGGCCGTCGGCGTGCTGGCCGCGCTCATCCACCGCACGACGCGGCCTGCCGGCGGCGCGCTCGCGCCGTGGCTCGTGCTCGCGACGTCGCTGCTCACGTTTTCGCTCGTGAAGTGGGAGAACTGGCTCTGGGGTCTCTCGCAGGCGGCGTTCCTCGTCACGGTCGCCGCGTGCCTCACGGTCGCCGTGCTCGCGTGGCGCGGGCCGACGCCGTCCGGCGCCGCCCTCGCGCTCCTCGCGGCGGCATCCGGCGTGCTGTCGTTTGCGAGCGGTCTCGTGCTGCTCGGGATCGTGCCGCTCGGTCTGCTCCTCGATCCACGCGCGCCGCTTCGCACCCGCGTACGACTCGCCGCCGCGACGCTCGTCGGCGGCGCGGCGCTGGCGATCGTGTACGTCGTGGGCCTCCGCTACCCCGCGAAGCATCCGAATCCGTGGCTGTTCCTCGAGCGACCGGTCGCGTTCGTCGGCTACGTGCTCGCGTACCTCGGCGCGCCTCTCGGCTGGCCGGATCTGTCGCGCAGCATCGTGTGGGGCGCCGTCGGTGTGACGGTCCTTGCCGGGGCGGCGACGTGGCTGTGGGTGCGCGTACGGGAGGCTCGCGCCGATGTGCTGCCGTGGATCCTCCTCTCGGCGTGGGTGCTCGGCAGCGCCGCGATCGTCGGCGTCGGGCGCCTCGGCTTCGGCCTCGGCCAGGCGCTGTCGTCGCGCTACACGACGATCTCGTCGTTCTTCTGGGTGAGCGTCGCGGTCGTCGTCGGCGTGTTCATCGCCACGCTCGTGGAGCGGCGTGCCGCGGCCGCGCGCACGACGCTCGCGGTCGTCGTCGGTGCGGTGGTGCTGGTCATCGCGGCCGCCGCCAGCTACACGTCGGTCTGGCTGCGATCGGAGCACTGGGTGGATTCGCTCGAGCGCGCGCATCGCTGGACGCTCGAGTGCGTGCGCTTCCACCGCGAAGCGCCGGACGCGTGTCTCGTCATCGCGCACCCCGACGTGAAGCTCGCCCGCCGCGGCGCCGCGCGCCTGGAAGCGCTGGGCGTCGGACCGTTCCGGCATCGCGAGCCGCGGCCGACGCTCGCGTCGTACACGGTCGTCGAGACGCGCGACCCGGCGGGCGCGATCGCGTCGGCGTGGACCGCGCCGATCGTCATTCCGTTCGTGCTCGGCACCGAGCCGCGCACGTATGAGAGCGTGGAGATCGTGCTGGCCGGGTGGGCGCGGAATCCCGAGACGCAGCAGGCGCCGGCCGCCGTGCTCGTCGTCGCCGGCGGCACCGTGCTCGACCGAGTCGTCGTCGACGATGCGCGGCGACAGGGCGAGGAGCGGCCGCCGTGGACCTATCGGTTCAATGCGTTCCGGTTGCCGAAGGACGCGACGGTGATCGAAGCGTTCGCGGTGCTCGACGGCGGCCGCATCGCGCGGCTGGCCGGCGCACGTCCGATCGAGCGAGTGGGCGTTCCTTTAGGTGGGGGCCCCGAAATGGCCCCCACACCCCCCGACGCTCGCACCCGCCCCGGCGCAGCCGGGGCGGGGCTCGATCGTGGCGACCTACATCGCCCTCAATCGAGTCGTCGATAGACGCCGACCCAGAGCGGCGACTCCGGCGTATAGCCGCGCGCGGCGTCATCCCATCGGTACTTCGTCACCTCGCGCGACACGATGTCGGCGATGCCGACGCGCTCGAAGTGCCGCCAGTAGCCGTCGAACCACGTGACGAGCGTGCGATCGGACGCGGGCGTGGAGAGCCACGACGCGTGGATGTTCACGAACACGAGGTATCGCGGCCGGGCGTCGGTCAGCTCGCGGATCAGCTGCTGCTGCATCCGCGCCGCATAGGGCTGACTCTCCATCAGCGGGTACATGTACACGTAACCCGTCGCCGCCGGCCGCCCCGCATAGAAGTAGATCTCGGGCTCCGAGCCGATCACGGCGATCCGGTCGTCCTTCGACGACCGCTCGCGGATGTACCGCGCGACCTCGACCGCTTCGACGAACGGGTTGCGGTCGTGAATCGCGCGCGTGACCTGCGCGGGCGTCGCCTGGAAGAAGATGAACCGGTCCGACGCGACCGCCCACCCGACCGTGAAGAGGACGAGGACGGTCGCCACGACGCCGCGACGCGCGGCGCGATCCCGCTCGAGCACGTCGGCCGCCGCCGTCGCGCCGAGCGCCGCCAGCATCGACACGGGCGGCAGCATCAGCAGGAAGTACTGCGAGCGGAAATAGAACCCGAGCGACGCCGCCGCACACGCGGTCACCAGCCACGCAAGATGCAGCGCGCGGACGGAGCGCCAGGCGTCGCCGAAGACGAGGACGACCACGCCGGCCAGCGCGAGGAGCACCGCGGGCCATGCCGCCGGCATGAACGCGCCGGTCGCGGACGTGAAGCTGAAGATCGCGCCCGGCAGCGTCTGCAGCCCGCCGTACGCCGTCGCGTAGTCGACCGTCCAGAACCAGAAGTTCGCGAAGCTGCCGGCGAGCGCGAGCCACACGCCGACCATGGCCGCCGGCACGAGACCGCCGCCGGCGAGCGCGACGAGGCGCGCCGCAAGATCGCGGGCCGTGACGCCGCGCGCGCGCGCTTCGTACACCACGTGAAACACGGCCACGAGCGCGAACAACCCGCCGCTCTGCTTCACGACGAAGGCGAGGCCGTGCAGCACTCCCGCGACGACGAACAGCGTGAGCCGGCCGGACTCGATGGCGCGCAGCGACACCAGCACGCCCGCCAGCACCGCCGGCAGCACGAACGGCTCGGCGTACGTGGCGAGGCCGAGCAGCCTGGGATTGAGGGCAAGCGTGGCGAACACCGTCGCAGCGCACGTCGCGACGACCGCGCCGTGCAGACGCCTGGCGACGAGAAAGAGCAGAACCGTCGAGAGCGTGGTGATGACGAGCAGCCCGAGGTGGACGCCGACGGTGGTCCGGCCGAACGCGGCGAGCACGAGGGCATACGCCGCGTAGATGCCCGGCATCTTCATGTTGTAAGCGCGGGCGTACGGCGGCACGCCGTCGAGGAGCAGGCTCGCGATGTAGGCGTATTCGCCTTCGTCGCGGTCGAGCGGAACGTCGAGCAGCCGGAGCCGGATCGCGGCGGAGCCGGCGAGCACGAGGACGAGGGCGAACCACGGCCAGAGGCGTCGAAACGAGCGGTTCGGCGTTCGAATGGCTCCGACTCTAGCATGCGGTTTCGACTAAAATGGTGGACGCGGCGCACCGTCCGGCTTTGCCGTGGATGCCGGCCTTGCGGGCCGTGGCGCAGTCGCGTCTTTTGAGGAGCTCACATTGCCTGCCTATCACGAGATCCGTGAGTGCCGCCTCTGCGCGGGCAGCAAGCTCGACGTGGTGCTCGAACTCGGCAACCAGTACCTGACCGGCGTCTTTCCGCGTACGGCGACCGAACCCCTGACCCGCGGTCCGCTCACGATCGCCCGCTGCATATCGTGTGGCCTCGTGCAGCTCCTGCATTCGTACGAGCGCGCCGAGCTCTACGGCGCGCACTACGGCTACCGCTCGTCGCTGAACGCGATGATGGTCGACCACCTGCGCGCGAAGGCCGACGCGCTGATCGCGCGCGTCGGACTCGCGCCCGGCGACGTCGTCGTCGACGTCGGCAGCAACGACGGCACGCTGCTGTCGTTCTTCGCCGGCCGTGGCCTCACGCTGGTCGGCTTCGACCCGTCCGCCGCGCGCTGGCGCGACGGCTATCCGGCGGGGAGCACGCTCGTCGCCGACTTCTTTTCCGCGGCCGCGCTCCGTGACGTCGTCGGCGGCCGACGGGTCACGCTCGTCACGTCGATCGCGATGTTCTACGACCTCGAGCAGCCGCTCGGGTTCGCGGCCGAGGTCGCCGGTGTCCTCGCCGACGATGGCGTCTGGCATCTCGAGCAGAGCTACCTGCCGGCGATGCTGCGGACGAACGCGTACGACACGATCTGCCACGAGCACCTCGAGTACTACGCGCTCGAGCAGATCGCGTGGATCGCCGAGCGAGTCGGGCTGCGCGTCCGCGACGTCACGCTCAACGACGTGAACGGCGGCAGCTTTGCGGTGACGGTCGCGCGCCGCGTGTCGGCGGCGGCGGCCGAGACGGGCCGCGTCGAGCGGTGTCTCGAGGCCGAAGCCGGGATGGATCTCGGATCGCTCGCGCCGCTCCGCGCGTTCGCGTCACGCGCCGCCACGCATCGGACGGCGCTGGTCGAGACGCTCGAGGCGATCCACGCGCGCGGCCAGTCGGTGCTCGGCTACGGCGCGTCGACGAAGGGCAACGTGATCCTCCAGTACGCGGGCATCGACCGGCGACTGCTGCCCGCGATCGCCGAAGTGAATCCCGACAAGTTCGGCCGTGTGACGCCCGGCACGTGGATCCCGATCGTGTCCGAGGCCGACGCGCACGCCACGAACCCGGATCATCTGCTCGTCATGCCGTGGCATTTCCGCGCGGGTCTCGTGCGGCGCGAAGCGGCGTATCTCGCCCGGGGCGGGAAGCTGATCTTTCCGCTCCCGGACATCGAGGTCGTCGCGGGGTGAGACATCCAGGGGCAGCCCCGAGGCGCGCGACGGCTCCGCCGGGGCGCGTCCGAGCGCGGGGGGGTGTGGGGCCATGTCGGGGCCCCGAGGACGATCGATGACCGAAGCTCAGGCGACCCCGAGGCGCGCCACGGCTCCGCCGGGGCGCGTCCGCGCGCGGGGGGGTGTGGGGGGCCATGTCGGGGCCCCCCACGTCGATCGATGAGCGAAGCGCTGGCGATCCCGAGGCGCGCCACGGCTCCGCCGGGGCGCGTCCGAGCGCGGGGGGGTGTGGGGGGCCATGTCGGGGCCCCCCACGTTGATCGATGAGCCAGCCGCGGCTGCTGCTGTTCGTCCCGACGTACAACGAGCGCCACAACGTCGAGCGGCTGTGCGCCGAGCTCCGCGGCCTCGGTCTCGGCGCCGACCTCCTGTTCGTCGACGACAACTCGCCCGACGGCACCGGCGAGGTCCTCGACCGTCTCGCGCGCGCGCACGCGGATGTCCGTGTCGTGCATCGCGGGGGCAAGCAGGGGATCGGCACCGCGCACCGCGCGGGCATCGCGTACGCGTACGAGCACGGCTACGACCTGCTCGTCACGCTGGACGCCGACTTCTCGCATTCGCCGGCCGACGTTCCGCGCCTGATCGCCGCGCACGACGATGACACGGACGTCGTCGTCGGATCGCGATTCCTGCGCGGCGGCAGCCTGCCGGGCTGGAGTCTCCACCGGCGCCTGCTCACGATGCTCGGCCACGCGCTGACGACGACGCTGCTCGGCATCCCGTACGACGCGAGCGGCGCGCTGCGCCTCTACGATCTGCGGCGGATCCCGCGCGAGCTCTTCGAGCTGTCCACGGCGCCGGCGTACGCGTTCTTTCCCGAGAGCCTGTTCGTGCTGCATCTGAACGGCTGTCGCGTGCGGGAAGTGCCGATCGTCCTCCCGGCGCGCGTGTACGGCAGCTCGAAGCTGACGATCCGCGAAGCGGCGCGCACGGCGCGGTCGCTCCTGCGGCTCTGGTTCACGGAGCTCGTCACTCCCGAGCGATATCGGCGCGCGCGAAAGATCGACGCGCTGCGCCCGCTCGACGACGCCCAGGGCTGGAACACGTACTGGACACAGGCGACCGACGGGATCGGCACGGCCTACCAGGCGGTCGCGGCCCTCTATCGGCGGCGCGTGCTCAAGAAGAACCTCGAGCGCTGGCTCGGCCGCCATTTTCCCGAGGGCGCGCACCTCCTGCACGCCGGGTGCGGCAGCGGCCAGCTCGATGCGCACCTGCATCGCCGCGTGCGCGTCACGGCGGTCGACATCTCGGCACCGGCGCTCGAGCGGTACGCGCGCAACAACCCCGAGGCGTACCGCGTCGAGCAGGCGACCGTCTTCGACCTGCCGTACGACCGCGACGCGTTCGACGGCGTGTTCAACCTGGGCGTGCTCGAGCATTTCCCCGGCGATCGGATCCACGCCATGCTCCGCGAGTTCCATCGCGTGCTGAAGCCGGGGGGCAAGATCGTCGTCTTCTGGCCGCATCGGTTCGGCTCGAGCGTGCTGTTCCTGCATGGCCTGGGCCGCGCGCTGCGCGTGCTCGGGCGCCGCCAGCCGCTCCATCCGCGTGAGGTGTCGCTCCTCCGGTCGAAGCGCGCGGCCGTGCGCGTGCTCGACGCCGCCGGCTTCCGGCTCGTCGACTATGCCTTCGGGCCGCGCGACTTCTTCGTCCAGTCGGTGATCGTCGCCTCGAAGGAATGACCCGGGTCATCCTCGAAGGGATGACCCGGGTCAGGTACGCCGAGGTCGCGCTCGGCGCGGTCGTCAGCGCCATCGCGATCGCGCTCGGTGCGCGGTTCGCGCTCTCGGCCGGAGGGTTGTGGCGGGACGAGGTCTCGACCTTCAACCTCGCGACCCGCCCGACGTACCCGGACGTGCTCGCCGCCCTGCACTTCGATTCGGCGCCGGCGCTCTATCCGACGATCCTCCGCGCGTGGATCGCCGTGTTCACGGGCGACGACCCGGCGATGCGCGCTCTCGGCTTCGTCCTCGCCGTGGCCGCGGTCGCGGTCCTGTGGATCGGCGCCCGGACGCTCGGCGTCCGCGTGCCGCTCCTGGCGCTCACGCTCTTCGCCGCGCAGGGCGTCGTCGTACAGACCGTCAGCGTCGTGAAGCCGTACGGGCTCGGCACGGTGCTCGCGATCGCGGCGTTCTGCGCCATCTCGGCGCTCGCGGCGCGACCCGGGTGGCTGACGTTCGCGACGGCGACGCTGCTCGCGGTCGCGAGCGCGCAGACCGCCTACCAGAACGTGGCGCTGATCGTGCCGGTCGCCGCGGTTGCGGCCGCCGTCGTCGCGCTTCGCGACCGGCGCGCGGCGGCGCTCGTCGCCATCGCCGGCGCGCTCGCGCTCCTCTCGGTCCTGCCGTACGCGCCGCTGCTCATGCGCTCGCAGGACTGGCGGCCGCTCGTGCAGCAGGAGATTCCGGCGCGCTGGGTGTTCGACGCGCTCGCTCGCGCCTTCACCGGCCGGAGCGCCGTCGTCGGCGTCGTGTGGCTGGCGGCGACCGCGCTCGCGCTGCATGCCGCAGGTCGTGAGCTCGCCGCGATCAGACGCGACCCGGCGTCACGCGACGGTCGCAGCGTCTACGCCGTCCTCGTCGCGCTGGTCGCCATCGCGGCCTTCGTGCCGTTCCTCATCCTGTCGGGCCGGCCGCCGCTCACGTGGCACTGCGTGCACGTGCTCGCCGTCGTCGCGCTGGCGCTCGATCTCGCCTTGAGCGGCGGCGCCCCCGCGGTCCGCTGGGCGCGCGTCGGTCTCGCCTCGGTCGCGCTCGCGGTGATCGTGCCCGCCGCGATCGGGCACGTCGGCCTGCGGCAGACGAACGTCGACCGCATCGCGCGGCATCTCACGCCGGGCGTCCATCGCGACGACCTCGTCGTCGTGAATCCCTGGTGGCTCGGACTGACGTTCGCGCGGTATTACCGCGGCGACGCGCCGTTCCTGACGCTGCCGCCGATCGCGGATCTGACGGTCCATCGCTACGACCTGCTGAAAGCCCGGATGGTGTCGACGGAGCCGCTCGCGGACCTGCACCACGCCATCGTCGACCGGTTGAGGGCCGGGCGGCGGGTCTGGCTCGTCGGGTCGTTCCAGCCGTTCTTCGTGCCCCCAGGCAAGCGGCCACCGGTGTTGCCGCCGGCGCCGGGCGCGCCGAGCGGATGGCTCGATCACCCGTACGCGGATGCGTGGGCC
>JACPCW010000008.1 GCA_016184365.1 Candidatus Rokuibacteriota bacterium
GTGACGATGGCGCACGCGGAGCCGTCGGAGACGCCGCAGCAGTCGTAGAGCCCGAGCGGCTCGGCGACCACCGGCGCCTTGATCACGTCGTCCTCGGTGATCGCGTTCTTCAGGTGCGCCTTCGGATTCTTCCCGGCGTTGGCGTGGCTCTTGACGGAGATGTGCGCCATCGCGCGCTTGAGATCGCCCCGGTCGACGCCGTGCTTCGCGCGGTACGCCGCGGCGAGCTGCGCGAACGAGCCGGGCGCCGAGAGGTTCGGCCAGTAGAGGTTGTTCAAGCTGCCGCGGCCGCGCTGCGGCAGGCCGCCGTAGCCGGTGTCCTTCAGCTTCTCGACGCCGAGCGCGAGGGCGATGTCGACGGCGCCCGACGCGACGGCGTAGCAGGCGCCGCGAAACGCCTCGGTGCCGGTCGCGCAGTAATTCTCCACGCGCGTGACCGGGATGTAGGGCAACCGCAGCGTCATCGCGAGCGGGATGCCGGACTTGCCGACGTGCTGTTCCTCGATGGCCGTGCCGAACCAGGCCGCCTCGATCTGGTCGACCTCGATGCCGGCGTCGTGCACGGCTTCCTCGAACGCTTCGACGATCAGGTCTTCGGCGTTGGCGTCCCAGCGCTCGCCGAACTTCGAGCAACCCATCCCGAGGATGACGATCTTGTCCTTGATCCCGGTCGCCATGAGGAGTCCTCTCTCAACGCGTGGTGACGGTCACGCCGTCACCGGCGCCGCTTTCCAGAAATAGCGTACGAAGCCACGGGCCGCGTCCACGTCCTTGATCCGGAACACCATCCGCATCGGCGTGCCGACCTCGACCGTGCCGTCGTCGACGTCGGTGAAGTCGGCCATCATCCGGCCGCCGCCGTCGAACTCGATCATCCCGTAGTACGCCGGCGGATCGGGACAATACGTGAGCACGTCCGCCGTGTACGACATCACCGTCGCGCGCCGTCCGGCGAAGGGCTCGGCGTCCTGGCTGTCGAGCGCCTTGCACTTGGGATTGACGCAGTAGCGCGTCCGCGGATACTGCACGGTCCCGCAGTGGCGACACCGGCCGCCGATGAGGCCGGTGATCATCTCGCGGTTGCGGTACATCACGCTGAGCGGGGTGCCCTTGTCGGCTTCCGCCCGCATGCCGTGCTCGAGCGTGACGAGGCCGTTGAACGCCTGGTACTTCTGATAGCCGTTCTCTTCCTTGCGCTGCGCGAGCGATCCGGTCACGCCGCGCCGGGCCGGGAGCGACGTGACGGCGTCGGTCACGCGGAACAGCAGCGCATCGCATCCGCTGTCGAACGCCGCGACGAGGACGAGGTCGCCGGGCTTCGCCTGCTCGAGGGCGTGGATCAGCATGACGAGCGGATGCGCGGCGCCGGTGTCGCCGCAGACGGCGGCGAGATTGTCCCGCACGGCAGCCTCCGGGATCCCGACCGCCTTCGCGACGCCGGGCACGACGCGCGACAGCGTGCACGGCAGGATGAACGCGCTCACCGCCGCTGGCGGCGTGCCGGCCTGCTCGAGCAGCGCGGTCACCACGCGGGGGACGATCTTCATGTAGCCCTCGTCACGGACCCATCGCTCTTCCCACGCGTAGTCGTGCGCGCGATCGTGCGCGCGGAACTGCGGCACGAAGTCGACCGTCTCGCTGTGCGTCCCGACGAGCGTCGCGATCGGCGCGCCGGGGCCGATCAGGAACGCGGCCGCGCCGTCGCCGTAGTGCATTTCCTGGGTGCTCGCCGCCTTGGCGAGCCGGTGCTCGGCCGCGAGGACGAGGGCGTGGTCTTCCGCGCCCCGGGCGGCCGCGAACGCGGTCGCGAGCGCGGACGTGCCCGCGCGCAAGCTGCCCGCGACGTCGAGCGAGCGAACGCCCGGGCGCAGGTGCAGCGCGCCGGCCGCGATGCTCGTGTTCTGCCGGTCGTCGAACGGATGCGTCGTGGACGCGAGCGACAGGGATGCGACCGAGGCGGTATCGACGCCGGCGAGGCAATCGCGCGCCGCCTCGACCGCCATCGTGACCGTGTCCTCGTCCCAGTTGGCCATGGACCGCTCGCCTCTGGCCATGCCCCGGAGGCCGGGATTGAACCACGCGTTCGCCGTGGCGATGGCCTTGCGCTGGAGCCGGAGCCGGGGGACGTACGCGCCGAAGGAGACGATGCCGATGTCGTGTGCCATGCGTGGACCTCACGATGTCAAAAGGTCGCTCGGGAACTCGCTCATCTTAGAACAGATCCCACCATTCGCCGCGCGCCGCCATCGCCGCGGCCGTCTCCTCGAGAATGAGCCGGCCGGTGCGGACGATGTAGACACGGTCGGCGATCGACAGCGCCTGGTGGACGTTCTGCTCGACCAGCAGGACCGTCACGCGCTCCTCGCGCACGATGCGCTCGATGGTCGCCATGATCCGCTCCACGAGCAGCGGCGACAGCCCGAGCGACGGCTCGTCGAGCAGGAGCAGGCGCGGCCGCATCATGAGCGCCATGCCGAGGCTCAGCATGCGCTGCTCGCCGCCGGACAGCGTGCCCGCGAGCTGCCGCCGGCGCTCGGCCAGGACGGGGAGCAGCGCGAGCACCTTGTCGCGCCGCTCCTGGGCGACGCGCGCGTCCGTCACGCTGAAGGCGCCGAGGTCGAGGTTCTCTGCGACCGAGAGGTCGGCGAAGACGAACCGCTCCTGCGGCACGAGCGCGAGACCGCGGCGCACGCGCTCGGCGCTCGACGTGCGCTCGATGGGGTCGCCGTCGAAGCTGACGCTCCCTTGCCAGACGGGCAAGAGGCCGAACACCGCCTTGACCAGCGTCGTCTTGCCGGCGCCGTTGTGTCCCATGAGACACACGACCTCGCCGGCGCGGACGTCGAGCGACACGCCGGAGACGATCTGCTTCGCGCCGTAGCCGGTGACCAGCGCGTCGACGCGCAGCAGCGCCGCGCCGTCCGCGCCCGCGGCGCTCACCGGCGCCCTTTCCCGAAGTAGATCTCGGCGAGCCGCGCGTCCGCCATCAGCCTCTCGGGCGGACCCTCCGCGATGATGCGTCCGGCTTCCATGAAGTACGCGTGATCCGCGACCGCCAAGACCGCCTCGAGGTTGTGCTCGACGAGGCAGACGGTGCGGCCGGCCTCGGCGCACTGGCGAATGAGTCCGAGGATGCGCGCGACCCACTGGGGGTCGACCCCCGACGCGGGCTCGTCGAGGAGCAGCACGTCGGCCTCGGTGGCGAGCAGGCGCGCGAGCGCCACGAGCTTCTGCTCGCCGAAGCTCAGCGCGCCGGCGACGTCGGACGCGCGCTGGGCGAGGCCGACGAACGCGAGGTACCGCAGCGAGCGCTCGCGGTTGTCGCGCTCGGCGCGCGCGACGCGGCCGGGCGCGAAGAAGAGCGGCCCCAGCCGCTCGCCGGGCTGGTCCGGGATCGCGACGAGCACGTTGTCGAGCACGGTCATGCGCTCGAAGAGGCGCACGTCCTGGAACGAGCGCGCGAGGCCGGCGCGCACCGCACGCCACGGGGCCAGGCGCGTCACGTCGCGTCCTTCGAGCGTCACCGTGCCCGTCTCCGCCGGGAGAAACCCGGTCAGCAGATTGAAGACGGTCGTCTTGCCGGCGCCGTTCGGGCCGACGAGCGCGGTCACCTGGCCGCGCGGCAGCGTGAGCGACAGATCCTCGGCCGCGCGGATGCCGCCGAAGTGCTTGGCGAGCCCCTGCGCGACCAGGGCGGTGGCCCCGTCCCCGCGCGCTGTCCGCGCGATCACCACCGCGCCCGAGACGTCGGGCGGCGGCGGTGCCGGCCGGCGGCGGCGCCCGAGGCGCGAGTGTTCCGGGACGAGCCCCTCGGGACGGAAGCGCATGAAGAGGACGAGCAGCCCGCCGAAGATGACGTTCCGCACGGCGTCGACGACGTCCTGGCGCATCTGTATGAACCGCAGCATCTCGGGCAGGCCGACGAAGAGGACCGCGCCGACGAACGTGCCGAGCAGATTGGCCGTGCCGCCCAGCACGACGAGCGCGACCAGGAAGATCGACCGGTCGAGGGTGAAGCTGAACGGGTTGATGAAGGCTTGGTAGTGCGCGAAGAGCCCGCCGGCCACGCCGGCGAACGCCCCCGAGATGGCGAAGACGGCGACCTTGTAGCGGAGGACGCTCTTGCCGATCGCGAGCGTCGCCCGCTCGTCGTCGCGCAGCGCCTTCAGCACGCGCCCGAAGGGGCTCTCGCCGATCCGCCACGCCACCGCGAACGCGACCGCGGTGAGGACGGCGATGAGCGGCAGGAACTGCGTCGGCGTCGTCATCGGCGTGCCGAGGACGGCGGGTCGCGCGATCCCCGCGATCCCCGTGCGCCCGGCCGTGAGGTCCGTCCACGACAGCATCAGGCCGTAGATCACCATCTGGAACGCCAGGGTGAGGAGGATCAGATACTCGCCGTACACGCGCAGCGCCGGCAGCGTGACCGCGGCGGCGACGGCCGTGGTGACGGCGACCGCGACGACCAGCGTGAGGGGAAACGGCACCCCGAGGTCGCGTGAGACGATCGCGGCCGCGTAGGCGCCGACGCCGAAGAACGCCCCGTGCGCCATCGACACGAGCCCCGCGTAGCCGAGCAGCAGGTTCAGGCTCACGCCGAGGATCGACAGCAGCAGGATGAAGTTCAGGACGTGGACCCAGAACTCCATCGCTAATGAACCTCGCGGGACTCGTTGACGGCCCCTCCCCCGACGCCCGTACTGGCGAGCCGTCGTCGCCGTGCTCGTTCCGGGGCAGGGCGAGCGCGCCTCGCGGGTCGGCTGCCCTCGCGTTGCCCCCTCCGGGGGATGGGGGGTCGCGCTCGCCCTGCCCCGAAACGAGCTACGGCGACAGGCGAGCCAGTTGGGGCGTCGGGGGAGGGGCCGTCAACGAGTCCCGCGAGACTCATTAGCGCGCGCCGAAGAGTCCCGACGGGCGGACGACGAGGACGACGAAGAGCACCACGAACGCGATGACCCCCTGCCAGTGCCCCGGCAGGAAGAGGCCGCCCATGTTCTCGGCGAGCCCGAGCACGAGCCCGCCCGCGATCGCGCCGGGAATCGAGCCGATGCCGCCGAGGAAGACCGCGATGAACGCCGCGAGCACCGGCTGCACGCCCATGAACGGCGAGGCGGTGTCCCGGAGGGCGATGAGCGCGCCGCCGATGCCGGCGAGCGTCGAGCCGACGGCGAAGACGAGGACGAACACCCGCGCGCGGTCGACGCCGACGCACTGCGCGAGGTCCGGGTTCGAGGCGACGGCGCGGATCGCGCGGCCCCATCGCGTGAAGCGCAGCCACGCCATCAACGCGAGGACGAGCGCCCACGAGGCGCCGATCCAGAGCGCCTCGATCGTGGTGAAGGCGACCGGACCGACGGCGATGCCCTCGACGGCGAAGCCGGGAAGCGCGCGCGCCTCGGGCCCGAACAGGATGAGGAGCACGCTCTCGCCGGCGATGAGGAAGCCGAGCGACGCGAGAAACACGTTGAGCTGCGTCGCGTTCACGCGGCGCAGCGGCCGGTAGACGCCGACCTCGATCGCGAGGCCGAAGAGGCACCCGACGACGGCGGCGGCGACGAAGCCGAGCGGGAGCCCGAGACCCGCCCGCTCCACGACGAGCACGGCGCCGTACGTCGCCACGGCGAGCGTCAGCGCGTGCGCGAAGTGAAAGATCTTCGTCGTCGCGAAGATGAGCCCCCACGACACTCCGAGGAGCGCGTAGAGACTGCCCGCGATGAGCCCGTTCGCCGCGAGCTGGGCGGCCAGCCCGAGGTCGGCGTTCACCGGCGGCGGTTCCGGTCAGCCTTCGATCTTGCCGCCGACGATGCGGCCGACGAGCGAGAGCTCGGTGCCCTTGACGATGTAGACGCCCATCGGCTTCGAGACGGTGCCGTCCGCGTGGAGCTGCATGTTGCCGCCGTACACCGACTCGAACGCCACGCCCTCCTTCAGCGCCGCCTGCATCTCCGCGAGCAGCGCGCCGGGTTCGGTTGGAGTTCCGCCGCGCTTGACGATGCGCTGGATCAGCGGGCGCAGCACGTGCTGGACGTGCTCGTAGTAATTTGCCGCGTAGAACTCCGGAACGCCGCCGTGCCGGGCCTGGTACCCCTCGACGAACCGTTTGGTGTTCTGGTCGCCGCCTGCCGGATCGAAGCGGTCGACCGCGATCGTGTAGCCCTGCATCGCATCGCCGCCGATCTTCTGCGCGTTGGGCGTCCACTCGATGCCGACGATCGGCCCGGTGATGCCGAGCGCGCGGGCCTGGTTCACGGCGTAGCCGACGTCGTCACCGAAGTTGCCGAGCGCGAGCACGTCCGGCCGCCGCGCCTTGATGCGCGCGAGCTGCGCCGAGTACGTCTTCGCGCCGATGTCGTGCGGCTCCTCCGCCACCACCTGGCAGCCGAGCCTGGCGCAGGTCGCCTTGACCGCCGCGTTCACGCCCTGCCCCGCGGCGTCGTTCCAGAACAGCGTCGCGATGCGCTTGGCGTTCATCTTCTGCACGGCCCACTGGACGATGAAGGGCGCCGTCTGGCTCGACAGCATGCGGGTGTTGTAGAGCGCCGGCTTGCCGACGAGGGCGGAGCCGACGCCGCCGCCGTTCAGGAGCAGGATCTTCTTCTCGACGGCGAGGGGCTGGATCGCCAGCGTCGGCGCCGAGTACGAGGTGAGGATGACCGGCACCTTGTCGACGTCGAGCAGCTTGCGCCCGCCGGTCACGGCCGCGTCGGCGTCGCCGGACTTGTGGTCTTCGACGAGGAGCTCGAGCTTCCAGCCGTCGACGCCGCCGGCCTTGTTGATCTGCTCGACGGCGAGGCCGGCGCCCCGGCTCATCACCTGACCGTAGAACGCGCCGGGGCCGGTCATCGCGAGGATCATGCCGACCTTCAGCGTGCCACCGGCGGCCGGCGCCTGACCGGACGGGACGACGACGAGGAATGCGAGAACGACGACGAGGGAGATGGCGGCCAGGAAACGTGTCATGCGAATGTCCTCCGTGCGAGCGTCGAAGATGAGTACGTGAGCGGCTACGGACGCCTGCCGTCCGGCTGGCCTCCCGCGCGGCCGAGCGTGCGCTCGGCGAAGCCGCCCTGGACCGACGTGCCGACCCCGTGGCCGGTGGCCGTGGGGCCATAGTCGATGTCCTCCCACGTGCGGTCGTCGCGGTCCCACACGTACGGCAGCGTGAGCATCTGGCCCGGCTGCCAGAGCGTTTCGAACGCGCGGAGCGCGTCGAGGAGGATGGCGCGCTGCAGCGCCGGCTCGTTCGCCTTGCCCGTCTCGTGGTTCAGCGGGAAGTTCACGAACACCGCTCGCGGGGGCCGGACGGAGAACGTCAGGTCCCACGCCGAACTCATGCAGAGCGTCGGAATCCCGGCCCGCTCGATCTCCCGTGCGATCAGTCCCACGGACTGATGGCAGACCGGTCAGACGGGCACGAGCAACGCCGCGTCCACCGCCATCGCCTGGAGCTCGGCCAGCAGCTTCGGCGCCCGCTCGCTGACCTCGCGCCGCGCGGAGTAGAGCGTCAGGAACGTCAGCGCGAAGTCCGCGACCTCACCGATCACGCCGGCGGCGACCAGCTCGCGCAGCCGGTCCAGCGGGAAGACGCAGTTCGGGTCACGATCGACGTCGTCGTCGCGATACCCGTGGTGGTACACGCGCAGCGTGCCGATGTCCGCGTCGCGCGGGATCCGCCGGTACGAGGCGTCGTTGTCCTCGAACGGCGGCTGGTCCGGGAGGTAGAGACCGCCGGAGCTCAGCAGCGCGACTCGGCAGTCCTTGATCGGCCTCGGAAGCGGCGTCCACGGCGCGTCGTGGTTGAGCGACCACTGGTACGGCGGATACGCCGCGTATCGCTCGCGGGTCCGCTGGATGTAGGCGATGGGCATGAAGAGCCTCCCCGGTGAATCAGCAGAGCGAGTAGACGACGGACTCGGGATCGGCATCGCGCCGGACCACGCCCGCCTGCACGAGGTACTCGAGGTGCGCCAGGCTCTCGAAGAATGCGAGCCAGGCCTCGATCGGCCCGAGTCCCTCGCCGAAGAGATGCTCGCAGACGGACCAGGCACTCGCCCCCGCGGCGGTCGTGGCGGAGGCGACGTGATCCAGCCGGCGGCGATGGTGCGCGATGAGCTCGTCGATGCGCGCGTCGGGCTCGTCGATGACGGCGCCGTGGGCCGGGAAGATCCGGCGCGGGGCGACGCGCCGGACGCGCTCGAGCGAGGCGAGATAGCTGCCGAGCGGGTTCGGATCGCCGAAGTCGTAGAGCCCGATGTTCGGGCTGATGCGCGGCAGCACGTGATCGCCCGCGAACAGCACGCCCTCCTCGGGCAGCAACACGGTGAGGTGCCCCGGCGTGTGCCCGGGCGTGAGCAATCCGACGGCCGGGCGATCCGTGGCCACGGCGTCGCCGGTGTCGACGATCCGGTCGGCGGCGAACGGCACCATCAGCCGGCTCAGCGACGGGAACATCCCGCGGGCGATGGTGTCGAACTCGCGCGGCGCTCCGTGCGCCGCGAAGAAATCCGCGGGCTCCACCGGCGGGCCTTCCGCGAAGAACCGGGCGAGGCAGGCCGCGTCGGGACCGCTCATGACGACCGGCGCGTCGGCGAGCTCCCGGAAGCGCCCGGCGAGGCCGGAGTGATCGGTGTGGAAATGCGTGACGACGATCGTGTGGATGTCGCGGAACGCGATCCCGAGCCGGGCGAGCGACGATTCCACGACCGCGCGCGCCTCGGCGGTCCGGATGGCGGTGTCGATGAGGAGGAAGCCGTCCCCGGTGTCGACGAGGTAGAGGTTGACGTCGCGCAGATCGAACGGGATCGGCACCGTGATGCGGAAGATGCCGGAGCCGACCTCGCTGGCGCCCGTCACCACGCCATCATGAGCAGCAGCCCGGGACGCACGCCATGGGACGAATACCTCGTATTCCTGAGTCAGCGAGGCCGGGCGATCGTGAGCTCCATGACCGCGAAGAACCGCGTGAGCACGCGGTACGTGAGCCCCCAGATGAACCGGTCCTGATAGCGCACCGCGGGACTCTCGAGGACGACGCCGTCGCGAGGGGTGGGCCGGAAGGCGGCGTTGCCGGGCTCGAGCAGGTGGCGGAGCGGCACCCAGAACGCCTGCGCCACCTCGTCGCTCGGCGTGAACGGCTCGAGCGTTTCCCCGAGGCACGCCTCGAGCCGCAGCCCCACCTCCTCCCACGTCTCGCGGATCGCCGCGGCGCGGGCGCTCGCGTCGGTCGCCTCGACGCGGCCGCCGGGTAACGCCATGTGACCCGACCAGCGGTCACGCTCATGCTCGGCGCGCTCGATCAGGCAGACGTGCAGGTCAGCCGCCTCGCCCGCCAGGACGAGCGCGACGGCTGCCTGCTTGCCTTCCGGTGGCCCATTGGAAAGCGGCGTCCCCGCCAGCGCGCGGCGCACGCGATCCAGGTCGGGCGTGACCGTCAGTCCAGGCACGTGAGCTCGCGGGCCGGCGTCCCCTCGATCGTCATGAGGCGGTCGAAGAGGACGGCGGCGTGGTCCCGGACGCCCCCGGCTTCGAGGCAGCCCTGGAACTTCTCGAACAGCTCGGACGCCGAGAGCGGCCGCTCGGCGTGGCCCATCGCGCGACGGACTTCCGGGCCGCGGAGTCGCACGCCGGAGCCGAGCGTCACCGTCACCTGATCGAAGGGCGCGGCGCCGGAGTTGTCCGGCGCGTACTCGGCCGTCGCGTCGATCGCGACGCGCTC
>JACPCW010000009.1 GCA_016184365.1 Candidatus Rokuibacteriota bacterium
GGCCCGTCATGCCGTCACCTCGGGCGCGGCCTCGCGCCTGTCCTGGCGCCGCCGCGCGAGCCGCGCGAGCGCGCGGCGCACGAGCACCGCGAGATCGTCGCTGTACGTGTGCAGCACCGGCACGACCCACAGCGCGAGCAGCGTGCCCATCGTGAGTCCGCCGATGATCACGGTCGCGAGCGGGGCGTAGGCGTCGATGCCGGTCCGCGGGAAGAACGCGACCGGGATCAGGACGACGATCGAGATGAACGACGTCATGAGGATCGGACGCAGCCGGATCGGCGCCGCGGTCAGGATCGCCTCGTCGCGCGGCATGCCCTCCTGCCGGAGACGCAGCACGAGGTCGATCATGAGCACGGCGACGGTCATCATCATGCCGACGAGGATCACGACGGCCAGGATCGAGACCGTCGAGAACGTCTGCCCGGCGAGGTAGAGGCCGCCGAGGACGCCCGTCGCGATCAGCGAGAGCGAGAACAGCATGTTCAGCGGCTCGATCAGGCTGCGGAACTGGGCCACGAGCAGCAGGAACATGAAGATGACCGCGAGGTACAGGCCGCGCAGCAGGCGCGCGAACGATTCCTCCATCTGCGTCATGTCGCCGCGCAGCTCCACGCCGTAGCCGGGCGGGAAGTCGATCTTCTCGTGCGCGGCCATCAGCAGATCCATCGACAGCTCCATGCTCGGCGGCCCGCCGGTGCGGTAGTAGCCGAGCACGGAGACGGCGCGGCGGAAGTTGTCGTGCTCGATGATCGTGGGTCCCGGGTGTTCCTCGATCCGCGCCACGGAGGCGAGCGGCGCGACCTCGCCCTTCTTCCCGACGATCTTGACCTGCTCGAGATCCATGCGGTCGCGCCGCTGGTCGCCCCGGTACCGCAGGAGGATCGTGAACTGCCGCTTGTTGTCGAGGCGATAGAACTCGGTCGTGAGCCCGCCCTTCAGCGCGTAGTACGCCTGGTCGGCGACGTCCGTGACGGACAGCCCGAGTTCCTGCGCGCGCGCCCGGTCCACCTGGACGTGGAGCTGCGGCAGCGTCATCGACCAGGAGGTCGCGACCTGCTGGAACCCCGGGATCTCCGTGGCGAGGCGCCGGGCCTGCTCGCCGATCTCCGCGAGCTTGTCGAGGTCCGGCCCGAAGAAGACGACCTGCACCGGCGCGGCGCTCGACGCCATCACGTCGGCGCCCATCTCCTTGATCGTGAGGCGCCGGATGCCGGGAATCGTGGCGAGCGCTTCGGCCTGGACGCCGTCGATGACCTGCCAGATGTTCCGCCGGCGCTTCGACGAGTCGGTGAGCGTGACCATCATGAACGCGGAGTTGACGGAGCCCATGCTGTAGCCCGTGAAGTACGTGCCGCCCGGCTCGAACCCGACCTCCGACGACACCTTGACGATCTCCGGCTGCTTCGTCAGCAGCCGCTCGATGTCCGCGGCGATCTCGGACGTGCGCGCGAACGACGTGCCGGGCGTGGCCTCGAGCTGCACGAACGCCTGGGAGACGTCCGCGAGCGGCATCATCTCGCTGCCGATCTTCGGGTAGAGCCCGACGCCGACCAGGATCACCGCCGTCGCGCCGGCGAGCACGGCGAACCGGTTCCGCAGCGACCACGCGAGGCTCGCGCGGTATCGCCCCTCGACGCGATCGAGGAACCGCTGGGACGGATCGAGGAGCCGGCGGTCGAGCCAGCCGCGGGCCCGGCTCTCGTCGTGCGCGTGGAACAGGTTCGCCGCCAGCAGCGCGGTCAGCGTGAACGAGACGAGCGCGGAGGCGAGCAGGGCCAGGATGATCGCCCAGACGATGCCCTCGAACATGTACTGCACGATGCCGCCGGAGAAGGCCAGCGGCAGCAGCGCGACGCACAGCATGAACGTGATCGCGAGGACCGCGAGCCGCACCTCGTTGATGCCGTCGATGGCCGCCTGCTTCGGCGACTTGCCCATGCGCAGGTGGCGCTCGATCGAGTGGATGTCGATGATCGAGTCGTCGACGAGCCGGCCGATCGAGAGCAGCAGGCCGATCAGCGTCGAGCTGTTGAGCGTCATCCCGAACGGCATCATGGCGAGCAGCGCCATGCCGAGCGAGATCGGGATGGTGATGACGGCGATCAGCGTGCCGCGCACGCTGCCGAGGAAGAACAGCACGACGAGGCCGGTCAGCAGCACGGCGAGGACGAGCTCCTCGACCATGTTCTCCATGAGGTAGCCGACGAACGTCGAGTTGTCGTACGCGATCTCGAACCGCAGGCCGGGGAAGTCCTGCTCGATCTCCGCCAGCTTCTGCTTCACGCCGTCGACGACGGTGACCGAGCTGGCGTCGGGCTGCTGGACGATCGAGACCTCGACCGCCTCACGACCGTTGAAGCGGTAGAGGCTCCGCTGTTCGCGCGGGGCGTTGATCACCTCGGCGACGTCGCGGAGGTAGACGGTGCGGCCCTCCATGCTGCCGATCGGATAGCCGGCCACCTCCTCCGGCGTGCGGGCGCGGAAGTCGCTGCGCACGAGGACTTCGCGGTCACCGTGCGTCAGCGTCCCGGCCGGCCGCGCCTGGTTCTGCATGTCGAGCATGGTGCGGAGCTCGAGCAGATTCATCCGATAGGCGGCGAGCCGCTCGCGATCCGCGATCACCTGCATCTGCAGCTTCTGGCCGCCGAACGGCACGACGGAATACACGTCCTTCACGACCTTGAGGCGATTGACCACCTCGTTCTCGACGAGCGTGCGGAGCTGCACGCGGTCGTAGCCCTCGCCGGTGACCGCCAGCGACAGCACCGGGATGTTGAGCGGGTCGATCGCGAGCACCCACGACGGTTTCAGATTCGCGCCGGTCATCGGCAGGTCGGCCTGGACGACGTTCATCAGCGCCTGCACGTCGAACAGCGCCTTCTTCACGTCCGTGCCGTACCAGAACTCGATCGAGACGATCGAGAAGCCTTCCTGCGACGTGGACCGGACGAAGTGGACGTTCTTCAGATCCACCATCCGTTCCTCGATCGGCTTCGAGAAGTAGATCTCCATCTCCTCGGCGGACAGGCCCGGCATCATCGACACGACGGCGACGATCGGGCTCTCGACGTACGGCATCATCCGCCGCGGCATGTGGAAGACGATGACGAGCACGGCGAGGAGCGCCACGCCGAGATAGAAGGCGGTGACGATCCACGGGTGCTCGATCGACCAGCGGATCAGGTTGCCGCCGCGGGGCGCGGGCGTCCCGGGGCCGGAGACATCAGGGGTCAATGCACACCTCCCTCACGGTGATCCCGTCGCACGTCGACGCGCGCACCGTGCCCTCGTCGAAGATCACCTGGACCGACCCGCGCAGCTCGGCGCGCCGGCTGCCTTCCAGGTGCACGACGTAGGGATGCAGTCCGGGCCGGTGGAAGACGGCCCAGATGCTCCCGGGGACCTGGAACACGCGGTGCTCGCCCGGGCGGCCGACGAACTCGATGTGCGCCGGCACGCCGGAACGGTTCACCCAGGTCACGGGGCGCTCGACGGCCGTCCGATGCAGCGGTCGTCGAAGGCCCGTCGGCTCGATGACGATGTCGTCCGTCGCGCCGGCCACGGCCGGCGTCGCGGCGAGGACGGCCAGCGCGAGCGCCGCCACCGCGCGTCGCGCGTGTCGCATCGTGGTCGTGTGCATCACGGATCCTCCGGGGTCAGCACGGCGGTGGTGGTCACGGTCCGTCCGTCACGCCAGACCGTCAGGCGCACGCCCTCGCCGGCGCGGCGTTGGAACACGAGCTCGTGCAGTTGATGGACGTCCCGCACGGCGCGGTCGCCCACCGCGGTGATCACGTCGCCCGCGACGACCCCGGCCGAATCCGCGGCGCCGCTGGCGTTCACGCGGACGACGAGCGCGCCCCGCGAGACCGCCAGCTCCTTGGCGTGCGCGACCTGCGGCGTGACGCTCACGGCCACGAGCCCGAGCGAGGGACGTACGACGCGGCCGTCAGCGATGAGCGCGCGGATCACGGGCCTGGCGGTGTCGACGGAGATCGCGAAGCCGATGCCGTGCGCGGAGCGGATGAGCGCGGTGGTGATGCCGACCACGCGGCCGTCGAGGTCGAGGAGCGGTCCGCCCGAGTTGCCGGGATTGATGGCGGCGTCGGTCTGGATCAGGTTGTGGAGGCTCGGCAGGCCCTCCTGCTCCATCGACCGGCCGAGCGCGCTGACGATGCCCACCGTGACGGTCGGTCCCCCGTCGATCCAGAGCGGGCTGCCGATCGCCACGACCGTCTCGGCGATCGCGATCTTCGCGGAATCGCCCAACGGCACGGTCGGGAGCTTCCCGCCGTCGATCCCGAGGACGGCGAGATCGGTCAGGCGATCAGCACCCACGAGCCGCGCCGGGAAGACGCGCTCGTCGGACAGCGTCACCCTGATCTCATCCGCGCCCTCCACGACGTGGTTGTTGGTGACGACGTACCCGCGCGGATCCACGATGAAGCCGGAGCCGAGCCCGGGGACGACCTTCTCGCCGTCGCGTTCGTCGCGCTCGACGTGCCGGGTCGTGATGCTCACGACCGCCGGCAGCGCGCGCGCGACCATCGCGGGCACGCCGCGCCGTCCGTCCGGGTGCGTCCGCGCCTCGGCGTCCGGCGCGAGCGACGCCGCGAGGGCGACGACGACAGCTGCGATGACGGACAAAATCCGGCGCGCGCCGGCGCAGTGCACGTGCATGGATCTCGGCTCCTTCTCGTGGCGTACGAACGCCACTCGAGTTCGCGAATCGGGAGTCAGTTCCCCGCGGCTCGAGCGCGCGCGTCGCGCGCGCTCCCGCGGATCACGAACGGATCAGGAGCGCGAGAACTTTGGCGGGAGGTCGAGCGGAACGAGCGTGAGGAGGACGAGCGCCGGAGCGACCTCGGCGCCGAGCCGGCCGCTCAGGAGCGGACCGACCAGCAGGACGATGGCGAGGGAGACCGCCGTGATCGCACAGAGGTCGGGATCCATCGCACCGTCGTGGCCGCCGCAGTGGATCATCAAGAATCCGCCGACCAGGACCAGGGTGACGCCGAGGAGCGCCACCACGCTCTTCCAGTGCTCGGGTCGGAGGCTGGCCGGTCTAATCATCGCGGCAAGGAAGGAGCAACGACGGTGCCAACCGGGAGCCGAGAAATACGGGCCAAAATCCGCGGAACGGCCGTAGCGTCGACGGAATGGTCGAGTGTCGCGACGTTTTCGTCGCCGAACTCGTGTGGTCGGCGATCCCCGGGCGTGGCGCTCGCGCCCCAGACGTCGTGCGCCACCGGTCAGTGCCGGCTGCCACCGGACGAATGTCCGGCCGGCGGCTTCAGCGACTTGAGGAACGCGACGAGGTCGACGACCTCCTGCACGGTCACGGAGTCGTTGAACGACGGCATCTTCGATGAGCCATCGGGCGCCGCGTAGCCCTTGCCCGGCTCGATGACGGCGCTCGGATTGATGAGCGCCTCGGCGAAGTACTCGGCGTCGTGCAGCGGACTCATCTGAGAGAGCTCGGGGCCGACCTTCCCGGGATCGGTCGGTGCCGCGAATTTCTCGCCCTTGACCTCATGGCAGCTGGCGCACTCGAGCTTGACGAACGCGTCTCGCCCTTTCGCCGGGTTCCCGGCCGGCCAGGAAAACTTCCAGCCGCTTGGCGTGCCGTGCGCCCCGTGTTCCCCGGACGTGCCACTCGATGGCGACGACGGCCCGGCCGGGGAGTGAGGCATTCGCATCTGCGCATCGACGCGCCCCGTCCCCGCGAGAGCGAACGTCGCCGCAACGACGTAAACGACCACTGTCGAACCGTTCACGGTAGTCCTCCTCCAAAGGCCGATCCGGATCTGCACACCGGTGATCGGGTCGCGGCTCACTTCCTGGTCATCGCCTCACGATGAGCCTCGGGTCTCACGTTACCCCTCACACGCCGAGCCAGCGGCCGAGGCTGCCGGGCAGCGCATAGCCGGCGACGTAGAGGCGCACCGCCTCGTCCGCGGCAGCGTGAGGCGCCATGGTCACCTCAGGCCCTCTCGCAGCACGGACCGAAGATGTTCCGGGTCACGCGTGTCATCCTCGAAACGCGCTCGGCCGCTTGGGCGCGCTGGACAGATTGTCGGAGTTCCCCGCCCCGCTTCGGCCCGTGACGACGTTCCGTCACTAGCCGAGCCGCGCGAGCGTCCGCGCGGCGATCGCGCCCATGGCGCCGCTCCGGCAGTAGACCACGAGCTTCGTGTCGCGGCGGACCGGCAGGCGGCGGAGGTTGGCCTCGATGGCGTCGAAGCGGATGAAGGCGTCCGTGCGCTCGATCTCGCCCGCATACGGCACGTGGACGTTGACGAGTACGACGTCCTTCGCGCGCAGCAGGCCGGCCAGCTCGGCCGGCCGGATCTCCGTATAGCCCGCCGCCGGTGCGGCGACGCCGAGCGAGGCCGTGAGCATCAGCACGACCGCGAGTCCTCTCATGGCACCTCCGACAGCCGCCGGCGCAGCGCCGGCTCATCGACCCGGTACTTGAAGGCCAGGCGGCCGTCGACCGTGACGAGCGGGATGCGCTCGCTCATGGCGGCATAGAGATCCGGTGACGACTCGATGTCGGTCTCCAGCAGCTCGAAGGAAAGGTCGGCGCGGACGCGGAGAAGTGTCGCCTTCGCCTCGTCGCAGAGGCAGCAGTCGCGCTTGCCGTAGATCTCGACGCGGTGCATCGCGTTAGCTGCCAGCAACGGCGGTGCCACGGCCTGCCAATCCGGACGGGCGGGAACTCGCACCGGATTCGCGATCCATCGCGCGGCGCTCGGACGCCGGGGCGGCGATCACATGACCAAAAGTCACAGTGGCGGTGTGCGCTGCCGAAGCTCCGACGATTTGTCAACGACCCGTGGCGGCTCGTGATCCGCTCGACACGGTGAATCGCCCATCTGCGCTATTCGCCGTGTGGCGCGAACCTTGTATCGACACGTGACGGCTCGTCCGGTGAGGAGGTGCCCCATGAAACCGTTGACGATCCGAGGAACGGCTCTGTCCGTCGGGCTCTTCTTCGACGTGACCTTCGTGCTGTGCGTCGTCTGGGGCCTCGTCGTGCCGACGAGGCTCGAGACGATGGCGAAGATCTGGGAGGCGTTGCTGCCGGGATTCACCTGGCTGACGCCGGCGAGCTTTGCGCTGGCTTGCGTGGAGCTCTTCCTCTATGGCGTCTACGTCGCGGTCGTCTTCGTCCCGCTCTTCAATTTCTTCGAAGGCGGGCGACCGTCCGGCGTGACGGAGGCGATGGACGAGCGCCCGGTACCACGAGCCGCGGCCGGGTGAGACGTCGTGCACGGTGAGACCGTCGCATACGGGTACGGGTTCTGGTGGCTCGTCGCGGTCAACGTCGGCGTCTTCGTCGTCTTCGCGCTCTCGTTCATCGCACCCGTGCGCCGCCGCGAGTGGCGATCGTTCGGCCTCTATACCGCGTTCGTCATCGCGCTCTTCACCGAGATGTACGGCTTCCCGCTGACGATCTACGCGCTCACCGCGGTGCTCGGCAGCCGCTATCCGGCGCTCAATCCCTTCTCCCACGCTACCGGGCACCTCTGGATCACGCTCGTCGGCGGCGGCGCCTGGATGTCGTTGGCCATCCACCTCGTCTCGAACGTGCTCATGCTCGGCGGGCTCGTCCTGATGGGCGCGGGCTGGCGGCGCATTCACGCCGCGCGCGGCGCGCTGGTGACCGGCGGCGTGTACCGGTGGATGCGGCATCCGCAGTACACGGCGCTCTTCGCCGTCACCGTGGGGATGCTGATCCAGTGGCCCACTCTCCCGACCGTCCTCGCGTGGCCCGCGCTCATGATCGTCTACTACCGCCTCGCGCGACGCGAGGAGCGCGAAGCGGAAATCCGCTTCGGCGAAGCCTGGCTGCGGTATCGCGCGTCGGTGCCGATGTTCGTCCCGCGGCTGGGGCACACGATCGCCGACGGCGGGATCGACCGCGCGGGTCCGGTCAGGCACGAAGACGCGGTGGACGACATCGCGTGACGCAGCACGCGTGGCAGCGCCCGGTGCGCGGCCTGATCGCGTCGGTGGTCGCCGCCGCCGCGATCGCGAGCGGAGCCGGCGCCGTGGAGGCCGCGAGCGGGCCACAGCCTCCGCGCGTCGCGGGCACCGCATCGAGCCTCGTCCGCTACGGCTACTTCACCACCGGCGAGTTCTTCCCCGTCGAGCTGCGCCGCGTCTCGGACTTCCCGCTCGGCTTCGCCGAGTTCGATCCCGGCAAGGACTTCGGCATCGTGTTCGTCGGCGCCGTCGAGGCGCCGGGCCGCGCCGACTTCACGGTGAAGGGCGTCCTGCGTCGCGAGGACGGCTCGCCGCTCGATTCGTTCGTCGAGGTCAAGAAGTACGTCGAGCACGCGAGCTGGTATCCGATCCGCCGCGTGTTCGCGATGGAGCGGCTGCGCGGCGAGCGGCGCGGCACGTGGGAGCTCGAGCTCTTCGTCGACGATCGCCCGGTCGGCAAGTTCCCGCTCGACGTGCTCGCGGATCCGCTCTGGGCGCAGCGTCCGAAGAAGGACGCCACCGCGGTCGCGCAGGCGCCGCCCGCGCCGTCGGGACCCGCGCAGCCTGCGCCGGGACAACCGGCGATGGTGAAGCTCGAGCTGGCCGGCCCGCCGAGCGCGCACGTCCGCATCGACGGCGGGCGCGAACAGACGCTCGACAGCAAGGGTCGACTCGAGGCGACGCTCGCCCCGGGCAAGCACCGTCTCGACGTCACGGCGCCGGGCTACAAGCCGTTCGCGGGCGACGTCACGCTCGCGCCGGACCAGCCCGCCGTCCGTCATCCGATCGCGCTCGCCGAGCTGCCGCCGCCGACCGTGGCGCTCGTGAGCCCCGCCGCGGGCAGCGCGCCGGTGCGCGAAGAGAACGTGAAGCTGCGCGTCGAGGTCCGCGGCGAATCGCGGCCGTCGGCGCTTCGTCTCGTCAAGGACGGCAAGGTCGTCCAGGAAGTGCGGGCGCCGTCGACCGTCGCGCCCAACCGTCCGTGGATCGCGGAGCCGTCCGTGAGCGGGCTCGCCGAGGGCGACAACCGCATCACGCTCGAGGCCGTCGACGAGTTCGGGCGCAAGAGCAGCCAGGTCGTGTCGGTCGCGCGCGAGCGGCTGATCGCC
>JACPCW010000112.1 GCA_016184365.1 Candidatus Rokuibacteriota bacterium
CGCCGCGTTCCAGGCGACCGGCGCGCCCCAGTCGTGGCCGACGATCACCGCGGTGTCTTCGCCGAGCGCGTCGAGCAGGCCGACCATGTCGCCGACGTGGTGGAGCTGCGTGTACTGCTCGATCGCCGCCGGCGCGTCCGTCCGGCCGTAGCCGCGCATGTCGGGCGCGACGGCGTGATAGCCGGCCTCGGCGAGCGCGGGCAGTTGATGCCGCCACGAATGCCAGGACTCGGGGAACCCGTGGCAGAGGAGGACGAGCGGGCCGGCGCCCCGCTCGACGACGTGCATCCGGATGCCGTTCGTCTCGACCGTGCGGTGCGTGAACGCGGTCAACGGAACCGCTCGGTCCAGAGCTCGATGAACCCCGCGGTGACCTTCGCGCGCTCGATCAGCGTCGCGATCTCGATGAACTCGTCCTCGCTGTGCGCGCGCGAGCCCTGTGGGCCGAAGCCGTCGAGCGTCGGCGCCACGGCGGAGGCGTGGAGCACGCCCGGGCCGGCGCCGGTCGCCGGCGCCGCGGTGCTCCCAGAGCCAGTGATCGCCGTAGTCGGTCTGCGGGAACCGCGTCGAGCGGAAGCCGAGCTCGTCGAGCGCGCCGGCCAGCAGGTCGCCCATGCGGTTCACGTCGAGCTGGTCGTACGTGCCGCTGTCCTGGTTCACGAGCGCTTCGAGAAAGCGCAGGGCCTCCGGTTCCTTGTCGTCGAGCCAGCGGACGGCGGGCGACGTCATCGGATCAGTCCACCATGGCGATGACTTCGACCTCGACGACGAGATCGGGATGCGCGAGCCGGCTCACCTCGATCGTCGTGCTCGTCGGCAGGGCGCCGAAATACTCCATCCGGACGTCGACGTGCTTGAAGTACTCCTCGATGTCGGTCACGTAGGTGTTCGTCTTCACGATGTCGGCCAGCGTGGCACCCGCCGCGGCGAGCGCCGCCTTGATGTTCTCGCCGACCTGGCGGAGCTGCGCGCGCATGTCGCCCGGCGCGCCGCCGCCGCCTTTCGGGTCGCGCGCCAGCTGCCCGGAGACGAAGATCGTTTTCCGCCCCTCGACGACGACGACGCGCGAGTAGAGGACGCGGCCTCCGACCACGCGCTGCGCGAGAGCTTCCGGCTGGATATTCTGTCGTTTCATGGCGGCTACGATAGCGCAGGCGCCGCCGCCGATGCAGCGAGACGCCGGGCGAGCGCTTCCGTCGCTTCGTCGGCCGGGAAGAAGCACTCCACGCGCAGCTCCTGGAGCGTGACGTCCTGCGGCGTGCCGAGCGTGGCGATCGTGGTGAAGAGGTTCACGCGGAAGTCGCCCTTCTCGAGCGCGAGCGACAGGAGCGGCGCCGAGGCCGCCGCCGGATCCGGCGTGCGCCACTGGCGCGGCACGTTGGGGCTTGCGAGGAGCTCGTCGAGCAGCGCGCGCGTCGATTCGTCGGTGCCGACGTCGCGATGCAGCTGCTGCACGAGCGGGCCGGCGAGCGCTTCCCAGTTCGTGATGTACGGCCGGAAGCCGCGCGGGTGGAACGTGAGGCGCATGACGTTGGGCGGATCGTCCGCCGGCGCGTCCGCCAGGAACGGTCCGAACAGCCGGCCGGCGGCGGCGTTCTGCATGAGGAGATTCCAGCGCCGGTCGACGACGAGCGCCGGATACGGCTCCTGCTGCCTCAGCATGAAGTCGAGCGCCCGGCGCACGTGCGCCATCTCCGGCGCGCGCAGCGGCGTCTCGCGGTAGATCGGCACGAAGCCGGCGGCGGCGAGGAGCGCGTTGCGGTCACGGAGCGGGACGTCGAGCACGCCGGCGAGCAGCAGCACCATCTCGCGGCTCGGCTGCGCGCGTCCGGTTTCGAGGAAGCTCAGGTGACGCGACGACACTTCGGCTTCGACGGCCAGCGCGAGCTGGCTCATGCGCCGCGCTTCGCGCCACTGCCGCAGCCGCGCGCCGAACTCGGACGGTGCGGACCGCGACGTCGATCGCTGGGTGGGCATGGACCGTCCTCCTCGCGAGGAGCCTACGCCACCGGCGCGAGGCGAAGCCATTACCCGGGAGGTAATTGAGGCGCCTCCGGTGGGCGGCCGACCATCGCCGTGTAAGATCACCGGGCCGAAAGGAGAGCGACGATGAGCCTTGTCCCGCCGACCGCCGGCGCCAACCGCATCAGCAAATGGTTCGACGCCTCGCCGTTCAACAAGCACCTCGGGCTGCGCCTGACCCGGCTCGAGCGCGATCGCGTCGACGTCGTCATGCCGTTCAATCCCGCATTACCGACGGCCGGGGACGTCGTTCACGGCGGCGCGATCAGCACGCTTGCCGACACGGCGGCCACGGTGTGCGCGTGGGCCGGCGTCGAGGATCCGCCGGAGCGCGGCGCGACGGCGGCGCTCACGGTCGAGTTCGTCGCTGCCGCTCGGGGCTGCGAGCTCACCGCGACCGCGCGGACGCTCCGGCGCGGGCGCAGTCTCGCGTTCGTCGAAGTCGACGTGACCGAGCCCGACGGCGCGCTCGTCGCGAAGTGCCTCGCGACCTATAAACTCGGGTGACATGACCTCGACCGACGACTGGGTCACGAAAATCCCGACGTGCGATCTGTGCCGGGCGGCGAAGATCACGCCCTGGTATCACGAGGACGACATCTGCTGGATCGCCGAATGCGAGATCTGCGAGACGCCCATGGTCGTGTGGCGCTCGCACGGGGTGAAGCCGTCGCCCGAGCATCTCGCGCACATGCACGCGCGGCTGCGCGACGTCGCGGCCACGCATTTCGGCGAGATCTACGTCGACGATCACATGCGGAACATCCCCGACCACTACCACGCGCACGGGCGGCCGGTCGGCGGCTTCTTCGGGATCGACTTCAAGCGCAAGACCTGATCAGCGGATGGCGTCCGGGCCCTCCGACTCCAGCCCGCGGCACGGACCGAGCACCGACATCAGAACGATCGCGCGCCGCAGGTCTGTCTGTCCGCCGAGGCGTGTCGGGACGCGAGCGGTCTCGCGGACCGCGGACCGGCGCGCCGGCACACGGACCGCCGGGACCACCGGCTCCGGCGGCGGCGCCGCGGGCATCCGCCGCCGCGCCGGTATTTCGCGGATCTCGACCTCCGGGAATCTCGGGGCCGGCGGCTCAGGCTTCGCGTTCTGCCTCGCCTGTTCCTCCATCCGTCGCTTCAGCCATCGCCCGAGCAGATTGAAGAGCCCGATCGCGACGAAGATCGCGAAGAAGAGCCATTGCTCCACGGGCCGCCCTCCGCGCTACCGCGCCGTCGTCGGCGGCGGTGTCTGCTCGCCGGGCCGCGCGATCGATTCGCGCATCGCGGTGTCGGCCTGCACGTTCTTCATGCGGTAATAGTCGAGGATCCCGAGGTTGCCGCTCCGGAACGCCTCGGCCATCGCGCGCGGCACCTCGGCTTCGGCCTCCACGACCCGTGCCCGCATTTCCTGCTCGGCCGCCACGGCCATCGCCCGCCGTTCCTCGGCCTTGGCCTGCGCGATCTGCTTGTCCGCGTTGGCCTGGTCGATCTGGAGCTTCGCGCCGATGTTCTCGCCGACGTCCACGTCGGCGATGTCGATCGACAGGATCTCGAACGCCGTGCCGGCGTCGAGGCCGCGGCTCAGGATGTGCTTCGAGATGTGATCGGGGTTCTCGAGCACCGCCTTGTGCGATTCGGCCGAGCCGATCGTGCTCACCATGCCCTCGCCGACGCGCGCGATCACCGTCTCCTCGCCGGCGCCGCCGACGAGCCGGTCGAGGTTGGTGCGGACGGTCACGCGCGACACCGCGATCAACTGGATGCCGTCCTTCGCCACCGCCGCGATGCGCGGCGTCTCGATGACCTTCGGGATGACGGACATCTTCACCGCCTCGAGCACGTCGCGGCCCGCGAGATCGATCGCCGCGGCGCGCTTGAACGGCATGACGATGTTCGCCTTGTCCGCCGAGATGAGCGCGTTCACGACCCGGACGACGTTGCCGCCGGCCAGGTAGTGGGCCTCCAGATCGTTGATGGAGATGTCGAGCCCGGCCTTCGACGCGCTGATGCGCGCGTTGACGACCGTGCCGGGCGGAACGCGGCGCAACCGCATGCCGATCAGCGTGAACAGGCCGACGTACGCGCCGGACGCCCACGCCGCGATCCACAGCGGGATCGGGACGAGATAGAGGATGAACGCGATGACGACGACCGTGAGGACCATGATTCCCGCCAGTCCGACCTCGATTCCGAACATGCGTCATTTCTCCTTGCCGGCCAGCGATGCCCGGCGCACGACGATCCGGTTGCCTTCGACGCGTATGACCTCGATCGCCTCGCCGGCTTCGATGTACGCCCCATCGGAGACGACGTCGATGCGCTCGCCCTCGAAGTCCGCGATGCCCGCGGGCCGCAGCGGCGAGGTGGCGGTGCCGCGCTTGCCCGCCCAGCGCCGGTCGGCGTCCGGCGCCGACGCGTAGCCGGTGGCGGTCTCGAGCGCGCTCTGCAGCACCAGTCGCCGCGCATAGGGCAGGTGCGGGAGGAAGCGGAGGAGCACGACCGAGCCGACGACCGCGATCAGCAGCGAGATGACGACGCGCGACGCGGCACGGAGGATGAGCTCGGGGGTCGCGCCCGCGCTGAAGAGACTGAGCGTCAGACCGGTCACGAGCGACACGATGCCGAGCAGGCCGGTGACACCGAAGCCCGGCGTGATGAAGATTTCGACGAAGAGCAGGGTGAGGCCGAGCATCACGAGCAGGAACTCTTCCCACCCGGCGAGACGCACGAGCCAGTGGCCCCAGAAGAAGAGTCCGATGCTCGCGATGCCGAGCGCGCCGGGGATGCCGAAGCCCGGCGTCCGGATCTCGACGATGATGCCGATGATCCCGATGGTCATGAGCAGCGAGCTCAGGACCGGGTGCGTCAGGAAGCGGACGAGCTGTTCCGCCCAGTTCACGGCGCTGCGGCGGATCTCGGCGTCCTTGAGCCCCACGCGCTCGAGCGCGGCCTCCAGGCTGTCCGCGCGGTGGTCTGCGATCCGGTGCGCGAGCGCTTCCGTCGTCGTCAGCGTCAGCAGCTTGCCCTTCTCGACGAGCTTCGGGATGACCACGTCCGCGTCCACCATCGCCTCGGCCACCTCCGGCGGCCGCTTGCGATGCTCCGCGGTGGCGCGGAACTCCTTGCGCATGTAGGACACCGTCTTTTCTTCGACCGGCTGCGCCGCGCCGCCGGGCGCGCCGACCTGGACGGGTGTCGCGGCGCCGATCGTCCCGCCGTCGGCCATCACGATCGTTTCGGCGGCGAGGCTGATCAGCGCGCCGGCGGAAATCGCCCGCTTGTTGACGAACGCGATGGTCCGGACCCTGGCGCGCAGCAGCGCATCGCGGATGACCACGGCGGCGTCGACGCGTCCGCCGAAGGTGTTGATCTCGAGGACCACGGCCGCGGCGCCGGCCTCCTCGGCGTCGCGCAGCACGCGCTCCACGAACGGCGCGAGGCCGAGATCGATGATGCCGTCGATCGGTGCGACGTACACGACGGGACGCGGCTGGGCCGACACCCCGGCGACGAGGAGGCACAGGACGAGCAGGGCGGCGCCGAGTGGGCCCCACGCGGTCAGCGGCCTCATCCGGGCGGATGTCATCGTCCCCCTATTGTTGTCTGAATCACGCACCGGGTCGACCGCCGCCGGAGATGATGCCGGCCGCCGACGGCGCGCGACGGGTGAACGACGCGTTATCGCGCCCAGCCGAGCTCCGGCCGGCGGCGATGCCACGCCGTCGCCTGCTCGTACGCCCACGCGACGCGGAGCGCGGTCGCCTCGTCGAACGGCTTCGCGTATACCATGAGCCCGATCGGCAGGCCATCCCGGGTGAACCCGCACGGCAGGACGACGGCACACAGGCCGAGGATGTTGCCGACGGCCGTGTTGCGCAGGTAACGGAAGTTCGCGTCGGCATAGCTGTCGACGCTCGCGTCGATGGCCGCGACGGGGCGCGGTGGAATCATCGTCGCCGGCACGAGCAGCGCGTCGACGTGCGCGAGTCGCCGCGTCACCCGCTCCCGCAGCGACGCCCACTGGCGCAGCACCGCGAAGTAATCCGTTGCCGACAGACCGCGCCCCATCTTCATGCGGTGGGCGACGACGGGATCGAGCGCGTCGAACTGCTCGTCGATGAACCGGCCGTTCACCGCGAGCGCCTCGGCCGCGATCATCGAGGCGCGTCGCTGCTCGGCCATCGCTTCGGCGACTTCCGGGACGTCGACGCTCTCGACCGAAGCGCCCAGACCCTGCAGCACGCGCCCGGCGTCGCGGACGGCCGCCGTGATGTCCGCATCCACGTCGTCGAAGAAGAGCGTCTCGCCGAACGCGACGCGCAGGCCGCGGACGCCCGTCTCGAGCGTCCCCAGCACGTCGTGCGCCGGCACGCCGATCGTGGTCTCGTCGGCGAGATCCACGCCCTGGAGCGCCTGGTACACGAGCGCCGCGTCCTCCACCGAGCGCGTCAGCGGACCGACGGTGTCGAGCGTCCACGAGAGCGGATAGACACCGTCGCGGCTGATGCGTCCGACGGTGGTCTTGAGTCCGACGGTGCCGCACAACGCGGCCGGGATGCGGACCGAACCGCCGGTGTCGCTCCCGAGCGCGACCGGGGCGAGACCGGCGCCGACGGCGACGCCCGAGCCGCTCGACGAGCCGCCCGGCGCATGCGGCGTCGACGACCACGGGTTGTGCGGCGTGCCGTGATCGTGGTTGATGCCGACGCCGCCGAACGCGAACTGCACGGTGTGCGTCTTGCCGAGCAGCACCATGCCGGCGGCGCCGAGCCGGCGCACGGCGGCGCTGTCGCGCGCGGCAAGGTTGCCGGCGAGCAGCCGCGTGCCGGCCGTCGTCGGCGCGCCCTTCACGTCGTAGAGATCCTTCACGGCGTACGGGATGCCGTGCAGCGGACCGACGTCGACGCCGGCACGGAGCCGGGTCTCCGCCGCCCGCGCCTCCGCCAGCGCGCGGTCGCGCGTGACGCCGATGAAGGCGTGCAGGCGCTTGTCGAGCGCGGCGATGCGGTCGAGGAACGTCTCGGCGAGCTTCACGGGGCCGAGCGCGCCGGCGCGGAGCCGGGCCGCCATGTCGGCGACGGTGGCGAACTCGAGAGCGGTCTCGGTCATGGGATGACTCCTCCGATGGTGAAGGCTACTACCGTCCGCGCGCCCGATGCGCTTCGCCGAGCAACGCGCGCGCGGCAGGCTGGGCGGGATCGAGGCGGAGCGCGCGCTCGAGCGCCGCGGTCGTCGGGCTCGCCGTCACGGCGCGCCCGAGTATCCTGGCCGCCTCGTCGTGGCGGGACGCGGCGAGATACACGCGGCCCGCTCGCTGCAGGAGACGGACGTTCGCGCCGTCGGTTCGGAGCGCTGCCTCCAGGACGGCCATTTCCACTCGCGCCATTCTAGTACGTCGCGAGGGGCCGGCAGCGCGTGCCGGTCACCGGAGCGCGAGGCGCCACGCGCCGGCCACCGCCAGCGTCGTGAGCGCGGCGACGATCCACTGGATCATGGGCCGCGGTGGGCGTCGCAGGAGCGCGCCGGCGACGAGCCCGAGGGCGCCGCCGGTCACGAGCCCGAGCGCATGCGCGACCAGATCGGCGCCGCGCGCGGTCCCGAGCAGCACCAGCAGCAGCATCGCAGCCGTCAGGACCACCCAGATGCGCCGCGGCGTCGTGGAGGTCCCGGAGCGAACGACCCGGAGCGCGGCGAGCGCCCCGATGACGCCGAAGATCGCCGTCGACGCGCCGATCGCGGCGTGGCCCGCGTCGTGGACGAGGGCCGAGAGCGTGTTGCCGATCGCGCCCGCGAGCAGCGCGACGCCGAGCGCCACGCCGACGCCAAGGCGCTCCGCGAGCGGAGGAAGCAGGATGGCGGCCGCGACGGCGTTGCCGAGGACGTGCACGGCGTCGACGTGGAGCGTCAGCGCCGTGATGGCGCGCCAGGGTTCGTCACCGACGACACGCCCGGCGACGGCGGCGCCGCGCTCGAACCAGCGCGAGCGCGACACCGAGGAGCCCGTGAGCGCGAAGCCCGCGAGCAGGAGCAGGCCGACGGTGACGCCCGACATCCACGGATACGGTCGCGTATCGGGCAGCGGCGGCGGGACGACGTCGGGCGCATCGCCGCGCTCCGCATCGTAGGCGGCGAGCACGGCCTGCGCGCGATTGACGTCGTCAGCGGGGACCAGCACCGTCCAGCCGCGCTCGTCGTGCTCGACGTCATGCGGAATGCCGGACGCGATCAGGACGAGCGCCCATTCATCCGCCTGCGCCGAGGTGCGTGCGACGCGGATCGGGTGCATGGTCTCGCGCGCGCGTGCGCGGCGCGGCTACGGCTCGAGCCGCGTCGCGGTCCAGGCGCTGCCGGCGAAGCCGTCGCCGGCCGGCGTGAGCTTGCGGACCCACGTCGCGCGGTCGTGGAGGCGCGCGGGCTGCGACACCCACAGCTCGATGCGCTCCGCCCAGACGCGATAGCCGACCCAGCGGTCCGGCCGCGGTGTCGCGCCGCCGAGATCCTGCTCCACCATCGCGACGTGTTCGAGCAGCGCGGCGCGCGAGGCGATCGGCCGGCTCTGCCACGTGGCGATCGCGGCAATCCGCGCGTCGGCGGGCCGCGTGTTCCAGTAGCGGTCGACGTCCGCCGCCGGCGCGGCCGTCACCGGACCTTCGACCCGGATCTGGCGACCGAGGGGCTCCCAGTAGAACACGCACGCCGCACGCGGTCGCGCCGCGAGGTGCTGTCCCTTCGCGCTGTCCCGGTCCGTGTAGAACACGAACCACCCGGCGGCGGCGTCGAAGCCTCGCGAGATGACCATTCGCGCCGTCGGATCTCCGCCGGCGTCGACCGTCGCGAGCGTCATCGCGCCGGCGTTGCGCACGCGCACGGCGGCGTCGGCCAGCCACGCCGCCACGATCGGCAATGGATCGGGCGGCAGGGGGTTGGGAAGCGCTGCGGAATGTTCCGGATCGGTCATCGCGGCGATTCTAGGCCATTCGCTCGACACCGCGCGCGAGGCGGCGCGCTTGACTCGTTCGCGGCTCTACCGCACGATCCGACGGTCCGCCACGGAGGTGTCATCGATGGGATCGGGACTGGAAGAACGCTTCGCGACTCTGCACGAGATCGTGCGCGCCGCGCGACAGAATCTCGCCGACGGCCCGTGGGGCTATCTGGTCGGCGGCACCGAAACCGAGACGACCGTGCGGCGCAATCGCCAGGCGCTCGACGCGATCGCGTTCCGGCCGCGCGTGCTGCGCGACGTCTCCAAGGTCGATGGCACGTCGACGCTGTTCGGCAAGCCGGTGCGCCTGCCCGTGCTGCTCGCGCCGATCGGCGGGCTCGAGACGTTCGATCCGGGCGGCGGCGCGACCGTCGCGAAAGCGTCGGCGGAGTTCGGCGTGCCGCACATGCTCTCGTCCGTGTGCATGCCGGGGCTCGAAGCCACCGCGAAGGCCGCCGACAACTACCGCATCTTCCAACTGTACGTGCGCGGCGACGACGCGTTCGTCGACGATCACGTCAAGCGCGCCGTGGACCACGGCTACACGATCTTCACGATCACCGTCGACACGGCGCACTACAGCCGCCGCGAGCGCGATCTCGACATCCGGCTCGTGAAGCCATGGCGCCAGCGGGCGACGGGCTTCAACTACCAGTCGGGCTTCACGTGGGACAACATCAAGCGCTTCAAGGACACGCATGCCGTGCCGCTCGTGCTGAAGGGCATCGCGACCGCGGAGGATGCGGCCATCGCGTGCGAGCACGGCGTGAACGGCGTCTACATCTCGAACCACGGCGGCCGGCAGCTCGATCACGGCCGCGGCGCGATGGACGTGCTGCCGGAGGTCGTGCGAGCCGTCGCGGGGCGCGCGACGATCATCATCGACGGCAGCTTCGTGCGCGGGACCGACATCGTGAAGGCGATCGCGGCCGGCGCGCACTGTGTCGGTCTCGGGCGGCTGCAGGGCTGGGGACTCGCCGCCGCCGGGCAGGCGGGTCTGCTGCGCGCGCTCGAGATCCTCGAAGACGAGGTGCGTATCGCGATGGGCCTGCTCGGTGTGAGCGCATGGAGCCAGCTCGACGCCTCGTTCCTGCATCCGGCGGCGCCAGTGGTGCCGGCGAGTCAGTTCAGCGCATTCCCGCTGATCGGCGACGCGTTTCACGGGCGGTGACGCTCCCGGCGGTGTCTGCGAACTGAGACATTGACGCCGGTCCGCGCGTCGACGAGAGTCGTGGCGTGACACCGCAGCTCTCGCCGGAGTCGCTCGAACAGATTCGCGCGATCGTCCAGACGGCGGTCGCGACGGCGCTCGAAACCACGGTCCCCACGGCGGTCGACGCCGCGGTTGCGACGGCGCTCGAAACCCGGGTCCCCAGGGCGGTCGACGCCGCGGTTGCGACGGCGTTCGAAACCCGGGTCCCCAGGGCGGTCGACGCCGCGGTTGCGACGGCGTTCGAAACCCGGGTCCCCACGGCGGTCGACGCCGCGGTTGCGACCGCGCTCGAAACCAGGGTCGCGACGACGCTCGATCGGCGTTTCGAGGATTTCGAGCGTCGCCAGGACGTCCGCTTCGAAGCGATCGATCGCCAGTTCGTCGAGGTCCGACGCGAGCTGCAGGAAGGGCTCGCGGCAAACGGGGTGGAACTTCAGGAAGGCCTTGCGGAGAACCGGCGGCACTTCGGCGTGCTTGCCGAGAGCCTGCAGAGCAAGATCGAGCTCGTCATCGAAGGACAGATGGGTCTTCGCGAGGACATGAACCGCCGCTTCAAGGACACTGACGCGAAGATCGACGCGCTCGATCGCCGGATGGTCAGGATGTCGGCGCGGATCCCCGTGCGCCGGCGTAGGCGCTGAGCCCGGACGCGAACCTTCCGGGATCGGCGTCGGTCAGCACGTGCGGCCGATGACCCGTGTGGATGTACTCGGCGAGCAGCTTTCCCGCCATCGGACCGCGCCCGAAGCCTGACGACGCCAGCCCGCTGACGATCCACGCGCTCGCGTGACCGGGCAGCCGGCCGATGATCGGCTTGCCGTCGAGCGCAAACGGCATCAGTCCCGCCCACGTCCGCGCGATCGGCACGCGCCGCAGGAACGGCAGCACCTGCGCGGCGTGCGCGCGATTCACCTCGATGCCCGCCGGGTCGATCGCCTTGTCGTAACCGACGATCTGGCGGTCGCCGCCGAAGATGATCTCGCCGTCGCGGGTCTGGCGACCGTAGAGGTGCCGCGTGAGGCGCTTGCCGTCGCGGATCGTGAGCTCGGGCGGCGTCGTGTCATCGGCGCCGCTGTCACGCGCCCAGTCGCAGCCCGATTCGACCGACGCGATCTTCGTGAACACCGACGGCGGCAGCGGCGCCGTCGCCCACATCTGTCCGCGCACCGGGATGATCGGGATGCGGACGTCCAGCATGTCGCCGAGCGCGGGGCACCAGGCGCCGGCGGCCAGCACGAGCGTGTCGGCGACGACGTCGCCGTGCGACGTCGACACACGGTACGCGTCGCCGTCGACGCGGATCTGCGTCACGTCATGGTTCGCCAGGATGCGCGCGCCGTGCCGCGCCGCCGCGTCCGCGAACCCGCGCGTCGCCTTCGCCGGATTCGCCTGCGCGCTGACGGGGTAGTGCATGAGGCCGGGCAGCGCCGGATCGACGTGCGGCTCGATCGCGCGCGCCTCGCGCGCGGTGATCAATTCGGCCACGAAGCTCTGCTCGCGCAGCCGGTGCGCGCGGTCGCGCGCCCACGCGTACTGCTCGTCGGTATGGATCGCGCTCAGCGCGCCGGACACGCGGAACTCGACGTCGTGGCCGAGATCGAGCGCGAGCTGCTTGAAGATCTCCACGCTGCCCGCGGTGAGATGGGACTGGAGATCGGGAGTGTGACCCCAGCCGAGCGAGGTGATCGATCCCGCGTTGACGCCGGAGGCCTCCGACGCGATCTCGCCGCGCTCGAGCAGGACGACCTCGCGTCCGCGCTCCGCGAGATGCCACGCGGTGGACGCGCCCGCGATGCCACCGCCGACGATCAGAATCTCGGCGTGGGTCACGCGCGCGGTCCCGGCGGCTGATACGTGAAGTCGGGGCGCTGCGCCATCAGCTCGCGCAGATCGCGGCGCAGCTCCTCGACGGTCGGACGTCCGACGTACCACCAGCCGTTGTAGACGCGATGGATCGTCAGATCCGCCGCGAGCGAAAACGTGTAGGGGATGGCGATCAGGCCGTGCTTCGGGTCCGTCTCGTCGACGATGTCGAGTTCGCGGATCGCCTTGCGCTCGTGGTCGGACAGGAACGCGAAGTTCGCGCCGAGACCGGCGCGCAGGGCGCCGGCGACGTCCGGCGGATCGACGCTCACCGCCACGAGGTGGCAGTAGTTCACGCGAAGCTCGGGATCGAGGTCACGCGCGTAGTGCCGCAACTGGCACTCGCACTTCGGTCACCACCAGCCGCGATAGAACGTCACGATCAGCGGATACCGGCCCGCGAGCTCGGACAGTCGCGTCGGGCGCCCGTCGTGCGCGGGCAGCGTCAGATCCGGAAACCGATGGCCGGGGCTCAGGTCGTCACGCATGACGGTCAGGCGATCGCGCCGGCCGCGCGCAGGTCCTTGATCTCGGCGGGCGTGAAGCCGGCTTCGCCGAGCACCTCTTCGGTGTGCTCGCCGCGCTTCGGCGCCGGCCGGTCCACTTCCTGCCGGGTGCGCGAGAATCGCGGCGCCGGCGCCGGCTGCGGCGCGCCGAGCACGTCGACGTACGCCTGGCGCGCTTTCGCGTGCGCGTGATGCGGCGCCTCCGCGATCGACAGCACCGGCGCGAAGCAGACGTCGCTGCCCTCCATCAGCGCGCACCACTCGTCGCGCGTCTTCGTCCGGAAGATCGCCGCGAACCGTTCCTTCATCGCCGGCCAGGCGTCGCGGTCCATCTGCGGCGGCAGCGATTCACCGGCGAGCCCGGTCTTCTCCAGCAGCAGCGCGTAGAACTGCGGCTCGAGCGAGCCGACCGACACGTACTTGCCGTCCTTCGTCTCGTAGACCTCGTAGAACGGCGCGCCGGTGTCGAGCAGGTTCACGCCGCGCTCGTCCTTCCAGAACCCGGCGTTGTGCAGGCCGAAGAGGCTGCCGAACAGGAGCGCGGCGCCATCGACCATGGCGGCATCGACGACCTGCCCCGTGCCGGAGCGGTGCGCTTCGAGCAGCCCGCACACCATCCCGAACGCCAGCAGCATGCCGCCGCCGCCGAAATCGCCGACGAGGTTCAGCGGCGGCACCGGCTTGTCGCCCTTCCGGCCGAGCGCGTGCAGCAATCCCGTGAGCGCGATGTAGTTCACGTCGTGCCCGGCGGCCTTCGCGAGCGGTCCGTCCTGACCCCAGCCGGTCACGCGTCCGTACACGAGCTTGGGATTCGCGGCGAGACACGGATCGGGTCCGACGCCGAGACGCTCGGCGACACCGGGCCGGAACGGTTCGATCAGACCGTCGACGTGGCGCACGAGCCGCAGCACGACCTCGACGCCTTCGCGCTTCTGCAGATCGACGGCCACGGATCGCCGGCTGCGCGAGTGCACCGCGAAGCGCGGGTCCGACAGGAAGTCCATCGCCCCCGAGCGCGTGCGGTCGATGCGAGTGACGTCGGCGCCCATGTCCCCGAGCATCATGGCGGCCATCGGGCCCGGACCGATGCCGGCGAGCTCGATGATTTTCAGTCCTGACAGCGGTCCCATCCGGGGTCTCCTTGTCGCCGGCGGCGGCGATGAGCGTTACTATGCCACGCCACCAGAAGGAGGACGCGATGACCGACCTCGCAGCAGAGCGCAAGCGGCTCGAACAGCTCGTGATCGACTTCACCGAAGCGTTCAACCGTGACGACCTCGACGGCGTGATGAGGTATCTCGCCGACGATGCGGTGTACGACGAGTTCAACGGCACCGTGAACCGCGGCAAGGCGGCGATCCGCGCGGCCTTCGTGCCGCAGTTCCGCGGCGACTACGGCAAGCTGCGCTTCCATACGGAAGACGTGTTCGTCGATCCGGTGACCGGCCGCGCGCTGATCCGCTGGCTCTGCACGCTCGACACGAAGCGCGGCCCCGCGGGCTGGCGCGGCCTCGACATCCTGCACTTCGACGGCGATCGCATCACCCGGAAGCTCACGTATGCCAAGGCGAAGGTGCCGCTGCTCGACGGCTCGGAGGGAGCGCGATGACGTACGAGTGCCTGATCTACGAGGTGAAGGACGCGATCGCCACGCTGACGCTGAACCGCCCGGAGCGCATGAACGCGCTCGGCGGCTCGCTGCGTGAGGATCTCTATGACGGCCTCCGCCGCGCGATCGACGACGAGAGCATCCGCGTGATCGTCGTCACCGGTGCGGGCAAAGGCTTCTGCGCGGGCGGCGACGTGAAGGCGATGCAGGAGGCGAAGGAGGAGAAGCGCGGGCGGCCGCTGATGGAAAAGGTCGCGCCCGGCCGTGACCGCACCGTGCTGCTGATGCGCGAGTCGCCGAAGCCGATCATCGCCGCGGTGAACGGCGCCGCGGCCGGCGCCGGCATGAACCTGGCGCTCGCGTGCGACATCCGGATCGCGTCGACGGCCGCGCGGTTCGCGCAGGCGTTCGTGCGCCGCGGGCTCCACCCCGACTGGGGCGGCACGTATTTCCTGCCGCGCGTCGTCGGCATGGCGAAGGCGGCCGAGATGATCTTCACCGGCGAGGTCATCGGCGCCGACGAGGCGCTGCGCCTCGGCATCGTGAGCGCGGTGCATGCGCCGGAGCAGCTCCTGCCCGCCACGTACGAGCTCGCGGCCAGGATCGCCGCCGGTCCGCCGATCGCCATCCGTCTCGCGCGGCGCGCGCTCTATCACAACCAGGACGTCGATCTCCGGGCCGCGCTCGAGTTCGAGACGTTCGCGCAGAACGTCTGCTTCGAGACCGAGGACGCGCGCGAGGGCATCCGCGCGTTCGTGGAAAAGCGCGAGCCGAAGTTCCAGGGCCGGTGATGCGCGAGCGCGTCCGGCTCGTCGTCGAGCGCGACGTCCCCGTGCCGATGCGCGACGGGACGACCCTGTACGCGGACGTCTATCGTCCCGAGGGCAGCGGCCGGCATCCGGTGATTCTCCTGCGCACGCCGTACAACAAGGCGCTGCCGCGAGTCGCGTACCAGCAGCTCGATCCGATGCGGGCGGCGAGCCGCGGTTACGCGCTCGTCGTGCAGGACACGCGCGGCCGGTTCGCGTCCGAGGGCGACTTCTCGTGCTTCGCGAACGAGATCGACGACGGCTTCGACACCGTCGAGTGGGCGGCGCGCGAGCCGTGGTCCGACGGCAACGTCGGCATGTACGGCGCGTCGTACATGGGTGCGACGCAGTGGCTCGCGGCGCTGGCGCGTCCACCGCACCTCAAGTGCATCGTGCCGATGATCACGGCGTCCGACTACCATGAGGGCTGGGCCTACCAGGGGGGCGCGTTCCAGCTCGGCTTCAACATGAGCTGGACGCTCGCGAACCTCGTGCTGCCGAACCTCGCGCACTGGAAGCTCACGCCGGACGAGGTGAAGACGCTCCGCGGCGAGCTGATCGAGGCGGTCGACCGCATGTGCGGGCCGTTCGAGCGTCTGCCGCTGAAGAACTACCCGACGCTGCGGAAGCATCGGCTCGCGGACTACTACGACGACTGGCTCGAGCATCCCGAGGACGATGCGTACTGGCGGCAGTGGAACGTCGAGGCGCGGCACGCGGAGATCACCGTGCCCGCGCTCAACATCGGCGGCTGGCACGACATCTTCCTCGGCGGCACGCTGCGCAACTACATGGGCATGCGCCGGCAGGGCGGGACACCGGCATCGCGAAACCAGCGGCTCATCATCGGGCCGTGGGTGCACGGGCTGCTCTGGCCGAACGTGAACGGCGACGTCGATTACGGCGTGCTGAGCCAGGGCCTGGCGATCGATCTCGACGGCATCCTGCTGCGCTGGTTCGATCACTGGCTGCGCGGCATCGACACGGGGCTGCTCGCGGAGCCGCCGGTGAAGCTGTTCGTCATGGGCGACAACGCGTGGCGAGACGAGTCGGACTGGCCGTTGTCGCGCGCGGTCGACACGCGCTTCCATCTCCACGGCGGTGGACGCGCGAACAGCTCGAACGGCGACGGGCGCCTCGACGCGAGCGCGCCGGCTGCCGAAGCGAGCGATCACTACCTCTACGATCCGCGGAACCCGGTGCCGACGCGGGGCGGCGCGCTGTGCTGCTGGCAGGCGGCGCTGCCGAGCGGCGCGTACGACCAGCGGCCGGTGGAAGCGCGTCCCGACGTGCTCGTCTACACGACGGCGCCGCTCACGGCGCCGGTCGAGGTGATCGGTCCGGTCACGGTGAAGCTGTGGGCGTCATCGTCGGCGCCGGATACCGACTTCACCGCGAAGCTCGTCGACGTGGACCCGACGGGCTTCGCGCGGAACCTCACCGACGGGATCGTGCGCGCGCGCTATCGCGAATCGACGGCGCGCGCGTCACTGATCGAGCCGGGCCGCGTCTACGAGTACACGATCGATCTGTGGGCGACCGCGAACGTGTTCAGAACCGGCCACCGCATCCGGCTCGAGATCTCGAGCTCGAACTTCCCGCGGTTCGATCGCAATCCGAACACGGGCCACGCGCTCGGCGCGGACGCGGAGCTTCGACCGGCGATGCAGACGATCCGGCACGACGCGACGCATCCGTCGCACGTGGTGCTCCCGATCGTTCCGCGCTGAGCTGACACCGCGCTCATTTGACCGTCACGCTCTTGGCGAGGTTCCGCGGCTTGTCGGGATCGTGGCCGCGGAGCACCGCTACCGCGCTCCTCGCCAATCACAGAGAAGCCGAGCACATCGGTCAGAACGCCTCGAACCGCGTCCTCAACGGCGACATCGACCGTCGTCACGAGATCGCGCCCGCCGTTGGCGGTGACGTCTGCGGCTCCGACGCCACGCTCGGTGATCGTGAGCGCTCGCTTCACCGCTTCAATGGCCACCAGCGTCTCGGGACGGAACGAGGTCTGGTCGTTCACGGGGCCCGTCGGCGCGATCTAAACCGCCGTATAGCCGCCGTCGACGAGTAAGTCGGATCCGGTCATGAAGCTCGACGCGTCGCTCGCGAGGAACAGCGCCGCGCGCGCGATCTCCTCGGGCTCGCCGAGCCGCTTGACCAGCTGGAGATCGGCCATGCCCTTACGCGCAGCGTCCAGACTGCCCCACGACGCGGCGAGCCGTTCGGTGCCGATCGGGCCAGGGGAGAGCGCGTTCACGCGGATCTTGTCGGCCGCGTGATCGACCGCGAGGACCTTCGCGAGCTGGATCAGCGCGCCCTTGGTCGAGCAATACGCCGCACGCTCCGCTCGCGCGACGCGACCGAGCTGCGACGCGATCAGGATGATGCTGCCGCCGCCGCGCGTCGCGATCGCCGGGATCGCGGCCTTGCACATGAGGAACGCGCCGGTGAGATTGACGCGGATCACCCGATCCCATTCCGCTTCGTCGAGATTCGGCACCTTCACCGACCGGTCGCGGACCGCCGCCCCGAACATCAGCACATCCAGACCGCCGAAGCGGTCGCGGGCGGTCGCGACGGCGGCGCGACACGACGCGAGGTTCGTGACGTCGAGCCCCACGGCCACCGCGCGCGCGCCGGTTTTCTCGACGGAGGTCGCGGTGACGCGCGCTCCGGCTTCGTCGATGTCGGTACAGACGACGGCCGCGCCGGCTTCCGCGAACGTGACACAGGTGGCGCGGCCGATGCCGTTGGCGGCGCCCACGACCAGGGCGACCTTTCCGCGGAGTGAATCGGTGTCGGGCACGGGAGGCCTCCTTCGCGCGCCGGGCGCGGCAGGACAAGGTTACCTCGCCGTGATACGGTACGGGCGACCGACGCCCCGCGGAGGATCTCAGTGACGAGCCACGTCCGCTACATCGACAAAACGCGCGAGTATTACGCCGCCGAAGGCTACAGCAAGCCGTACGCGTGGGCGCACTTCGACACGATTCCGTTCACGCCGCTGCCGCGTCCGCTCGCGCAGTGCCGCGTCGGGCTCATCACGACGAGCGAGATGGTCGTGCGCAACGAGCCGACGCCCGACGATCTCGCGCGTGAAGTCTATTCGCTGGCCACGGACATTCCGGTCGAGCGGCTCGCGAGCCGCAAGGCCGCGTACGACCGGTACGCGACGACGCTCGAGGACATCGACGCGCACGTGCCGTTGACGCACCTGATGCAGTTCGCGTCCGAGGGCCGCATCGGGAGCCTCGCGCCGCGCTTTCACGTCGTGTACACGGAATACAGCCAGCGCAAGACCATGGAAGTCGACGCGCCGGAAATCCTGAAGCGATGTCGCGCCGACGGCGTCGAGGTGGCCGTCCTCACCGCCGTCTGACCCGTCTGCCACCAGACCGTGAGTCTGGTTGCCCGGCGCCTCGAAGCGCACGGCATTCCCACCGTCGTCTACGGATGTGCGCGCGACATCGTGGAGCACTGCGGCGTCCCCCGCTTCCTGTTCAGCGACTTTCCGCTCGGCAGCCCGTGCGGCAAGCCGTTCGATCTCGACAATCAGCGCGCGGTCGTCGGCCAGGGCCTCGAGCTCCTGGCAACGGCGACGGCGCCCGGGACGACGGTCGTCACGCCCTATGAGTGGAGCCCGGACCCCTCGTGGAAGGACCGCGTGTTCACCAAGGAGCAACCGTTCCTCGACCCCGCGGCGACCGAGCGATGGCTTAATCGCAAGGCCGCCTACCGGCAGGCGAAGGCCGCCGGCACGAAAGGAGCCCCTGATGATCTATGAGATTCGCACCTACCAGCTCGCCCCCGGCAGCGTGGCCGAAGTCGAGAAGCGCTTCGGCGAGGCGTACGAGTACCGCAAGAAGTACTCGGAGATCAGCGCGTTCCTCCACAGCGAGATCGGACCGCTGAACGAGATCGTCCACATCTGGGGCTATCGCGATCTCGCCGACCGCGCGCGCGTGCGCGCCGAGTCCTCGAAGGACGCGAACTGGCCGCCGAAGATCCAGGAGTTCATCCGCGCGATGAAGTCCGAGATCGTCAACCCGTTCCCGTTCCTGCCGGACGTGACGCCGGGCAACGTGGGCCCGATCTTCGAGCTGCGCTATTACACGCTCAAGCCGGGCCAGCTGCCGGGCATGCAGAAGGGCTGGGAAGGCGCGATCCCCGAGCGCGTGAAGCTCTCACCGCTCGTCCTCGCCGGTCCGGTCGAGTTCGGACAGGCGAACGGCTTCGTCCACATCTGGGCGTACAAGAGCCTCGACCAGCGCATGCAGATTCGCGACGAGGCGCGCAAGAAGGGCGTGTGGCCGCCGCCGGGGGGCGGCGATCGACTGCTCACGCAGGAGACGAAGATCCTGCTGCCCGCGTCATGGTCGCCGCTGAAGTAGCGCACGGATGACCAAACGCGAGCGGGTCGCGGCGGCGCTGTCTGGACAAGAGGTCGACCGCGTCCCGCTCGCGTTCTGGCTGCACAACTTCGCGACGGAGAATTCGCCGCAGACGCTGGGCACCGAGACGCTTCGTCTCGCCCGGACGTTCGACTGGGACTACCTGAAGCCGCAGTCGCGCGCGCAGTGCTTCGCGGAGATGTGGGGCTTGAAGTACCGCGCCGCCGGCGGGCGGGCGACGCCGTACGTCGTGACGCATACGCCGCTGGCCGGCGCCGCCGATCTGGCGCGGCTCGCGCCGGCGGATCCGGCGACGGACGCGCTCGGTGAACAGCTGCACGCGCTGCGCCTCATTCGCTACGGCGCCGGTCCCGATACGCCGATCATCTGGACGGTGTTCTCCCCGCTGATGGTCGTGCCGTATCTGCTGCGGGGCGGACGGGACGAGATGTTTCGCGTCATGCGGGCGACGCCGGCCGCGCTCGATCACGCGCTCGCGGCCATCACCGACACGCTCGCGGCGTACGCGACGGCCGCGCTCGCCACCGGCGCCGACGGGCTCTTCTACGCGACGAACCTCGCGACGCGCGAGCTCATGACCGCCGAGGAATGCCGGCGTTTCCAGCGTCCGTTCGATCTCACGGTGCTCAAGGCCGTTGCCGGCGCGCCGTTCAACGTCATGCACGTGTGCGGCACGGACGTGCTCTTCGACGAGTTCGTCGACTATCCCGTCACGGCGTTCAGCTGGGCGACGGCGCCGGGGAATCCGTCGCTGAGCGATGGCCACCGGCGCACGGGACGCGCGGTGGTTGGCGGGCTGCCGGCGAAGCCGGTGACGAAGATGCTGACGCCGGACGCGATGGCGGAGCGCGTGCGGGCGGCGGTGCACGAGACGGGCGGCCGCTGGCATCTGGTCGGGCCCGACTGTTCGATCGATCCGGATACGCCGGACGCGGTGCTGCGCGCGGCGTCCGCCGCTCTCGCGACGCGCTGACTCCACGGGACGCTGAAGGAGTACAACAACCTCCCGATGCCGAACCAGAACCTGTCCGACGCCGAGATCCGGCAGTACCTCGCGTACTTCCGCTGGATCGACGCCCAGCCCCCGGGGCGGTGAAGGCGAGCGGTGCCGGACACTGACGAGATCCTCGCGGCCCTTCGTCACGTCATCGATCCCGAGATCGGGATCGATGTCGTGGAACTCGGGCTCGTGTACGAGGCGCGCAGACAGGACGGCCACGTCCACGTCGTGATGACCATGACGACGGCCGCCTGTCCCCTCGGGGAGTCGCTGACCGAGGAGGTGAAGACGATGATCCGGCAGCACGTCCCCGGCGTGACCTCGGTGTCGGTCGATCTCGTGTGGGAGCCCCCGTGGCAACCGTCGATGATGTCCGCGAGCGCTCGACAGCGACTCGGATGGAGATAGTCGCGGTCGGAGCGGCGCGCGAAACGTCGGAGGTGCTGCGCACGCGGCGCCGTGCGCGCGTTCCCGTCATGGCGCTCGGCGGTCTCGCGCTCGTCGGCGCGCTCCTCGGTGGCCTGGTGCGGATCGGGTGGGTCCTGTCGGTTCCGGCGACGCTCGTGATGTTTCACGGCCCCCTCATGAGCGCCGGATTCCTCGGCACGGTCATCGGCCTCGAGCGCGCGGTCGCGCTCGGGCGCCTCTGGGCCTACGCCGCCCCCGTCGCCAGCGGTCTGGGCGGCCTGGCGCTGCTGGTGGGCGCGCCGGGCGGAGCGTGGCTGATGATGCTCGGCAGCGCCGTCATGGTGCTCGTGTTCGCCGAGATCCTCCGGCGTCAGGCGGCGCTGTTCACCGCGGTCATGGCGCTCGGCGCCCTCTGCTGGGCGATCGGCCAGGCGCTCTGGCTCGCCGGCGAGCCGATGCATCACGTCGCGTTCTGGTGGGCCGGCTTCCTCGTCCTCACGATCGCCGGCGAGCGGCTCGAGCTGACGCGCCTTCTGCGCCTCGGCGGGCCGAGCCGCGCGGCCTTCGTCCTCGCGGTGATCGTGCTGCTCGGCGGGCTCGGCTCGATGCCGTTCACGTTCGTGGCCGGCGTGCGCATGACCGGCGTGGCGTTCGTCGCGCTGGCGCTGTGGCTCGGCCGGTTCGACATCGCACGGCGCACGATCGGGACGTCCGGGCTGCCGCGATTCATCGCCACCGCCCTGCTGTCCGGCTACGCGTGGCTCGGCGTGGCGGGACTCCTCGCGATGCGCTGGGGTGGCGTGACGGCGGGGCCCTCGTACGACGCGATGCTGCACGCCGTGTTCGTGGGATTCGTCTTCTCCATGATCTTCGGTCACGCGCCGATCATCGTTCCCGCACTGCTCGGGCGGGCCGTTCCCTACCGGCCACGGTTCTACGTCCACCTCGCCGTGCTCCACGCGTCGCTCGCCCTCCGGATCGTCGGAGATCTGGCACCGTGGCCGCCGGGACGCGAGTGGGGCGGGCTCGTGAACGCGCTCGCGATCGTGCTCTTCTTCGCCAGCACCGCGGCCGCGATGGTCCAGCGCGAGCACGGGTCTGCACAGGAGGCACCATGACCGAGCTCCAGGGCGTCATCGCCTTGTCCGCGCTCCTCGACTACCAGGCGGGCGCCGTCGTCAGTCGCACGCTCCTCAAGAAAGAGACGGGCACCGTCACGGCGTTCGCGTTCGACGTCGGGGAGGGCCTGAGCGAGCACACCGCGCCGTTCGACGCGCTCGTCGTGCTGGTCGAGGGTGACGCCGACATCTCGATCGCCGGTAAGTCGCACCGCGTGTCGGCCGGGCACCTGCTCCATCTGCCCGCGGGTCAGCCGCATGCCGTCAAGGCGGTGACCCGGTTCAAGATGCTCCTCATCATGATCCGGGCCTGATCCTCGCCCTGGACCGGAACCTCGCTGGGCGATCGGGTCCTTCGCATTCGGCCCGGTGATCACGCACCACGGCTACGCGGTGGCCTTCGGTCCGGCTTCGCGGGCGCCAGCAGCTCCATGAACGCCCGCGCGCTCGCGCTGAGCGTGCGCGCCTCGTGGTGGATCACGTGAAAGTGCCGCTGGATCGCGACGCCTCGAACACGGAGGGTCCGAAGCCGTCCGGTCGCCACTTCGCCGCGCACGGCGTGGATCGACACGAACGCGACGCCCAACCCGGCCATCACCGCCTGCTTGATCGCCTCGGGGTGATCGAGCTCCATGGCGATGCTGAACCGCACGTCCGCGCGCTGGAGCGCGCGCTCCGCCACCTGCCGCGTCGCCGATCCTTCTTCTCTCGTGAGCATCGGCTGCGTCGCGAGCCGTGAGGGCTCGATCGCTCGCCGCCGAGCCCACGGGTGGTCGGGAGGAACGATCAGCACCAGCTCGTCGACCAGCCCGGCGGCCAGGCAGTGCTCGCCCGGCGCGAGGCCGTGTCCGCCGACGACGCCGAGGTCGAAATCGTTGGCGCGGACCGCCTCCTCGATCGTCCGCGAGTTTCCGATCTTCAGGGTCACATCGACGCCTGGATACCGCCGGCGGAACGCTCCGATGATTCGCGGGAGGACGTAGACGCCGGGCGTCGTGCTGGCGCCGATCAGCAGGGAGCCGCGGGCGAGACCGTCCACCTCGGCCACCGCCTGACGCGCGTCACCGACGGTCGTGACGATGCGGGCCGCGTACGGTTCGAAGACCCGCCCCGCGTCCGTGAGGGTGACGGTGCGACCGCGCCGCACGAACAGCGGCGTGTCGAGCTCACGCTCGAGCTCGTGGACGTGCTCGGACAGGGTGGGCTGCGACAGGTGAATGCGCCGGGCCGCGAGGCTGAAGCTCCGCTCGCGCGCGACGGCCATGAAGACTTCGAGCTGCCTCAGCGTCATTCGGGCTTTCCCTATCGACCCGATCCGAATTACGTATTCGACCCTATAGCATGTCCTCTGGTACCACAAGGGCAGCGGACGCGCGCGACGACGTCCGGGGAGGCGCCGCGATGATCTTTCGGCATTTCCTGAACCCGAAGACCGGGTGCGCGAGCTACGTGTTCGGCTGAGCCGGCGCAGGGACCTGCGCTGTGGTGGATCCACAGCCGGACGTCGAGCCGTACCTCGCCGCGGCCGCGCAGACGTCGATGCGGATCACGCACATCTTCGAGACCCACGTCCAGGCCGATCACGTGTCCGGCGCGCGGCAGCTGGCCGGCGTGACCGGCGCACCGGTGCTGTATCACCACGCGGCCGGCGTCGCCTTCCCGCACGTGCCCGTCGACGACGATGACGAGCACGAGCTCGGGAACGTCCAGGTGCAGGTGCTCCACACCCCGGGTCACACGCCCTGCAGCGTCTCGCTGCTGGTCACCGATCGGACCCGCGCGCGCGAGCCGTGGTTCGTGCTGACGGGTGACACGCTCTTCTCCGGCGGCGTGGGCCGGCCTGACCTGCTGGGCTCGGGACGCGAGCCGGCGCTCGCGGAGCAGCTTCACACGAGCGTGTTCGCGAAGCTCCTCGCCCTGCCGGACCACCTCGAGATCTATCCCGCCCACTTCGGTGGGGCCGCGTGCGGCAAGGGGCTTTCCGGCAAGCCGGCGTCGACGATCGGGTTCGAGCGGCGCTTCAACCCGGCGCTCCAGATCGCGGCGCCGGACGACTTCGTGCGCTACGTGCTGGCCGACCTGCCGCCACAGCCGGACGTCTTCGCGGAGAACCGCCGCCGCAACCTGGCGGGCGAGTGAGCGAGCCGCGGCTCGGACTGCGCGAGAACCTCCCGCAGTTCGCGCTGCTCGTCGGTCTCAACGCGTTCGTCGGCGCGATGGTCGGCCTCGAGCGCACCGTGCTGCCGCTGCTCGGGGAGCAGGAGTTCGGACTCGCGTCGAAGACGGCGATCACGTCGTTCATCGTCAGCTTCGGCGTGACCAAGGCCGTGCTGAACCTCGTCGCGGCGCGGGTCGCCGACCGGATCGGCCGCAAACCCGTCCTCGTCGCGGGGTGGCTGCTCGGCTTGCCGGTGCCCTTCCTGATCATCCACGCGCCGGCCTGGTGGTGGATCGACGCGGCGAACGTCCTGCTCGGCGCGAACCAGGCGCTGGCGTGGTCGATGACCGTCGTCATGAAAATCGATCTCGTCGGGCCGCGCCGCCGCGGACTGGCCCTGGGGCTCAACGAGTTCGCCGGCTACGCCGCCGTCGGCATGATGTCCTGGGTGACGGGCTTCATCGCGAGTCAGCTCGGGCTGCGGCCATACCCGTTCTATCTCGGCATCGGCATCGCCGTCGTCGGACTCGTCGTCTCGATCGTCTTCGTGCGTGAGACGCGCGGCCACGTCGCCGCCGAGACGGCCGCGATGCCGGATGCCCGGAGCGCCGACGTGCCGACGCTCGGCCGCATCTTCTACGTCACGACGATCGCGAACGTGAGCCTGTTCGCCGCGTGCCAGGCCGGGCTCGTCAACAACCTGAACGACGGCATGTCGTGGGGACTCTTCCCGCTCTTCTTCGCGGCCCACGGTCTCGCCATCGCGCGGATCGGCGTCGTCAAGGCGACCTACCCGCTGGTCTGGGGCATGCTCCAGGTCGCGACCGGACCGTTGTCCGACCGCGTCGGCCGCCGGGGTCTCATCGCGTGGGGAATGATCGTCCAGGCCCTCGGCATCTGGATCACGGTGCTCGTCCCCGACTTCGAGGCGTGGCTCGTCGGCGCCGTGCTGCAGGGCGCGGGCACGGCGATGGTGTACCCGACGCTGCTCGCCGCCATCGCGGACCACGCGCCGCCGACCTGGCGCGCCTCGAGTCTCGGCGTGTACCGGTTCTGGCGAGATCTCGGGTACGCGGTCGGTGCGCTGCTCTCCGGCGTGATCGCCGATCTCGTGAGCATCGAGGCCGCGATCCACACCATCGCCGCGCTCACCTTCGTGTCGGGCCTCGTCGTGGTCTCGACGATGCAGCCCGCGCGTCCGGCGCCGATCGGACCGGTGACGCGCGTCCTCGAAGGAGAACACCATGCGCGATGAAACGCTGGCCGCGCAGGCGCTCGGCGAGGTGGCTCCCTCGGGCGCCCTCGCACCACCGATCCATCCATCGACGAATTCGCCGACGTGAACCCGGCCGTCGCCGCGCATGGCGGACGCGTGACGCTGGTGGACGTGACCGACGGCCGCGTGCGACTACGCCTCGAAGGCGGCTGCCAGGGATGCAGTCTCGCCGAGGTCACGGTCCGCCAGGGGTCGAGACACTGCTCCGGGATCGCATCCCGGAAATCGCGGCGGTGGTCGACGTCACGGATCACGCGGCCGGGGCGTCGCCGTACTTCGCGCCGGGCAAGCGCTGACGCCGGTACCGTCCACGGTCGCCGGACGCGAGGCTACATGGGTCAGATGCCGCACCAGCGTCGCGTGAGCTCGCGATAGATCTACTTCCGCCCGCGGCTCAGCAGCTCGTCCAGCCGCTGCCGCAAGTCCCGCTCGGCCTTCAGCTCGTCCCGCAACCCCTTCAGCTCGGCGTCCGCGCGCGTCAGTTTCAGCGTGAGCTGCTCGATCTGCGCGGCCTGGTCGGCTGTGCGCGCCTCGCTCTCCACCAGGCGCTGCTTGACGTCAGCGCCCGGCCAGCGCCACACCGCGTCCGTCGCGAGCCCGCCGACCGCAAGCCCCATCACGGCCCAGGCCGCACCTCGCGACACGACGAACCGTCGGATGTCCATGACGTTCACCTCGCTGACAGTTTCTCCGGAACGCTAGCGCCGGTGGCGTCGGCGCGCAAACCGCGGGGCGAGGCCGGGCGTTCCGGGCGGGCGGCGGCACGGCCCACCACCGCGGCCAGTTTCAGATGGCGACCGGTGCGAAGCGCTCAGACGCCGCACCAGCGGCGGGTGAGCTCACGGTAGATCTCGACCGACTGCTGGATCCGCTCGACCAGGCAGTACTCGTCCGTCTGGTGCGCGAGCCCGGCCTCGCCCGGGCCGATGATGACCGTCGGAGCGTTCCCCATCGCGGGCGTCAGCGCTGACGCGTCGGTGAAGTACGGTGCGGCGCGCACGTCGCGGGAGACGCCGGCGACGCGCGCGGCGATCTCGGCGACCTCACGCATCCACGGCTGCTCCGGGTCGGTCCACACGCCTTCGGCGTCGGCGACGGGGGAGAGACTGACCTCGGACCCGAGATGCGAGGCGAGATCGCGCATGAGCGGCACGTGCTTCTGATCCGGAATCGTGCGGATGTCGATGCCGACGACGGCGGCATCGGGCACGGAGTTCACGTTGAGGCCGCCGTGGATGTTGCCGACGTTCAGCGTCGGCCGCCCGAGCACGGGATGCGGCGCCACGCCGAACTCGTAGCGCTCGAGCATGAGCACGGCGCGCGCCGCCTTGTAGACGGCGTTCACCCCGCGTTCCGGCATCGACCCGTGCGCCGTCACGCCGGACGTCCGCGCTTCGAGCCAGAGCGCGCCCTTGTGGCCGACGCACGGCGCGTTGCCCGTGGGCTCCGCGACGACGATGGCGCCGGCGCGGGGCAGGGCGCCGGGCGTCGCCGCGAGATACCGCGCGCCTTCGCACGCCGTTTCTTCCCCCGCGGTGATCACGAGCACGACGCCCGGCGTCGGCGCGAGGCGCGAGGCGAGCGACGTCACCGCGACGACGAACGCCGCGACGCCGCTCTTCATGTCCGTCGAGCCGCGACCGTAGAGCTTGCCGCCGTCGGTCTCGCCGGCGAACGGGTCACGCGTCCACCTGGTCCCGCCGAGCGGCACGATGTCGATGTGGCCCGTGAAGCAGAGCGGCGGCGCGTTGCCGTGGTCGCCGAGGCGCGCCACCAGGCTCGTGCGGCCCGGCGCGAACGGCCGTTCCTCGACGCGAAACCCGGCGCTTTCGAGGATGCGGCCGAGATGGCGCGCGCACGCTTCTTCCTCGCCCGGCGGGTTGATCGTGTTGAAGCGCAGCAGCTCGCGCGTCAGCGTGACGGCGTCCATGAGTCCTCCGCGATGCGTGTTCGGGTATCCTGCCCGGCGTGCATGAGATCGAGACGCCGTTCGACCGCTACCGTGACCACGTGCGGCCGGAGTGGATCGACCACAACCAGCACATGAACATGGGGTACTACCTCGTCGTGTTCGACCTCGCGACCGACGAGTTCCTGTCGTGGGCCGGCCTCGACGGCGAGCATCGGCGGACGGCGGCCGTGACCACGTTCTGCGTGGAAGCGCACGTGACGTACCACCGGGAAGTCCGCGCCGGCGATCCGCTGCGGTTCACGACGCAGCTGCTCGGATACGACGCGAAGCGCGTTCATTACATCCACCTCATGTATCACGCGACCGAGGGGTATCTGGCCGCCACGAACGAGCTCATGTCGCTGCACGTCAGCCAGGCGACGCGGCGTGCCACGCCGATGGCGCCGGAGATCGTCGCGCGTCTCGCCGCGATTCAGGCCGCCCACGATGGGCTCCCGCGGCCGCCGCAGGCGGGACGCCGCATGGGAGTCGACGCCGGCCGAGCGGGCTGACCCCGCGTCACGGTCGTCATCGAGGCGCGCCACGGGTTCCCCGTGGCGCGCCCGCGCGTTGGGGGTTTGGGGGCCATGTCGGGGCCCCCAATTGAGCGAAGCGGAAACAGTCGACGACGTGGTCGTTCACGAGCCCGGCGGCCTGCATGAACGCGTAACAGATCGTCGGGCCGGCGAACCGGAAGCCGCGCTTCACGAGCGCGCGCGACAGCGCGCGTGACGCGTCGGTCTCCGCGGGCACGTCGCGCGGCGACCGCCGGCGGTTCTGGATCGGACGCCCGCCGACGAAGTCCCACAGGAAGCGATCGAAGCTCCCGTGCTCACGCTGCACGTCGAGAAACGCGCGCGCGTTGCCGATCGTCGCTTCGATCTTGCCGCGATGCCGGACGATCCCGGCGTCGGCGAGCAGCCGGCGCACGTCACGGGCGGTGAAGCGCGCGACGGCGGCGGGATCGAACCGCGCGAACGCGCGCCGGTACGCGGGACGCTTCGCGAGGATGGTCGACCACGAGAGACCGGCCTGGGCGCCTTCGAGGGTCAGCAGCTCGAAGAGCGCCCGATCGTCATGGAGCGGGACGCCCCACTCCGCGTCGTGATACCGCGCGTCGAGCTCGCGCTGCGCCCAGGCGCACCGCCGCCGGTCGTCGGTCGCCGTCACGCCTTGGGGCGAACGACCTTCTTGAAGTACGAGTCCTTCCGGAGCACCTTGCCGTCGCGGAACGTGAAGAGATCGCAGCCGCGCACTTCGAGCCGGCGGCCCTTCGGCGTCGTCGCGATGCACGTCCACTCCGACACGCCGCGGTTGCCGGCGATCCATCGCGTCGCGTCGGCGAACTGGATGTCGGGCAGCGTCTTGAACATGTGCTCGAGCATGACCCGGATCGCGCCCGTGCCCTGGACGCGCTCGCCCCACGGATCCGGGCCCTCGGTCAGCTCGAACACGCCGTCGTCGGCGAAGCACTCGAGAATCTGGTCGACGTCGCGGCGGGCGAACCCGTCGGCCATGCGTTGCATCGTCTGAGCGTTGTCGGCCATTCAGTCCTCCCGGGGTAGAGCCGCCAGTCTAGCGCCCTCCGCGGCGGCGTTCGTCGAGCTCTTCGAGCGTGCGCGGCCAGTCGCTGCGCATCAGGCGCGACAGTGACCGGTCCGCGAGCAGCCGGTCCGCGGTCTGGCACTTCGGACAGTAGTTCGTTTCGTTGTCCGCGTACACGATGCGCTGTACGGGCGTCTGACACGCCGGGCACGGCTGGCCGTAGCGGCCGTGGACCGCCATGCTCGGCCGGAACGCGGTGACGCCTTCCGGAAATCCGTCGCCGGCCTCGAGTCGCAGCCGGGCGATCCACTCGAGCAGCGTCTCGCGCGTCGCGTGCCAGAGCCGCTCGATCTCCTCGTCCGTGAGCTTCTGCGTCTGACGGACCGGCGAGAGACGCGCGCGATGCAGGATTTCGTCGGAGTACGCGTTGCCGATGCCCGAGAAGATGTACGGGTCCGTCAGCGACCGCTTGAGCGTGTGGTTTTCGTCCACGAGCGCCGCGCGGAACGCCGGCAGATCGGCCTCGAGCACCTCGAGGCCGCCGCGGTCGACGTCGGCGAGCGCCGCCGCGCCGCGCACGAGCATGATCGACGCGCGACGCCTGGTGCCCGCCTCGGTCAGCAGCAGCGTGCCGGTCGAGAAGTCGAACGCGGCGAGGCCGATCTTGCCGGGCGCTTTGGCTCCGGCCGGTCGCCAGTGCAGGCGGCCGGCGATCATCAGATGGATGACGAGGAAGAGATCGTCGTCGAGCACGAGCACGAGGCGCTTGCCGACCCGGCGCAGCGCGACGACCGTGCGCCCGTGCGCGGCGGAGAGCGGCGGCTCGACCGATCGCAGCACGAAGGGATGAAGCAGCCGGACGCGCGTGAGCGTGCTGCCGCGCGCGCGCGCCGCGATCGCCTCGATGTAGACCGTGACGTCCGGAAGCTCGGGCACGGGCTGAGGATACCCCCCGCGGAATTCGAGGAGCGGCACGGGTGCCCCGGGCCGCTCCGAGCGTTGGGGGGTCCGGGGCCATTTCGGGGCCCCCAGGTCGATCAGAACGCGCCGTGAGCGAGCGGCGCGGTGGGGACGTACGCGAGAACCATGTCGTCCTCGCGGCAGCGCCCGCACCGCTGCCAGTCACGAGCGAACCGTGTGACCGCGAGCCACCGCGCGACGTCATCCGCGTCGCGCTGCGTGATGCCGAGCTCGTCGGCAAGACACGCGATGCAGAGCGTCCGGTACAGCTGACCGATCAGCGCGGCGGCGGTGCGCATTACTGCACGCGGGTCGCGATCCGCATCCCGATGCGATCGAGCGTCGCGCAGGCGGCGCGACCGCCGGCGAGACCCGGCGTGGTGCGCTCCAGCTCGTTCAGCCGATAGCTGCACGCCACCTCGCGCCACTGTCGCGCCTGCTGTCGGCCTTCGTAGCCCCAGGCGAACGTCAGCACGTAGAGGCTGGTCAATGCGACCAGGAAGACGACCTTGATGGTCACTTCGACCTCTGGTCTGAAGATCCGGAGCAGTTGGTTCATGGGGGCGGGAGGACAGCAAACGGAATGCCCGATCCGAACCGCCGTCGTGATCGCTATTTACGACACGTGTCTCGATGGCGAGGCCGGGACTGGCCACCCGCTGACCACACAAGTCGAGCAGTTTCTTGCCGCGTCATGGAAGATCTCGCGCGCGTCACGGCAGGCGCGCGGAACGAAATTCGGCGGCGGCGCGCCGCTGCAGCGGGCGGACGAGCGCCGCGCTGATCCGCGACAGCCACCAGAGCGCGCGCGCATAGAACGGAAACACGATCACCGCTTCATTGCGCGCGACGCCGTCGACGATGCGGCGCGCGGCGCGCGCGGCGTCCATCGGTGCGAACGGCAGCCGCGCGAAGAGCTTCATGCGGTCGGCGTTCACGACCGTCGCGGCCTCGTAGATGCCCGTCTGCACGAACCCTGGACACACGACGCTGACGCGCACGCCGAACGCTTCCGCTTCGGCGCGGAGCGAGAGCGACAGTCCGACGAGCGCGAACTTCGTCGCCGCGTACGGCGCCATCGTCGGATACGCGCAGAGCCCGGCGAGCGACGCGATGTTCACGATGTGTCCGCGCGAGTTCCGCACCATGCGGGGATACGCGGCGTGCACGCCGTGGATCGGGCCGAGCAGATTGACGTCGAGAATGCGGCGCCAGTGCTCGAGGCTGAGCTCGTGGACCTCGCCGCCGACGGCGATGCCGGCGTTGTTGAAGAGGTAGTCGAGGCGGCCATGGCGCGCGATCGCGTCGGCGACCAGCGCCTCGACGTCGTCGGCGCGCGTCACGTCGAGCACGACCGCCTCGGCGCGGCCGCCCGCGGCGCGCGCCGTGTCGACCGTCGCCTGCGCGCCCGCCTCGTCGATGTCGGCGGCGACGGCGATCGCGCCGCGGCGGGCGAGCTCGATGACGAGCGCGCGGCCGAGGCCGCTCGCCGCGCCGGTGACGATCGCGACGCCGCCGCTGAAGCCGCCGGTCACGCCGTCGCGCGGTAGTGGTCGGCCAGCACCTGCGCGACGCACGCCGTGACCTTCACGCCGGTCGGCAGATGCAGGAACTCGTTGGGCCCGTGCGCGTTCGAGCCGGGACCGAGCACGCCGGTGATCAGGAACTGCGCCTTCGGGAACCGCTCGCCGAGCATGCTCATGAACGGGATCGAGCCGCCGGTGCCCTGGAACATCGGCGGCTTGCCGAAGAACGTGGTCGAGGCGCGCGAGACCGAATCGAGCAGCCACGGCGTGAACGTCGGCGCGTTCCAGCCTTCGCCCGTCGCCTCGTAGTGGTACGTGACGCGCGCGCCATACGGCGGATCGCTCTCGAGCGTCTCCTTCAGGCGCTTCGCCGCCCGCTCCGCATCCGCCGTCGGCGGCAGGCGCAGCGACAGCTTCAGCGTCGTCTTCGGACGGAGCACGTTGCCGGCGTCGCCGGGCTGCGGCAGGCCGGCCGCGCCGGTGATCGACAGCGCCGGCTTCCACGTCCCGTGAAGCACGAGCTCCACCGGATCGCCGTGCGCCGGGCGCATGCCGGACACGAACGGGAAGCGGCCCGCGACGTCGTCGCCGAGCGCGCGTGCGACGGCGCGCGCCTGCTCGAGACGATCGGGCGGAATGTCGACGTGCAGATCCCGCAGCCGGATGTCGCCGCTGGCTTCGTCCTCGAGGCGCGACAGCAGCATGCGCGCGATGCGGAAGCTCGACGGCACGATGCCGGACGCCATGGAATGGACACCTTCGGTGAGGACCTCGACGGTCAGCTCGCCGTTGACGATGCCGCGCAGCGACGTCGTCGCCCAGAGCTCGTCGTAGGTGTTGCAGCCGGAATCGAGGCAGACGACGAGCGACGGCGTGCCGAGCTGCTTCGCGAGGGCATCGACGTAGTAGGGCAGGTCGCCGCTGCCGCTCTCCTCGCACGCCTCGATGAGCACGATGCAGCGCGCGTGCGGGACGCGGGCGCGCTGGAGCGCCTCGATCGCGGTGATCGCCGCGAACGCGGCGTAGCCGTCGTCGGCGCCCCCGCGGCCGTAGAGCCTGTCGTCGCGGATCACCGGCGTCCACGGGCCGAGCCCCTCGGCCCAGCCGACCATCTCCGGCTGCTTGTCGCAGTGGCCGTACAGCAGCACGGTCTGGTCGGACGCGCCGGGGACGTCCATCACGATCACGGGCGTGCGGTCGCCGTGCTGCACGACGTCGAGGCGCAGCCCTTCGATGGGACGCGACTGGCACCACGTGCGGATCAGCGACACGGCGCGATCGATGTGGCCGTGCTCGCGCCATTTCGGATCGAACGCCGGCGACTTCGCCGGGATGCGGATGTAATCGACGAGCGTCGGGACGATCGTCGAATCCCACGTCTGCTGGACGAACGCGCGCGTCGCAGGGGCATCGAGCGTCGGAGTCGTCGTCATGGGCGCGATAGTATCAACATGATGGACACCTACCGGGCGGTCGTCGACAAGCGCGATCAGCGCGCGTTCCTGCCGAAACCGGTTCCCGACGACGCGCTGCGCCGGATGCTGCAGGCCGCGCGCATGACGGGCAGCTCGAAGAACCGCGAGCCGAACCGGCTCGTCGTCGTGCGCGATCCGGCGCGACTGCGTGCCATGGGCGCGCTGAGCCGCTTCGGCGCGTGGATCGCCGATGCCGCGGTCGCCGTCGTCATCGTGCAGACGGAACGCCACGAGTTCGACGCCGGACGCTGCGCGCAGAACATGATGCTCGCGGCATGGAGCGACGGCATCGGCTCGTGCCCGGCACATCTGCCGGAGGCCGAGCTCGCGCGGCTGCTCGGCGTGCCGGACGGCCTCCACATCAACCGCGTCATCGGCTTCGGGTACATCGATCCGGCGCGCATGGCGGCGCCACGGTCCGTGGCGCGCACCCGGCTGCCGCTCGACCAGCTCGTCCACTGGGACGCCTGGTGAACGGGCACGAATCTTCCGGCTCTGGCGAAACCGCGCCATAGCCGCCCCGCCGATTCGCGCATCCCGCTGACGCTGGCCGCTGGTACGCCGCTTGCCTGAGTCCGGAACGTCCAACCCATCCCACCAATGCGGAGGCAGTCGATGAAGACGATCTGTGCGTGGTGTGAGCACGAAGGACGTCGCGTCACCGTCGCCGCCGGCGACCAGCCCGATGACCTGACGATCAGCTACGGCATCTGCGATCAGCACACGGCGCGGCTTGTTTCACAGCTGCACCGGTACTTCCCGCCTCGAAAACCGGCGCCGAACGTCCCCGACACGCTGACCGCCTGACCGTCGGACGTCCCAGCCCCCTCCCGGCCAACCTCGCGCGGGCGACGCCCGCATGCAGTATCATGCCGGTTCGAATCACCCCACCCCCCCGGAGGAGACGAGACCGCATGGTGACCGTCCAGTACCCTAAAGACCTGAAATCATTGGTTGGACAGGAGCTCGGACCCACCGAGTGGGTCACCGTCGACCAGGCGACGATCGACAAGTTCGCGGAAGCGACGGGCGACCACCAATGGATTCACGTCGACGTCGAGCGGGCCAGGCGGGACATGCCGAACGGCAAGACGATCGCGCACGGCTACCTGACGCTTTCGCTCGTGCCGCGCCTGGCCCAGACGCTGCTCCGCGTGGAAAAGCGCCGGCACGGCCTCAATTACGGATCCAACAAGGTCCGGTTCATCAACCCGGTGCCGTCCGGTGCGCGCGTACGGCTCCGGCAACGGATCGTGAACGTCGAGGACGTGGAGAACGGCGGCGTCCGCATCACGTCGCAGATGACCGTCGAGATCGAAGGCCAGGACCGCCCGGCGCTCATCGCGGAGACGCTCGGCGTCCAGTACGCGTAAGGGGAGGCGAGCTCGTGGACTACTCGATGCTCTCGATGCCGGTCGGCGAGGCGATGTTCACGCAGCGGTCCATCCGGCGCTTCAGGCCCGATCCCATCCCGATGGACATCCTGCACCTGCTCATCGAAGCGGCGGTGCGCGCGCCGAACGGCGGCAATCGTCAGATCGGACGGTTCCTGGTGCTCACCGACCGCGCGAAGATTCGCGAGTTCGGCACGCTCTACCACGACGCGTGGTACGCCAAGCGGCGCGACGAAGGCCACGCATGGACCAGGGCGGAGGACATTCCGGCGACCGACAAGAACCACCGCTCGGCCGCGGGGCTCGCCGACCACATGAAGGACGTGCCGTGCGTCGTGTTCGCGCTGGCGACGAACAACGGTCCGGCGAACTCGGTCATTCCCGCCGCGCAGAACCTCATGCTCGCGGCGCGCACGCTCGGCATCGGATCCGTCCCGACCACGCTGCACGCGACGGTGATGGACCGCTTCCGCGCGATGTTCGGCATTCCCGGCGACGTCGCGTTCCACTTCTGCATCCCCCTCGGATATCCAGCGGATGCGAAGTTCGGCGGGAGCCTGCGGCGCCCGACGAACGAAACGACGTTTTTCGAACGGTGGGGTTTCCCGGCGCCGTGGTAGGGCGCAGCCGCAGCACGGCGCGGAGCCGGAGGCGGAGCGTGTGCGAGGCGAGTCTGTGATGGAGGTAGCACGCCCGCCGGTCGCGCGGCAGGTCCCGAACGCCGACGTCGTCCACGGGGACCGTCGCGACGACCCGTACTCCTGGTTCCGGCAGAAGGACACGCCGGACGTCATCGCGCATCTGGAAGCGGAGAACGCCTACACGGACCTCGTCATGAAGTCGACCGAGGCGTTCCAGGAAGCGCTCTACGCGGAGATGCTGGCGCGCATCAAGGAAGACGACCAGACCGTGCCCTATCGGCGCGGCGAGTGGCTGTACTACTCGCGCACCGAGACGGGCAAGCAGTACCCGATCCACTGCCGGAAGCGCGGTGGTCTCGACGCGCCCGAAGACGTCACGCTCGATCTCAACGTCATGGCGCACGGCCACCCCTACCTCGGGCTCGGCATCTACGCGGCGAGCGACGACGGCACGCTGCTCGCGTACAGCACGGACGTCACCGGCTTCCGCGAGTACACGCTGCACGTGAAGGATCTGCGGACGGGCGCGCTGCTGCCGGATCGCGTCGAAAAGGTGTCGACGGCGGCGTGGGCGGCCGACGGCTGCACGCTCTTCTACGTCACGGAGGATCACGCCAAGCGCCCGTACCAGCTGTGGCGCCACCGGCTCGGTGAAACGAGCGACGCGCTCGTGTACGAGGAGACCGACGCCGTCTTCCGCCTCGGCGTCTGGCGGTCGCGGAGCCGTGCGTATCTCTTCGCCGGCTCGCGCAGCTTCACGTCGGCCGAGGCGCGGTACCTCGCGGCCGACACGCCGGACGGCGCCTGGCGCCTCGTGCACCCGCGCGAAAAAGATCACGAGTACGACATCGATCACGGTGGCCCGCTCTTCTACATCCGCACGAACGGCGGCGGCCGGAGGAACTTCCGTCTCGTCGCCGCGCCGGTGGACACGCCGTCGGCGAGCCAGTGGATCGAGCTGCTGCCGCACCGGGACGACGTCATGCTCGACGACGTCGACGTGTTCGCGAGCCATTACGTGGTCCACGAGCGCGAGGATGGCCTGATCAAGCTGCGCGTCGTCGACCTCGGGACCCAGGCGTGGCACCACGTGCAGTTTCCGGAAAACGCGTACGACGTGTCGCCGGAACCCAACGCGGACGTGACGACGCGCGAGCTCACGCTGCGCAAGCAGACGGAGGTCCTCGGTGGCTATGACCGGACGCGCTATCGCACGGAACGCGTCCACGCCCTGGCGCCCGATGGACAGCGCGTCCCGATCTCGCTCGTCACGCGCGCGGAGACGCCGCGCGACGGATCGAGCCCGATGCTGCTCGCCGGCTACGGCGCGTACGGGCTGCCGTATCCCGTGACGTTCTCGTCGAACCGGCTGTCCCTGCTCGACCGCGGCGTGACGATTGCGATCGCGCACATCCGCGGCGGCGGCGAGCTCGGCAAGCGCTGGCACGACGACGGCCGGATGCTGAAGAAGCGCAACACGTTCACCGACTTCATCGCGGCCGCGGAGTTCCTGGTCGCGCAGGGCTACACGTCGTCGGACCGTCTCGTGATCGAGGGCGGCAGCGCCGGCGGGCTGCTGATCGGCGCGGTGCTCAACATGCGGCCGAGAGTCGCGCACGCGGCGGTGCTGCGGGTGCCGTTCGTCGACGTCGTCAACACGATGTTCGACGAGTCGCTGCCGCTGACCGTCGGCGAGTTCGAGGAGTGGGGCAATCCCAAGGACCGGGCGTACTACGACTACATCAAGACCTATTGCCCGTACACGAACCTCGTCCGGCAGGAGTATCCGTCCATCCTCGTGCGCACGGGCCTCAACGACAGCCAGGTGATGTACTGGGAGCCGGCCAAGTGGGTCGCGAAGCTCAGGACGCTCAAGACGGACGACCGGCCGCTGCTCTTCAAGATCGACATGGCGTCCGGCCACGGCGGACCGTCGGGCCGGTACGACTATCTGCGGGAGATCGCGTTCGACTACGCGTTCATCCTCTGGCAGCTCGGACTCCTGACGTCACCCGCCTCCGCCTAGCCGGGAAGCTGTCGGCTTCAACTAGAGCGCGAGCCGCGCTTCGATCAGCGTCGGATCGTCGGGCGGCCGGCGCGTCGCGAACCCGAGCGCCCGCGTCAGCCGCAGCATCTCCTGGTTTTCGGCGGAGATGTAGCCGACGACGAGCTTGAGCCCTTCCGCTTTCCCCGCCGCGAGGAGCTGCCGCAGCAGCTCGGCGCCGAGGCCCCGGCGCTGAAACTTGTCGCTCACGAGCAGCGCGAATTCCGCTTCCTCCGACCACCGCGAACGGCTGAGGCGCCCGATGCCGAGCATCTGGCCGGCGTGCTCGGCGGCGAGGACGACTTCGCGGCTGTAGTCGATGAAGCAGATGCGCGACAGCCGCTCGTGCGCCACGCGCTGGCTGAGCTTCATCGGATGGAGATACCGGAAATACACGCTGCGGTCGGACAGCGTGGCGTGGAAGTCGACGAGCGCCGGCTCGTCCTCCGGGCGAATCGGTCGAATCGTGACGACCGTGCCGTCCTTCGCCTTCCACGCGCGCACGTACTGCCGCGGATAGGGACGGATCGCCGGGCGCGGCAGCTGGTCGGGTGAGGTCGTCGCCGGATGGAGGACCACGCGCGCATCGAGGGCCAGCAGGCGCTCCGATGACGCGATCAGCGGGTTGATGTCGAGCTCGCGGATCCACGGCTGCTCGACGACGAGCTGGCCGACGCGGACGAGGAGCTGCTCGAGCTGCGCCAGGTCGACCGGCGGACGTCCGCGCACGCCGCGAAGCGCTTCGAAGATGCGCGTGCGCTCCATCATCCGCCGCGCGAGCGTGCTCGTGAGGGGCGGTAGGGCGAGCGCGCGGTCTCTCAAGACTTCGACGAGCTGACCGCCCGCGCCGAACAGCAGGACGGGGCCGAACTGCGCGTCGACGCTCGAGCCCACGATGAGCTCGTAGCCCTCGAGCGACACCATCGGCTGCACGGTCACGCCGAGGAAATGCCCCGGACCGGCGCGCTCGGCCACCGCCGCCTCGATCTCGCGATACGCGGCCATCACGGCGTCCGCGTCGGCGAGCCGCAGGCGGACGCCCTGCACCTCGGTCTTGTGCGTGATCGTCTCGGAGTGGAGCTTCACCACGACCGGGAAGCCGAGCGCTTGCGCGGCGGCGACGGCTTCGGCCGCCGTGCGGGCGACGCGCGTCTCGACCGTCGGAATGCGGTACGCCGCGAGCAGGCGCTTCGATTCGGCTTCGGTGAGCAGCGTGCGCCCCGACGCGCGGACCGCGTCGATCAGCGCCGTCGCCGCCGTGGTGTCCGGCGCCTGCGCGTCGCCGGCGGCGGGCAGCACCGGCGTCTCGTAGAGCGCGCGCAGGTTGTCCGCGTAGCGCCACATGTACTGGAACACGCGCGCCGCCGTGTCCGGGTATTCGAAGGTCGGGATGTCCGCGCGGTTCAGGATCGATTCGCCGGCGGCGATGTCGACGCCGCCCATCCAGCTCGCGAGGATCGGCTTGCCCGGCGTCCGTGCGCTCGCCTTCACGCGCTCGGCCGTCTGCGTGGGATCCGTCATCGCCTGCGGCGTGAGGATGACGAGGAGGCCATCGGTGCCGGGATCGCGGGCCGCGATCTCGACGGCCCGGCCGTAGCGCTCGGGGTCTGCATCGCCGAGGACGTCGATCGGATTCGCGTGGCTCCAGTGCGGCGGCAGCAGCGCGTCGAGCGCCGTCCGCGTGTCGTCGGAGAGCTCGGCGAGCTGCGCGCCGGACAGCAGCAGCGCGTCGGTGGCGAGGACGGCGGGCCCGCCGGCGTTCGTCACGATCGTCAGGCGGGGACCGCGCGGCCGCGGCTGCTTGCCGAGCGTCTCCGCCATGTAGAAGAGCTCGGCGATCGTCGTCACGCGCAGCACGCCGGAGCGACGGAACGCGGCCTCGAGGACGTCGTCGCTGCCGGCGAGCGACCCGGTGTGCGACGCGGCCGCGCGCGCCGCGCCTTCCGTGCGGCCCGGCTTGATGACGATGATCGGCTTGGCGCGCGCGACCTCGCGCGCGGCCGACAGAAACGCGCGCGCGTCGCCGACCGTCTCCATGTAGATGACGATCGAGTGCGTCCGGGCGTCGTCGCCGAAGTAATGGATGAGATCGCCCCAGCCGACGTCGAGCATCGAGCCGACGGACACGAACGCGCTGAAGCCGACGTGCTCGCGGAAGCTCCAGTCGAGGACCGCGGTGCACAGCGCGCCGCTCTGTGACACGAACGCCACGCGCCCCGGACGCGCCATGGCGGACGCGAACGTCGCGTTCAGGCCGGTGAGGGGGTTCATCACGCCGAGGCAGTTCGGCCCGATGATGCGCAGCCGCCCGCGCTGCGCTTCGTCGAGCACGCGGCGCTCGAGGCCGGCGCCCTCGGGTCCCGTTTCCTTGAAGCCGGCGGAGATGACGATGGCGCCCTTCACGCCGGCGCGGACGCATTCCGCCACCACGTCGGGCACGGTCGGCGCCGGCGTCGCGATGACGGCGAGATCGACGGGCTCGGGCACGGCGCCGACGTTCGGATAGGCCTTGAGACCCAGGACGGTGTCGCGCGTCGGCGTGACGGGGACGACCGAGCCGCCGAACGGCGTCGTGACGAGATTCGAGAGGAGCGTGCGGCCCACGGTGCCGGCGCGCTCGGTAGCGCCGATGACGGCGACGCGCTTCGGCGCGAAGATCGCGTCGAGCGCGGGGCGCTCGTCGTGGAGCACGGTCGTTTCGGGCGCCGGTTTCGCCGCGGGCGCGGCGGGGGACGTCTTCGCAGGTCGGGCGCTCGCCCGGCTCATATGCGGTCCAGCGTACGCCCTACGGCCGCGTGTACTGCTCCTGCAGCACGCGCTTCAACGTCTTGCCCGCGATGTTGCGCGGGAAGTCGTCGACGATCATGACGTCGCTGACGCGCTGGAACTTGGCGCCGACGCGCGCGTTGATCCAGTCGGTGAGCGCGGAGCGCGAGACGGCGCCGGGCTCGCGCAGCACGACGGCGGCGATCGGCGTCTCGCCCCACTTCGGATCGGTCACGCCGAACACGGCCACCTCGCGCACGGCGGGATGCTGCACGGCGACTTCCTCGATGTCGCGCGGATAGACGTTGACGCCACCGGAGATGATCATGTCCTTCTTGCGATCGACGAGGTACAGGAAACCGTCCTCGTCGACGTACCCGAGGTCGCCGGAGTGCAGCCAGCCGTCGACGATCGCCTTCGCCGTCAGGTCCGGACGCTTGTAGTAGCCCGGCATCATCAGCGGCCCGCGCCCGCAGATCTCGCCGACCGCGCCGACGGGCACGTCGCGGTTCTGGTCGTCGAGGATGCGCATCTCGTAGTGCGGCGGCGGGACACCGACCGACGCGAGCTTCCGTGGCGCGTCCTCTCTGTCGAGCACGGTGACGAAGCCTTCCGTCAGCCCGTACAGCTCGTAGAACCGGCCGGGCAGGAGCTCGTGGATGCGCTGCTTGTACTCGAGGTGGAGCGGCGCCCCGACGGTCTGCCACATCTCGAGCGACCCGAGCTTCGCCGGCGTGAAGGCCGGGTGGTTCAGCACGGCGACGATCTGCGACGGCACCATGACGACGTGCGTGACACGGCTTCGCGCGATGTCCTCGATGACCGCGCCCGCATCGAACGCCTTGTGGAGGATGAACGTGCACCCGAGCGCCATCCACGGCATGAACGTGATGAACGCGCCGTTGAAGACGAGCGACCCGGAATGCAGGATCACGCTTTCCGGATGGATGCGGAAGAGCGCGCCGCACATGAATCCGTAGAGCGACCGGATGTAGTGGGTGTGGACGATGCCCTTCGGCTCGCCGGTCGTGCCGCTCGAATAGATGATGTTGTACGGATCGGCGTCGGTGAGCCCCGCGTCGGGCGGCTCGGTGTCCGGCGCGGCGCCGATGAGCTCGGCATACGAGCGGAAGCCCGGGCGCGACCCATCGACGAGAATCCACCGGTCGTTGCGAATCGCGGGCAGCTTGCCACGAATGCCGTCGAGCGTGTCGGCGAAGGCGGTCGTCGAGACGACCATCACGGTATCGCTCGCGTCGAGCAGCGAGACGAGGCCGCTCTCCTGGAGGAGCGGGCTCTGCGGCACCACGACGATGCCGGTCTTCGCCGCGGCCCAGTAGATCTCGACCATCGGCAGGCAGTTCGGCAGGACCGTGGCGAGCTTGTCGCCCTTGCGGAGGCCCGCGGCGAGCAGCGCGTTCGCGACTCGGTTCACGCGCGCGTTCAGCTCGCGGAACGTGAGGCGTTCGTCACCGAACACGAGGGCCACGTGATTCGGGCGATAGCGCGCGTGGCGTGGCAGCAGCGTGCCGATGTTCATGCCGGGAGGATAGCCCAGAACTGCGGCTCCGGCGTGAGGCGCACGCCGAAGCGCGCCTCGACCGTGCGCTGGATGCGTCGCGCGAACGCGACGACATCCGCCGCGGTCGCGCCGTCGTGCGCGACGATGGCGAGCGCGTGCCGCGTCGACAGCCCGACCGGTCCCTCCGACTGTCCGCGGCGAAACCCGGCGCGCTCGATGAGCCAGGCGGCCGACAGCTTCACGCGCCCGTGGCGCTCCGGCCATCGCGGCATGGACGACCCGGCCGCGCGCGCTTCGACGCGGGCGACGTCGGCGGCGTCGATGACGGGATTCACGAAGAACGAGCCGCAGCTCCGGCGATTTGGGTCGTCGCGATCGATGACCATCGACTTCGTGCGCCGGATCGCGATCACCGTGTCGCGCACGTCGGCCAGCCCGGGCCGGGCGAGGCCGCGCGTGGCGAGCGCGCGTTCGACGTCGGCATAGCGGATCGTCGGCGCGCCGCCGCGCGCCAGGCGGTACGTGACGGCGAGCACGACGAAGCGGCCGGGCTCGCCGCTCTTGAAGCGGCTGTCGCGGTACGCGAAGCGACAGTCGGCGTTCGCGAACGTCCGGATCGCCCCGGTGTCGCGGTCGAGCGCGCGCACCGACACGACCGTCTCGCTCACTTCCTGCCCGTACGCGCCCACGTTCTGGATCGGCGTCGCGCCGACGAGGCCGGGAATCCCGCTGAGGCACTCGAAGCCGGCCCAGCCGCGCGCGACGGCGAACGCGACCAGGTCGTCCCACGGCTCGCCGGCCGCCGCGGTGATCTCGACGGCGGCGCCGTTCTCCCGCGTGTCCACGCCGCGGAGCGCGATGTGCACGACGAGGGCGTCGACGCCGCCGTCGCCGACGACGAGATTCGAGCCCGGTGGCCTCGTCGGTCGCCTCGGCGTACCAGCGCGCGGCGCCGCCGACGCCCATCGTCGTCATCGGCGCCAGCGGCACACGCTCCCGGAGCGGCAGACCGGGGGAATCGGGCATCGCCGTGAGCATAACCGGGTGTGGTAGCGTGGCGCGGTGACGTACTACCCGTCGAAGGACTGGAGCGCCAAGCCGCCCGCCGATCTGGGGTTCGACGCGACGGCCCTCGACGCGGCCATCGCCTGGCACCGCGCGCACGAGACGAAGTGGGCGCGCGACTTCATCACGCGCGGTCGCTTCGTCGGCGTCGCCGACGAGCCCGACGACCTGCCGTCCGTACCGGACTACGTGCCTGGCGTGCTCGGGCCGGTGCGATCCCGCGGCGGCCCGAACGGCCTCGTGCTGCGTGACGGCGTCATCGCCGCGGAGTGGGGCGACACGCGACGCGCCGACATGACGTTCAGCGTTGCCAAGAGCTATCTCGCCGTGCTCGCCGGTGTCGCGCTCGCGCGGGGCCTGATCCAGAGCATCGACGAGCCGGTAAGCGACGCAGCGCCCGACGAGACGTTCGAGTCGAAGCAGAACCGCGACATCACGTGGCGGCAGCTGCTGCAGCAGACGAGCGAGTGGCAGGGCGCGCTCTGGGGCAAGCCCGATTCGATCGATCACAACCGCGACGTCGGCAAGAGCGAGCTCGGCAACGCGGCGAAAGGCCAGCCGCGCCCCATGCGGCCGCCCGGCACGCTCTGGGAGTACAACGACGTCCGCGTCAACCGGCTCTCGCTGTCGCTCCTGCAGCTCTTCCGCGAGCCGCTCGCCGACGTGCTGCGCAAGACCGTCATGGATCCCATCGCCGCGTCGGGCAGCTGGCGCTGGGAGCCGTACCGCAACTCGTGGGCGACGATCGCCGACCGCCGGCTGCCGTCGGTGCCCGGCGGCTCGCACTGGGGCGGCGGGCTCTGGATGTCGACGCGCGACCACGCGCGGCTCGGGCTGCTCGTCGCGCGGAGCGGGCGGTGGGAGCGGCGCGATCTGCTGCCCGCCGGCTGGGTCGACGAGATGCGACGGCCGTCGGCGATCAATCCCGACTACGGGCTGCTCTGGTGGCTCAACACCGGCCGCCGGCAGTTCCCCGGCGCGCCGGAGTCGAGCTACGCCGCGCGCGGCGCCGGCAGCAACGTGATCTGGATCGATCCGGACCGCGAGCTCGTGGTCGTCGTGCGATGGATCGACAAGCCGAGCGTCGCCGGGTTCGTGAAGCGCGTCGTCGACAGCGTCAGCGCTTAGGCACTTCGAGCAGCGGCAGATCGCTCATCGCCCCCTCGAGCACCGGCGTCTGCCGGGTGCCGGCGCGCCGTGCGTGCTCGCCGACCTTCCCCTGGACGAAGGTGTAGAGCTCGCTCACCGTGACGAGCCCGTCGCGATCGCGGTCGGCAGCGCCGGCAAGTCCTTGCAGCACGAAATAGGTGAAGACGCCGTGGCGGAAGTCCGGCGCGTCGAGCGCCGATTCGTTGCCGCTGCTCGCCGTGATGAGCACGCGACCCGTCGCACGCGCGAGCCGCTCCATGAACTCCGCGCTGACACCCACCGAGCGCGTCGTCTGCTTCGAGAAGCTGCGGCCGGCGGCGTTGCCGCTGAAGTCGGCGTCGAAGAGCATGACGAGGCGGCCGGCACGGATGCGCGGCAGGATGCGCTCTTCGAAGTCGTTCCAGCGGAGCGCCGACGAGAAGAGGCCATCCGGCTCGGTGTCGTTCGCCATCAGGTACTTCGCGATGCCGTCGCGCTCGCGGCCGGTCGCGTCCGTCTCGCGGGCGCCGCGCCCGGAGAAATAGATGAGCACCGCGTCGTCCGCCGTCGCGCGCCGCAGGCTGCCGAGAGCGATGCTGATGTTCTGGAGCGTCGGCTTGGTCTTCGCCGACTCCGTGAGGACCGTGACGTTTTCCTTGGGGTAGCCGGCCTTGGCCAGCAGGTCGGCCAGCGCCTGCGCGTCACGCTCGGCGAACGGCAGCGGCGGGATGTCCTTGTGCTCGTAGGCGCTCACGCCGATGACGACCGCGAAGCGCTGCGTCTTCTTCTGCTGCGGCGAGGCCACCGCCGGCGGGATGCGCGTCACCGTGCGCGCGGCCTGCGTGATCTTGCCGGCCATGCTCGTCGCGCTGATGCCGATCACGTTCTCGCCGAGCGGGATCGGCACCTGGACGTTGATGCGGAAGCTCCTCGGCGGCGCGCTCGGGTTGGGCGCGTTGTCGAGGGCGACACGCTCGCCGTTCAGGCTGACGCGGACGGAGCGGATGCCGCGCTCGTCGGTGACGATCACCGTCACCTGCACGCTCGCCTCGTCGGTTTTCTCGTTCGCCGGGGGCGACTGGAACTCGATCTTCGGCGGCGGCACGTCCTGCGCGGGCGCTGGACCCGTCGCGAGGGCGAAGGCCACGAGGACGAGGACGAGGCGCGCGAGCACGGTGGCCTAGCCTAGCAGATCGATCCCGACGACGGCGGACAGGTCGCGCAGCGCCTGCTCCGGATCGTCGACCTTGATCGTCGTCATCCCGAGCGCGCGCGCCGCCTTGAGATTCCGGCCGATGTCGTCGAGAAACGCCGTCTCGGCCGGCGTGACGCCGAGCACGCGGCACGCGTGCTCGTAGAGCCGTGGATCCGGCTTGCGCATGCCGACGACGCACGACTCCACGAAGACCTCGAAGTGATCGCGCACCGGCGAGGTCGCGCCGTCGCGCTTCCAGTTGTTCGTGAGCGCGCCGACGCGGAATCCGGCGCCACGCAGCCGCTCGACGGCGGCGAGCATGCGCGGGCGCGGCGCCGCGGCCCGGGCGATCGTCGTCATGAGCGCCGTCGCATCGATGGTGACGCCGGCCACGCGACAGTCGGCCTCGAACGCGGGGCAGAAGTCCTCGAGCGTGAGCTCGCCGCGCTCCAGCCGTGACCACGCGCCGGCGTCGCCGGAGCCGACGACGGCCTGGTTGATCGCGTTGGCGGGGATGCCGTGCGCACGCTCGAATCGGGCGATGGCGTGGAGGGGCGAATCCACGACGACGCCGCCGACATCGAACAGAACGCCGGTGATGCGGGTCACGCGCGCCGGAAGCGGTGGACCTCGTCGCCGCCGGTGAGGCGCGTGACCGCGCCATTCGACTCGAGGAGGTGCAGGTGCGCCAGGACCTCGCCGATCGCGAAGCTGAGCTGGTGGGTATCCATCACGCGGCGGAACAGAATCGGAATGAGCTCGACGCCGGTGCGCGGATGCCCGAGCGCGTCGAGCGTCTCCGCGAGGCGCGTGTCGTGATGATCGCGGAGCCCGGCCAGGCGCGCGTGCAGGCCGCGGAAGGGAAGACCGTGCGACGGCAGCACGAGCGTGTCGCCGTGCATCGGCTCGAACCGGTCGAGCGAATCGAGATACTGGCGCAGCGGATTCGAGGCCGGCCGGTCGGGCCAGACGCTGACGTTCGTCGTGATCTTCGGCAGCACCTGGTCGCCGGAGATCAGCACGTCGTCCTCGCGGTTCCAGAGGCACGCGTGATCCGGCGCGTGACCGTGCACCGTGAAGACGTCCCAGCGGCGGCCGCCGATCAGCAGCGTGTCGCCGTCGACGAGATGTTTCACCGCGGGCGCGAGCGTCGGCACCATCCGCGGATAGTGGTTGCCGCGCTCGCGGAACCGCTCGATCGCGTCGTCGGCGAACCCGTGGCGGCGGTAGTGCGCGAGCCGGCGTTCGACGTCGTGCGAGCCGTCCGTGCGCCACGCCATCTGCGCGGCACGCCACTCGGGCTCGGTGCACCAGACGTCGACGCCGGCGCGCTCGGCGAACCAGCCGGCATTGCCCATGTGATCGGGATGGAAGTGCGTCACGATCACGCGCGTCAGCGGCCGGCCGTCGAGCCCGGTGCGAAACACGGTCTCCCACAGCGCGCGTGTCTCGGCCAGGCCGACGCCGGTGTCGACGAGGGCCACGCCATCGCCGTCGTCGAGCAGCCAGAGGTTGATGTGATCGAGCGCGAAGGGCAGCGGCATGCGCACCCAGCGGACGCCGGGCGCCACGGACAGCGTCGTGCCGGGCCCGGGCGGCGTCGTCCAGGGATGGTCGAGCGCAGTGGTCACGAAGTCGCAGTCTAACAGACGCGGTAGAATGAGCCTCCGGAGGGCCAGCGAGTGAAGGGTGCCACGTTCGTCGCCGCGGTCGCACGGGATCGGTCGACGTTCCCATTCCGGACCGAGCTGTCGCTCGAGCCGCTCGTCCGCTTCTGGATGGCGCCGGTGGCGGAGGACGACTGCGTCACGCGGGAGGCCATCGCGCGGCTCATTCGCTCCGGGCTCGAGAAGGCGCCGGAGCTCACCGGCGTCATCGACGACCCGGCGCTCCTCGATCGCCACGGCGACCTCGTCGACGTCCTGATGGCCGCGGTGTTTCCGCCGGCCGCCTGGGAGCAGGACTACACCGCGGCGCTCGTCCCGTTCCAGCTGCGCAGCTTCTATGCGACGCCGCAGTGCGAGAAGCTCCTGCTCGGCGCCGACGGCCAGGTGCAGGGGACGGTGAATGCGGACGAGGAGACCGTCGCGACGTTCCGGCGACTCTTCGCGTACTCGCTGGTGCTCAAGCGCCTGTACGACGTCGATCTCGGCGTCGACTACACGATCGTGCTGACCGTGAAGGATCCGGGCACGGGCCTGGATCGGCACTTCAACGTCACGCTCGACGGGCGGTTCATCGACGTCATCCCCGTCGGCGACGCCCCGGCGCTGTCGGACCACGTCCGCGCGCGGCTCCTGGCGCACCGGTTCCCGTTCGACGCGCTGCCGGAGATCGTGCCGGGCGATCGCTTCGTGCTGCGCGGCTTCACCGTGTTCCGGGCCACCGAGGTGACCGACCAGGAAGTGCTCTCGTCACTCAAGCGCGATCTGATCGACAAGGAATCCGTCGTGTCGACCGCGCGCTTCGAGGCGCTGCAGGACAAGCTGCGGACGTTCTTCCGCCGGCCGCACCTCAGTCTCGGGCTCGCGGCCATCGACGCCGAGCAGGTCTTTCTCCTGAATCACGGCGCCGAGATGGTGCACGGCTGCGTCTTCGCCGATTCGAAGCACATGAAGACGGCCGACTTCGCGGGGACGGTGTACGAGCGGGCGGTGACCAGCGGCCAGCCGCTGCTCATTCACGACCTGACGGAGTATCCCAATCGCACGTGCCTGGAAGACCAGATCATCGAAGCCGGCATGCGGAACCTCGTCGTCGCGCCGCTGCACTACCAGGAGCGCATCATCGGCACGCTCGAGCTGGCGTCCCCGGTGCCCGGCGATCTCAACCCGTCGCAGCTGCCGAAGCTCGGCGAGGTGCTGCCGCTGTTCGCCGTCGCCGTGCAGCGGAGCATGGAAGAGCTCAATGCGCGCGTGCAGGCGATCATCAAGGAGAAGTGCACGGCGATCCATCCGACGGTCGAGTGGCGCTTCCGGCGGGCCGTGCTCGACACGATCGAGCGGCATGCCGTGCAGGGGCTCGAGGGGCCGATGGACCTCGAGGCGATCGTGTTCGAGCGCGTCTACCCGCTGTACGGCCTCGCGGACATCCGCGGCTCGTCGACGCAGCGCATGCTCGCGATCCAGTCCGACCTCGTCGCGCAGCTCCGGCTCGCGCGTGACGTCGCGTCGACGGCGCACGGCATGCGCGCGTTCCCGGCGCTCGACGAGCTCCGCTATCGGATCGATCGGCACCTCGACCAGCTGGGGCGCGGCGCGAAGTCGGGCGACGAGGTGAGCGTGACCTCGTTCCTCCGCACCGACGTCGAGCCGCTGTTCGACCATCTCGCGGGACTGGGCGGCGCGGTGCGCGACCGCATCGAGGCGTACCGCGGCGCGCTCGACCCGCGGCTCGGCACCGTGTACGCCGACCGGCGGCGCTTCGAAGAAAGCGTGACGCGCATCGCGGAGACGCTGTCGGCGTATCTCGATCTCGAACAGCAGACGGCGCAGAGCATGGCGCCGCATTACTTCGAGAAGCAGAAGACGGACGGCGTCGACTATCAAATCTACGTCGGCGACGCGCTCGTCGAGACCAGCGGCCTCGATCCCCTGTCCCTGCGGAATCTCAGACTGTGGCAGCTCATGGTCACCTGCGGCGTCGCGCTGCGCGCGGACCGCCTGAAGCGCGAGCTGCCGGTGCCGCTCGAGACGACGCATCTCGTGCTCGTACAGCACGCGCCGCTCGCCATCCGGTTCCGGTACGACGAAAAGCGCTTCGACGTCGACGGCGCGTACGACATCCGCTACGAGATCGTGAAGAAGCGGATCGACAAGGCCGTCATTCGCGGTACCAGCGAGCGCGTGACGCAGCCCGGCAAGATCGCGATCGTCTACACGCAGCCGGCCGAGGCGCAGGAGTATCGCGGGTATCTCGAATATCTCCAGAGCCTCGGCTACCTCACCGCCGGCGTCGAAGACCTCGAGCTCGAGGAGCTGCAGGGGGTGCACGGCCTGCGCGCACTGCGCGTCGGCGTCGATCTGTCGAATCCGCGCGCCGGGCGTCAGGTCACGCCCGCCGACCTCCACGCGCTGAACAGCTGAGTCGGCGTGAGTTCGTGACCTCATGTGCTTGCGTCCCCTTCACGGGAACGGCCGGCGCCCGCAAGGTCCATCTGACACCGGTAATCTGATCCGCGAAACCGGCCCGACCACATCACTCGGCAAATCGTCGTCATCGTTGATTTCGGTTGGTTCGCCTTGGTTAACGGTCGCGGCCCTGATTTCCCTCATAACCCCAAAAGTCGCTGGTTCAAATCCCGGGCGGAGCGTCTCCGTGTCCCGCGCGGCCGTGGCGAGCATAGGAGACATAAAGGGCCATTCTCGGACGTCGCCGCTCCCCCCGCGCGTCAGCCCCCCCAGGTAGCTGCGCGGGATGGCCGCGGAGCGCGCGGACGACGAACACTACCGTGACGCTTATCGCGACTGCATGGCCCGCCGCGGTGTAACACCGTCGGAGACCGCGCGATGACGCATCCGCGCGGATCCGGCCGCTCGGGTCGCCGACGATCGTTCACGCCGCTTCGGACCGGTCCTGCTTGCGCCGTGCGCTGAGCGCGACGAGCCGGCGCCCACGCGTCTCGAGCACCTCGAGCTCGAGGTCGCGCCAGGTGAACCGGTCACCGGCGGCGGGGATCCGGCGCAGCCGGCCCATCGCGAGGCCACCCACGGTGTCGTAGAGCGCGCGCTCCTCGGCCGTCGGCGGCTCGAGCTCGAGCGCCTGGACGAGCTCGTCGAGGGCGACGCCGCCATCGATCCGCCACGATTCGTCGGCGCTGCGGGTAATCGCGCGCTCTCGCGGGCCGTCGCCGTTCCGCAGGTCGCCGAGGACCGTCTCGGCGACGTCGCGGAGCGTGATGAGCCCGACGACGGCGCCGTACTCGTCGACGACGAGCGCGGCGCCGGTGCGCTCCTCGCGCAACCGGTCGAGGACGTCGAAGGCGCCGAGGTACTCCGGCAGCACGAGCGGCCGCTGCGCGAGCGCCTCGAGGTCCACGCGCCCCTGGGTGAGGCTCGCCGCCGCGACGTCGCGCACGTCGACCATGCCGGCGATGTCGTCCAGGCTCCCGCGTGCGACGAGCACCGTTGATCCCTCGGTACGCGCGATCTTCCGCGCGATCGCATCCGGGCGGTCCCGCGGATCGAGCCAGACGAGATCCGGCCGCGGTGTCATGAGGTTCGCGGCGCGCCGGTCGCCGGCCTCGAACACGCGCTCCACGACCTGCACCTCGTCCGTCGCGAACGCCCCGGTCTCCACGCCCTGCTCGAGCAGCGCCTCGATCTGCTGCTCGCGCGGCCGCATCACGGAGGCGACCATCGCGGCGAGCAGGAGCCCCGCCACGACGCCGAGCGCCGCGGCGGCCGGGACGTGGACGAGCTGCGTCACCAGCATCTTCGTGCCGGCGAAGACGAGGATCCCGGCGAACGCGTAGTGCAGGTAGTGGAAGAACGGCAGGATGCCGGCGATCGCGAAGTAGAGCGAGCGGAGCCCGAGCACCGCGAAGACGTTCGACGTGTAGACGATCATCGGGTCCTGCGTGATGGCCAGGATGGCCGGGATCGAGTCGACGGCGAACACGAAGTCGGTCGTCTCGATGATCGCGAGCACGATCAGCAGCGGCGTGCCGTGGAGCCGGCCGGCGCGGCGGACGACGAACCGCCCGCCGGCCTGGTCGCGCGTCATCGGGAACACCCGGCGGACGGCGCGAACCACGACGTTGTTGGCGGTCGGCGCCTGCGGGCCGTGGCGCAGCGCGATCCGGATGCCGGTCAGCACGAGGAACGCGCCGAACACGTAGAGGATCCACTCGAACCGCTGCACGAGCGTCAGACCCAGCGCGATGAGCGCGAAGCGCATGGCGAACGCGCCGAGGATGCCCCAGAACAGGACCGTGTGCTGGAACCGGTCGGCGACGCGGAACGAGGAGAAGATCAGCAGGAAGACGAACAGGTGGTCGATGCTGAGCGCCTTTTCGATCAGGTAGCCGGTGAGGAACTCGACGGCGGCGTCCGCGCCGCGCCAGAGCCACACCAGTCCGTTGAACGCGAGCGCGAGGCCGATCCACGCGCCGCTCCACATGAGCGCTTCGCGGATCGTCACCTCACGCTGTCCGCGGCGCAGCACGCCGAGGTCGAGGGCCAGGAGCCCGACGACGACCGCGCCGAAGACGACCCAGAGGACGGCGGTCACGTCGGCATCACGCCTCGCGCGCCATGCGCCCGCGCGGCACGGTCGTCGCGGCCCGGACGTCCGCGGCGCGCTCGGTGCCGGCGACGAAGCGGTCCAGCACCGTCCAGACGAGCAGGTCGAGCGGCAGCGCGAGAAGCAGGCCCGCGGGACCGAACACGTTGCCCCAGAGGATGACGGTCGCGAGGGTGACGATCGGCGGGATGCGGACGGCGCGCTCCATGATGAGCGGCAGGATCACGTACGACTCGAGCAGCTGCACGATCGCGTAGACGACGAGCTCGGCGACGACCTGCGTCGCGCTCTGCGTCGCGGCGACGAGCGCGGCGACCGCGAAGGCGATCAGCGGGCCGATGGTCGGAACGATTTCGAACGCCGCAGCGAGAAGCGCGAGCGGCAGCGCGAATCGAACGCCCGCGATCGTGTAGCCGATCCACGAGGCGGCGCCGACGATGAGCATGCTGGCGAGCGTGCCGAGGAACCACCAGCGCAGCCGAGGTTCGAGGTCGGCGACGGCGCCGCGAAGCGCTGCGTGCCGACGCGCCGGCAGCAGCCGCTCCACCGGCCGAAGCAACCGCTCGGCCGGCTCCGCCAGGAGATAGATCGAGCCGACGAAGGCGAACGCGAGGCCGAGACCGACGGCGCTCACGATGCCCGCCGCGCGTGTGCCGACCTGCTGGAGTGTCGTACCCGAGACGAAACCGGAGATTTCCTGCACCAGTGTCTGTACCGTCACCGGCTGCTCGAGCCCGAACCGGCCGCTCCACCGGGCGAGCAGGCCGTTCAGCTGCTCCCGCAGCTCGGGCCATTGCGCAATCTGCTGCTCGACGGCGCCCGTCAGCCGCCACGAGAGCAGCGCGACGAGTCCGACGGTCAGCACGATGAAGCCGAGACCGGCAAGGAGCGCGCCGACCCATCGCGGACCGGGCACGCGATCGGCGATGGGCTTCAGCGTCGCGGCCACGATGCCGGCCGCCAGCAGCCCGAGCAGCAGGATGCGTCCGGCGGCGAAGAAATAGAGGAACAGCATGAGCGCCACGAGCCAGACGACGACGCTGACGAGCGGATAGACCCACACGGCGCGGACGCCATTGGCCATTCGTCCCGATCGCGCAAATGGCCTGCCACCCAGGTCGCGCAACGCCGTCATCCGGAGCACGGGTGCGTCCGGATCAGACGGTCGAGCTTCGGCCGCGCCGGCTCGCGCTCGGCCCAGACCTCGAGCAGCGCGTCGACGAGGGCGTGGCCGGACGCCGTGGCGACGACCGCGCCATTGACGAGCATCGACAGGCCGCGGTCGCGCTCGTACGCGATCATCACGTGATCACCATCGACCAGCGTGCGGTAGGCCGCGCGTACCCGCGCGAGCGCGTCCGCGTCGAGGTGCCGCTCCAGCGCCGGGCGCCACTTCTCGGGAATGTCATCGGGCAGGAACGCCGCGTTCACGATGTACAGCCGGACCGCCTTGGGCACGGTCGCGTCCATCACCGCGGCGGGCGGGGCGCCGCGCGGCAGGTACAGCGCGGCGACGTAATGGTCGATCCAGAGCGTGTCGCGCACACCGCAGCTCACGAGCGCGAGCCGGTGATCGCCCACCGTGATCGTCGGCGGAAACTGCATGCTCGCGACCGTCAGCGCGGTGACGAGAAAGCGCACGGCCGTCACTTGCGGGGTATCGGCAACCACGCGCGCGTGACGTAGTCGTCCATCGTGCCGAGGAACAGAATCATCCGGCCGTCGTGATCCACGTCGTTGCCTCTGAGTCGGCCGACGGTTGCCGCTGCCACGCTCCGCATGGTCGGCGAAGAGCCGGCGCTGGTTCAGCGCGCGCGCGACAACTCGAACGAGCCCCGTTCCGCAGGCAGGGCGCCCTGCGCGCCGGTGAACTCGCCGGTCAGTCGGTCCGCGTCGATCACACGGACGACGATCGCCCCACCCGCCGGGAGCTCGAAGCGGACGGCGCCATCGACGACGACGCCTTCCCGTCGAGCGGTCCACGCGTGGCCCGTCGTGAGGAACGTGAACTGTCCGACGACGACGCCGTCGCTGCGGCCGCGCGTCAAGATCATCTCGAGTGGGCGCGGCCGGGAGTCGGGCGCGGCCGTCCACTGTCCCGTCCACGCGCCGACGAGCGCGGCCGCGTCGGCTGGGCCGCTGCGCGCGGCCGCACGCACGTCGCCGCCGTGCGCGGTTCCGCAAGGCGCCATGATGAGCATCAGTACGAGGATCGGCATGCGATGCATGTGGTCATTCCTTTCCGCGCGGAGGTCGGCGACGCGTCACCGGCATCGCCGCCTCAACGCTCCGGCAGCAGCTCGAACTCCACGCGCCCCTCGTCAGCGGTGATCGTCGCCGGCGCGTCGCGCGCGACGATGCGGCCGGTGTCGATACCGGCGGCTTCGATCAGCGCCTCGCGGGCCGTGGTGACCCGGCGAGCCGCCAGGCCCTTGATCCCGGGATCGGGACGCGGCAGCGCGTTCGCGAGGACGGCCATCGCGTCGTCGGGCTCCGGCGGCGCTGACTGTCCCGGGAATTCGTGCTCGTAGAGCGCGCGCGCCGCCTTCCCGAACTCGTCGATGCCGCGCTCCCGCTGGATCGCCTGCACGCGAGCGGTGATGCGCTGCGCACGGAGCGCGCGGCGGTCCTTGTCGCTCACGGCGGCGGAGAGCGCGATCCGCACGTGCGGCGAGGCCCGGAGAAAGTCCGCGACGCGCTGGACCTGCTTCGCACCGGCAGGTGAGAGCGCCGCGCTGCCCGGCTCGAACGTCACCGGGTCGATGGCGACACTGATCTCCTCGCCGTCGGCGCCGCGCCGGAAGATCTTGCCGATCGCCCGGAACGGTCCGGTGACGAGCCGGGTGACGACGTTCCGCAGCGCGGTCCCGATCGCGTCACCGAAATCCCATTGCGGCGAGCTGAACCGGCCCTCGAGCGGGACCGACAGATGGATCTCGCCGCGACGGTCCTTGAGCAGCGAGACGACGAGCCCGAGCGGCAGACCGACGAGCCGGTCCGGCGAGTCGCTCGCCGGCTCCACGGACAGCCGCTCGACGACGACCTCGTTCGTGGCTTCCAGCCGGTCGCCGACGACGCGGTAGTGCACGCGCGTCGTGAGGCGGCCGCTCGTCGCGATCCACGCGATGAAGCGCTCGAGGTACGGGTTCGTCCGCGGCACGTCGAAGCCGCGCAGCTGGCCGGCGAGGTCCAGGAAGAACGGGTCCCCGAACGGCGCGATCTCGCCTTCGAGCGCGAGCGCGGCGTCGGCGCCGACGATCCCGTGCAGCGTCACGTCGGCGCGGGCGTCGTCGAGATTCGTGAGCCGCTCGACCGTCATGCGGAGCTGCGTCACTTCCTCGGAGAAGAACGGACGCGACGAGCGGTCGATGAAGCGCACGTCACCGTGGTCGATCTCGAGCCGGCCGATCGTCACCGCGACGTCCCGGTCGTCGCCGGCGGGCGCGTCGTGCGATGCGGCCCGCTCTGCCTCCGGCCGCGCGTCGTCGTCGCCGCCGCGGCCGCGATCCGCGGGTTGCGCGCCGTCGGGCGTCAGCATGCGGCGCAGCGGGAAGCTGCCGTCGTCCTCGCGCACGATCAGCATGGACGGTTCGTGCAGGACGAGGCGATCGACCGTGACGGCCGCCGGCCACGCGGTGTGCACGCCGTGACCGGCGTCGTCGAGGACCGGCCCGGCTTCGTCGGGGCGGTCGGAGCGCGGGGGGGTCTGGGGGGCCATGTCGGGGCCCCCCAGGCGGATATCAACGCCGCTCGCGTCCGCCTCGGCGACCGTCACCGGCGGCCGGTCGTCGGGGCCGACCTCGAGCCGCCGCGCGCGCATCGTGCCGCGGAGATGGATCTCGGGATCCGGTCCCAGCGTCCCGTCCAGCGCGAGCTCGGCGTCGGCACGGCCGCGCACCGGCGCCGGAATCGGCAGCAGCCGCGCGATCGGCTCCACGGCGGCGTCGCGGAGCGACACGGTCCCGTCGACGACCCGCGAGCGGAGCTGTACGCGCGCATCCGCCGCCAGCGCGCCGGACTCCGGCAGCTTCGCCTCGAGATGCAGCCGCGCCGGCTCGTCGCCGGGCCACTGCACCTCCTCGGCGACGGCGGTCATCGACGGCACGCTGATGCGGCGTGGCGGCGAGACGCTGCGGTCGATCACCGCCGGCGAGCCGGTCGCCGTGACGCGCGCGACGGCGAGCACGTCGTCCTTCGCGACGAAGTCCTTCACCGCGAACGTCAGACGCTGATCCGTGAGGAACGGGTCCGGCTCACCGCGCCGGCGCAGCGCGATGTCGCTCGCGACGCCGGCGCCGTTCACGACGACGCCGGTGGCGCGGTCGTGCGCGAAGTCGACCGTGGTGTCGACGCGGCCGGCGACCGTGACGGCGCTGTCGGGCGGCAGGTACGCGTTGAGGCGCGTGAGGTCGATGTCGCTGAAGGTGGCGTGTGCCCGGGCGGCGAGCGTCGGGATCTCGATCGACCCTCTCAGCGTCGAGCTGCCGCCACCGGCGACCGTCCCGCTCGCCTCGATGCGCGCCGTCGCCGGCCCCGGCCAGGCGCCGTCCTCGACGACCACGCGCAGCGCGCTGAAGTCGAACGGTTCGCGGGTCCACTCCGCGGGCACCATGACGCGCGGGGCACCGGTCACGATCGAGCGCGCCACGCGGACGGCGCCGTCCTTGATGCTGAGGCCGGTCACGGCGACGTCGAGGCTCGGGTCGGTGAGGAATGCGTCGCCCTGCCCGCGGCGCACGAGCACGAGGTCGGCGACGGTCGCCGTGCCGTCGATCGCGACGCCCGTCTCCCGTGCGTGCGTCAGCTCGACGCGCGCCGACGCGCGGCCGCCGGCAAGCGCGAGCGGCGCGTTCCGCGGGAAGTACGGCGTGAAGCGCGTGAGGTCGACGTCCGCGACGCGCGCTTCGACCTGACCGGCGAGCGTATCGGGCCGGATGGCGCCGCTCACCGACGCGGTCCCGCCATCGGCAAGCGCGGCATCGACGGCGATCTGCGCCGGGCCGCGCACCGGCCATGCCGCACCGGTGACGCGCGCGGTGAGCTGCCGCAGCTCGAAGCGCTGCGCCGTGTCGCCGGTGGCGTCGACGATCGTCGGAGCGCCGGCGAGCGTGATCGTACCGGCCGCGACCTCGCCGTCGCGCACGGTGACCTTCGCGAGCGTGCCGGTGAGCCGCCGGTCGCGGACGAGCGGCGGCGACTGGCCGCGCCGTCCGAGCGCGAGGTCCACGACGGTGAAGTCGCCGCGCGCCGTCAGGGCCGTCTCGTCTGCGTCGACGTCGAGGCTCGCGGCGAGACGCCCGCCGTCGAGCGTCACGACCGCGTCGCCCGGCAGCCAGGCGCGTACGAGGGACAGGTTCGCGCGCGCGACCGTCACGGCGAGATCGGCCGCGAACGGATGGAGGATCGCCGTTCCGCGGGCCGCGACCTGTCCGTCGTCCGGCAAGCCGGCGCTGAAGGTCAGCCGCGCCGCGGGACCGCGGGGATACCGCGCGTCGTCGAGCACGAGGTGCACGGGCGCGATGTCGAGCCCGTGCGGTCCGGCGCGCGCGTCGACGACGGTCGCGGACATCCGGAGCTCCAGGCGCTCGGCGTGTCCGACGCCATCGCGCCACGTCAGCGCGCGCGCGGTCATCGTCGCCTGCGGAACGCGCAGGAAGGGTGCGTCGTCGGCGCCGCGCACCAGGACGGCGTTGGTGACCGTCGTGCGTCCCGAGGCCGTGGCTCCGTCGCGCGCGTGATACCGGCCTTCCGCGCGCGAGGTGAGCTCGCCGCCGGTCACGACCACGGCCGCGTCCGGCGGGATGTAACGCCGGACGCGGTCGACGTCGAGTCCCGCGACCGCGGCGACGAAGCGCGCGCTCAGCGGGCGCACCGCGATCTCGGTCAGCTCCACGCCGGCCCGTCCGCCGGCGACCGTGAACGTCAGGCGCGCCCGTCCGCCCTCGTGGTGCGTGCCGACGTCGTGCATCTCGAGCGCGAGTGACCCGGCTTCCCAGACGTGGGTCGGATCCGCCTCCGCATCGTCGAAGACGATGCGCCCGCCGCTCATCGTGAAGTGGTCCACCATGACGGGCCGCCGCGCCGCCGGCGGTCGCGCGAGGAGACGCGCGACGATGTCTTCGATGTTGAGCTCGCCGCGCTCGTCGCGGCGAAGCCGGATGACCGGCGCCTCGACGTCGACGCTCGCGAGGTCGATCCGTCCGCGCACGAGGGCCCCGAGTCCGAAGCGGACGTCGAGCCGCGCGATCTCCGCGACCGGCGGGCGGTGGCCGGCGCCGGCGATGCGCACGTCGCGCAGCACGAGATGGCGCGTGAACAGGTTGACGTCGACGTCCGCGATCCATGTCTCGCGGCCGGTCAGCTGCTCGATCTGTCGGACCGTCAGCGCGCGAACGACGGCCGGCAGGGCCGCGAGCGCCGCCACGATGAGGAGCGCCGCGACAGCGGCGATGAGGAGCGCGGCGCGGCGCCGGCGCATCGGCCTCACCCGGCTCAGCGCGCGGCCGCGGCGCGCGCCGGCTCGTGCGCGGGCTCGATCCACCACGTATCGAAGCCGAGCGCGTACGGCGGCGAGACGGCAGGCCGGCCGAACTTGTTCCAGTAGGCGACGCGGAAGACCGACAGATGCCAGTGGGGGATCAGGTAATGGTTCCACAGCAGCACACGGTCGAGCGCGCGCGTCCGGACGACGAGGCTCTCGCGATCCGGCGCGGCGATGAGCCGCGCGACGAGGTGATCCACGGCCGGATCGGTGATACCGGCGAGGTTGCGGCTGCCCGGCTGGGACGCCCGCGCGGACGTCCAGTAGTCGACCTGCTCGTTGCCGGGGGACAGTGACTGCGGCCATACCGCGACGGTCATGTCGAAGTCGAAGTGCTCGAGACGGTGCTCGTACTGCGCGCTGTCGACGGTCCGTACGCGGGCGTCGACCCCGAGACGCTCGAGCGCCTTGGCGAAGTGCAGCGCGACGCGCTCGAACGACGGGTCGTTCAACAGGATCTCGAAGCTCAGCGGCCGGCCCGTGCGCGCGTCGACCAGGCGGAAGTCGCGCACGACCCAGCCCGCCGCCCGCAGGAGCTCGAGGCCCGCGGCGAGCGCGCGGCGCCGCTCGAGCGGTCCGTCCGGCGACGGCGGCCGGTATTCGCGCGTGAAGACCTCGGCCGGCAGCCGGTCGCGGAACGGCGTCAGGAGCGCGAGCTCGGCGGCGCCGGGCCGGCCTCGCGCCGCGAGCTCCGAGTTCGAGAAGTAGCTGCGTGTCCGGGAGTAGGCTCCGTAGAAGAGGTGCTCGTTCATCCACGGAAAGTCGAACGCGTGGGCCAGCGCATGGCGAACACGACGGTCGCGAAAGATCTCGCGCCGCGTGTTGTACACGAAGCCCTGCATGCCCGTCGGAATCCGGTGCGGGATTTCCTGCTTCACGATGCGGCCGTCGGCCGCGGCCGGCACGTCGTACGCCGTTGCCCAGTGCTTCGCGATGTTCTCCTGCCGGAAGTCGTACGCGCCCGCCTTGAACGCCTCGAGCGCGACCGTCGCGTCGCGGTAGTACTCGTGCTGGATCCGATCGAAATTGTGGCGTCCCACGTTGACCGGCAGCCGCGCGGCCCAGTAGTCGGCCACACGGCGGTATGTCACGGACCGGCCGGGATCGACGGCCTCGACGCGGTAGGGCCCGCTGCCGAGCGGCGCGGCCAGCGTCGTTGCGTCGAAGCTGCGGCCGCTCCAGTACCGCCGTGACAGCACCGGCATCTGGCCGACGATGAGCGGCAGCTCGCGGTTTTCGCCTTCCGCGAACGTGAACTTCACGCGCCGCGCGCCGAGCGCGTCGGCACGCCGGACGCGCGCGTAGTAGGCGCGGTAGAAGGGATGACCCTCGGCGCGCAGGGCCTCGAACGTCCACACGACGTCGTCGGCCGTGATCGCCGTGCCGTCGTGGAAGCGCGCCTCGGGCCGCAGCGTGAAGATGACCCACGACCGGTCCGGCGGCGTCTCGACGCGCTCGGCGACGAGTCCGTACGTCGAGAAGGGCTCGTCCGCGGACGCGACCATCAGCGTATCGAAGGTGGCGTGAATGCCGGCGGCGGCCCTGCCGCGCAGCACGAACGGGTTCAGCGTGTCGAACATCCCGATCGCCGCGAGCGCGACCTCGCCGCCCTTGGGTGCGCTCGGCGAGGCGTACGCGAAGTGCGCGAAACCGGCGTCGTATTTCAGCTCCCCGTACATCGAAAGCCCATGCGCGACGCGGCCGGTCTCCTCTTGGGCAGTCCGCGCGGACGTCGTGCACACGAGGATGCCGGCGATCAGCAGAGACAGATGAGAGGCGTGCTCGTTTCCGGGCTCGTTGCCGGGCTCGCCGGCGGGGTCGTGCTCGCGACATTACTGACGGTCGTGGTGCCGACGACGC
>JACPCW010000113.1:0-29015 GCA_016184365.1 Candidatus Rokuibacteriota bacterium
GGACGACGATGACGACCCGGAACCACGTCGAACCGAAGATCGACCGCGGCGGCTCTTCCCAGTCCTCGTGCTCGGGTCCGCCGGCGGGTTCCTTGTCAGGGGCCATCAGCGGCACTCCGCGACGGGAGAGTCGGCGCGAGTCATGCGCGCAATGTTAGCACGGGCGTTGGGATTTTCGGCTCAACCGACAGGTCGCGACGCCGGTCAACGTGGCCGGGCGAAGGCCAGTCCGGCCACCAGGACCTCGGCATCGCTCCGGGTGTCGTTCGAGTCGATCATCACGGCGATCTTCCCCACCCGCGGCGCCTTCCGGTTGAACAGCGCGGCGTAGTCCTCGGCGACGTTCCGCTCGTACCGCCGCCACTGCCCGACCTGCTGGCGTCCCGACTCGACCACGATGAGCTTGATGTTGCCGCCGTGCAGGCTCGTGAGCCGCGTGTCGACCGGCGCGTTCGTGTCCCAGACGTACCCGATGACGTCGCTGCGCGTGAGCGGCGATGGCCAGCGCGGGAAGACGACGTAGATCTGCGCCGCCTGATCGTCGCGGCCCGCGACGCGCGCGTCACCGCCGGCCGGCAGGCGCAGCGTTTTCCACGACCACGACAGCAGCGGGTGCTCGGCGAGATCCACGGTGACGTCCCGGTAGAGCGCGAACGACGAGCGGTCGCTGCGCAGCCGGAGCGCCAGGCGGCCATCCGTACGCAGCAGATCGATGTCCGCCTGCCCCGCGAATTCCTTCAGCGTCCATCCCGGCGGCGGGCCGTCCGCCGGCAACGTCCATGGCACGGGCTCCGCCAGCGGAACGTCCAGGCGTCCGTCGCGCGCGACGAGCCGCGTCCGCGCCGGCGGTGTGACCGCCGCCTGACGCACGGCCAGCGTCGCATTCACGCCGCGCGTGACGAGCGCCTGCGGCGCGGCCGCGTCCGGCAGGCCGCCGAAATAGAACGCGCGATGCCGCGGGCTCGTGATGACGACCACGCCGATGACGCCGATGACGACGGCGACGATGAGGGAGATCGAGCGCAGCGGCTGACCGACTCTCATCGGCCGCCGTGCCGTGCCGCGCGGCGCGGCCGCGGCGCTTTCCGGAACGACAGGCGCACGGGCGAGCCCTCGAAGCCGAGCGTGTGACGGATCGACTTCACCAGGTACCGCTCGTACGAGAAATGTACGTCGTCCGGCGCGCTCACGCGCAGGACGAACGTGGGCGGCCCGGCGGCGACCTGCTGCGCGGAGTGCAGCGTGAGCGGCTCGCCGCGGACGGACGTGGGGCGGCGATTCATCGCCTCGCGCAGCACCTCGGTCGCGTCCTGCGTCGAGACGCGCTTCCTGGATTCCGCGGCGACCCTGTCGATGACGCGAAAGAGGTCGTCGAGCCCCTCGCGTTCGGTCGCCGACGTGAACACGACGGGCGCGTACTCGACGAACGGCAACCGGTCGCGAATGATGGCCGTGATCTCCGACTTCCGCGTCGCGGAGCCGACGAGGTCCCACTTGTTCACGGCGAGCACCAGGGCGCGTCCCGCTTCGTGCGCGTAGCCGACGATGTGGGCGTCCTGCGCGGCGACGCCTTCGGACGCGTCGATGACGAGGACGGCGACGTGCGCGCGCTCGAGGCCCTTGAGCGCCATGACGACCGCGAGCTTCTCGAGCGGCTCGCTGACGCGACCCTTGCGTCGGATGCCGGCGGTGTCGACGAGCACGTAGGGCTTGCCGTCGCGAACGATCGCCGTGTCGACGGCGTCGCGCGTCGTCCCGGGCTGGTCGTGCACGAGCACGCGCTCGTCGCCGACGAGCGCGTTGACGAGCGACGATTTCCCGACGTTCGGCCGCCCGATCACCGCCACGTGGACCGCGGCGCCCGAGAATTTCGGCGTGTCCTCGAGCGGCGCCCGCGCGCGCACGACCTCGAGCATTTCCGCGATGCCGCGTCCATGTTCCGCGGAGACGGGCACCGGATCCCCGAACCCGAGCGTGTAGAGATCGGCGACCGCGCTCTCCTGCCCGGCCGCATCGACCTTGCTCGCGACGAGCACCACGGGACGCTTGGCACGCCGCAGCAGGCGCGCGATCTCGGCGTCGAGCGCGGTGATGCCCGCGCGCGCGTCGACCACGAAGATGACGAGGTCCGCTTCCTCGACCGCCGCGAGCACCTGCTGGCGCACGCCGACGATGAGCGTTTCCGTCGCGCTCGGATCGAAGCCGCCCGTATCGATGAGCGTGGCCTGCCAGCGCTCGAAGCTCACCTGCCCGTAGAGCCGGTCGCGCGTCACGCCCGGCACGTCGCGGACGAGCGAGCTGCGCCGGCCGACCAGGCGATTGAACAGCGTCGACTTGCCGACGTTGGGGCGACCGACGATGGCGATGACGGGATGAATGACCGGCGCGGCCTGCGTGGTGGTCATGTGTGGTCGAGGACCGGCACGGCTACGCCGGGCCGGTTCCGAGCGTTGGGGGTCTGGGGGCCATGTCGGGGCCCCCAGTACGATCGATCCGCACGGCCGCCAGCAGCGCGGCCGGCGTCGGCTCGACGACTCGCACCGGAACCGCGAGGTCGCGGGCGAGATCGGCCGGCGTCAGGTCGTCGAGGAACACGCCATCGACGTCGCGCACGGTGACCGACGGGACGAGCACGACGTCGCCGAGCTCGCCGATCGTCGCCAGGTGGCGCTGGATGTCGCGGCCGCTCAACAGGCCGGCGACGCCGATCGCCCGGCCGAAGAAGTCGTTCGGCACCGCGGCGACGCGCAGCCGTTCGGACCCGCCGGGCAGCGCGGCGACGAGCGCGGACAGGCGCGGCGCGAACATCGCGCCGGTGACGAGCGTCGCGCGGCGAAGCGGCGACGCCGTGCGGCGCCGCTTCAGCGCGCGCGCGAAGTCGTCTTCGAACCGCCGGACGAGCCCGATACCGTCTTCGGCGACGAGGAAATCCTCGTACGCGGCCGCCGGCGGAAGCGGCCGATCCGCCTGCAGATACACCTCGTCGCCGAGGTAGACGAAGCGGCTGCCGAGCGATTCGAGGAAGCGCGCCTGCCAGCCGTCGACCGTGTCGACGAGCGCGCGCGCCTCGTCGGCGGTGAGCATTCGGAGCTGCGGCAGCCGCTCGCGATGGCGCGTGAGCCCGACGGGCACGACCGCGGTCGTCGCGACGTGGGGATGGAGCGGCGCGAGCTCGGTCACGGTCCGTTCGAGCGCGGCGCCGTCGTTCCATCCCGGACAGAGCACGATCTGCGCGTGCATCCGGATGCCGGCCTTCGCCAGGCGCTCCATCCGCGGCAGGATCTCCGCCGAATGCCGCGGCTTGCCGAGCAGCTCCCAGCGCAGCCGCGGATCGGTCGCGTGCACCGACACGTAGAGCGGCGACAGCCGCTGGCGCTCGATACGGTCGAGCGCCGCCTCCGGCAGATCCGACAGGGTGATGTAGTTGCCGTGCAGGAACGACAGGCGGTAGTCGTCGTCCTTCACGTAGAGGCTCTTGCGCAGGCCGCGCGGCAGCTGATGAATGAAGCAGAACACGCACTTGTTCGCGCACGTCGCGATCTCACCGGGCGTGGGGGCCTGGAGCTCGATGCCGAGATCCGCGGCGCGCCGGTCGACGCGCATGCTCCGCACGCGCGCGTCGCGCTCGACGGTCAGCGTGAGCCGCTCGTCGGCGGCGTGGAACTGAAAGTCGATCGCGTCGGCGATGGCTTCCCCGTTGACGGCGAGAATCCGGTCACCGGCGCGGAGGCCCGCGGCGGCGGCCGCGCTGCGCGGCCGGATGCCCGCGACCACGACGCCGTCGGCGCGACGGGGATCGACGCGGGTGCCGGGTTCCCCGGCGCCCGCGGAGCGCGGGGGAGTGTGAGGGGCCATGTCGGGGCCCCTCACCTTAACGAATGAGCATGGACTCATCGCGCGCCTCGCCTTCGACGACGTCCGTGGCATGGAGATACCGCATGCCCTGGACGATGTACTGCAGCCCCGACGTCACGGTGAAGATCGCGGCGATCCAGATCACCGTCCTGAGCGCGAGCGGATGCTTGAAGTCGAAGTAGCGCGCCAGGAGGCCGAACAGGACCGTGAGGATCTGGAAGAACGTGGCGAGCTTGCCGAAGATCGTCGGGCGCGGGTAGATGCGGCCGCCGACCATGTGGATGAGGAGCGCGCCGAGCATGAGGATGGCGTCGCGGCTCACCACGACGATCATGATCCACGCCGGCAGGACGCGCAGGTACGTCAGCGTCGCGAACGACGCGATCAGCAGCGCCTTGTCCGCCATGGGATCGAGGAACGCGCCGAGGCGGCTTTCGCGCCCGCGCCGGCGCGCGACGTATCCGTCGAGGAGGTCCGTGAACGCGGCGACGGCGAACACGATCAGCGCGGCCCCGGGCTTCCGGTAGACGAGGAGCACCACGAACACCGGGACGAGGAGGATGCGGAGCACGGTGAGCCAGTTCGCCAGTCCCATGAGCGTCTCAGTCTAACAAAGCCGGTCGTTTACGTCCGGTACGCCGCGAGCGCCGCGAGGGCATCGTCGGGCAGCTCGGCGTCGAGCAGGACGTCGTCGTCGCGGTCCCATCGCTGCAGCACCCGCCCGTGGTCGTAGCAGAGCGCGAGCGCCGCGCCGTCCGCGTGCGGAATTCGCAGACGCACCGTGCCGCCCTCCGGCTTGAGGCGCTCGGCGATCGCGTCCAGGAGCGCCGGAACGCCGACGCCCGTGGCCGCCGAGATCGCGACGGCGTCCGGTCGGCCGGCGAGCGCGACGGCCGGCTGCTCGAGCCGGTCGATCTTGTTCATCACCATGATCGTCGGCTTGCTCGACACGTCGAGCTCGCCGAGCAGCGAGTCGACCGCGTGCACGTGTTCGTCGATCGCCGGATGGCTCGCGTCCACGACGTGGAGCAGCAGGTCGGCTTCGGTCAGCTCTTCGAGCGTCGCGCGGAACGCGGCCACGAGCTCGTGCGGGAGCTTGCGGATGAATCCGACCGTGTCCGTCAGGATGAACGGCCGATGGCCGTCGGGCGCGACGAGCCGCGCGGCGGGATCGAGCGTGACGAACAGCCGGTCGGCCGCCGTGAGATGCGCGCCGGAGAGGCGGTTGAGCAGCGTGGTCTTCCCGGCGTTGGTGTAGCCGACGAGCGCGACGACCGGCGCGCCGCGCTTGCGGCGCCCTTCGCGCTGCAGCCGCCGGTGCACCTGCACGCGCTCGAGCTCGCGGCGCACTTTCATGACGCGCTGCCGAATGATCCGGCGGTCCGTCTCGAGCTGCGTTTCACCCGGCCCGCGCGTGCCGATACCGCCGCCGAGCCGTTCCAGGTGCTGCCATTGCCCGACGAGGCGCGGCAGGAGGTACGTGAGCTGCGCGAGCTCGACCTGCAGCTTGCCTTCCGCGGTGCGCGCGCGCTGCGCGAAGATGTCGAGGATCAGCGCCGTGCGGTCGATCACCTTGATCCCGAGCGTTTCCGAGATGTTGCGCTCCTGGATGGGCGAGAGCGCGTCGTCGGAGATGAAGAGATTGGCGTCGTGCGCGCGCGCCGTCTCGCCGATCTCGTCGATCTTGCCGCGGCCGAAGTAATAGGCCGGCGTCGCCGCCGGCCGTTCCTGGATCACGCGATCGACGACGGTCGCTCCCGCCGCTTCCGCGAGCCCGCCGAGCTCGGCGAGCGACTCCTCGACCTCGGCCCGTCGCTGCTTGGACAGCCGCAAGGCCCCGATGACCGCACGCTCGTTCGTCTGACGTCGCGGCGCCACTGCACTGCCGGTTCCCGGTCGTCGCTTCACGCGAGCAGGCCTCCATCCTTCACCATCCGCTCGATTCTCCTCGCCGCGTCCTCGCTGCCGTCGGCGAGGACGTCGATCCACTGGATGTCGGGTTCGCGCGTGAACCACGTCCATTGCCGCCGCGCGTAGCGGATCGTGTCGCGCTCCATGAGCCGCAGGGCTTCTTCGGGGGCGAGCCGGCCGGCCGCGGCGTCGACGAACTGGCGATATCCGATGCCGCGCATGGCCGGCAGTGAGGGGTCGTAGCCGCGTTCGAGCAGCGTGCGGACTTCCTGCGCGAGGCCGTCGGCCGCCATCTGGCGCGCGCGGGTGACGAGGCGCTCCGCGAGCGCCGCGCGCGGCATCGTGAGACCGACGTACACCGTGCGGTAATCGCTGTCGCCACCCCGCCATCGCACCTGCGCGTCGCCCACGGGGCTGCCGGCGCGGACGAGCTCGAGCGCGCGCACGATGCGGACACGATCGTTCGGATGCAGCCGACGCGCCATCTCCGGCGCTTTCTCGGTCAGTCGTCGATGGAGCGCCACGCTCCCCTCGTGCGCGGCGACGAGCTCCAGCGTTTCGCGGAACGCGGGGTCAGCGGGAGGCGCCGGATCGAGGCCACGCAGCAATGCGCGAATGTACAACCCCGTGCCGCCGACGACCACGGGGAGTCGACCGCGCGCGTGGATGTCCTCGATGAGCCGCACCGCGTCGGCGCGGAAGCGCGCCGCCTGGTACCGGTCGTCGGGATCGACGACGTCGATCAGGTGGTGCACCACCGCGCGCCGCTCTTCCGGCGACGGCTTGCCGGTGGCGACGTCCATCCCGCGATAGACCTGGCGCGAGTCCGCGCTGATCACCTCGAGTGGCATGCGCGACGCGAGAGAGACGGCCGTGGCCGTCTTGCCTACGCCTGTTGGCCCGGCGATGGCCAGGAGGGGAAGAGGGTGACTCCGCGCACTCCGCATCAACGTTTGAGTGTCTCACGGCGGAAGACAGGACGGCCTTCCGCGGACAACCATTCAGGTCGTGCAACCGTTACTGCATTGTTCTTAAGGGGGGACCATCGAATGGTCCCCCCTGGACCCCCCACCGGTCTCGACCGTCCCGGTACAGCGGTCAGCCGGGCTACTGCCACGTGCGCTTCAACTCTTTTCTGATGTCGCCGATCGAGATGCGGCTCACGATCGGACGGCCGTGCGGGCAGAAGTACGGGGTCGCCGTCGTGCCGAGATCGGCGACGAGGCGCTCCATCTCCTCGCGGCCGAGCGGCATCCCCGCCTTCACGGCGGCGCGGCACGCGACGAACGCGAGCGCGCGGTCGATCGTCGGCTCGCCGGCGCGCGGACCGCCGAGCTCGTCGAGCGCGCCCTCGATCAGCCGGCGCGGCTCGTCACGTTTGAGAATGGCCGGAACGGCGCGGACGAGGATGGCCTGCCCGCCGAAGCCCTCGAACTCGAAGCCGAGCCGTTCGAGCGGCGCGCGCCAGCGCTCCAGCTCGGCGCGCGCCGCGGGCGTGAGATCGAGCGTCTCGGGAAACAGCAGCGTCTGCGCCGCGGGCGGTCCGGAGGCCAGCTCGGCTTCGAGCCGCTCGAAGAGCACGCGCTCGTGCGCGACGTGCTGATCGAGGAAGAACACCTCGCGCTCCGACGTGGCGACGATGAACGTGTCCTGCACCTGGCCGAGCACGCGGCCGAACAGCCCGCCGCCGTACGGCGCCTCGGGCTCGGTGAAGAGCTGATCCTGCCCCGAGGGCGTCGTGACCGGCTCCCGTGCGACGAAGCCCGCCGGCGACATGCCGCTCGGCCGGTCGGGTACGACCGCGCGGCTGCGCAGCACATCGCCGACCGCGGCGACGATCATCTCCTGCACGAGCCGCAGGTGACGGAACCGCACGAGCGCCTTCGTGGGGTGCACGTTCACGTCCACGTCGGGCGCGGCGAGCGCGATCGACAGGCACACGAGAGGAAACCGGTCGCGCGGGAGCAGCGGACGATACGCCTCGAGCACCGAATGGCCGAGCGAGGGGTCGCGGACGGGGCGGCCGTTGACCGTGAGCACGATGTCGTCGCGATTGCCGCGCGTCAGGTCGGGCGGGCTCGCGAGCCCGTGGATCGTGATGCCGTGGTCGTACCGGGCCACGGCGAGCAGCCGTGACGCCGTCTCCCAGCCCCACAGCGCGCCGAGCCGGTCGCGCAGCTCGCGCGCCGGCGGCAGCGTCATGACGGTCTTGCCGTTGCTCGTCACACGCACGTGCACTTCCGGATGGGCGAGCGCGAGGTGTGCGAGGGCGCGGAGGCTCGCGGCGAGCTCCGTCGGCGCCGTCTTCAGGAATTTCAGCCGCGCGGGCGTGTTGTAGAAAAGGTCGCGCACCTCGATCGTGGTCCCCGGTTCCGCCGGCACGACCAGCCGCTGCGTCACGTCCCCACCCTCGCCGGTGAGGCGCAAGCCGCCGGCGGCGCCGCGCGCGCGGCTCGTGATGACGAAGCGCGAGATCGCGCAGAGCGCCGGCAGCGCCTCGCCGCGGAAGCCGAGCGTGACGATGGCGTCGAGATCCTCGTCGCGCGCGAGCTTGGACGTCGCGTGCCGTTCGAGCGCCAGCGGAAGCTCCTCGACGTTCATGCCGATGCCGTCGTCGGTGATGCGGATGAGGGCGGCGCCGCCGTCGCGGAGATCCACGCTGATCGTGCGGGCTTCGGCGTCGAGCGCGTTCTCGACGAGCTCCTTGACGGCCGAGGCCGGGCGCTCGACGACCTCGCCCGCGGCGATCTTGTTGACGAGATGATCGGGAAGGCGGCGAATGCGAGCCTGGCTCAACGCCGCTGCTGCCACTTCGCGAGCAGGTTCAACGCTTCGATCGGCGTGAGATGCGCGAGATCGAGCGCGGCGATCTCGTCGCGGATCGGATCCGGCGCCGCGGCGGCGAAGAGCCCGAGCTGCGCCGTCTCGCGCGCGTCGGCGCGGCGCTGTCCCTCGGCCTCCAGATCCGCAAGCAGCATCTTCGCGCGCACGATCACCGCGGCCGGCAGCCCGGCGAGCCGCGCGACCTGGATGCCATAGCTCCGGTCGGTGGCGCCGGGCCGCACCTTGTGGAGGAAGACGATCTCGTCGTTCCATTCGCGGACGGCGACGTGGAAGTTCCGCACGCCCGCGAGCGTTTCGCCGAGCCGCGTGAGCTCGTGGAAATGCGTCGCGAACAGCACCTTGGCGCGCGAGGCGTCGTGCAGCGCCTCGACGACCGCCCACGCGATCGCGAGCCCGTCGAACGTCGACGTGCCGCGGCCCACCTCGTCGAGCAGCACGAGGCTCCGCGGCGTGACGTGGTTCAGGATCGTCGCCGTCTCCACCATCTCGACGAGGAACGTCGACTGCCCGCGGCCGAGATTGTCCTGCGCGCCGACGCGCGTGAACACGCGATCGACGATCCCCACTCGCATCTCGCGCGCGGGCACGAAGGCCCCCATCTGCGCCAGGATGACGAGGTGACCGGTCTGGCGCAGATAGACCGACTTCCCGGACATGTTCGGCCCGGTGAGGATGACGACGCGCGCCTCGGCATCGAGGGCGACGTCGTTCGGCGTGACGGGTGTTCCGGCGCGCGCCTCGAGCACCGGATGGCGGCCGTCCACGATCGTGAACGCCTCGGACGGCTCGACGACGGGGCGCACGTGGCCACGCAGCTGCGCGACCTCGGCGAGCGCGGCGGCCACGTCGAGCCGCGCGATGGCCCGCGCGGTACGCAGCAGATCGGCGGCGCGCTCGGCCACCCGCCGCCGCACGTCGTCGAACAGCTCGTACTCGAGCCGGCGCTGTCGCTCTTCGGCGCCGAGGACGGTGCTCTCGTGCTCCTTCAGCTCCGTCGTGACGTAGCGCTCACCGCCGGCGAGCGTCTGGCGCCGGATGTACTCCGGCGGCACCCGTGACGTCTGCGCGTTCGACACCTCGATGCCGTAGCCGAACACGCGATTGAAGCGCACGCGGAGCGTGCCGATGCCGGTCCGCGCCCGCTCCCGCTCTTCGAGTCCCGCGATCCACGCGCGCGCCCCGCGGGCGTCGCCCACGATCGCCGCGAGCGCCTCGCTCCAGCTCTCGCGGATGAGGCCGCCTTCGTGCAGCGCGAGCGGCGGCTCGTCGGTCAGCGCGGCGTGGAGCAGGTCGCGCAGATCGTCGAGCGACGCGAGCTCGCCGCGCGCCCCGGCACCGAACGGCGCGGTCAGGCCGGCCACGAGTCCGCGAATCTCCGCGAGCGGCGCCAGACACGTGCGCAGCGCGACGAGATCGCGCGCATGCGCCACGCCGAGCGTCGCCCGGCTCGTCAACCGCTCGAGATCGCCGACCGCGGCGAGCGCCTTGCGAAGGGCGGCGCGGACCGACGGGGTGGCCGCGAGCTCCTCGATGGCGTCCTGCCGCTCGGCGATGAGCGCGGGATCGAGCAGCGGCCGCAGCAGCCACTGCCGCAGCAGCCGCGCGCCCATGGGCGTGACCGTCTCGTTCACGCAGCCGAAGAGCGTGTGCTTCGCCTGGCCGTCGCTCGCTTCGAACAGCTCGAGCGTCGCGACCGCCGGCTCGTCGAGCGTCATCGCGTCCACCGCCGAGAGGCGCTGGAGGTGACGCAGATGCCCCAGCGCGTCGCCTTGGGTCGCCCGGAGATAGCCGAGCGCCGCCGCCGCGGCCTGCACCCCGGCCGTCAGGTCCTCGACGCCGAACGCCGAAAGACTCGGCACGCCGAAGTGCGCGGCGAGATCCGTCGCCGCGGTGCGCGGCGCGAATGCGCTCGGGTCGCAGAACGTCAGCGCGGCGCCGATCCACTCGAAGCGCGCGAGGAGATCGGTCGCGCCGCGCAGCGGCTCCGGCAGCAGCACTTCCGCGGGCTTGCGGAGGAGCGCCGCGGCGAGGGTCTCGCCGTCGCCGGCGTCTTCCCCGCACCAGAACTCGCCGGTGGAGACGTCGACGAGCGCGATCCCGGTCAGCTGTCGGACACGCGTGACCGCGAGCAGGAAATTGTTCGCGCCGCCGGCGAGGTACTGCGTGTCGGTCAGCGTACCCGGCGTGATGACGCGGACGATCTCGCGCTTCAGGAGCTTCTTGCCCTTGCCCGGCGCTTCCGTCTGCTCGCAGACGGCGATCTTCTGGCCCGCGCGGACGAGCCGGGCGATGTAGGCGTCCGCCGCGTGGTGCGGAATCCCGCACATCGGCACGCTCTGCCGCGACGTGAGGGTGATGGACAGGAGCTTCGCCCCGCGCTCGGCATCTTCGAAGAAGAGCTCGTAGAAATCGCCGAGGCGGAAGAACAGCAGATGCTCCGGGAACTTGCCCTTGAGCTCCCGGTACTGCTTCATCATCGGCGTCAGCACGGGATCGGTAGTCGAGGAGCGCACCGGGTTCCCTGGGGCGCTTCCGAGCGATTGGGGGGTTGGGGGGGCCATTTCGGGGCCCCCCATCTCACGATCCACTCAGATGCTTCCTCAGGCGGGCCCACGTCGCGTCGAGGGATTCCGGGAGCACGCGCACGTCACCCAGGACCGGCATGAAGTTCGTATCGCCGTTCCATCGCGGCACGACGTGGATGTGCAGGTGATCGAGGATGCCGGCGCCCGCCACGCGGCCCTGGTTCACGCCGACGTTGTGTCCGTCGGGATGGTATTCCGCGTCGAGCGTCCGGACCGCGAGCTGGACGAGCGTCATCGCGTCCGCGAGCTCGTCGGCCGTCGCTTCGCCGAGCGTGCCGACGTGCCGGTTCAACACCGCCATCAGATGTCCGGGCGCGTACGGAAACGCGTTGAGGATCAGGAACGACCGGGCGCCGCGGTGCAGCACGAGACGCGCACGATCGTCAGCGCAGTCGAGCGCGACACAGAAGACGCAACCGGGAGGGGGCTCCGAAGCGCCGACGTAGGCCATACGCCACGGCGCCCAGAGGCGGCTCACGCGAGCGGCGACCGCCTCAGTCCGCGTCCGACGCGGACTCTCACGTGTTGACCAGTTCGCGCAGGCGCTTGCCGACCTTGAAGAAGGGCACCCGCTTCTGCGGGACGTCCACGGCGCTGCCGGTCTTCGGATTCCGGCCTTTGCGGGAGTTGCGGTGACGGATGCGGAAGCTGCCGAAGCCGCGGAGCTCGACCTTGTCACCGTTCGCGAGCGCGTCGGTGATGTTGTCGAAGATCGTATTGACGATGGTCTCGGTCTCCTTCTTGGTCAGATTGGAGAGCTTCGAGACCTCGTCGATCAGATCGGCTTTCGTCATTCGTCCACCCCGTCGCTTGGTGACCCGGACCCGGCCCGGAACATCTCGGGAACGCTAGCACGCGGCTTTCGAGAATGTCAACCGGAGCAAGTAGTTAGCGCGCACCCCGGTCGAGGGGTGCCGCGGCTGCGCCGCGGCGCCCCGAGCGTTGGGGGGTATGGGGGGCCATTCGGGGCCCCCCATCTATTGATTTCAATCCATCAGATAGAGGGGTGTCTTGAACGCGGGGAGCGAAGGCGTGAACGCGACGGACGCGAGTCCGCCGAACTGATTCTTCAGGAGATCGAAGAGCGACATCTTCCGGCGCGGTAGCACCACGCGTGGCGGGATCGGGAGGCCCGCGAGCTTCGCGGCGGCATTCACCGCGTCCTCGAGACTGCCGAGCGTGTCGACCATGCGCATATCCTTGGCCTGCGAGCCGGAGAAGATGCGGCCGTCGGCAAAGCGGCGCACGTCGGCGGCGTCGATGCGACGTCCCTCGGCGACCGCCTGGATGAACTGCCCATGCACGTCGTCGAGCAGCGTCTGCAGCACGCGCCGCTCTTCGGGCAGCATCGGTCGCGACACGTTCCCGAGATCCTTGAACTCGCCGGCCTTCACGACGACGTAATCGACGCCGACCTTCTTGAAGAGCTCCCCGAGGTTCGCCATCTGCATGATGACGCCGATGGACCCGGTGAGCGTGCCGGGATTGGCGTAGATCTGATCGGCGGCGACCGCGATGTAGTACCCGCCCGACGCGGCGACGGCGCCGAGCGAGGCGACGACCGGCTTGCCGGCCTCGCGCACGCGGAGGATCGCCTGGTGGACTTCCTGCGTGGGGCCGACGACGCCGCCGGGACTGTTGATGCGGACGACGACCGCGCGCACGAGCGGGTTTTCACGATGACGTTTGAGATCGCGCACGAGGTCCTCCACGTCGAGGATCAGGCCTTCGAGCTCGACGATGGCGACCTGTGGCCCGAAGGCGGGCATGCCGCCTTCGGGCCCGCGGAGTGATGCGAGCGCGACCAGGAAGAGCACGAGCACGCCGAGCCAGATGGCCCCGGCGACCGCGAAGATGCGAAGAGGTCGCGTGCCCCGAGCGTTCACAAGGAATTGAAGCGCGCCACGGGAGGTCGCTGCAACAGACCGCACCGCGCAGTCGAGGAGCGCACGGCTTTGCCGGGCGCGACGAACGCCGGGGGGGTATGGGGGGCCATGTCGGGGCCCCCCATGTAATCAATCCTCGTCGTCGTAGTCGTAGTCCTCGCGGCGCTTGCCCTTCTTGCCGCGGCGGCCGGCGCCGCTACGGTCCTCGGTCTGCACGGGCTCGGCCGCGATCGCGTGGTGCAGCTCCTTCAGCGACAGCCCGATGCGCCGTTCGTTCGGATCGACGCGGATCACGAGCAGCGTCAGCTCATCGCCGACGTTGACGACCTCGTCGGGGCGCCCGATCGGCCGGCTCGACATCTGCGAGATGTGGAGCAGCCCATCGACGCCGGGCTCGAGCTCGACGAACGCGCCGAAGTCGGTGAGCCGGACGACCTTGCCGGTGACGCGCGAGCCCATCGGGTACCGCAGGGCGACCGTGGTCCACGGGTCCGGCTGGATCTGCTTGAGACCGAGCGAGATCCGCTTCTGATCACGATCGATGTTGAGGATCTGCGTCTCGATCTCCTGACTCTTCTTCAGAATCTCGGACGGATGCCCGACGTTGCGGGTCCACGACATGTCCGAGATGTGCAGGAGACCGTCGACCCCCGGCTCCAGCTCCACGAAGGCGCCGAAGTCGGTCAGGTTGCGCACGCGGCCGGTCACGCGCTGGCCGACGATGTAGCGCTCGTCGATCGTGCCCCACGGATCCGGCTCGACCTGCTTCATGCCGAGCGAGATGCGCTTGGCCGCCTTGTTGACGTCGAGCACGAGCACGTCGACCTCGTCGCCGACGTTGACGATCTTCGAAGGATGGCGGACGCGGCGCGTCCACGACATCTCGGACACGTGCACGAGCCCCTCGACACCGGGCTCGAGCTCGACGAACGCGCCGTAGTTGGTGAGGCTGACGACGCGGCCGCGCGACTTCGTGCCGGCGGCGTACTTCGTCTCCACGATCTCCCACGGATCGTTCGACTTCTGCTTGTAGCCGAGCGACACGCGGCCGCTCTCGCGATCGAAGTGGAGCACGACGACCTCGACCTGATCGCCCACCTGGAAGATCTCGGACGGGTGGCCGACGCGGCCCCAGCTCATGTCCGTGACGTGCAGCAGGCCATCGATGCCGCCGAGGTCGATGAACGCGCCGTAGTCGGTGATGTTCTTCACCGTCCCGGTCAGCACCATGCCCTCGTGCAGCACCTCGAGCGTGTGCTTCTTCTTCTCCTCGCGCTCTTCCTCGAGCACGGTGCGGCGCGAGAGGACGACGTTGCCGCGGCGCCGGTTGAGCTTGATGACCTTGGCGCGAATCATCTGCCCGACCATCGCGCCGAGGTTCTTGACCGGCCGGAGATCGACCTGTGAACCGGGGAGGAACGCCTTGACGCCGACGTCGACGGCGAGACCGCCCTTCACCACCTCGATCACCTTGCCCTCCACGGGCACGCCCTTCTCGTGGGCGCGGGTGATGGCGTCCCAGACCTTGATCTTGTCGGCCTTTTCCTTGGACAGGACGATGAGGCCTTCGGAGTCTTCCTTGGCCTCGAGGTAGACCTCGATCTCCTCGCCGACCTTCGGCAGCCGGCCGGCGCGATGGAATTCCTCGATCGGAATCGAGCCCTCGCTCTTGTAGCCGACGTCGACGAGCACCTCGCTCGATCCGACATGGACGACGCGTCCCCGGACGACCTCACCTTCCTCGAACTCGGTGGTGCCGCCATCCTGGAACCAGTCTTCCATGCTTTCCTCGGCCACCTGGTTCCCGCCCTCCTTGCGCGGTCCGCCGAGGTCCGTACGCTGTTGATCCTTATCCATGCTGCCCGTTCCTCCCGTTCGTATATTTGGGCGGGCCCTCGGTACCGCGACCCGTCCCGCCAACCGCTTCGAACTCCGCTTCGGACGACCGGCGTGCCGGCGCCGCCGAAGCGGGCATGAGACGCGCGATCGCTTCCATCATGGCGCGGCTCGCCGCCTCATATTGCTCCTTGCGATCCGCTCCCTGCCGGCGCTCGAACCGCAGGGGGGGACCGAACCTCACGATGACTTTACCTGTCCGGGGGAGCGTCCGCCCTCGCGGCCACACGCGCCCGGAACCCTCGACGTACGCCGGGACCACCGGGACGCCGCTCAGCACGGCGAGCAGCGCCGCGCCGCCCTTCGGCCGTCGCAGCGTGCCTTCATCGCCGCGGGTGCCTTCCGGGAACACGAGGAGCGCGTGTCCCTCTTCCAGCAGCCGCAGCGCCGTGCGCAATGCGCGCGGATCGGCGCCCTCCCGCTTCAGCGGACGGGCGTTCAATCCGTGGAGGAACCACCCGAACAGCGGAAGGCGGAACAGCTCTTCCTTCGCGAGAAAGCTGAGCGGTCGCGGCGCCATGCCGCCGACGATCGCTGGATCGAGGAGGCTCGAGTGGTTCGCGACGACGAGCATCGCGCCGTCGCGCGGGACATGCTCCGTGCCGCGAGCCTCCAGCCGGAACAGGAGGCGCATCACCAGCACCGCGAGCGGCTTCATTATCGCGTACAGCATCGCCGCTCCCCCACAATCTGCAGCATGCGCTCCACGACCTCGTCGACCGAGAGGCGCGTGGTGTCGACCTCGACGGCGTCGTCGGCGCGTCGCAGCGGCGCCACCGCGCGATTCGCGTCCTGCGCGTCGCGCGCGGCCACTTCCAGCCGGACCTGGTCGTAGCTCACCGACGCGCCCTGCGCCGTGACTTCCAGGTACCGGCGGCGGGCGCGCGTGTCGAGCGACGCCGTCAGATAGAACTTTACCTCCGCGTCGGGACACACGACCGTTCCCGTGTCGCGGCCTTCGATGACGACGCCGCCCGGGCTCGCCGCGCGCCGCTGGAAGGGCGTCACCTTGTCGCGCACGATGGACTGCATCGACAGCGTGGACGTCAGCTGTCCGACTTCCTGGGTGCGGATCACGCCGCTCACGTCTTCGCCGTTCAGGCGCACGCGGCCGTCGTCCAGCGACACGTCGATCCGGTCCAGGTGCCGCGCCAGCGCCTGCGCGTCGTCGGGATCGACGCCCGCGCGCATCACGCTCAACGCGATCGCGCGGTACATCGCGCCGGTGTCGAGCAGCCGATAGCCGAGGCGTTCCGCCAGCAGGCGCGCGACCGTGCCCTTGCCCGCGCCCGCGGGACCGTCGATCGCGACGACCGGCTCGCGCTCCGCCCTCACGCTTGCTCCACCAGGACATCGCCGCCGGCGAGCGTGTTGATGAGCTCGACGAACCCGGGGAACGACGTGCGGATGCACGCGGTGTCCTCGACGACCGTCTCCCCCTCCGCGCAGAGACCGGCGACCGCGAGCGCCATCGCGAGCCGGTGATCGCCACCGCTCGCGACGGTGGCGCCGCGCAGCCGCGCGCCGCCCTCGACGTCGAAGCCGTCGGCGCGCTCGGTGACGCGCACGCCCATCTTGCCGAGCTCGCGCCCGATCGCGGCGATCCGATCCGATTCCTTCACGCGAAGCTCCGCGGCGTCGGTGACGCGCGTGACACCGTGCGCGCGCGCCGCGGCGACCGCGAGCACCGGCAGCTCGTCGATCAATCGAGGAATGAGGCCGCCGGCGATCGTCGTGCCGCGCAGCTCGGACGGCGTCACCGTCAGCGTCGCGGCCGGCTCATCGCCCTCGACGCGTTCGCCGACCGCGATCGCCGCGCCCATCGCCTCGAGCGCGTCCAGCACGCCGGTCCGCGTGGGATTCACGCCCACGCCGGCGACGGCGACGCGACCGTCGCGCACGATCGCCCCGGCGACGAGGAGGAATGCCGCTGACGAGATGTCGCCCGGCACGTCGACGCTCGTTGCCGTCAGCGGTCCGGGCACGAGCGTCACCGTCAGGCCGCGCGACTCGACCGTCACGCCGAACTTCCGCAGCATGCGCTCGGAGTGATCGCGCGAGTGCGACGGTTCCGTGACGCTCACCGCCTCGCGGGCCCACAGGCCCGCGAGCAGGACGGCGGACTTCACCTGCGCCGACGCGACCGGTGCCGCGTACTGGATCGGCTCGAGCGGGCGCTGGCCGCGGACCGCGAGCGGCAGCCGTGAGTTTCCGCTGCGCCCGAGGAACGTGGCGCCCATGCGTTGCAGCGGCTCCGCCACGCGCGCCATCGGACGCCGCCGCAGCGAATCGTCGCCGGTCAGCATCGTCGCGAACGGCTGTCCCGCGAGCACGCCGAGAAGCAGGCGCGCCGTCGTGCCGGAGTTGCCGCAATCGAGGACGTCGCCGGGCTCGCCCAGCCCTTCGAGGCCCGCGCCGGCGATGCGGTACTCGCCGGGTCCCTTCTTCGTGACCTCGGCGCCGAGCGCCTGGATCGCGTGCAGGGAGCGCAGGCAATCTTCCGCTTCCAGATAGCCGCGCACTTCCGTGACGCCATGGGCGACCGCGCCCAGCAGCGCCGAGCGGTGCGAGACGGACTTGTCGCCCGGCACGCGCGCGCGGCCCTCGAGCCGATGGACCGGACGCACCCGGATCTTCACCGCACGGCCTCGCGCGCCCGCTTGATGTCGTCGAGCGTGGCCCGCAGCGCCGCCGCGTCGTCGCGCCGCACGAGGGCTTCGAGCGCGTCGAGCGCCGCGCGGAACGCTTCCAGGCTCGCGAGCAGCGAGTCGCGGTTGCCGTGGAAGATCTCCTGCCACATCACGGGATCCGATGCCGCGATGCGGGTCGTGTCCCGGAAGCCGCGCGCCGCGAAGTCGAGCGCCGCGGGCTCGAAGCGCCGCACGGCGTCGACGAGGGCGTCGGCGACGAGATGCGGCAGATGGCTGATCGCCGCGACGACACGGTCGTGCGTCTCGGGTTCGAGCGTCGCGACGCGCGCGCCCGTCGCCTCCCAGAACGCGCTCACCGTCTTGAGCGCGCGCGGCTCGGTCGTGTCCGTCGGCGTGACGATCACCGTCGCCCCGCGGAACAGATCGGCGCGCGCGATCGCGTAGCCGCTCTGCTCGGAGCCGGCCATCGGGTGGCTGCCGACGAAGGCCAGCGGTCGCGTCTCCGCGAGCCGGCGCGCGGTCCGCACGAGGCCCGCTTTCGTCGAGCCGACGTCGGTGATGATCGAACCCGTATCGACCAGCGGCCACGCGTGCTCGAGCAACGCTTCGTTCGCGAGCACCGGCGCGGCCAGGATGACGAGGTCGGCGCCGCCGAGGCCTTCGGCGAGATCGGTCGTCGCTCGATCGAGCGTACCGTCGGCGACGGCTGGCTCGAGCCGTCCGCGATCGCGACCGATGCCCACGATCTCACGCGCGAGCCGGCCCGCGCGCGCCGCCTTGGCGGCGGATCCGCCCAGCAGACCGATGCCGACGATGGCGAGACGCTCGATCACTTCTTCCCGAGCACGGCCTTCAGCGCTTTCACGAGCTTCCGGTTCTCTTCGGGCGTGCCGACCGTGATGCGGAGCGCGGTCTCCATGCCGAAGGGCGTCATCGGGCGCACGATCACGCCCTGGTGGAGCAGCTTCTGATAGATGTCCGCGGCGCTCCGGCCGACGTCCACGAGGATGAAGTTCGCCCGGGAGGGCACGTACTTGAGCCCGAGGTTCTTGAACTCGTCGTAGAGGAAGTGGCGGCCGCCCTCGATCATGCGCACGCACTCGAGCACGTGCGCGTCGTCGTCGAGCGCGGCGAGCGCGGCGGCCTGCGCCAGCGCATTCGTGTTGAACGGCTGGCGGATGCGGTTCATGAGCGCGACGGCGTCGGCGTCGGCGATGCCGTAGCCGACGCGCAGTCCGGCGAGGCTCGCCGCCTTCGAGAACGTCCGCAGCACGACGACCCGGCGGCCCTGCTTCATGGCGGAGAGCATGTCCGGGAAGTCCGGACCGAGCGCGAACTCGATGTACGCCTCGTCGAACACGACGATCGTCCGCTCCGGCACGCGCGCCAGGAACGCTTCGACCTCGTTCGCGGTGACGATCGTCGCCGTCGGGTTGTTCGGGTTCGCGATGAAGACGAGCTTCGTGAGCGGCGTGATGGCGCGCGCCATCGCCTCGAGATCGAGGCGGTAGTCCTTCAGCATGACCATCACGCGAATGCCGCCGGCCGCCTGCACGATCATGGGGTAGACGACGAACGACGGATGCGGGACGACGGCTTCGTCGCCCGGCCGGAGGAACGTCCGCACGATGAGCTCGATGAGCTCGTTGGAGCCGTTGCCGAGCACGACCTGCTCGGGGCTCACGCCGTGCTTCTTCGCGAGGGCCTGCCGGAGATAGAAGCCGCTGCCGTCGGGATAGCGGTTGAGCGTGAGCAGCGCCGCCTGGATCGCCTCGCGCACGCGGTCGGACGGCGAGAGCGGGTTTTCGTTCGAGGCGAGCTTGATCGCGTCGTGAATGCCGAGCTCGCGCTCGAGCTCCTCGATGGGCTTTCCCGGCTCGTACGGCGCAATCCCGAGAATGTGGTCGTTGGCGAGCGACTCCCACTGGGTGTGCATGACGTCTCCTTATGCCGCCGGGTACGACCCGAGAATCTTCAGGAACAGGGTGCGTTCGGCGGCCGCCGCCAGCACGTCCGCGACGACGGGCGTCGCGCGGTGCCCTTCGAAGTCGAGGAACATCACGTAGTCCCAGGGCCGGTGCTTGGCAGGGCGGGATTCGATCTTGGTCAGGTTCAGGCCGATGCGCGCGAACGGCTCGAGGATGCGATGGAGCGCGCCCGGCTGGTTGGGCATGGCGAAGCAGATCGACGTCTTGTCACGGCCGCTCGGTCCGGTCGGCTTGCGGCTGATGACGAGGAAGCGCGTCGCGTTCTGCTGGTTGTCTTCGATCCGCGCGCGGAGCACGGGCACGCCGAAGTGCCGGCCGGCCAGCTCGGAGGCGATGCCGGCGATCGTCGGGTCGTGCGCGGCCATCTCGACCGCGGCCGACGTGGAGGAGATCTCTTCGGTCTGGACGTCCGGCAGGTTCCGCGCGAGCCACTCCCGGCATTGCGCGATCCCCTGCGGATGCGAGAGCACCCGCTTGATCGCGCCGAGCTCGGTCGCGTGCGACAGGAGGTGCTGCGTCACGTCGAGGTAGATCTCGCCGCAGATGGTGACGTCCGCGTCGACCAGGCGGTCGAGCGTGATGTTCACCGCGCCTTCCGTCGTGTTTTCCACCGGCACGACGCCGTGGTCGACGCGCGCGCGCTCGACGTCGTCGAAGACCTCCGCGATCGTGCGCGACGGACGGTATTCGGCGGAGGCGCCGAAGCGAGTGAGCGCCGCCTGGTGCGTGAACGTCGCCACCGGACCCAGGAAGGCGACCGTCAGCGGATGCTCGAGCTGCCGGCACGCGGACAGAATCTCGCGCCAGATCGACGCGATCGCCGTCGGCGGCAAGGGGCCGGTCGCGGCCTCCGTCAGGCGGCGCAGAACTTCAGCTTCGCGCTCCGGGACATACGACGGCGACCCCTGACGACGTTTGAGGTCTCCGATCTGGAGTGCCGCCTCTGCGCGCTGGTTGAGGAGGGAGAGGATTTGGTTGTCGAGGTTATTGATCCTGGAGCGCCAATCGCCCAGGTCCATGGGGACTCCCGCCGAACGTGAGAATGACGGCCATTATAGGGGAACGTCGGGGGCCCGGCAAGCGCGACCCCGCGCCGGCGAATCAGTCGGAGCGCTCGCGGCGTGGCTTCGCCTCCGCGACCGCGTTCCGCAGCGCGGCGAGCTCGCGCCGCGTGATCTCACGCGACGCGCCGAGCCGCAGGTCGCCGAGCGTCAACGGGCCGAACGCGATGCGCCGCAGGCGCACGACCGGGTGACCGAGCGCCTGGCAGTACCGCTTCACCTCGTGCTTCCGTCCTTCGGCGAAGGTCAGCCGCAGACGCGTCGTCGTCCGGCCGCGAGGACTCCCCTGCTCGTCGGCCAGCGATGCCTCGAGCGGTCGCGCGAAGCCGTCGTCGAGCTCGACTCCCGCGCGCCATCGCGGGAGATCGCTCGCGGTCACCCGTCCATCGACGTCGGCCTCGTACGTGCGCGGAAGACCGTAACGCGGGTGAAGCAATCGATGCGTGAGCTCGCCATCGTTCGTCAGGAGCAGCGCGCCCTCCACGTCCGCGTCGAGACGTCCGACGGGATAGAGGCGCTCGTCGTCGGCCACGAGGTCCGTCACGATCGGCCGTCCCTGCGGATCGTGTCGCGTCGTGACGTACCCGCGCGGCTTGTGGAGCAGGACGTAGCGCTTGGTCTCGGCCGATGGAATCGGACGGCCGTCGACGGTGACGACGTCGACGGCCGGGTCGGCGAGGGTCGCGAGCTCGCGGGTCACGACGCCGTTGATGGCGACGTGACCGTCGGCGATCAGCCGGTCACCCCCCCGCCGGGAGGTGACTCCCGCCTGCGCCAGGATCTTGTTCAGTCTGAGCTTCGGCATTCGCGGATTCGGCGCTCACGACCTCCGGCACGACGAGCTCGCCGTCCACCCGCGGCAGGTCGCCGAGATCGCGGAGCCCGAACGCCACGAGGAATTCCTTCGTCGTCTCGTACACGAACGGCCGGCCCGGCGCGTCCTTGCGGCCGGCCACACGGATCAGGCGCTTCTCGAGCAGGTTGTCGATGACGCCGTCGGAGTTCACGCCGCGGATCGCGTCGATCTCGGGCCGCGAGACCTGGTGGCGATAGCCGATGATCGCGAGCGTCTCGAGCGCCGGCCGCGACAGCCGCGCGCGCGTCCGCACGCGCGCGAGCCGCACCAGCCAGGGCGCGACCTCCGCGCGCGTGACCATCCGAAACCCGCCGCCGGCGTCGGAGATCGCGAGCCCCCGGCTCGCCGTCTCGTAGCGGGCGCGGAGCTCGTCGACGAGCGCGCGCGCGCTCGCGGCATCCGGCAGGCCGAGCACTTCGCGGATGCGCTCCGGCTCGAGCGGCGTGTCCGAGGCGAAGAGCATCGCCTCGACGATCTCAACGGGGCTCGGAGCTTCGCTCTTGGCTGAGGGATCCGACATCCGTGACGGCCTCCGGGGTTTTCGGTTCGAGAACGATGTCGCCGAACGGCTCGGTCTGCTGGATACGGATCCGGCCGAGCCGCACGAGCTCGAGCACGGCGAGCAGCGACACGACGACTTCCGACCGGCTGCGGTCGGCGCCGACGAGCGACGAGAACAGCAGCGACCAGGTATCGCGGAGCAGCGAGAGGACCTCGGTCATCCGCTCGACGACCGACGGCGGGTTGGGCTCGATCTCGCGCGGACGGGCGCGCGTCTGCTCGTCGATCAGGCGGCGCAGCGTCTTTTCGAGCAGGTGCACCGAGAGATCCTCGAGCGGAATGTCCTCCGCCGGGGGCAGGTCGCTGCCCGGCCGGCCCCACAGGAGCGCCTCCTCCGCTTCGCGAGAACCGAGCCAGCCGCCGAGCGTCTTCACGCGGGCGTATTCGCGCAGCCGGTCCTCGAGCTCCGACTTGAGCGCTTCGCCCTCGTCGTCGAGCAGCTCGTCGACGCCCTCTTCCGGGGGCACGAGCAGCTTCGATTTCAGATAGATCAGCGTGGCGGCGAGCACGAGGTACGCGCCCGCGGTCTCGAGGTCGCGGAACTCGATCGCTTCGAGATGCGCGAGGTACTGGTCGGTGATCGTGCGCACCGGCAGCGCCGCCAGGTCGATCTCGTTGGTGCGGCAGAGGTGGAGGAGCAGATCGAGCGGGCCCTCGAAGGCGCCGACCCGCAGCGTGAGCGTCGACGGCGTCTCGGTCATGGCGCGAGCGTCACCGCGCTCCGCACGTCCTCCATCGTGGCGCGCGCGATCGCGCGCGCGCGGTCCGAGCCGGCGTGCAGGACGTCCACGATGGTGTCGGGCTTCTCCGCGAACTTCGTGCGACGCTCGCGGATCGGCTCGAGCACCGGGAGCATGTGCCTCAGCAGCGCGTCCTTGCAGTCGAGGCAGCCGATGCCGGCGGTGCGGCAGCCGTTCGCGGCCCACTGCTGGTCGGCCTCCGGCGTGAAGATCTTGTGCAGGTCGAAGACCGGGCACACGTCCGGATTTCCGGGGTCGGTCCGCCGCTTGCGCGCGGGGTCCGTCATCATCGGCCGGACTTTCTTCACGATCGTCTCGGCGGCGTCGCCGAGCTCGATCGTGTTGTCGTACGACTTCGACATCTTCCGCCCGTCGGTCCCCGGCACCTTGGGAATCTCGGTCAGCTTCGCCTCGGGCTCGACGAAGACGGAGCGGAACGTGTGGTTGAATCGCCGCGCGATCTCCCGCGTGAGCTCGATGTGCGGCACCTGGTCGATGCCGACGGGCACCCAGTTCGCCTTGTACATGAGGATGTCCGCGGCCTGCAGCACCGGGTAGCCGAGCAGGCCGTACGACGGCGATTCGAGGTGGAGCTGCTCGATGCGCTCCTTGTAGCTCGGCACGCGCTCCAGCCACGACACCGGTGTCGCCATCGACAGCAGCAGATGCAGCTCCGCGTGCTCGGGGATCAGCGACTGGATGAAGAGCGTCGAGCGCTCCGGATCGAGACCGGCGCCGAGCCAGTCCGCGGCCATGTCGATCGTGTTGCGCGGCACTTCGGAGATGTCCGACGTGTCCGTCAGGACGTGCCAGTCCGCGACGAAGTAGAAGCACTCCATCGAGTCCTGCAGCGTGACCCAGTTCGCGAGCGCGCCGAGATAGTTGCCGAGATGGACCTTGCCCGACGGCCGCATTCCGGAGAGCACACGATCGCGCGTCGCCATCAACCTTTCACTTTCTCCCAGACTTTCGCGGAGCGGACGAACACATAGTACGCGTAGAGCACGGCGAGAAGAAACCCCCGCCACCCGTCGAGGAACCCCGCGTGCACGACGTACATCGAGAGGAAGCGTCCGATCGGCCGCAGGATCAGGTCCCAGGCGTGAATCGGCCGTCCGGCGCGCACCCATTCGTCCGCGGCGAGCGACGTGTAGCGATTCGTGCGCGCGAGAAAGTCGGCGACGTCGCGGTAACTCCGGTGCAGGAGCGGCGCGGTCAGGCGCGCCACCGGTCCGTCGATCTCGACGGACTCGTGCACGGAGCGCTCGACGAACCGCCCGCGGCCGCGACGGAAGAGCCGGACCTGCCAGTCCGGATAGAGGAGACCGTGGCGCACCCACCGGCCCCAGAAGATGTTCCGCCGCGGAACGGCGTATCCGTCGGCGGCGGGCGCCGCGATCACGCGCCGGATCTCGTCGGCGAGCTCGGGCGAGACTTCCTCGTCGGCGTCGAGCGACAGGACCCACTCACCGCGCGCGCGCTCGATGGCGGCGTTCTTCTGGCGCGCGAAGCCGTCCCAGGCGCGCACGACGACGTGGTCGGTGAACTCGCGCGCGATCTCGAGCGTCTTGTCTTCGGAGCCGCCGTCCACGACGACGATGTCATCGGCCCACACCACGCTCGTCAGACAGCGCCGCAGGCGCTCCTCTTCGTTGCCGGTGATGACGACGACGCTGAGGCGCGGCGCCGCGCGGCGCCCCTCGGGCTCCCGCGGTTGCGTCACGCCAGAATCTCCGCCACGGCGTGCGAGACCGCGGCGACGTCTGCCTCGTGGGGGGCCCCGAGATGGCCCCCCACACCCCCCAGCGCTCGGGCCGCCGCGGGGTACCCGCGGCGCCCCTCGGTCTCCCGCGGTTGCGTCACGCCAGAATCTCCGCGACTGCGTGCGAGACCGCAGCGACGTCTATCGACGCAAGGCGGCCGTCCGGCGCCTGCAGTGTGCGATGCCCGGCGCCGTACGGTCCGTTGCGCACCGCCGATGTCGGACCGAACAGGCCGACGCACGGTACGCCGAGCGCCGCTGCGAGGTGCAATGGTCCCGTGTCGCCGGCGACGAGCACGCTCGCGCGCCGGAGCACGGCGATGAGGCCATCCAGATCGGTGGGCGGCGCGAGCACGGCGGCGCCGCCGGCGCCGATCGCGCGCGCGACGGCGAGCTCGTCCGGTCCCCACACCACGAGCACGCGGCCGAGACCGTCGCGTCCGATGCGCTCCGCGAGGGCACGGAATCGCTCGGGGACCCACCGCTTGTCCGGGCGAGCCGCGCCGGGGTTCAGCACGACGAGTCGATCGCGCGACTTCAACCCGGCCGCGCCGAACGCCTCGTCGACCGCGGCCTCGGCCGCGCCGTTCCACGGCAGGTGGAATTCGCCGCGCGCCGGCGGCGTCAGACCGAGCGGCGTCAGGAGCGCGAGGTACTGATCGACGACGTGCTGCGCGGCCGCCGGCGGCATGACGCGGCGATTCGTGAAGAGCGCGTTCGCGCGCTCGCGGCACCGCGCGGCGGCGAAGCCGATGCGGAGCGGCGCGCCGGTCATCGCCGTCAGCACGCCGCTCTTCAGATTCCCCTGCGCGTCGATCGCGACGTCGAAGCGGCGCGCACGCAGGCCGCGCCGCATCGCGCTCACGCCACGCAGCGCCGCCGAGATGCGGCGCGGCGTGCGCGCCCGCCGCCACCGCCGCGTGTCGACGATCGCGACGTCGGCGATCGCCGGATGCTCGCGAAGCACCGGCGCCTGGCGGGCTTCGACGACCCACGTGATGCGCGCATCCGGCCGGGCCGCGCGGATCGCGCTGGCCACGGGCAGCGCGTGGACGACGTCGCCGAGCGCGGAGAGCTTCACGATGGCAACGTTCACGCCCTGGTCCGCCCGCCGCCGAAGCGGTCGATGACGAGGCCGATCAGGTCCCGCGTCGAGTGGTCCTTGGGATCGCCGGTGATGGCGACCTGCCCGCCGACGGCGCGGACCGTCGCCGCTTCGGGCACCGAGTCCGCCGTGTAGTCGGTGCCTTTGGCGTGCACGTGCGGCTGCACCGCCTGGACGAGCCGATCGGCCGTGTCGTCGTCGAACACGACGACGTGGTCGACGGCGCGCAGGGCCGCGAGCATCTCGACGCGCTCGGCGGCGGGCATGAGCGGCCGGCCCGCGCCTTTGAGCCGCGCGACCGCGGCGTCCGAGTTGATGCCGACGAAGAGCACGTCGCCGAGCCGGCGAGCGGCCTCGAGATAGCGCACGTGGCCGACGTGGAGGAGATCGAAGCAGCCGTTGGCGAGAACGATCCGCTTGCCCTCGCCGCGCAGTCGCGCCGCGAGGGCGGCAGCTTCCTCCAAAGTCACGGCGCCGCGGACTCTCCCAGCTCCCGCAGGAGCTCGGCGCCGCTCACCGTCGCCGTGCCGCGCTTCATGACGACGAGGCCGCCGGCGATGTTGGCGAGCGTGGCCGCCTCGAGCGGGGTCGCGCCCGACGCGAGCGCGAGCGTGAACGTGCTGATGACCGTGTCGCCGGCGCCGGTGACGTCGGCGATCTCGTCGCTGCCGTGGATCGAGATGAACGTCGTGGCGCCGTCGCGCTCGAGGAGCGCCATGCCCTGGCTGCCGCGGGTGACGAGGAGCATGCGGGCGCCGAGACGCTCGAGGACCTGGCGTCCGGCTTTCTCGATGCCGCGCTCGTCGTCGACGGGCTCGCCGGTGAGCTGCGCGAGCTCCGCTTCGTTCGGCGTCGCGGCGGTCAGGCCCGTGAAGCGCGGCAGGTCGTACCGGCTGTCGACGGTGACGATCGTCCGGCGCGCGAGCGCGCGCACGCGATCGAGCACCCGCGGCGTCACGGCGCCGTACCCGTAGTCGGAGAGAACGATCGCGTCGGTGTCGCGTGCGACGGCGTCGAGACGCGCGAGCAGCGCGTCTTCGGTCGCCGGCGCCGGCTCTCCCGACGGCTCGCGGTCGACGCGCACGACCTGCTGGCGCGTCGCCTGGTAGCCGCCGGCCATGATGCGTGTCTTCATCGGCGTCATGCGGCCGCGCTCGCGGACGATGCCGTCCGTCTTGATCCCGGCGCCGCCGAAGAGCGCGAGCGCTTCGTCCGCGGCGGCATCCGTGCCGAGGACGCCGACCGGCAGCACGCGCGCGCCGAGCGCGTGCGTGTTGTGCGCCGCGTTGGCGGCGCCGCCGAGCAGCACCTCGCGCTCGGTGAATCGGAGGATCAGCACCGGCGCCTCGCGCGAGATGCGCGCCGGCTTGCCGAAGAGGAACTCGTCCGTGATGAGGTCGCCGACGACCACGATCGTCCGCCGCCCGAATTCGCGAACGACGGACGCGAGCTTCGCCGCGCCGGGGATCGTCATCGGCGCGCACGCAGGTACCAGTCGACCGCGTCGAGCAGGTCCTCGGCGACGTGGGCCGGCGGGACCGAAAACGACGCGCGCTGGTACTCCCACTCGCCGCGGCCGTAACCCGTCATCACGAGCACCGGCTGCACCCCGAGGCCTGACGCGACCGCGAGGTCCGATGCCTTGTCGCCGACGATGGCCGACGCGCCGAGATCGAGCGTCAGCTCGGATGCGGCGCGCAGCAGCAGCCCCGGCTTCGGCTTGCGGCATTCACACGCCGCGCGCCACGGCGGCTTCCCTTCCGTCGGGTGATGCGGACAGACGTAAATGCCATCGAGATGCGCGCCGCCCCGTTTGAGCTGCTCGACGAGCGCCGCGTTGGTCGCGTGCAGGACGTCTTCGGAAAAGTACCCGCGCGCGACACCGGCCTGGTTCGTGACCACGACGGCGGCCACGCCCGCCTCGTTCAGCCGGCGCACGGCATCCGCAGACCGGGGCAGCAGGCGGAGTCGCGTCGGGTGATTGACGTAGCCGACTTCTTCGGTGAGCGTGCCGTCACGGTCCATGAAGACTGCCGGGCGAGACACCACGTCGCGAGTGTACGGGCCGCGACCGAATCTCTCAAGGAAAATCGCCCTTTGCGCGGTTTTTCCGGGCCCAGACGGCGCGCAGTTCCGCGACCTGCCGCGCGTACGTGTAGGGCTCGGCTGACGCGCGGGCGCGCGCGATCCGCTCGGCTTCCGGCACCGCGACGAGCGTCCGAAACGCATCGGCAAAGCCCGCGGCGTCGCGCGGTTCACGGACGGCGCCGTTGACGCCGTCGACGATGACTTCCGCGCCACCCGCCCGCGCGCTCGTCAGCATCGGCACGCCGGACGCCAGCGCCTCGAGGTGGACGTTGCCGAACGGCTCGTAACGCGCCGGGAGGACGACGCCGTCGGCCGCGGCGTACCAGCGCTCGACGTCGGGCCGCGGGCCGAGCCAGACGACCCGGTCGGCGATGCCGCGTCGCTCCGCGAGCGCGCGGTACTCCGCCGGGTCGCCCTTCCCGACGACGAGCAGTCGCGCGGACGGATCGTCGAGGGCGCCGAGCGCGTCGATGACCGTCGCCAGTCCCTTGCGCGCGAAGCCGCTTCCGACGAACAGCAGCACGCGGGCCGCCGCCGGCACGCCGGCCTCGCCGCGCGCGCGGTCGCGATGCCGCGCGCGGTTCGCCGGATGGAAGCGCTCCAGATCGACGCCGTTGTAGACGACGGCGACGCGCTCGTCCGCGACGCCGTACAGCCGCTGGATCTCGGCGCGCCCGCGCCTCGCGATGGCGACGATCGCGGGTGTCTCGGCGAACACGCGCCGCTCGAGCGCGAGGACGACGCGATGGTACATCGCGCGCCCGCCGCGGTCGTCGCGGTGCTCGAGGTACGCGCGGTGGCACCCCTCGCCCGCGCGATACACGTCGGCGCCGAGCGTCCGCTCGTGCGTCTGCACGACGTCCCAGCGACCGCGCTGCGCCTGGCGTCGCGCGAGCAGCGCGAACGCGACGGCGCGTCCGGACGACGGCAGCGGCGGCACCCGCAGCGAATGGATGGTGACGCCGGGGACCGGCGGCGGCGTGCCCGGCGTCAGCACGTGCACGTCGTCGCCGTAGTCGACCAGACCGCGCAGAATGCCCGCGGTGGCGGTCTCGATGCCGCCGTGGAACGACCAGGGGCGCGTGACGATCAGGACGCGCATGTCGCTTGTCGGTGTCTCGCGTGATGGCTTCGCGCTGGGGCGCGGACGACGGCGACGCGGGCCGAGGGGGTCGTTCGACCACGGCCCGCTGTGCTCCGGTTGCGCTCTTCCGCGTTCCCACTCT
>JACPCW010000113.1:29053-63784 GCA_016184365.1 Candidatus Rokuibacteriota bacterium
CTCTGCACCGCCATGTGGTCACGGTGGTTTACCGGAACGGGTCTCGGCGACCCCCTCGGCCCGCGTCGCCGCCGCTCGCGCCACGATACCCGGCCTCGCGTGAGCACGACGGCGTCCGTCATGGGCGGCTTCTCCGCAGACCCGCCATCGATACGCGGCCTCATCGGCGACCGCCCTTTGCCAGCAACTCGTCGACCAACGGGAACAATGCGCGCCGTGCCGACTCGAAGCTGTAGTGCTGTTCGCAACGTTCGCGCGCTCTCTTCCCCAGCGCTTCGGCTCTTGCCGGATCGTCCAGCAAGCCGCGGATGGCGTCTCGCAATGCCCGCGGATCGTCCGGCGGCACGACCACTCCCGCGCCGGCCAGGATCTCCGGGATCATCGAGACCGACGTCGACACGACCGGACGCGCCAGGGCCATCGCGTCGAAGACTTTCGCCGGCACCTGCCCGACCGTGTCGGACGTTGCCCGCTGCGGCGCCGCGACGACGTCGGCCGCGACCAGATAGCGCGGAATGTCGTCGAACGGAATTTTTCCGATGACGCGGACGAACGGCAGCGTGCTCCATCGCCGGGCCGCGGCGCCGTCGGGTGCGGCGCCGACGATGGCGAGCACGACGCCCGGCCCGAGGCCGCGCGCCGCCTCGACGAGGTCGTCGACGCCCTTGTGGCCGCGCGGCGTGCCGAGGAACATCACGACTTTGTCGCCCGCCACGCCGAGACGCGCACGCTCCCGCTCGCGGTCGAAGCGCGACGGATCCCACGCGTCGGTGTCGCGGACGTGCGGGATCAGCACACCGCCGAACCGGTGTTCGAGAAACCGCGACCCGACGGTGATCGCGTCCGCGCGCCCGACGAGCCGCTCCGTCAGCCACGTCCACGTGAGGCCGTTCGGGTTCGCGACGTTGAGCGCGCGGCCCACGCGACCCCAGCGCCCCGAGCGATAGAAGAAGCCGAGCTCCCAGTCGTCGATGTCGAGGAGCAATGGCCGGCGGCGCCGCGCGCGCGCGAGCAGTCCGATGCCGTAACTCGTCGGCCGCGGCTTCGACGCCAGGATCAGATCGCCGTCGACGAGTCGCACGAGCGTCCCGACGCGGGTCAGGAGCGCCGGATACCGCGCGCCGGCCACCGCGCGGTACGTGACCGGTCCGCCCTGCGCCGGGGCCCACAGCTCGGGACCGAAGCGCGGGCCGACGACCGTGACGTCGTAGCGCGGCGCGAGGAGCCGGGCCAGCAGCTCGACACGGCCGGTCGCGTTGTCCGCGAGATCGAAGCAGAGGATGGAGATGCGCGGCCGGCTGGCGGTGCGGCTCAACGGTCCGCGGTCGCCACGGTCGTGCCGGCCGGCGCCAGCCGTGCGTAGTGCGCTTCGAGCGCGGCCGCCACGCGCGCGCCCGAATACCGGCTCTCGCACAGCTCGCGCGCGGCGCGGCCCAGACGGTCGCGCAGCGCCGCGTCGCGCACGAGGCGCCCGATCGCATCCGCGAGCATCGCGGCGTCGCCCGCGGCCACGAGCAGCGCGTGCTCGCCGTCACGCAGCACCTCCGGCACCACGCCGACGCGGGACGCGACGAGCGGCAGTCCGGTCGCGAGGCACTCGAAGACGACCCGCGACATCCCGTCCGATTCGAGGGGCACGTAGAGCGCCACGTCGAGCGCGCGCATGACGGTGGCCACGTCGCCCACATAGCCTGCGATCGTGACGCGCGCTTCGAGCCGGTGGCGCCGGAGCGCGTCGCGCACGAGCGCTTCGCGCGCGCCGCGGCCGACGAAGACGACGTGGCCCCGGACCCCCGCATCGACGAGACGGCGGACGGCCTCGACGGCCACGAGGTGCCCCTTCATCGTGCGGAAGCCGGCGATCATGCCGATGAGCGGCTCGTCCGGCGCAGCGCCGAGCGCGGCGCGAACGTTCGGATCGTGCGGGCCGGGGCGATGGGTCTCGGCGTCGGCGCCGCCGGGCAACGCGACGACGCGGTCGGGCGGCAGCAGTCCGGTGGCGAGGTATTGCCGCCGGATCGCCTCGGTGACCGTGACGACGAGCGCCGTGGCCTGCCGGTACAGCCAGCGATTCCCCGCGTGCGGGCGGACGGCCTGCACGATGTGACGCGTACGCACGAGCGGCCGCGGCGTGCGCGACAGGCGGTTCGCCACCGCGGCGAGCCAGTGCTCCTTGCCGCGATGCACGTGCACCACGTCCGTCGCGCCGAGCGCCTCGATCAGCTGCCGCACGTCGTCGACGTCGTCGCGCGGACGGACGCCGCCCGCGAAGCCGTACGTCACCGTGCGCGTCACGCCTTCCTCGCGCGCGCGGTCGATCACGCGGAGCTCGGTGCCGGCGCGGCAGCCGAGCGTCACCTCGTGACCACGACGCTCGAGCTCGCGGCTCACGCGCGCCGCCCAGTACGCGTCCGACGACCATCCGCGGCAGGAGACGAGCTGCAGGATTCTCACGTGAGACTCGCGTACACGCGCTCGACGGTCGTCACCGACTGCTCGGGGCCGAACACGTCCTCGGCCCGCCGGCGTCCGGCGCGCCCCATCCCGGCCGCGCGCTGACGATCGCTCAGGACCGCGGCGAGCGCTTCGGCGACGCTCTCCGGACGATCGTCGACGAGCAACCCCGTCTCGCCATGCACGACGGTTTCCGGCAGCGCGCCATGGCGGCCGGCGACGACGGCGCGCCCGGCCGCCATCGCTTCCAGGGCGGCGCGGCACGATTCGTCCGATCCTGCGGCCATCAGCGCGAAGCAGTCCGCGGCCGCGAGGACGGCGGGGAGATCGCGATCGCGATACCCCGTGAACACGACGCGCTCGGTGAGCCCGAGCTCGACGACGAGCGCCTCGAGCCGCGCGCGCGCCTCCCCCTTGCCGACGAGGAGCAGGCGCGCCTCGGGCATGTCGGCCAGCAGCCGGCGGAAGCCGGCGACGAGCAGCTCGTGGCCGCGGTTCGGGGCGAGCCGCGACACGGACACGATGACGGGCGCCGTGCCGAGCTTGAACTCTTCGCGGATCGGTCCGGGGTCGGCGGGCACGGTGAACCGCGGCAGGTCCGCCGAGCCCGGGATCCAGAACAGGCGCTCGCGCGGGATGCCGGCCTCGCGGGCGCGCGCCTCGATGTGGCGCGACACCGCGAAGAACGCCGCCGTGCGCGCGTGGAGCCACCGCGACAGCGCGCCGTGCTTCACGGCGCGACGGTTGTGGAACGTCCGCACGACGGGCGCGCGCCCGTCGTGCCGCGCGCCGGCCACCATCGCGGCCAGCCAGTGATCGTGCGAATGGTGCGCGTGGATCACGTCGATGCGCGACTCGCGGACGACGCGGCGAAGCGCGCGGACGTCGGACGCCAGGGCGAGCGGCCGGAGGTTCGTCTCGAGCCGCACGCCGGCCACGACGTCGATGCCCGCTTCCCTCGCCTTCGTCTCGAACCGATCACCCGGGATCACGGCGAGCCGCACGCGGTGCCCGCGCGCCACCAGGCCGGTGATGAGCTGGATCGTCGGATCCGCGCTGCCCGTCCACCAGCGGTTCGCCGCGAGATGCAGGACCGCGAGCGACGTCACCGGACGACCTCGTGTCGCATGCCGGCGACGATGCGGTCCGCGACTTCGGTGGCCGTGATGCCGCGCAGACAGGGATGGTCGATGGGACAGGTCCGGTAGAAGCACGGCGCACACGGCACGGCGTGCTGCACGACGGCGCCAGGGCCGCGCGGTGCGCTGAGCCGCGGATCCGTCGGACCGAACAGCGTCACGACCGGCGTCCCGAGCGCAGCGGCGAGATGCGCCACACCGGTGTCGCCGGCGACGAGCGCGCCCAGCTCGGCGAGCAGCGCCGGCAGCGCGTCCGGACGATCGCGTCCGACGAGACTCGCGACACCGGTCGCGCGCACGATCCCGCGCGCCTTCGCGTCGTTGTCCATCGGGCCGAGCAGCACGGCATCGACGCCGCGCTGTCGCAGCTCCGCGACGAGCTCGATGACGCGGTCGGCCGGCCACATCTTGGCGTCACCGTACGCGGCGCCCAGATGAATGCCGACGGCGGCGCGGTCGAGTCCGATGGCGCCGGTGATCCAGGCGCGCGCCTCGCGGCGCTCGTCGCTCTCCGGTGCGGGCGGCGCGAGACGCGGCACGTCCGTCGCCGGCGGCGCGCCGAGCGCGGCACCGAGGCGCAGGTACTCGTCGACCTGGTGCAGGCGCGGCGCGGGCAGTGTGACGCGATCGGTGAGGAGCCAGCTGCGCCCGCCCGTCGCGAAGCCGATGCGCCGGCGGGCGCCCCAGTAATACGCCGAGAGCGCCGATTCGAGCGAGTTCGGCAGGAGCACCGCGACGTCGGCGCGGAAATCGCGTGCGAGATCGGCGCTGCGCGCACGTCCGGACCACGCGCGCGGATACGCGAGCAGCACGTCGGCGAGCCCCTGCCCCGCGAGGACCGAGGCCCACGGACCCGCGGCGAGCACGCGGGCGTCCGGGAACGCCGCGCGCACGCTCGTGAGCAGCGGCGTCGCCATGATGGTGTCGCCGAGCCAGTTCGGCAGGCGAATGCTCAGGCGCTCGAACATGCTCGCGTGAACGCCTCGCGCCACACCGCGGCGCCGTCGAGGAGCTCCAGTCGTACGCTGACCACCCAGAGCGGCACGGGCGGAACCGCGCGGCCGAGCAGCCGCACCCAGTCCTTCTCCGTCGTCACCAGCGCTTCGGCGCCGAAGGCCTGCGCCCGTTCGGCGAGCACCGCGATCTCGCGCGCGCCATACCAGTGATGATCGCCGAACGCGACGAGATCGGCGACGTCCGCGCCGGCATCGGCGAGCGTGCGCGCGAAGCCCGACGGCGTGCCGATGCCGGCGAACGCGAGCACGCGCGCGTTGCGCAGCGCCTCGAGCGGCATCGGCGCCATGCGCCGCGCGTCCCAGCACTCCGTGGCGACGTGCGCGGCGGGCAGGACAGGCACGCCCGGTGCGTAACGGGCGACGGCCGCCGCGACTTCTTCCGTGTCGTCGGCGTGGCGCGCGCCGGTGGCGATGACGAGATGCGCGCGCGCCAGCGCGTCCAGCGGCTCGCGCAGCGGGCCGGCGGGCAGCAGCCGTCCGTTGCCCCATGGACCGTGCGCGCGCGCCATCACGATCTCGAGATCCTTCGCGAGCGTCCGATGCTGGAAGCCGTCGTCGAGCACGATCACCGTCGCGTCGAAGCGGTCGATGGCGATGGCCGCGGCATCCGCGCGGTTGGCGCCGACGATCACGGGCACGCCGGGCAGCCGCCGCGCGAGCAGGAACGGCTCATCGCCGGCATCTTCGGGCTCCACGCGGATCGCGGCCGTGTCGGCGACGATGCGGACGCCGTCCGTGCGGCGGCCGTACCCGCGGCTCACGACGGCCGGACGATGCCCGAGCTCGATCAGCGTCTCCACCGCCGCCATCACGGCCGGCGTTTTCCCGGTTCCGCCGACCGTCAGATTGCCGACCGCGACCACCGGACGCGACAGCCGCCGGCTCTTCAGCATGCCGCGCGCGTACAGCCAGTCCCGGGTGCCGATCAGACAGCGATAGCCGCCCGCCAGCGTGGCCACGAGCGGCGTTTCCGCCGACGAGAATCCGTGCTCCCAGCCGTGGACGACGCGATCCCGGGCGGTCGTCACGGCGTCGCTCCGGGCTTGCCGAGCGTCGGGGGACTGGGGGCCATGTCGGGGCCCCCAGCCAGAAGGAAGCGCTCGACGAGCTCGAGCGTTTCCTTCACCGCGCCGCTGCGCGAGGCGACGGCTTCGCCCGCCGCGGCGCCGAGCCGCTCGCGGAGCGCCGGGTCGTCGAGCAGCCGCCCGAGCTCGCGCGCGAGCGCGTCACCGTCGGCCACGCGGATGCCGCCGCTGCTCTCGACCAGCAGCGCGGCGGCGTCGCGAAAATTCTCCGTGTGCGGACCGAAGAGCACGGGCTTCCGGCGCAGTCCCGCCTCGAGCATGTTGTGGCCGCCGGCCGGCACGAGGCTGCCGCCGACGAACACGACGTCCGCGATCCCGTAGATCTGCGCGAGCTCGCCGACGGTGTCCACGACGATCACCGGCCCGGCTTCGCGCGCGCGCGGCAGCTCGCTCCGGCGGACGGCGTGAAAGCCGCGCGCGCGCGCGAGGGCCAGCACGTCGGGCACGCGCTCGGGATGGCGCGGCGCGAGGACGAGCGTGACGTCCGGGCGGGTGCCCGCGATGGCGCGATGCGCGCCGAGGACGGCGTCCTCTTCGCCCGCGTGGGTGCTGCCGGCGACCCACAGGCGCTGGCCGGGCTCGAGGCCGAGGAGGCGATGCCAGAGCTCGACCGCGCCCGCGCTTTCCGCAAGCGCGTCGTTCTTCAGATTGCCGGTGACGAAGACGCGCTCGGGCGGCGCGCCGAGCGCGATGATGCGACGCGCGTCCTCGTCCGATTGCATCGCGAACACGGCCACCTGCGTGAGCGTCGGCGCCAGCAGGCGCCGGACGCGGCGGTAGCGCGGAAACGAGCGATCCGACAGCCGGCCGTTCGCGATCATCACCGGCACCCGGCGGCGCGCGAGGTGACGGAGCACGTTGGGCCAGAGCTCCGTCTCCATCGTGACGAGGAACGCCGGCTCGATCGCATCCGTCACGCGTCGCACCGCGCCCGGGAGATCGAGCGGAAAGAACCGATGCGTCACGTCGCCCGCGTAGCGCTCGCGGACGATGCGCGCGCCGGTGTCGGTCGTCGTCGTCATGACGAGCGGCAGCTCGGGATGCAGACGTCGAAGACCGGCGACGAGCGGCGCCGCGGCGATCGCCTCGCCGACGGACACGGCGTGGATCCAGCCGGACGGCTGCGGCGGCCGGTCCGCCCGCGTCCATCCCAGCCGCGCGCGCAGGTGCAGCGGCACGCCGCGCGTCACGCGGCGCACGATCGCCGCCGGTCCGAACCCCGCGATGAGCGCGACGGTCGCGAGCGCCGTGTAGACGGCGAACGTCACGCCGAGCGCTCCGTCCCGGCGGCGGACCACGAGGTCGCGAGCGCGGGCGGATGGCCGGCGCGGCGGTCGGCTTCAGCCGTCACGCGATCGAGCGCGGCCGTCAGCTCGCGGCGTGCCGCCTCCTGCTCCGCGTCGGCCGGGAACACGATGGGCGCGCCGAACGCCGCGACGATCCGCGCGAACGGCCATGGAATCTGGAACCGGTCCCAGGAACGCAGCGTGCGGGCCGGCCGCGCGGCGATCGCCATCGGCACGAGCGCCGCGCCGGTCGACGCCGCGAGCGCGATGACGCCCGACTGCACCTGGCCGCGCGGTCCGCGCGGACCGTCGGGAATGATCACGACGTCGTCGCCGTCGCGCAGGGTCCGGATCAGCGCACGCAGCGCGGTGGCGCCGCCGTGCGACGAGGATCCACGGACGACGGACAACCCGAAGCGCTCGACGTAGCGCGCGACCAGCTCGCCGTCGCTCGAGCGGCTCGCGAGGACCGTGACACGCCGCGCGCCATGGGTCCGGCGAAGCCGCGCGTTCACCCACGGCGCCATGAGGATCCGGCCGTGCCACATCGCGTAGACGATCGGGCGGCGCGCCGTCCAGAGCGGCGCGACGCTCTCCACGCCGACGACGTCGAGACGGAGCGTGGCGCCGAGCGCGCGCGCCGCGACCGACGCCGCGGTGGCGAGGAAGCGCATTGATCTTACTGGGGGCCCCGACATGGCCCCCAGACCCCCAGCGTTCGCCGGTCGCCGGCAAAGCCGGCGCCCGTCTCGATCACGCGCTGTACGTCGGTCATCGCCGCGCGGCCGCCGCGAGGACCCACCGCGCCGCGCGCTCGCCGACGCCTGGCTCGCCGAGCTCCCGGCCCAGATCCGCAAACGCATCCCGTTGGGCCCGATGCGCGTCGGCGTCCTGCAGGAGCCGCAGCGTCTCGCTCGTGACGTTGTCGACGGTGGCCGTCGACTGATAGAGCTCCGGGACGACGGCGCGACCGAGGACGATGTTGGCGAGGCTGATCCACGGAATGCGCACGAGCCATCGCCCCATCGCCTCGCTCAGCCGCGAGAAGCGATAGACGACGACCATCGGCGTGCCGAGCACGGCGGCCTCGAGCGTCGCGGTGCCGGACGCGACGATGAGCGCATCCGCGGCCCGCATCACGGCATGGGCGCCCCCCGGCACGAGGTCGACCGGCGGACCGCCGGCCAGCGCGCGCGCGACCACGACGCGGTCGATCGTCGACGCCAGGCCGAGGGCGAAGCGCGCGCCCGGTATCACCGCCACGACGCGCTCGATCGACGCGCGCATCAGCGGCAGGATGCGGTCGACTTCTTCACGCCGGCTGCCCGGCAGCAGTCCGACGACCGGCGTCGCGTCGTCGAGACCGAGCTGCCGCCGCGCATCGCCGCGCGACGGCGCCGCGGCCAGCGCGTCGAGCACCGGATGCCCGACGAATTCACACGGCACGCCGGCGCGGCGGTAGATCGGCGCCTCGAACGGAAATGCCGCGAGCACGAGCGACACGCGCCGGCGGATCGCGTCGATGCGCCCGCCGCGCCACGCCCAGATCTGCGGCGGGATGAAATACACGACGGGCACGCCGGCGTCGCGCACTTTGCGCGCGAGCCGGAGGTTGAACTCGGGAAAGTCGATGAGGACGACGGCGTCGGGACGCCGCGTCGTCGCGGTCGCCACGAGCGTCCGGAACACGCGATAGAGCCGCGGCAGCTTGCCGAGCGCCTCGGTCCCGCCGACCGCGGCGGCCGCCGTGACGTCCTCGATGAGGTCGACGCCGGCGTCCGCCATGTGGCGCCCGCCCATACCGTAGAGCGTGCAGGCCGGGGCGACGGCGCGGAGACCGCGCGCCAGCGTCGCGCCGTGAAGATCGCCGGAGGCTTCGCCGGCGACGATCATGATCGCCGGCGCCGCGACTTGATCACATGGGGGGCCTCGAAAGGGCCCCCCATACCCCCCGGTCGCTCGGGGCGCCCCGGCGGAGCCGTGGCGCCCCTCGATTATCCGATTCCGTGGCACCGCTGTCGGATCAGTCATCGTCGACGCTCACGAGCGCGAGTCCGGCGCGATTCGCGGCGGCGACCGCGGCCTCGCGATCGAGCACGAGCACGCGGTTGGCTTCGACGGCGAGGACCGAGACGCCGCTCGCCGCGGCCGCTTCGATCGTCTCGACGCCGATCGTCGGCGTGTCGAACCGGTAGTCGTTGTCGCGCGCGACGACCTTCACGGCCACGGCACCGCCGCCGGCGAGCTCACCACCGCGCCGGATCGCCGCCGTCGTGCCCTCGGCCGCTTCGACGGCGACCACGACGCCGCGCTTCACGACGACCGTCTGGCCGACCCGCGCCTCGGCGCACATCCGCGCCATGCCGAGTCCGCGCCGGACGTCGGCCCACTCGCCGTCCGTCGGGGTGCGCGTGGACAGGACGCCGGCGCCGCCGAGCCAGTCGCCGACGAACGCGCGCTGATCGAGGATCTCGACGCCGAGACCCCCGAACGCGGCGAGCACCGCGCCGGTCAGATTGCTCTCCGCAACGGAACCCGCGCGCTCGACGAGTGCCTCGCCGGCGCTATCGCCGCGTTCCGTGCGCAGAATGTCGGACAGCCAGAACTTGCCGGCGAACAACGCGGCCGTGATCGCCTCCCGCTGGAGCGCCTCGAACACGGGACCGATCTCGACGAGGCGGCTCGGGATCGTGAGATCGGCCGCGGCGTCGACGCCCGGCGCATCGCCGAAGACGAAGGCGACGACCCGCCATCCCTGGCGCCGCGCCTCCGCCGCCATTCGCGCCGGCATGACGCCGGCGCCGCACATCAGGCCGAGCGCGCGCCCCACGGGAAATCCGGGCCGAACGTCGCTTCACCGCGCCCGTCCCGGATCATGGCGTCGATCTCGAGCGACATCGCCAGCGATCTGAGATCTTCGGCCTCCGCGAGCGGCACCGCTTCGCCCCGACGCAAGCGCTGGTGCTCGCGGATCAGGTGGAGGATCTCGAGCTTCAGCGGGTTTTCCTTGTGCACCCGCAGGTGCTCGATGAACGAGGCCTGACGGTACCGGATCGATTCGCGGTTCAACGTGTATTCCTGCGCCGCGCGGCGATGGATCTGGACGTCCTGGTCCGTGTAGTCGAGGACGATGTACGCGTCGGGCTGTGTGATCGCGAGCGTGCGGATCTTCTCTTCCGTGACGCGGCTGGCGGTGATCGTCGCGATGGTCCCGGTGTCGAACCAGATCTGCACGGCCGCGACGTCGGCGACCTCGGAGTGGATCGACGCCCCCGCCGCCGTGAGGCGTAGCGGCCGCCCGTTCACGAGCGCGAGCACGATGTCGATGTCGTGGATCATCAGGTCGATCACGACGCTGTCCTTCTGCACGCGCGGCGAGAACGGACCGAGGCGCCGCGATTCGACGAGGATCGGCCGATCGACGATCTCGCGCAGCGCCTGGACGGCGCCGTTGAACCGCTCGACGTGCCCCACGTGGATCACGGCGCCGGTCCGCCGGGAGATCTCGTACAGCTGGCGCGCCTCTTCGAGCGTGGGCGTGATCGGCTTTTCGACGAGGACGCTGATGCCCGCTTCCAGCAGATCGCGCGCGACGTGGAAGTGCTGTTCCGTCGGCACGGCGATGCTGGCGACGTCGACGCGGCCGATGAGATCACGGTGGTCCGCGAAGACGCCCGTGTCGTAGTGCTGCGCGACGGCGCCCGCCCGCGCGCTGTCGATGTCGGCGACGCCGACGAGGTCGACGTCCCGAAGCTCGGCATACACGAGCACGTGGTATTGCCCCATGTGGCCGGTCCCGACGACGCCGGCCCGCACCCGCTCCGTGTTTCGCTTCACGACACGCCTCCGCTTTCGTTGACGGCCGCTTCGGCGTCCGCGCGCCGAGGCGGTCCCGAGATGCCGCGCTTGCTCGCCGCGATGAAGTCGGCCAGCCGCCCGACGGCCGCGCTGCCCTCGAGTTCCGTGCGCATGCGCGCCACCGCGGTCGCCGGCGCGATCCCGCTGCGATAGAGCAGCCGGTAGGCGTCCTGGAGCGCGCGGCGCTCCGCGGGCACGATGCCGGCGCGGCGCAGCCCGATGACGTTGATGCCGCGCGCCGTGGCCGGGTTGCCGTCGACGATCATGTACGGCGGCACGTCGGACGTGATCTTCGACAGTCCGCCGATGTAGGCGTATTCGCCGACGCGCGTGAAGGGATGCAGACCGGCGTATGCGCCGATGGTTGCACGGTCCGCGATGTCGCAGTGTCCGGCGATGCCGGCGGTGTTGATGACGATGACGCCGTCACCCAGCCGGCAGTCGTGCGCCACGTGCGCGGCGGTCATGATGAAGCAGTCGCTGCCGATGGACGTCCACGCGTCCGGCGTCGTCGCGCGATTGATCGTCACGTGCTCGCGCAGCACGGTGCGCGGCCCGATGCGGACGCCGGAGAACGTCTCCTTCCGATACTTCAAATCCTGGGGGGGCGCGCCGACGACCGAGCCGTGGCCGATCTGCACGCCCGCGCCGAGGACGACCGGCCCGTCGATGACGACGTGATGGCCGATCTCGGCGCCGTCCTCCACGGTGACGTCGGGACCGATGACGGAATACGCGCCGATGGTGGCGTTGCCGATGCGGGCCCGCGGATCGACGATCGCGCTCGCGTGGATCTCAGCCATCCCGCCCGGCCTTGCCACCACCGTCGAGCCGGTCGAGCCGTTGTTCGAGGTCGCGCAGCTTGCGCGCGAGGTCCGGCAGCTTGTCCTCCGTGAGATAGATGCGCTTGGCGTGCATGAGCGGCCGCGCCGGCGTGCCCAGGAGCTTCGCGCCCGGCTCGACGTCGGCGTGGATGCCCGATTGGGCCGCGACCATGGCGCCGTCGCCGATCGTGACGTGGTCGGCGATCCCCACCTGCCCGGCGAGGACGACCCCGCGTCCGAGATGCGAGGACCCCGAGATGCCGACTTGCGAGACGAGGATCGAGTGCTCGCCGATGGTCACGTTGTGGCCGACCTGCACGAGGTTGTCGATCTTCGTGCCCCGCCCGATGACCGTCGCGCCGAGCATCGCGCGGTCGATCGTCGCGTTCGATCCGATCTCGACGTCGTCCTCGACGATGACCGTGCCGACCTGCGGAATCTTGCGGTGCGCGCCGTCGGTGAACAGGTAGCCGAATCCGTCGCCGCCGACGACCGCGCCGGCATGGACGATGACCCGCCGCCCCAGGCGTACGCCGTCTTCGAGGACGGCGTGCGGATGGATCTCGCTGCCTTCGCCGATCTCGACGCCGGCGCCGACGTACGCGAGCGCGTGCACGCGGACCGCCGCACCGATCACCGCGCCGCGCTCGACGACGGCGAGCGCCCCGACGGACGCCGTCGTGTCGACGCGCGCGCCGTCGGCGATGACCGCGGCGGGGTGAATGCCGGGCGTCGGCACGGGGCGCGGATGGAAGACATCGAGCAGCCGGATCATCGCCTGGCCGGGATCCTTCACGCGGAGCATCGCGGTCGCGAGCGGCTCCGCATCCGCCGCCAGCACCACGGCGCCGGCGCGCGAGCGGCTCGCCTGGGCGCGGTACCGCGCGTCGGTGAGGAACGAGACGTGATCGGGGCCGGCCGCTTCGAGCGGCGCGATGCCCGTCACGATGCGGGCCGGGTCACCCTCGAGGACGGCGCCGAGCGCTTCGGCGAGCGCGCCGAGACTGAACTGCCGCTCCGCCATCCGGGCGCTACTTCTTGCCCTTCGCGGCGGCTTCCTGGTCGTAGGCGCGGATGATGTCGTCGGTGACGTCGGCGTTCGGCGCCATGTACGCGACGTACTGCTTTTCGATGATGACGAGAAAGCGGCCCTTCGACGCGACCTGCTGGATCACGCCCTGCACTTCGCGGAGGACCCGGCGGAGCAGCTCCTGCTCCTTCTTCTCGAGCTCCTTCGTGTAGTCGTCACGGAGCCGCGCGAAGTCGCGCCGCTTGCGCTCGAACACATCCTCGCGCTCGCGCCGTGCCTCGGCCGTCATCAGCGGGCCCTTCTTGTCGAGCTCGTCGCGGAGCTTTTCGAGCTCGACGCGCTTGCCGTCGGCGTCCTTCAGCATCACCGCGCGCTCCCGCTCGAGCGACTCGCGTGCCGCCATGCCCGACGTCGACTTCACGAGCACGCGCTGCATGTCGAACACGCCGACGCGGTAGCCGTCGTCCATCGCGCCGGCTCGGGCGGCCGGCGCGGCGGGCGCCTGCGCGGGCGCCTGGGCGGCCGCCGGTGATGCGACCGCGAGCGCGAGCGCGATGACCGTGAGTCCGTAACGCGGCCCTGCCCTCATCCGATCCTCCTGCGTGTTGCCGTGGCGCCGCTAGAACGGCGAGCCGACGGAGAAATGGAACGCTCCGAAGTCCTCGCCCTTCCTGCGGTCCAAGTTGATGCCATAGTCTAGCCGGATCGGTCCGAACGGTGAGTTCCACCGCACGCCGCCGCCGGCCGCTTCCCTGGTCTGGGTGGGGTCGAACTTGGTGCCGAATCCGTACACGTTGCCGATGTCGAAGAACGCGGCGAGGCGGATCTGAAGGGGCAGGGGCACGATGTATTCCACGTTGCCGAGGATCTCGCTCGTCCCGCCGATGCGCGTGCCGCTCTCGTCCACCGGCGAGATCCGCCGGAATTTCACGCCGCGAATCGTGTTCGGGCCGCCGAGGTAGAAACGCTCGAACAGCGGCAGCGGTTCGTCGCTCCAGCCGAATCCGTAGCCGATCTCGGCCCGTCCGGACACGATGTGATTCAGCCAGATCGGCCTGAAGTACGCGGTGCTGGCGATGGTTTTCGCGAACCGCGAGTCGCCGCCGAGCCCGGCGAATTCCGCCGACAGGTTCGTCGTGCCGCCGCGCGTCGGCGACATGATGTTGTCGCGGCTGTCACGGCTGAGCGCGCCCGAGACCAGCGACGTGAGGCGTGAGCCTTCTTCCTCGCGGAGCGCCGGGGACGCGTTGTCGTCGACGTCCGCGATCTTCTCCTGCGCGAGCCGGTAGCCGGTATGCCACCGCCAGTACTCCCCGAACGGGTGCGAGAGCCGCAGCCCACCGCCGAGCGACTCGACGTCGTACTCGGGGAACTGCCGCCGCACGTTGAAGAGATCGACGCCCGCGGACAGCGGCCGGTCGAAGAGCCAGGGCTCGGTGAAGGACAGCGACCCGGACTGCGACACGCCGCCGCCGCGCAGCCGGAGCGCCACCTCCCAGCCGCGGCCGAGGAAGTTCCGCTGCGAGAGGTCGATGGTGCCGACGAACGAGTCGACGGACGAGAAGCCGCCGCCGATGGAGAACATGCCGGTCGGCCGCTCGGTGACCTCGACGTTGACGATGATCTTCGTCTTGTCCGCGCCACGCTGTGTCGTGACGTCCACCGTCTCGAAATAGCCGAGGTTCACCAGGCGCTGGCGGGCGCGCTGGAGCTTCTGCAGGGTGAAGAGGTCGCCTTCGGCCATCGGGATCTCGCGCCGGAGGATCTTGTCCTCGCTGCGGACGTTGCCGGTGACGTTGATCCGCTCGACGTACACCTCGGGGCCTTCGGCGATGTCCATGACGACGTCGACGCGCTGCGCGCCGGGGTGCTGCTCCGTGCGCGGCGCGACGTCCGCCGACGCGCGGCCGATCGTGCTGTAGAGGTCGGTGATCCGCTTCGCGGCGTCACGCAATTCCGAGCGCGAAAAGACGTCGCCGGTCTTGAGGCGCACCTGGCGTCGCACTTCGGCTTCCGGCAGGAGCGTCACGCCGGCCAGCTTCACGTCGCCGACGCGGTACTGCGGTCCCTCGACGACGTTGAGCGTGACCGTGATGCGCGCCTTCTCGCGATCGGTCTGGATGTCGTGCGACTCCACGCGCGCCTGGATGAAGCCGTGATCGTTGTAGAGCGAGATCACGCGCTCGATGTCGTCTTCGAGGCGCTGGCGCTGGACGGTCCCGCGGAAGACGAAGTACTCACGCTCTTGCGTCGCCATCGCGGCCTTGATCTGCTTGTCGGTCAGCCCCTTGTTGCCGTGGATGACGATCTTGTCGATGGTGATGCGGCGGCCCTCGTTGATGCTGAAGAGCACGCGGACGTCGCCGTCCGAGAACTTGTCGGTCTCGGGCGTGATCTGGACTTCGAAGTAGCCCTCTTCTTCGTAGTGCTCTTTGAGCTTCTCGCGGGCGCGCTGGACGTCGACCGGGTTGTGGACGCGGCCCAGCTTGATGTCGATCTTCTCGCGCAGCTTCTCGGTGTCGATCTTCTTGTTGCCCGTGAAGTCGACATCCCGCACGAAGGGCCGCTCGACCACGACGAAGGTGATCTTCACGCCGCCCTCGAAGTCTTCGACCCGCATCTGGACGTCGTCGAAGAAGCCGAGCGCGAAGACGCTCCGGAGGTCCTCGGACAGTGCGGAGGGATTGAACACGGCGCCCGGCTTGGTCTGGATGGCGCCGAGAATGACGGCTTCCTGAACCCGGCGGTTCCCCTCGACCCCGAGCTCGCGGACGAGCGGCGCCGGCCGAGCCGCGCCCGGAGCCCCGGGTCGCGGCTGGGCGGCGACGTGCGGAACCGCGGTCAGCAGCAGAGAGACGACGAGCGCAAGCGTCCAACCGACGACACGCATCCGCCCCGATACGGTCACCGGGCTCTCAGACCGTGACCCGAGTGCTCAGTGCTCTGCCAGCTCGAGCGGGGTCTCGACGGGCGGAGCCTCGCGGAACACGAACCCGGTCGGATCGACGTCGACCTCGATCCGGGCGCTGTCCGGAAGCTGCCCGCGCACGATCGCCTCGGCCAAGGGGTCTTCGATGTACTTCTGCAGGGTCCGCCGGAGCTGCCGCGCGCCGTACGTCGCATCGTAGCCCTTGTCGACCAGCGCACCCTCGGCCGCCGGCGTCAGGATCAGCTCGATCCCGCGCTCCGTCAGCTGCTTGTTGATGCGCGAGATCATCAGCCGAATGATCTGCGTGATGTGGTCCATGGAGAGCGCGTGGAACACGATCGTGTCGTCGATCCGGTTGATGAACTCGGGCCGGAACGAGCGCTTCAGCTCCTCCAGGACCCGGTCCTTCATCTTCTCGTAGGACGACTCGTCCGACTCGGCCAGGAAGCCCGGCGACGTGCGCTTGCCGATCAGGCTCGTACCCAGGTTCGACGTCATGATCAGGATCGTGTTCTTGAAGTCGACGACGTGGCCGAGCGAGTCGGTCAGCCGGCCGTCGTCCAGGACCTGCAGCAGCATGTTGAACACGTCCGGATGCGCCTTCTCGATCTCGTCGAAGAGCACGACCGAGTACGGGCGCCGCCGCACCTTCTCGGTGAGGAAGCCGCCCTCTTCGTAGCCGACGTAGCCGGGAGGCGCGCCGAGGAGGCGCGACACCGAGAACTTCTCCATGTACTCCGACATGTCGACGCGGATCAGCGCGTTCTCGTCGCCGAACAGATACTCGGCCAGCGCGCGCGCGAGCTCCGTCTTACCGACACCCGTCGGGCCCAGGAAGATGAACGAGCCGACGGGACGCTTGGCGTCCTTGAGACCGGCGCGCGAGCGGCGGATGGCGCGCGACACCGCCTTCACCGCGTCGTCCTGGCCGATGATCCGGCCGTGGAGGGCTTCCTCCATGCGCGCGAGCTTCTCCGACTCCTTCTCCTCGAGCTTCGAGAGCGGGATGCCCGTCCAGCGGGAGACGATGAACTCGATGTCCTCCTCGCCGACCGACTGCACGCCCTTGCCCTTGTTCTTCTCCCACTCGCGCTTCAGCTCTTCCTCGCGGTGGCGAAGGATCTTTTCCTTCTCCCGCAGCGAGGCCGCCTTCTCGAACTCCTGCGCCTCGAGGTACATGTCCTTCTCGCGGATGACCCGCTCGAGCTCCTTCTCGAGCTCCTTGATCTCGGGCGGCGGCGTCAGCGCCATGAGCCGCGTCCGCGAGGACGCCTCGTCGATGACGTCGATCGCCTTGTCGGGGAGCTGGCGGTCCGTGATGTAGCGGTCCGCGAGGTTCACCGCGGCCGTGATGGCCTGCTCGGTGATCTTCACCCGGTGGTGCGCCTCGTACTTGTGGCGCAGCCCGCGGATGATCTCGATCGCTTCGGGCACCGACGGCGCCTTCACGAGGACCGGCTGGAAGCGGCGCTCGAGCGCGCCGTCCTTTTCGATGTACTTCCGGTACTCGTCGAGCGTCGTCGCGCCGATCGTCTGGATCTCACCGCGCGACAGCGCCGGCTTCAGCATGTTGGACGCGTCGATCGCGCCCTCGGCGGCGCCGGCGCCGATCAGCGTGTGCAGCTCGTCGAGGAACAGGATCACGTTCTCGGACTGCCGGATCTCCTTCATCACGGCCTTCAGGCGCTCTTCGAACTGGCCACGGTACTTCGTGCCCGCGACGAGCGCGCCGAGGTCGAGCTGGAGGAGCCGCTTGTTGACGAGCACGTCCGGCACGTCGTGGCTCGTGATCTTCTGCGCGAGCCCTTCCACGATCGCGGTCTTGCCGACGCCCGGCTCGCCGATGAGCACGGGGTTGTTCTTCGTCCGGCGCGCGAGGATCTGGATGACCCGCTCGATCTCCTGCTCGCGCCCGATGACGGGATCGAGCTTCGTCTCGCGGGCGAGCTGCGTCAGGTCGCGCGCGAATTCGTCGAGGACGGGGGTCTGGGAGCGCTTCTTCGGCCGCGGATAGTATTGGTCGCCGAGCAACGCCAGCGTCTCCTGGCGCACCTCGTCGAGGCGCGCACCGAGCGACTCCAGGATTTTGGCCGCGATCGACTGGCCTTCCTTCATCAGGCCGAGCAGCAGGTGCTCCGTCCCGATGTAGTTGTGGCCGAGCTGACGTGCTTCCTCGATCGACAGCTCGAGGACACGCTTCGCCTGGGGCGTGAAGGGCACCTCACCGAACGTGAGCGTCTTGGGGAAGCCGGCGAGTGCACGCTCGACTTCCGCCTTCACCGTCTCGAGCCGGAGCCCGAGGCGCTGCAGGACGGCCGTCGCGATGCCCTCACCGTCGCGGATCAGCCCGAGCAGCACGTGCTCGGTTCCGACGAAATCGTGCCGGAACCGCCCTGCTTCTTCGCGGGCCAGGATGATGACTCGTCGCGCGCGTTCGGTGAATCGTTCAAACACTGGTCTCCCCCACCCCTTTCGTCGCCCGTTCGACGCCGAGTTTTGCTTTCGTCGACGGATAGTTACGAGGTCAGTATATCCGGGCCGTCACACACCCGCTACGGTTTTTCGCTCCTCGACGACTAACCATGCGAAATCCCTGCCGGCTTATTCCCCCGGGGTTACGGGTCGCGCGCGTCCTTCGACGAGCCGATACGACCGGTCCGCACGCCGCGCGAGCTCCATGTTGTGGGTCGCGATCAGAAACGCGAGCCCCCGCTCGGCCTGCAGACGCAGGAACAGGTCGTAGATCACCGCGCTCGTCTTCGGATCGAGGTTGCCCGTCGGCTCGTCCGCGAGCAGCGCCTGCGGACGATTCACGAGCGCGCGTGCGACCGCGACGCGCTGCTGCTCCCCCCCTGACAGCTCGCCGGGACGATGGCGCATGCGGTCGGCGAGGCCGACTTCCGCGAGCGCTTCGGCGGCGAGCTCGCGCGCTTCGCGCGACGGGCGCCGCGCCAGCAGCGCGGGGAGCATCGCGTTCTCGAGCGCCGTCATTTCGCCGAGCAGGTTGTAGAACTGGAAGACGTAGCCGACGTCGTGCCGGCGATAGCGCGCCAGGCCCGCCTCGCCGCGCGCGAAGATGTCCTCGCCGCGGAAGAGCACGCGCCCGCTGCCCGGGCGATCCAGGCCGCCGAGCAGGTGGAGCAGCGTGGACTTCCCGACACCGGACGCCCCGACGAGGGTGACGACCTCCGCGGGCCGGAGTTCCACCGTTGCGCCGCGCAGGACGCGCACGAGTTCGGGACCGGACGTGTAGTCTTTTTCCACCGCGTCGGCGAGCAGCAGCGGAGCGTCTGTCGTCGCCATTACCGGATCATTGGTAGCGGGGTCCGCGAGGCCGCGACCACCGAGGGTGGGCTTTGTCGCTCCCGGTCGCGTCGAGCCGGCGTGCAGTCCGCGCGCGATGCACCCATCACTCGTAGCGAAGCACGTCCACCGGCGCGAGCTGTCCTGCGCGGCGCGCGGGGATCACCGTGGCGAGGAACGCGAGCAGCAGCGTCGCGCTCACGATCAGCACGAAGTCCCCCGGCGTCAGCTTCATCAGCAGGTAGTCGATCTGGTACACGTCGCCGGCCAGCCGGATGATCTTGTACGTGTTCTGGATCCAGATCAGCGCCAGGCCGACGAAGCTGCCCGCGAGCGTGCCGACCAGGCCGATCGTCATGCCGACGGTGAAGAAGACCGCGGTGATGCTCGGGCCGGAGGCGCCGATCGATTTCAGGATGCCGATCTCCTTGCGCTTCTCCGCGACGAGCAGCACGAGGTGGCCGATGATCGCGAATGCCGCGACCAGCACGATGATCGTCACGATGACGAAGAGCGCGAGCTTCTCGAGCTGGAGCGCGTTGAAGAGATTGCGATTCATCTCCATCCAGTCGCGGATCCAGAACGGGTACCCGAGCTCCTGCGAGATGCGGCGCCCGACGGTCTTCGCCTCGAACGGGTCGTGGAGCTTCACCTCGATGCCGGTCACGCCGGTCGTGAGCCCCGCGAACTCCTGCGCGGCCGGCAGTGCGAGATAGGCGACCGACGCGTCGTACTCGTGCATGCCGACCTCGAGCGTGCCGGCCACCGTGTAGCGCCGCATGCGCGGCACCATGCCGACGGCGGTCAGCGCGCCTTGCGGCGAAATGACCGTGACGCTGTCGCCGGGCAGGACGCCCAGCGTTCGCGCCATCTCGGATCCGAGCAGGATCGCCGGCTCGCCGGCGATGACGGGATCGAGACGGCCGCTCTTGAGCTGCGCGCGAACGTCCTGGACGATCGACGCGGATCCGAGATCGACGCCGCGGATGACGCCCCCGTGGGCGCCACCCGGCGCGCTCGTGAAGAGGGCCTGCTGCAGCACGAAGGGCGTCGCCGATTTCACGCCCGGGAGCACGCGGATCCGTTCGGCCAGGGGACCTGAGCCCGCCACACCGCGCCCGCCCGCCTGCAGCACGAGCAGGTGCGGATTGGCCGAGAGGATCTTGTCGCGGATCGCATCCTGGAATCCCGTCATGACCGCCAGGACCACGATGAGGGCCGCGACGCCGAGGAACACGCCGCCCACGCCGATCCAGACGAACAACGACAGGTTCGTGCGCTGGCCGCGCGCGCGGAGGTAGCGGAAGCCGAGGAACAGCTCGAACGGCAGTCCGCGGCTCACGAGGCGCCCTCGTCGATGCCGAGCTCGAGATCGCGCTCGGGGCGGAGATGCGGGAAGAGGATCACCTCGCGGATCGAGCTCTGGTCGGTGAAGAGCATGGTCAGCCGGTCGATGCCGATCCCCTCGCCCGCCGCCGGCGGCATCCCGTACTCGAGCGCGCGGACGTAGTCGAGATCGAGCCAGTGCGCCTCGTCGTCGCCGCGCGCCAGCAGCGCCGCCTGCTCACGGAAGCGCCCGAGCTGATCGATCGGATCGTTGAGCTCGCTGTACGCGTTGGCGATCTCGCGGTTCGCGATGAACAGCTCGAAGCGATCGACGAGCGCCGGATCGCTCCGCTTCGTCTTCGCGAGCGGCGACAGCTCGATCGGGAAGTCGATGACGAACGTCGGCGGCACGAGCGTCGGCTCGACGAGCGTCTCGAACACGTCCTTCCAGAGGCGCCACGCCGGGCCGCCGTGGTGCTCGATCCCCCGCGCGCGCGCCGCGGGCACGAGCGCTTCGACGCCGGTGTCCGGCGTCACGGTCAGGCCGAGCGCTTCGGACAGTCCCGTGAAGAACGGGAGCCGCCGCCATGGCGGTGTGAGATCGATGGTGTGCTCGCCCCACGTGAGCGTGACCCCGCCCTTCAGCGTCTGCGCGAGCTCCGTGAACATCGCTTCCGTCAGCTCCATCAGGTCCCCGTAGTCGGCATAGGCCTGGTAGAACTCGAGCATCGTGAACTCCGGGTTGTGCTGGGTGTCGACGCCTTCGTTCCGGAAGTTCCGGTTGATCTCGTAGACCCGATCGAAGCCGCCCACGACGAGACGCTTCAGATAGAGCTCCGGCGCGATGCGGAGGAAGAGCTCCATGTCGAGCGCGTTGTGGTGCGTGCGGAACGGCCGCGCGATGGCGCCCCCGGGGATCGGCTGCATCATCGGCGTCTCGACTTCGACGAAGCCGCGGGCGTCGAGGAACGCGCGGAGCGCGTGCACCAGCCGCGATCGGAGCGCGAAGATCTCGCGCGTCTCCGGATTCACGACGAGATCGACGTACCGCTGCCGGTAGCGCGTCTCGACGTCCTTCAACCCGTGCCACTTCTCCGGCAGCGGCCGCAGTGACTTCGACAGGAACGTGAACGCCTTCACCGCCACCGTGATCTCACCGGTTCGCGTGCGGAACATCTCGCCGGTGACGCCGATGAAGTCGCCGACGTCGAGGTCCGTGAAGGGCGCGTAATCGTCGCCGAGCGCATCGGCGCGCGCGTAGAGCTGCAGCCGCCCGGTCTGATCCATGAGATGCGCGAAGCACGTCTTGCCGTGGTGGCGCATCGACACGACGCGACCGGCCACGCTGACCGCTCCGACGGCCTTCAGCTCGTCGTCCGTCGCACCCGCCAGCCCGCCCGTCAGCGCGCGCGCCCAGTGCGTGACCGGGTAGCGGCCGCCGAACGGATCGATGCCGCGCGCCCGCAGCCCGTCGAGCTTTTCGCGGCGCAATCGGAGGAGGTCGCTGCCTTCCGGCCTGCCTTCGGCTCCGCTCACGATTGCGCCCCGCGCGACCACAGGAGATAGGCCTTCACGAACGGATCGATGTCCCCGTCCATGACGGCCTCGACGTTGCCGACCTCCGCGTTCGTGCGGTGGTCCTTCACGAGCTGGTACGGATGGAGCGTGTACGTCCGGATCTGGTTGCCGAACGCGATCTCCTTCTTCGCGCCGATCACGGCGGAGAGCTCGTCGCGCTGCTTCTTCTCCGCCAGCTCGAAGAGCCTCGCCTTCAGAATCCGCATCGCGGTGTCGCGGTTCCGGAGCTGCGAGCGCTCGTTCTGACACGACACCACGAGATTCGTCGGCAGGTGCGTGATGCGCACCGCCGAGTCGGCCGTGTTCACGCCCTGGCCGCCCGGACCGCCGGCGCGGAAGACGTCGATGCGGATCTCGTCCTCGCGGATCGTGACCTCGACGTCGTCGACCTCGGGCGCGACGTGCACGGCGGCGAAGCTCGTCTGCCGTCGGCGCGAGGCGTCGAAGGGCGAGATGCGAATCAGCCGGTGCACGCCGGTCTCGCCGCGCAGGAACCCGTAGGCGTAATCGCCGGTGACTTCGATCGTCACCGACTTGATCCCCGCTTCTTCGCCCGGCAGCAGGTCGACGACTTCCCCGCGAAGCCCGCGGCGCTCGAACCATCGGAGGTACATGCGCATGAGCATCTGCGCCCAGTCCTGCGATTCGGTGCCGCCGGAGCCCGGATGGATGGAGAGGATCGCCGCCTTCTGGTCGTGGCGGTCGGACAGCATGATCTTGAGCTCGAACTCGTCGAGCTCCATGCCGAGCTTGCGAATGCTGTCGGTGATCTCCGTGTCGAGGCTGCCGTCGTTCGCTTCGTCGGCGAGCTCGATCATCGCGCCGAGGTCGTCCGCCTGACCGGTCAGCTCCTTGAGTCGCCCGAGCACACGGGAGATCTCCGTCCGCTCACGGATGAGCTCCTGCGCGCGGCGGTTGTCGTCCCAGAACGTGGGCACGCCCATCTCCGTGTCGATCTCGCCGAGGCGCTTTTCCTTGCCGCCGACGTCAAAGATGCCCCCGGAGCTCTTCGATGCGGCCGCCGAGCTCTGCGACGTCGCGCTTGAACTCGCCGGGCATCACTTGGAACCGGGGGCCCCGACATGGCCCCCGGACCCCCCACGCTCGGCACGCCGCGGGGAACCCGTGGCGCTCCTCGAATCCCGTGACAGGTTTGCCGGGCGCGCGGCGAGCGCGAGGGCCGCGGCCGAGACGCCGAGGCCGAGATACGCGAGCCAGTCGCCGAAGCGCGTGTACAGCGTGGTCACCGACCGGAGCGGAAGGCGCTCGGTGATGAGACCCCGCTCGAACAGCGGCAGGCGGCGCACGATGCGTCCGGTCGGCGCGATGAATGCGGAGACGCCGGTGTTCGCCGAGCGTGCGAGCGCGACGCGATGCTCGACGGCGCGCAGCGGATACATCGCCAGATGCTGGAGCGGGCCCGCGGTCAGCCCGAACCACGCATCGTTCGTCATGTTGATCATGAGGCGCGCGCCATCCTTCACGAAGTCACGGACGAGCCCGGGGAAGATGCCCTCGTAGCAAATCACGACACCGAACGGGGCGGGCGGACCGGGAAACACGACGGCCGCGGCGCCAGGCTCCAACTCCGAAATGAACTCGGCCCAACCCCGCACGAAGCCAATGATTCCGGCAAGCGGCACGTACTCTCCGAACGGGACAAGATGGATCTTATCATACCGCCCGACCACGCCCCGTTCGTCGAGTAAAAACACGGTATTACGCAGCGTCGGGGGCCGGCCGCCCTCGACGTCGACGCTGCCCACGAGGACGGGGGCGCCGATCTCGCGTGACAGGCCGATGACCGCCGCGGTCAGCACCGGGTCGCGGCGCAGGACGGTCGGCGCCGATGTCTCCGGCCAGACGAGCAGCTGCGACTCCCCGCGCCGGAGCTGACCGGACAGCCCGAAGTAGGTCCGCAGCGTCGACTCGGCGAACCGTTCGTCCCACTTCAGCGGTTGCGGAATGGACGGCTGCATCACGGAGATCGTGAACGTCTCCCCGCTCACGGGCGCTCGCAGCCGTGCGGCGCCGAAGCCGAGCGATGCGCCGACGACGATCACGCCGACGGCCAGACCCGCGAGGCCGCGACGAAGCGGCAGCGCCACGACCGCGGCCAGCGCCGCATTCATCAGCGCGACGACGAAGCTCACGGCCCACACACCGCCGAGCTCGGCGATCTGGATCACCGGGAGCTGGAGATATTGCGAATAGCCGAGCAGTCCCCACGGGAACCCGCTGAAGAGGACACTCCGGATCCACTCGGCGGCGACCCAGAAGAACGGCACCATCGCGAGCGCCGGCGCGGCGCCGCGGCGCCGCGCCACGAACGACACGGCGGCGGTGACGAGGCCGAACCAGAGTCCGCAGTACGCCGCCAGCAGCGACGTCGGTCCCCACGTGAGCGGCCACGGAATCGCGCTGTACGTCGAGAACGTGAAGTTCAGCCATCGCAGCAGCGGCAGGAAGAACGCGAAGCCGCCGAGACAGCCCCAGCCGAGCGCCGCGCGCGGGCCCGTGGCGAGCGCGACGAGGAGGAACGGGACGAGCGCACACCACGCGAGCCACTGCCAGTCGAGCGGCGGATACGCCTGCGCGAGCGCGACGCCGCCCACCGTCACCGCCGCGGCGCGGACGAGCCGCCGCCGCACGTGGATCACTCGGCGACCGCGAGACGGTCCGCGAGGAACCGCGGCAGACCGGCGGCGACGATCTTCCGTCGCGCGGTCGCGACGTCGTACGCCACGCGGCGCAGCGTGACGCGCCGGGCGTCGCAGTCCCACACCGCGTACGCCGCGCGGGGATCACGATCCCGCGGCTGGCCGACGCTCCCGACGTTGATGATGTAGCGGCGCCCGGATTCGAGCGGGAGGTCCCCCAGCCCGGCCTCGTAGTCGGGACCCGACGAGCCGAGCGACCACACCGCGGGCCGGTGCGAATGGCCGATGAAGCACAGCCGCGTCGCGAAATCTCCGAAGGCCGACCAGCCGTCTTCCGCGCCGATCAGGTACTCCCACTCGTCCGGCTGGCGCGGCGACGCGTGCACGAGCGTCGCGTCGTGCAGCTCGTGCACGAGCGGTCGCGCCGCGAGCCACGCGCGGTGATCGTCGTCGAGGTGCTGTCCGGTCCACTCGATCGCCGCGCGCGCGTAGCGATTGAACCATGTGACCGGCAGCAGCCCGGCCACGCCGTGCTCGTGGTTGCCCGCGACGAACGCCTCGGCGCGCTCGGCGAGCATCTCCACGCAGGGCAGCGGATCGGCGCCGTAGCCGACGACGTCGCCGAGGCAGACGACGGCATCGGCCTGCGCGGCGACGTCGTCGAGGACGGCTCGAAGCGCTTCCAGGTTGGCGTGAACGTCGCTGAGAACGGCGTACCGCACGGGAGGCCCGTTCAGGAGGCGGGCCGGAGCTCCCGATGCACGCGGTCGAGGATGCCGTTGATGAACCGGCTCGATTCGCGGGTGCCGAACTTCTTGGCGATCTCGATCGCCTCGTTGATCGCGACCTTCGGCGGGACGTCGGGCTGCCAGCCGAGCTCGCAGACGGCGAGACGCAGGAGGTTGCGGTCGACCACCGCCATGCGATCGAGGTCCCAGTGCTCGGTGCATCGCGTGATGAGGCCGTCGATCTTTTCCTGGTTCATCTTCGTGCCGTCGACGAGCGCCTGCGCGTACGCGCGCGTCGCGTCGTCGGCGGCGCTGTGCTGCGCCCAGAACTCCGTCGCGTACGGCGCCGCGTCGCCGGCGCCATGCAGGTCGAGCTGGTACAGGAACTGGAGCGCGAGCTCGCGGGCTTTCCTGCGCTTCGTCACACCGCCGGCCCTCCCGGTCTCACCGGCTTCGCCTGGTGCGAGCGGCGTGCCGTCCGGATCGGGTCTCTTCGAGACGCGACGCGAACTCGGCCATCTCGATCGCGGCTTCGGCCGCCTCGGTCCCGCGGTTCCCCACGGCGCCGCCGGCGCGCGCCCACGCCTGGTCTTCGGTCAGCGCGGTGATCACGCCGAACGTGGTCGGCACGCCCGTGCGAACGCCGACCTCGCGGATCCCCGCGGCTGCTTCGCCCGCGACGAAATCGAAATGCGGCGTCTCGCCGCGGATGACGCAGCCCACGCAGACGATGGCGGCATATCCGCCGCGCGCGGCCAGCAGCGACGCCGCCTGCGGCAGCTCGAACGCCCCCGGCACCCAGTGCACCTCGACGTCCTCGGCGGGAATCTTCGCCGCCTCGAATGCATCACGCGCGCCGTCGACGAGGCGCTCGCTGATGCGCTCGTTGAACCGTGCGGCGACGATCGCAAAGCGGCGCGGACCGTTCCCGGTGAGGCCGGAGGCCGAAACGCGCCGCTTCGGAGCCCGCCCGGCCACGCTCAGTCCGAGAAGGACAGCAGGTGTCCGAGCTTGTCGCGCTTCGTCGAGAGGTACTTCCGGTTGCGCTCGGTCGGCGCCACCTCGACCGGCAGGCGCTCGACGATCGTCAGCCCGTAGCTCTCGAGGCCGACGCGCTTCCTCGGATTGTTCGTGAGCAGGCGCAGGTGCTTGACGCCCAGGTCGACCAGGATCTGCGCGCCGATGCCGTAGTCGCGCGGGTCGGCCTGGAAGCCGAGCAGCTGGTTCGCCTCGACGGTGTCCTTGCCGATGTCCTGGAGCTCGTACGACCGGATCTTGTTGACGAGGCCGATCCCCCGCCCTTCCTGCCGCAGATACACGAGCACGCCGCGGCCTTCGGCGCGAATGATGTCGAGCGCCGCGCGGAGCTGCTCGCCGCAGTCGCAGCGCTGCGAGCGGAAGACGTCGCCGGTCAGACACTCGGAATGCATGCGCACGAGCACCGGCGTCTCGCCCGCGACGTCCCCGTAGACGAGCGCGAGCGGCGTCCAGCTCTCGACCGTCGTCTCGTAGGCGATCGCGGTGAAGTCGCCGAACTCCGTCGGCAGCTTCGACACCGCGACGCGGTGGACCAGCTTCTCCTTGCGCACGCGGTACTCGATGAGCGCCTTGATGGTCGTCATCTTGAGCCCGTGCCGCCGCGCGAAGTCGACGAGCTGCGGCACCCGCGCCATCCCGCCTTCCTCGTCCATCACTTCGCAGATCACGCCGGCGGGATAGCAGCCGGCGAGGCGCGCGAGATCGACGGAGGCCTCGGTGTGACCGGCGCGGCGGAGCACGCCACCGGCCTTCGCGCGGAGCGGGTTCACGTGGCCCGGGCGCGTCAGGTCTTCGGGGCGGGTGGCCGGATCGACCAGCGTCCGGATGCTGACCGCGCGGTCGTACGCCGACGTGCCGGTCGTGACGCCGCGGCGGGCGTCGACCGTGACGGTGAACGCGGTCCCCATGGGCGCCGTGTTGTCGGACACCATCATCGGCACCTGGAGCTCGTCGAGCCGCTCGCCGAGCATCGGCACGCAGATGAGGCCGCGGCCGTGCGTGACCATGAAGTTGATGGCTTCGGGCGTGACCTTGTCGGCCGCCATGACGAGGTCGCCCTCGTTCTCGCGGTCCTCGTCGTCGACGACGACGATCATCCGCCCGAGCCGGAGCTCCTCGAGCGCCTCGTCGACCGTGACGAACGGCGTCATCGCGCGTCTCGCAGCGCGGCCGATCGCACGACGTACTTGCCGATCACGTCGGCCTCGATGTTCACCCTGTCGCCCACCGTCAACCTCCCGAGCGTCGTCACCCCGAGCGTGTGCGGGATCAGCATGACCTCGAGCCAGCCGCTCCCGAGCGCCGCGATCGTCAGGCTCACGCCGTCGATCGCGACCGATCCCTGCGGGATCATCAGCGCGTCCAGCGCCGCGTCGAATCCGACGCGGACGCGCGCGGTCGATTCTACACGCGTCGTCGCATCGACCGTGCCGACACCGTCGACGTGGCCGAGCACGAGATGACCGCCGAGCGAGCCACCGAGGCGCAGCGGGCGCTCGAGGTTCACGCGGTCACCCGCCTCGAGCCGTCCGAGCGTCGTGCGCGCGAGCGTCTCCGGTCCGATCTCGAACGCGAACCCGTCGGCGTCCTTCGCGACGACCGTCAGGCACGCGCCGCTCACCGCCACGCTCGCGCCGAGCTCGCTCCCGTCCATCGTGGCGCGTGCGGCGATCTCGATGCGCGAGGTGCCGCCGCGGCGCGCGACGCGCCGTACCACGCCGACCTCCTCCACGATACCCGTGAACATCTAACCGGGGGCCCCGAAATGGCCCCCGGACCCCCAACGCTCGGAGCGCCCCGGGAAACCCGTGGCGCTCCTCGACTCTGGTGGACGGGTCCGCATCTCAGTATGGGCGCGAGCTGGTCACGTCCGCCTCGAGCAGGACATCAGCGCCGACCGGCGTGATTTCGAACGCCTCGAGCCGCACCGCGTCCTTCAGCGCGCGGCCCGCGCCGCCGACCAGCGCCGGCGCCCGACCGCCGAGCACGAGCGGCGCGATGAACACGGCCACGCGGTCCACCAGACCGGCATCGAGGAACGCGGCGTGCACCTCGCCACCGCCTTCCACGAGCACGGCGCGCACCTCGCGCGTCGCCAGCCAGTCGAGCACCTTCGCGAGGTCGACGCGGCCGTCGCGGCCCGGACATCTGACGACGGTCGCGCCACGCGCGCCGAGCGCCGCGACACGCGCGCTGTCGGCGCGCTCACCGACGGCGATGATCGCTCGCGCCGATGTTCCCGCGGCGATGATCCGGCTGCCGACCGGTGTGCGCGCGAGCGAATCGAGCACCACGCGGTACGGCTCGCGCGGCCACGGGGCATCGAGCCGGACGTCGAGACGCGGATCGTCCTTCAGCACGGTTTCGATCCCGACCACGATCGCGTCCGACTCGCTGCGCAGGCGGTGAGCGCGCGCGCGGGCCGCGTCGCCGGTGATCCATCGCGAGGCGCCCTCGGCGTCCGCGATCCGCCCGTCCAGGGTGACGGCGCCCTTCAGCGTGACGTGCGGACGGCCGCGCCGCATCGCCGTCACGAACGCGCGGTTCTGGCGGGCGGCTTCGCCGGCGAGGACGCCTTCGGTGACGTCGACGCCGGCCTCGCGCAGCGCCGCGAGGCCGCGCCCGCTGACGAGCGGATTCGGGTCCGTCATCGCCGCGACGACGCGCCGCACGCCCGCGGCCATGACGCGCGGCGCGCACGGTGGCGTCCGGCCGTGATGCGCGCACGGCTCGAGCGTCACGTAGAGCGTCGCGTCGCGCGCGCGCGTGCCGGCCGCGTCGAGCGCTTCGATCTCTGCGTGCGCCTGCCCGGCCGCGCGATGGAATCCTTCGCCGACGACCGCGTCGCCCTGGACGACGACGGCGCCGACGAGCGGATTCGGCGACGTGAGACCACGCGCCCGCTCGGCGAGCGCCAGCGCCCGCCGCATGAACGTGGCATCGCGCTCGCGATCCATTATTCCGGGGGCCCCGACATGGCCCCCGGACCCCCACCGCTTGGCGGCCGCCGGCGAAGCCGTCGCCCGCCTCGACCGCGCGCACCGGCCGGGGTCATTCGGCGGGGACGAGCGCGTCGACGAAGCGCTGCGGATCGAAGACGTCGAGGTCCTCGATCCGCTCGCCGACCCCGATGAGCTTGATCGGGATCTTGAGCTCGCGAACGATGCGGACCACGATGCCGCCCTTGGCGGTGCCGTCGAGCTTGGTGACGACGACGCCGGAGAGACCGATCGCCTCGTGGAACATCCGGGCCTGCGCGAAGCCGTTCTGCCCGGTCGGCGCCTCCAGCACCATCAGCGACTCGTGCGGCGCGCCCGGCAGCTGCCGCTCGACGACGCGCTTCAGCTTCGAGAGCTCGTCCATCAGGTTGGACTTCGTGTGCAGTCGGCCCGCGGTGTCGATGATGAGCGCGTCGACGCCGCGCGCCGTCGCCGCCTTGACCGCGTCGAAGACGACGGCGGCGGGATCCGAGCCGGCGGCCTGCCGGATGACGTCGACGCCGATCCGACTCCCCCACGTCTCGAGCTGTTCGATCGCCGCGGCGCGGAACGTGTCGGCGGCGGCGAGCAGCGGCGCCCTGTCCATCGCCTTCAGACGCGCGGCGAGCTTCGCGCAGGTCGTCGTCTTCCCGGAGCCGTTCACGCCGAGCATCAGCAGGACGCTCGGGCGGTGCTCGAGGTCGAGCGGCTGCGCCGCGCCGCCGAGCGTGTCGACGAGGAACCGGCGGAACAGCGGGCGCAGATGCGCGGCCTGCGTGACGGTCCCGAACATCGCCTCTTCGCGCGCGCGGTTCGTGAAGTCCGCGGCGACCGCCGCGCCGAGATCGGCCGCGATCAGCACCTCTTCGAGCTCCTCGTAGAGCTCTTCGGTGATCGGCCGGTCCGCCTCGAGTACGGACGAGAAGCTCTGCGACAGGTATTCCTGCGAGCGGCGCAGGCCGTCACGCAGGCGCTCGGTGAGTCCGGAGAAGAGCTTCACGGCGTCCCGGGGAGCACGATGCCGGTGATCACGGCGCCGCTCGCGCCGAGCGGCGGCAGCGGTTTGCCATTGAGCTCGAGCCAGACGCCGCCGGCGTTGCCGACCGAGACCGTGAACGGCCGGTTCGACACCCACTCACGCACCTGACCGGCGGGAATCGTCTCGTCGATCTGACGCCCGTCACCGGTCCGCACGCGGATCCACGTCGGCGCGTTCGTCCGCGCGACCAGGCGGTACGGCGCGTTCACCTGCCCGACGGACGTCGTGAGCTCGTGCTGCGTGACGGTCGTGGCAGGCGCGGGTGTCGGTGACGGCGGCTTCGTCGTGGCCGGCGTACTGTCGCCGGCCGGCGGCGATCCCGTCGCGCTCGGTGGCGTCGCAGGTATCGGGCGTGTCGCTGCGGCCACGCCGGAAGACGGCGCTGGCGCCGACGTCGGCGTATCCGGCGCACCGGGCGGCGTGTCGCGCCGTGGCTCGGCGGGCCGCGACGGCGGTCTCACGTCGCCACGCCGCACGTCGGCGCGCCGCTCGCCGGTCGCTTCACGGCCGGACTGCAGCACGAGCGCGACGGCGAAGAGCGCGACACCGAGGACGACGAGGAGGACGAAGCTGACGAGCACGGTGCCGCGGCCGCGGCCGGCCGAGCGGTCGCGCGTCGTGGCCCGGGCCGCGGTCTCCTCGGCCGCCGTCTCGTCGCGGCCGGCATATCGCGCGAGGGCCTCGTCCGGCGGTTCTCCGAGCGCCTGGCAGTACGCGAGGATGAAGCCGCGCGTGAACACGGGCGCCGGGAGCTTCGACGTGTCCCCGGATTCGAGGGCTTCGAGGTACGAACGACCGACCCGGGTGGTGCGCGAGATCTCTTCGAGCGAGACCCCGCGACGCTCGCGCAGCTCGCGGAGATACGGTCCGACGGACGACATGACGGCTTCGAACGAGTCTATCTGATACCGCGGGGCATTTCACCCCGCGGCGCGCCGACGGGGCTCAGCCGGCGAGGCTGACGGAGACGAGCTTCGAGAGGCCGGCCTCTTCCATCGTCACGCCGTAGAGGATGTCCGCCGCTTCCATGGTCTTGCGGTTGTGCGTGATGACGATGAACTGCGTCTGGCTCGTCAGCTCGCGCAGCACGCGCAGGAACCGGTAGATGTTCGCGTCGTCCAGCGGCGCGTCGACCTCGTCGAGCACGCAGAACGGACTCGGGCGGTAATAGAAGATGGCGAAGAGCAGCGCGAGCCCCGTGAGCGCGCGCTCGCCGCCCGACATCAGCGTCACCGACTGCAGGCGCTTGCCGCGCGGCTGCGCCATCAGGTCCACGCCCGTGTCGAACGGATCGCCGCCGTCCTCGGCTTCGACGAGTCGCAGCTCGGCGCGCCCGCCTTCGAACAGGCGCCCGAAGATCTCGGCGAAGTGCCGGTTGATCTCGTCGAACGCCTGCGTGAACCGCTCCTGCGCCGTGCGCGTCATGCCGCGGAGCGCCTTCTCGAGATCCTTCACGGACGCGACCAGGTCGTCGTGCTGGGTGCGGAGGAAGGTCAGCCGCTCGTCGAGCTCGCGATATTCGTCGTCCGCGACCAGGTTGACCGCGCCGATCGCGTCGAGCTTCTCGTCGAGCTCGGTGACGCGCGCGCGCACGGCGTCGAGATCGCGCTCCGGGTCGTGGCGCGTGGCGAGCTCCGCCTCGTCGACGTTCCAGGCGCGCCGCGCTTCCTGGAGCAGCTCTTCGCGGCGCACGCGATGCTCGGTGAGCGTGATCTCGCGCTCGTGCGACGACGTCGTCAGCGACCGGAGCTCCGCTTCGAGCCCGCGGGTCTCCCCGTCGATCGTGCGCAGCTCCGTCTGCAGCTCCTCGTGCCGGGCCGCTGCCGCGCGCGCGTCTTCCTCGATCCGGTCGCGCTCGACGGCGACCTCGCGAGCCGCCACGTCCGTCCGCTCGCGCTCCGCGGCGAGCCACGACGAGCGCTCCGCGTTCTGGGTCTGCCGCGCCCGCGCCTGCGTCGCGCGCTGGTCGAGGTCGGCTTCGATCTGGTCGAGCCTCGTCAGCTCGCGACCGAGCGCTTCGGCGCGCTCCGTCGCGGCCGCGAGCTCGACGCGGCAGGCGGTGAGCTCGGCAACGATCTCCGCTTCGCGCGCCCGCGCCGCCTCGATGGTGTCGCGCAGGCCCGCCATCGCCGACTCGTGCGCCGTCTCGGCTTCACGCGCGATCTCGATGCGACGCTCGAGACGGCCGACGGTCTCGTCCGTCTCGCGCGTCTGGGAGTCGACCTGCCGGATCTCGAGCGCGATCGTCTCGCGATGCCGGTGCACGCGCTCCTGTTCGCGCACGGACTGCTCGAGATCCTTTTCGTTCGCCACGCGGGCCGCTTCGTTGGTGGCGATGGCCTGGTGCACGCCCGGCAGCCGCGCACGGAGCGCGGACGTCTCGGTCTCGAGCGCACCGACGCGCTGCTGCGCGTCACCGAGCGCGAGCTCGAGCGCGGCGACCTCGTCTTCGAGCTCGCGGAGCTCGCGCTTGCGCGCCAGCAGCGCGTGCTCGTGCGCCGCGGCCTCGCCGCCGCCCCGCAGCCCACCGGTCGGCGTCAGCACCTCGCCGGCCGGCGTGACGTACGTCGCGACGACGCCGTTGCGGCGCCAGAGCGCCTCCGCCCGGTCGAGATCATCGACGATGGCGACACCGCCGAGCAGATGGCGGATGAGGCCATCGGAGCCGGCACGAACCTCGCTCGCGACCCACCGCACGCCCTCCGCGTGCTGCGGCGGCTCGCTCCCGTGCCCGTTGCCGTTGCCGCCGTGGCCGACGAGGCATTCGAGCGGCAGGAACGTCGCCGATCCGGCGCGCCGCGATTCGAGAAACGCGACCGCGGCCCGCGCGTCGTTGAAGCGCTCGACGACGATCCATTCGAGCCGGTCGGCCAGGACGGCGGCGATGGGACGCTCGAGGCCGACGGGCACGTCGATGAGATCCGCGACGGTGCCGACGACGCCGGCGAGCCCGGACGCCTGGCCCTCGGCGAAGATCGCGCGGACGCCGGCGCCGTAGCCTTCGCGGACGCGCGTCACCTCCTGCAGGGACTCGAGGCTCGAGCGGCGCGCCGCGAGCGTGACGCGAATCTCGGAGAGCGCCGCCGTCGCCTCGGCCAGCGCCTGTTCGCGATCCCGCAGCGTCGTCTCGAGATTCACCCGCTGCGCGGCGAGCGACCCGAGCTCGTGCAGCGCCCGCTCGCGCGCGCTTTCCACGACGACCCGCCGTCCCGCGAGCGTTTCCGCTTCGGCCTCGGCCTGCGCGATCTCGCCGGCGAGGCGCTCGGCGCGGCGCTGCAGCTGGCTCTGACGCTCGCGAAGCTCGCCGGCGCTGCGCATCAGGTCGGTGCGCTCGCTCGCGAGCCGCATCTGTTCGAGCCGCAGTGCTTCGAGGCGGTCCCGATCGGACGCGAGCGTGCTGCGGTGGGCTTCGACGCGCGCGTCGAGCGCCGCGGCGGCGGACGCGCGCTCGGCGACGAGGGCCTCGGCGTCGGCGAGCGCGCTGCGCGCCGTCCCGCGCTCGTCGGCGAGTCCGCTCAGGCGCTCCGCCGTCCCGCGAATCTCGGCTTCGAGCCGCGTCGATTCTTCCTCCGCCTCGCGGAGCTGGACGCCCATCTGCTCGCGGCGCTCGAGGAGACGCTCGAGCTCGCCCTGCACCTTCTGCACGGACTGACGGATGTCGGACAGACGATGCTCGCTCGCCTGGATGGCTTCGCGCTGGATCGCTTCCCGACCGGCAAGGACGGCCACGCGGCCGCGGAGGACGTCGGACCGGTCGCGCAGCTCGGCGATCTCACGCTCGAGCGTGGCGGTGCCCGTCGTCAGCGCGGCGTGGTCCGCGGCCATGACCGTCAGCGCCAGCTCGCGCTTTTCCGCCTGCAGCGCCTTGTACTGCGTCGCCTTCTTCGCCTGGCGCTCGAGCGACGTGAGCTGGCGGCGGACCTCGTCCATCACGTCGCGCACGCGGACCAGGTTCTGCCGCGTGCCGTCGAGCTTGCCCTGCGTCTCGTTGCGCTGCTGCTTGTACCGCGCGATGCCGGCCGCTTCCTCGATGAAGACGCGCCGCTCGTGCGGCTTGGCCGTGAGCACGTGGTTTAGCTTGTCCTGGTCCATCACGGAGTACGCGCGCGGGTTCGCGCCCGTGCCCGCGAAGAGATCGAAGATGTCGCGCAGCCGGCACGGCTGCTTGTTCAGGAGGTATTCGGAATCGCCGGTGCGGAACAGTCGGCGCGCGACCGCGATCTCGCTGTACGGGATCGACAGCTCGTCGTCGTTCGTGAACATGAGCTCGACTTCGGCCAGGCCGACGGGCTTGCGCGACGCCGAGCCGTGGAAGATGAGATCGTCCATGCGGTGGCCGCGCAGCGACTTCGCGCTCTGCTCGCCGAGGGCCCATCGGACGCACTCACCGATGTTGCTGTTGTGCACGATGACGTTGGCCGCGACGAAGTTGTGAGTGTCCGCGACCGTCAGGTCGTACA
>JACPCW010000114.1 GCA_016184365.1 Candidatus Rokuibacteriota bacterium
TCCTTGCCGAGGGCATGCGCCGTGTGCTGCTGATCGTCCCTAAGTCGCTCCTTGGCCAGTGGCAGACCGAGCTCTACACGCTCTTCGGCATCGAGGCGCGCGAGGGGCATCCTGACCCCGAGGCGTTCGCCGGTTCGGGCGTGTTCCTCGTTCACCGCGAGTTCGCCGGTGGGTTGAAGGGTGCCTCCCTCCTGAAGTCGGTCGATCCGTTCGACCTCGTCGTGATCGACGAGGCGCACGAGGTCTTCGCCGGCGTCTACAAGCGCTTCGACAAGGACGGCAACTACGACGAGAGATCGAAGGACGCCGTAGCGGCCGGTCGCGTCCGCGAGCTCGTGAAGATCGGCGGCATGCCGGTACTCCTGCTCACAGCGACGCCGATCCAGAACTCGCTCACGGAGCTCTGGGGGCTCGCCCAATACGTAGAGCCGAGCGGGACACTCTTCGGAAAGCTCCCCACGTTCCGCGAGCTCTTCTGCGAGAGCAGTGACCGGGCCGTCGTACCCGCGCAGGCACCCGAGCTGCGACGTCGCCTCCGAACCATCCTCCAGCGCACCTTGCGGCGTCAGGCCCAGGAGTTCCTCGAGGTGCCCTTCGTCGAACGCCAAGCGAAGCTGGTTGAGTACGCGATGAGCCCCGACGAGAGGGCGCTCTACGACGACGTGACGGCGTGGCTGATGCAGCCGCACCTGTGCGCGTTCCGCGGCAGTCAGCGCCAGCTCCTCCTGATCGCCTTCCACCGCCGCATGGCGTCATCGCTCCGCGCGCTTTCGTCCAGCCTCGAAAGGGTCGCCGAGCGCTTGCGCGAGCAGCTCCGCCGCGGCGGCGGCGATTCTTCGGGAGACCGCCCATTTCTCGCGGAGTTCGCCCGGGACCTGGAGGAAGAGCTCCCGGAACCAACGGGCACAGCGAGCGCTCCCTCAGCGCCTCCGACATCAGTCGAGCGCGTCCGAGCAGAGCTCGCACGGGTCGAGGGCTTCGCTCAGCGTGCAGCGTCGCTGCCGAAGATCGATGGCAAGGCGCGCTGCCTTCTCGACGCGCTGCGGATCGTCCGGGACCGCGGCGCTCGCGGCGATGGGACCGGCCGCGCGGTGATCTTTACCGAGTCACTCACGACCCAGGACTATCTCCGCGATCTGCTCGTCGAGGACGGCTTCGACGACGATGAGATCACCCTCTTCCGCGGCCAAAACGACTCGTCCCGCGCGCGCGCCGCACTCGAGCGGTGGCAAGACGAGGTCGGTCGAGCGATCCCGCCGGGCAACCAGCCGAGCCGCGACGTCGCGTTGCGGCTTGCCCTCGTCCACGAATTCCGTGAGCGGTCGAAGGTGTTCATCTCAACCGAAGCCGGAGCGAAGGGTCTCAATCTTCAGTTCTGCGAGACGCTCGTCAACTACGACCTGCCGTGGAACCCACAGCGGATCGAGCAGCGGATCGGCCGCATCCACCGCTACGGGCAACGGCTCGGGGTCACGGTCATGAGCTTCCTCGCCCGCGAGAACGAAGCGCAGAAGCTCACGTTCGAGATCCTTAGTCAGAAGCTGGAACTCTTCGGCAAGGTGCTCGACGCCTCGGACGCCGTGCTCCACGAGCCACGGACGGGCGCCGCTGCGCCGGAATCCCTCGTCTCGGCGATCGGCATCGACTTCGAGGCGCAGCTGCGGCGCATCTACGAGCAGGCCCGGTCGATCGATGAGGTGACCCAGGAGCTCCGCGCGCTACGGGCCTCGATGGACGCGAAGCGTCAGGAGTTCGACACACAGCAGACGCGCGCCGCCGGGCTCGTCGAGACCCGCCTGGACGGCTCGGTGCGGCAGATCTTCCGCAGGTACCAGGAGGACCTCCCCGAGGGGCTGAGGCAACTCGACGGTGACCTCGATCGACTGCTCCGCGGTTTCCTCGAGGCGCTCGACGTGCGCTTCGACCGATCCGAGGCACCCGGACGGGTCGTTTATCGGATCGCGCGCTCTGCGGTCCTCCCTGAAGGGTATCGCGACGGACCCGAAGTCGTGATCGGCGATGCGCGGGACCTCCGGGAGGGCGACGTGCTCCACCTCGGCCATCCGCTCCTTCACGCGGCCGTCGAGGAGGCGCGGCGCGCGACACAGAGCGTGTTCACGGTGGAGCTCGTCGCCGAGACCGGCGCGCCCCGCGCGGCGCTCGCCCCGCTCGTGGGTCGGCGCGGCCGTCTCGTCGTCACGAAGATCGCCTACCGCGGGATCGAGCCCGTCGATCATCTGCTCACGACCGCGTTGCTCGAGGGCGAGGTTATGCCGCTCGATCGCGCGACGACCGAGCTCCTCCTTCGGTTCACCCCGCGCGACGTACGCGACGTGACCGCGCACCTCGCTGTCGACATCCGCGCATTTGATGAGGCGACCGAGGAGGCGGTGCTGGCTGACGAGACGACGACCACGGCGGGCGATCACGAGCGCTTCGAGCGCATGCTCGAGCAACTCGACCGATACGTCGAGGACCAGCTCCTTGTGCTCCGCCGAAAACGCTCGGACCTCGAGCAGCGGATCGACGAGGCGGAGAAGCGGAAAGACCGCACTGTCACGCCGTCAGCCCGGACCGTGGAGGATCGAGCGATCGTCTCCATGCGCAGCGACCATCAACGGCTCTTGGCGAGGATCGAGCAGCTCGAGGAGGGCGGCGATCAGGACTACCAACAGTGGCGCGAGCGCCTCCACGAACGCCGGTTCCGGAAGCCCGAGGTCGCGCAGATCCTCGACATCGACTTCACGGTCGCCGACGGAGGCGTCGGTTGCTGAAGATCCTCCATACGGCCGACTGGCACCTCGGCTACACGTCCCGACAGCTTCGGCCCGACGACGCCACGAAGCTCGGGCGCGCGCGGCTCAAGGTGATCGACACGATCCTGGGCTTCGCGCACCAGCGCGATGTCCACGCCGTGCTCTGTGCAGGAGACCTGTTCGACAGCGCCGCGCCCGACGAGAAGTGGTGGCGAGGTCTCGCCGATGCGTTCGGACGGCGGCGAGATTGGTCGCGCCCCGTGATCCTCCTCCCCGGGAACCACGACCCGCTGACGCGGGACTCTGTCTACGCACCGGGGCATGCGTTCCGCCGCGCGCTCCCGTCGTGGGTCCACGTCGTGGACCGCGACGACTTCGAGCTCGCGCTCACTCCCGAGGCGGTCGTCTACGCCGCGCCATGCCGTTCCACCGCAGGCGCGACGGACCTCGCCCTCTACCTTCCCGCGCGCGCGGAAGGCGACGAGCGCATTCGGATCGGGCTCGTTCACGGTTCCACATTCGATATCCCCGGGTATCAAACGCACTTCCCGATCTCGCGTGACGCACCGAGAGACCGCGGGCTCGACTACCTGGCAATCGGAGATACACACGCCTTCCGCGAGGTTCCCGAGGGAGCAGCGGCACCCATCCTCTATCCCAGCGCGCCCGAGCCGACGAATTTTAAGGAGCGGGAGGCGGGCTACGTCGCGATCGTGTCGTTCCGGCGGCGCGGCGTGCGGCCAACGATCCACCGTGAGCGAGTCGCACAATGGACCTGGCGCGACGAGACTGTCCGGACCATCGGCGACCTTCGCAAGCTCGCGGACGAAGACTTGGCCTCGACGGTCCTGCGCGTCCATCTCGACATGACCATCTCGATCTCGGAGCAAGACGAGGTTGAAGCGATCCTCGAATCACTGGAGGGGACGGTCGCCGTGACTCCCCGTGCGGGCGCGTGCGTGGTCGAGAGGAAGAGCCTGCGCATCGAGGTGCCCGCCGACGTCGCCAGTCTCGGCGACGCACCCGAGAGCGTCCGGGAGGTCGACGCACGACTGCGCGAGGAAGCGCGAACGTCCGAGGCCGCCCGCGCCGAGACCGCCCGCCGTGCGTTACTCATCCTCCATCGCCTGCTGCGGGAGACCCGCTGAGATGCGCCTCCGGTCGCTCGAGGTGGAGAGCTTTCGCGCCATTCGATCGGCGCGCCTGACATTCGGGCGCGGCCTCGACGTCCTCTACGGTCCGAATGACCTGGGAAAATCCACGCTCGCGGAGGCAATTCGCGCCGCGTTCCTCGTCCCCGTCTCGGGTGCGGAGGCGAAGACCTTCGTCTCGTGGGGCGTCGCGGACCTGATCCCGCGCGTCGTCGTCGTCTTCGAGGAGTCCGACGCGGTCTGGCGCGTCGAGAAGAGCTTCGGGTCAGACAGGCGCGCGCAGGCGGCGCTCGCGCGATCGAGCGACTCTGGCGCGAAGTTCATATCGGTCGCAAAGGGACGTGACGTCGACGGCCAGCTACGGGACCTGCTGTCGTGGGGAATACTACCGCCTGGAGGCCGCGGTGCCCCACGCCGCGCCGGCGAGACGTACCTCACCACCGCGCTTCTCGGCCGGCAAGGCGCTGTGGGCGCGATCTTCGATGCGAGCCTGAACGATGACGCCCACGACTCTGGAAGGTTGCTCGTGACGCGAGCGCTCGACGCTCTCGGCCAGGACCCCGTCGTGAGCAGGCTGCTCGAGCGGCTCAAGGAGCGGACCGACGAAGCGTTCACCGCGAGCGGACGCCATCGGCAGTCGGCGGGCGCCCCGCTCGCCAAGCTCCGCGCCCAGCTCACCGAGCGAGAGGCAAGACTGCGCGAGCTTGAGGAGACGGTCCGCAAGGGGAAGGAGATCCAGGACCGCGTCTGCACCCTCCTCGCGGAGCGAGACGGCGCCGTCACCCAGCGCGATCAGGCGCGGGCTCTCGTCGCGGGACTCCGGCAGCGCGCGGAGGCCGCGCGTCGACGCCGCGAGCGACAAGACTCAGTCGACGCCCGGCTAAAGGACCTCGAGCGCATCGTTGTCGCCGAGACGGCGCTCGAGAGGACGCGGAAGGAGCACGACGAGGCCGCCGAGAACGTCCGCAAGCTCGACGAGGATCATCGGAGAGGGGACGAGGCAGCACGAGGTGTCCAGCAACAGGCCCAGGTCGCGCATGAGGAGCTCGCCGGAACCAAGACCGCGAACGACAAGGCGCACGAGCTCGCGAAGAGCGCCCTCGAGAAGAGTCGCGCCGAACTCGAAGCGAGGGTGGTCGTGGGGAATGCGCGCGCGCAGGCCGCGCGCGACGCGCTCGCGGCGGCGAGCGCTGCGGATGGGCTCAGGATGGAGCTTGCGACCGCCCGCAACCAGCTTGCCGCTGCCGAGGAGGACGTCGAGCGCGCCGCCCTTCTGGAGAGGGTAACGACCGTGCTCGCCGAGGAAGGGCGGGCGCGCGGCCTGGTTGCGACGGCGCAGGCGGCCGACGTCGCGCGCGCCAAGGAGGCCACCGCGGAGCAGCGCGCCGCGCAGGCGGTTGAGGACAGCGAGAAGTCCTACGCTGCGGCGCAGGCGACGCTCGACGCGGCCCGCGTGGCGCTCGCCGACGCGCAACGGGCCGGTGAGGAGCGCGAGCTTCGGAGCGCGGCGATTCGAACCGCGCTTCTCCAGGCAGAGACTGCCGAGGGCAACGCACGGCAGGCGGTCGCCCGCGCCAGGGACGCCGTCGATCGAGTCGCTCGCGCGGCGGATGCGGAGCGCTCATTCACGGAGGCGGAGTCGCGCGAGCGCGATGTCGAGTCGCAGCTCGACGCGAATGGCCAGGAAGCGACCCAATGCGAAGCAGAGCACCGTTTGCTGAGCGCCGTCTCGCTTCATCTCAAGCGCCGTGCGCTCAGCGAGCAGATCGACGCCCTCTCGCACGAGGAGGAGCGCGCGGGCGACATGCGCGGACGTGCGGCCGATGCGCGCGGGCGGGCGTCACGTCTGGAAGCGGACTCCGCCCGCCGCCGTCTCCCTACGGATGAAGGCGTCGCCGCGCTAGGTGCCCTCGCAGGTGAGATCGCGCGCTTCCGCACCACGAGTCCGGAGCCCGTCGCGATGCCGGTCCTGCTCCCGCTCCTCCTCGGCGCTCTCGTCGGTGCGGTTGTCATGATCGGATGCCGTGCCGGAGCCATCGCCGTTCCTGTCGCCTCAGCGATCGCCGCCGGCTCCGGCCTCATCGCAGCCGCGCTGTCGGCCGCACTTAGCCTTCGTTCGAGACGAGCCGCGGCGGAGCAATCGTGGCGCTCGACCCTCGATCGACTGGAAGCCCGATGGAGGGACGAGGCCGTTCCGGTCCTGCGAGACGCTGGCGTGCGAGACATCGAGGCTCTCGCGCCGGCTTGCCAGGCTGCGATCGACGAGCGACGCGAGATCGAGCGGCTGAGAGACGAAGCCACGGAGCTCGATCGCAACGCGGATGCGGCGGTCGCGGCCGCGGCGACGTTCGCCTCGCTCCGTCGCGAGCGAGACGACCTTACCGAGCGCCTGTCCGGACAGGACGAGCACGCTCTCGACGATGCCGCCGCGCCCTTCGTAGTCGACCGCACAACCCTGACGCTCCGGATGGGCCGTGTCCGGACGCAGAGCGACGAGCTCAGAACCTTACGCGAGCGGCTCCTTGAGGAGAGAAACCGGACCGCATCTCTGCGAGAGGCCGCTCGGACCCGTGCAGACTCCCTCCGGTCCGAGCGTGACCAGGCGCTCGCCGTCATCGGAGGAGACCCGACGACGGCGCTCGCCGCCGCCGAGCGGCAAGCGAGCGCGGCGAGGGACGAGGCCGAGCGAATCCGCGGACAGCTCGCGAGCTTCGAGCAATCGGGTGTCCCCGGCATTGCCGAGCACGAGGCGCGCGTCCACTCGGCGCAGGACGCTCTCGCCGGCGCTGCCAGTGCCATCGACGCGCGTCGACGTGAACGAGATGCCGCCGCCGCCGCGCTTGCCGGAGCCGATGCGCGTCACGAGATCGCTACCCGCGCTGCGGAGGGAATCGATTTCCCGGAGATCGAGAGACGGGCCGCGGCGGCAGTGACCGAGGCGGGAATACACCCGGTGCATGTGCCCACGCTCGACGACGCGAAACGAGAGCACGCGCTGGCGAAGGAGCACGTCGTCGCGCAGGCCACGAGGGTCAACGCCCTGGTCGGTCGGCTCGCGGACGCGAACGCGCGCGCGGACGACCTCGGCTCGAAGCTCGCCGCGGGCGCCGCCGAGGTCCTGGCAACGGCAGAATCAGAGATCGCCGCCGGGCAGGCGGCGCTGAAGACGCTCGGCGCCACCTCCTCCGACACCATCGCCGAGGCCGCTCGGAAGCTCCGCGATGCCACGGAGGCCGCACGAAAGGCCGAGGATGCGCTCGCCGAGGCAAAGAGGCGTCTCGACGAAGCGACACAGTCACGAGACGCCGCGCGAGCGACGCGGGATCGGGCGCACGGCGAGCTCGAGACGCGGCGGCGCGACGTCGAGGGCATGGACCGAGCGGCCGCCGAGACCGCGCTCACGGAGGCGCGCAAGGCGTTGGAAGCGACGCCACCCGCAAAGGAGTGCGCGCTCGGCGAGGTCGAGGCCGCACAGACGCAGCTCGAGGCCTGCGAGCACGAGCTCGAGCACCGCGACGGCAATCTGCGCGAAGCGCGCGGGAAGCTCGATGTGGTTGGAGGCCCGGACGCTGCCGACAAGCTTGACGATGAGAGGGAGGCGCTCGAACGCGCGCGCGCGCACGCTGCCGACCAGGAGCTGGAGTACGGGGCGGCGCTCGCGCTCCAGCAAGCCCTCGAGTCCGTGGACGCGAAGCGCGCTTCGCACCTCGGCCGCGTTCTGGCGAAGCCGGTGACCGAGCGCTTCCTCGCGCTCACCGGGAACCGCTACTCCCAACTGAACCTCGATCCCCACCTGCAGGCCGAGGGGATCGGCGTCGCTGGCACCGACCAGAAGATCGAGGAACTCTCGGTCGGCACGCGCGAGCAACTCGCGACCCTGATCCGGCTCGCGATCGCGGCGCAGCTCAAGACCGTCGTGCTCCTCGACGACCAGCTCGTCCAGAGCGACGCCGGGCGCCTCGAGTGGTTCCGCGAACGGCTGCGCGCCGCGGTTCGCGAGCATGACCACCAGGTCATCGTGCTGACGTGCCGTCCCACGGACTACGTGGTCGAGGGCGATATGCCCGCCGCGGGGCGCCACGTCTCGAGCAACGAGTGGTTAGCGATCGTGGACCTGAGCAGAGCGACAACCCGAGCCTGACGGATTCGCCTACGTTGCAACCCGCTCGCCGATCAGCGACCGGTACGCGTGCTTCCAGCAGGCGGAGAAGATGAAGCTCGAGGCGATGATCGAGAAGAGCACGACCTACTTCAACCCGTTGGAGCTCCCGACGCGCGGCACGCCGACGCATTGCGGTCAGGCAGCGCGCGAGCCTACACTCCCTGCGTGAGCACGATCGAGCCCTCATACCGCTACATCGTCCGGACGCCGGGAGTGCGCGGCGGTCGCGCCCGGGTCGACGGGACGCGCATCGGCGTTCATGACGTGATCGGCTTGTTGCAGAACGGCGAGACGATCGACAGCCTCATCGCGAATGGGTTCCCGGACCTGACACGCGCGCAGGTGTACGAGTGTCTGGCGTACTACGAGGACCACCGGGGTGAGATCGATGTGCTGGTCGCTCGGGAGATGTCCGCCGGCGAGCCGTGAATTTCCTCCTGGACCAGGATGTCCCGGAGGAGCTGCGCTATCTCCTCGAACACATCGGACATCGGGTGCGTCGCGTGCGCGAACACCTTCCCCCTGAGGCTCCCGACACGATGATTCTCGACTACGCCTTCCAACACGATCTGGTCGTCATCACTTGCAATCGCGACGACTTTCTTCGACTCGCGCGCGAGCGCCCCCACCACGGCATCGTCATCGTGATTCGGCGTAGATCCCGGGCGGCCGAGCGAGCGGCGCTGCTGCGACTCGTCGAAAGAGCCGGGATTGAAGGCCTTGCAGGCAACATCAACTTCGCTTGAATGAGCGATTGTCCTCGCCATGACAGGGAGCAGCGGAGAGTGACCTCGCGGCCAACGGCCGCGGCCCATGGGCTCCAACCAGCCGACGTGCCGCGAGCCATCGCGATGCTCATGCCCCCCCGTCCCCGAACGACGACGTGATATCCCGCAGCTCCGGCACCACCCAGGACGGCGCCCGGCCGGCTTCCATGCGCTGGATGTTGTCGAAGCCGTTCCGGTACGCCTTCGTCCAGTTGTCCCAGGTGGGGCCGGCGCTGTGGGGCGTCAGCGTCACGTTGGGGAGCGAGAACAGCGGATGGTCCGGCTTCGGCGGCTCCTCCGCCATCACGTCGAGGCCGGCGGCGGCGATCGTTCCCGACGTGAGCGCGTGATGGAGCGCGTCTTCGTCGACGACCGGGCCATGCTGATCGTCGATTCCCAGATCCACCTCTGGCAGAACGGCAAGATGAGCGCGCACCATCGCCAGATCCCGACGTACTCGGTCGACGATGCGCTGGCCGAGATGGCTTCGGCCGGCGTCGATGGCGCGGTGATCCATCCGCCCAGCGCGCTCGGCGAGGCGGTCAACGCGCTCGCCGTCGAGGCGGTGCGCCGGCATCCTGACGAGTTCTGCATCCTCGGGCACTTCGATCTCGAGAGCCCGGATCGCGAGACGATCGTCGCCCGGTGGCGCGAGCGGCCCGGCATGCTGGGGTTCCGCTTCACCTTCAATCAGCCGCATCAGAAGGCGTGGTGGACCGATGGCTCGCTCGACTGGCTCTGGGCGGCGTGCGAGAAGGCGCAGTTGCCCGTCGGCCTGCTCGCCGCCGGCGCGCACATGGCGGTGCTGGCAACAATCGCCGAGCGGCATCCTCGCCTCAAGCTCCACATCGATCACCTCGGGCGCGGCGGTGGCGGCGCCGGGATCACCGACGACGCGGCCTTCGCCGATCTCGAGGACATGCTCGCGCTCGCCAGATTCCCCAACGTCGGGGTCAAGATGTCGGGGTGCGCCGAGCTATTCGAGCCAGCCCTACCCGTACCGGAACATCCACGGCTATTTGCGGCAGATCTTCGAGGCGTTCGGGCCCGAGCGCTCGTTCTGGGGCACCGACATCACCCGCATGCCGTGCTCGTATCGCCAATGCGTGACGATGTTCACCGAGGAGCTGCCGTGGCTCCGGGGCCGCGACCTCGAGCGCGTGATGGGTGGCGCCGTCGTCGACTGGCTCGGCTGGAAGCGACGCGCCGCGAAGGAGGCGTGACACGGCGTGAAGCGTCAGCCCGCCTTCGTCCAGGAGCGCACCACCGGCAGGACCTCCTTGGCATAGAGACGAAGCCCGGATTCGGCCAGGTCGAAGGGCGTGCCACCGAAACGGAACGACGTGGCCAGCTCGAAGTCGCCGACGATGCCGCGCCGCTCGTCGAGCTTCTTCAAGATCCGGTCCGGCGTGCCCCAGACCGCGACCTCCATGAACGCGGACACGATCCCGTCCATGCCGATCTCCAGCGATCTTCTGCGCGTAGGCGTCGTATCCCTTCACGGTGCTGAAGTGCGGCCCGAGCAGCTCGTAGAACGAGTAATCGTTGAAGTGATGCTCCACGGACCACAGCACGTCGAAGCCGAGGTCGGCGGCCAGACGCGCGAGATGGAGCTCCTCGTCCCAGACCTGCTCGTCGGACACGCCGCTCCAGCCGTAGCTGGTGAACACCATCTGCGGACCGACGTCCATCGCCGTCCTCCCCGCGGGTGGGCCCGATATCGCCCCACACACCCCCCAAGCCTTCGCCGGCCCCGGACTGAATCCGGGTCCGGCTCTACTTCCCGCTAGCCGCGCAGGGCGTCCAGCATCACGTTCAGGCCGACGCGCAGACCGACCGGCAGCCCGTCCTCGTTCATCTCGAACTCCGGCGCGTGATGCGGGTGCGGCTTGCCGTCCGTCGGCGCAATCCCCACGCGGAAGTAGCAGCCCGGCCGCACTTGTAGAAACAGGCTCATGTCGTCGCTCGCCATCACGAGATCGCCGTCGTGCACGTGATCCGGCCCGATGGCGTCGATCGCGGAGCGGCGCACGAAGTCGGTTTCCTTCTCGTGGTTCACGACCGTCGGACAGCCCTCGTCGATCCAGACCAGACGCGCCTGGGTGCGATACGCGCGCGCGATGTCGCCCGCGTACGCGGTCAGCCGCTCCTTGATCTGCGTGCGCACCCGCGGATTGAACGTGCGGAGCGATCCCCGCAGCACCGCGCTCGCGGGAATGATGTTGTGCTTCGTCCCGCCGGTGAACTGCCCGACGGTGAGCACGGCCGTCTCCTGCGCGGCGACTTCGCGCGACACGAGATTCTGCATGCCGACGAGGATGTTGGCGGCCGCGGTGATCGGATCCATCGAGAGGTGCGGATAGGCCCCGTGCCCGCCCTGCCCGACGACTTCCACGTCGAAGAAGTCGGCGGACGCCATCGACGGACCGGGGCGCATGCTGACGTGACCGACGGCTGCCTGCGTCGTCAGATGCAGCCCGTAGATCTCGTCCACGCGCGGCCGATCGAGCACGCCCGCTTCGATCATCGGCTTCGCGCCGCCGAACACTTCTTCGGCCGGCTGGAAGATGAACACCGCGGTGCCCGGCACCTCGCGGCGGCGCGCGGCGAGAATCTCGGCGAGCGTGATCGCAATCGCGGTGTGGCCGTCGTGACCGCACGCGTGCATGACGCCTGTGGTCCCTGACACGAACGGCTGATCGAGCGACTCGGTGAGCGGCAGCGCGTCGATGTCGGCGCGCCACGCGACGGTGCGACCGGGACGGTCGCCGTGCAGCACCCCGACGACGCCGGTGCGGCCGATGCCGGTCCGGACCTCGAGCTGCGCGGCGGTGAGACGCTCCGCGATGCTCTCGGCGGTGCGCCGCTCGGCAAAGCTCAGCTCGGGATGGCGATGGAAATCACGGCGGAGCGCGACGAGCCCGTCGCGGCGACGATCGATCTCCTGGCTCCACTCGGGCGTCGTCTTGCTCATGAACGCGTCCCTCCACTCAGCAGCCGCTGCACGGTCGCGGCGGCGTCGTCCGGTGTGCCGGTCAGATGCGTCGGGACCGGCAGCGCGGGCGGGTCGTACTTGAGGCCGACGCCGGTGAAGATCGTCACGACTTCCTGGTCGGCGCTCACCTCGCCGCGGTCCTTCATCTGCGCGAGAGCGGCCACGAGCGCGGCGCCTTCCGGCGACGTCCAGATGCCTTCGAGCCGCGCCACGAGACGCTGCGCCTCGACGATCGCCTCGTCGCTCACCGCGATCGCACCACCCTTGCTGTCGCGCAGCACGCGAAGCATCTGGCGTCCGGCGAACGGCCCGGGCACGCGAAGTCCCGCGGCGTGGGTCTTCGAGTTCTCCCATGGCGTCGTCGTCTCGGCGCCGTCGTGGAACGCCTTCACGACGGGCGCGCAGCCGTCCGACTGCACCGCGTAGAAGCGCGGCAGCGAGCCGCTGACCCAGCGCATCGCGCGCAGCTCCTCGTAGCCTTTCGGAATCCCGACGAGCCCGGTGCCGCCGCCGGTCGGGTAGAGCAGCACGTCGGGCATCCGCCACTCGAGCTGCTCGGCGAGCTCGAGGCCCATCGTCTTCTTGCCTTCGAGGCGGTACGGCTCCTTCAGTGTCGAGAGATCGAACCAGCCGATGGCGGGCGCGGCCTTCGCGACGACGCGCCCGGCGTCACCGATGGAGCCGTCCACGGTGAACACGCGCGCACCGGCGATCTGGGCTTCCGCGATGGCGGCCGCCGGCGTCGCCTTCGGCACGATGACGACGACGGGCAGGCCGGCGCGCGCGCCATACACCGCGGCGGCGCCGCCGGCGTTCCCGGCCGACGGAATGACGAAGCCGCGCGCGCCGAGCGTCTTCGCGCGCGTGATCGCCATGCCGAGTCCCCGCGCCTTGAACGACCCCGTCGGGTTCTGTCCCTCGTCCTTCGCCCAGAGACGCCGCAGACCGAAGTGCGCGCCGAGCCGCGGGAGCGCGAGCAGCGGCGTGCCGCCTTCGCCCAGCGTGATCGGCTCTTCGCCGGCGTCGAGCGGCGTGAGCTCGCGAAAGCGATACATCCCCGGGGGACGCGTGCGCAGCGCGTCCTTCGTGACGCTCGCGGCGACGCGATCGAGGTCGTAGCGCACCGCGAGCATCTGGCCGCACTGCTCGCACACGCCGAGGGTGCGCTTGGCCTCGTGACGGTGACCGCACACGGTGCATTCGACGTGACTGACGAAGCTCATCGGGGAATCTCCGGGGACCGGGATCGTGACGGCGACGAGTGTAGTTGAAAACGCCGACCGGGGACTACGCCATCACCTGACCCCCGTTGACGTCGAGGACGACACCGGTGACCCAGCGGGCGGCGTCGGACGCCAGGTACAGGATCGAATCGGCAATGTCCGCGGGCTCGCCGAGCCGGCGGAGCGGAATGGTCGCGGCGAGCCGCGCGGTGTCCTCCGGCGTGCGCAGCGCGACCACGCGCTCCGTCGCCGTCGTGCCCGGCGCCACCGCGTTGACGGTGATGCCGTGGTCCGCCACCTCGGCCGCGAGGTGCCGCGTCAGACCGATCACGCCGGCCTTCGCCGCCGTGTAATGCGCCGTCGTCCGAACGACGCCGCCGCGGGCGACCACGGACGAGACGTTCACGATGCGGCCGGCGCGCTGGCGCTTCATCGTCGGCAAGACCGCGCGCGAGCACACGAACGCGCTGGTCAGGTTCGACCGGAGAATGCCGTCCCACTCCTGATCGGTGATGTCCTCGGTGAGGCGCATCGCGCTGAAGCCGCCGGCGTTGTTGACGAGGACGTCGACGCGCCGCCAGCGACCCAGGACGGCCTGGACCATCGTCGTCACTTCGGCGGCCGCCGCGACATCCGAGCGGAACCCGAGGGCGTCGGCGCCGGCGTCGCGCAGGCGCTTCACGGTCGCCTCGACGCCCGAGGCGTCGAGGTCCACCGCCGCCACGCGCGCGCCTTCCCGCGCGAACGCTTCGGCGGTCGTCGCGCCGATGCCCCGGGCGGCGCCGGTGACGATCACGACGCGGTCCTTGAATCGCATGCCGTCCCCGTGGTGAGCCGCTGGCGCCACGCTAGGGCGCGACGATCGTGTTCTTCAAGATCCCGATCAGCTCGACGTCCGCTTCCATCTCGTCGCCGACCTTGAGGAAGCGGCCGCTCGCCGCGCCGACACCGTCCGGCGTGCCGGTCGCGATGACGTCGCCGGCCAGCACCGTGAACCCTTCGGACAGGACGGCGATGCACTCGTCGACGGGAAAGAGCATCTTCGACGTGTGCGACGACTGCCGCGTCTCGCCGTTGACGCGCATCGCGATGCGCAGCGTCTGCGGGTCCGGAATCTCGTCGGCCGTGACGAGCATCGGCCCCATGGGACAGAACGTGTCGAGCGTCTTGCCCTTGAACCACTGCCCGTGGCGCTTCTGCAGATCGCGCGCGGTCACGTCGTTGATGATCGTGTAGCCGAAGACGTGCTTGAGCGCCTGGCTGCGCGGGATGTCGCGACCGGACGTTCCGATCACGACCGTCAGCTCGACTTCGTAGTCGAGATCGTTCGTCGCCGCGTGGTGGACGACGCCGGCGCCCGGGGCCACGACCGACTCCGGAACCTTCGTGAAGTACACGGGATGCTTCGGCGCCTCGGCGCCGCGCTCGGCCGCGTGCTCGGCATAGTTCCGCCCGAGGCAGAAGATGTTGCGCGCGGGCCGCGGGATCGGCGCCTCCAGCCGGGCGCGCTTCGTCGAGATCCCGAGCCGCCCTTCGATCAGACCGTCGGGACCGCGACGGCCGACGACGTTCCGGCCGTGGTCGAACGCGGCGCGCGCGTCGTCGAACGCCGGCTGGCCGCCCTGGACGAGCTCGAGCAGCGTCTTGGGAAAGCCGCCGCGGCCGTGCCGCGCGGTCCCCTGCTCTTTCGCGAGATCGACGCCGAGCGCGGCGAGGTCGAAGACGACGTCGCCTTCGAGCGCGCCAACGCGAGCCGAGCTCCGACCCGATCGATAGGTGACGAGCTTCATGTGCGCCTCCGGTGACTACTTACCACGGCCGTTCGAGCACTTCACGACGAACTCCCCAAGACACGATATCTGCAGAATCGCGGGCACCACGACCGGTGAAGAATCCTCGGGATCGGTGGTGTCGTGCGTCGGGGGAGTCGGGGGGAGCATCCGAGGCGCAGCCTCAGATGCTTTGTCTCATTGCGCTCCGAACGGGCATCGACATCCCACGGTCGCGGGCCATCTGCTCGAGCTCCTGCGGCAGCGCGAAGCGCACGTCCTCCTCGACGACTCGCACCTCGCGCACGGCCACGTGGCCGCGGGCGCGGAGCCATTCGACGGTCTCGGCCACGAGCACTTCGGGCGTCGAGGCGCCCGCCGTGACGCCGACCCGGCTGGAGCCCGTGATCCATTCCTCGCGAATGTCGCGCACGTCGTTGATCAGGTACGAATGCGTTCCCGCCATGCGCGCGACCTCGACCAGGCGGTTCGCGTTCGAGCTGTTCGCCGCGCCGATCACGAGGAGCACGTCGACGTCGTTCGCGACCGTCTTGACCGCGGCCTGGCGGTTCTGCGTCGCGTAGCAGATGTCGTCGCGCGACGGCCCGACGATCTTCGGGAAGCGCCGACGGAGCGCCTCGATGACGTCGCGCGTGTCGTCGACCGACAGCGTCGTCTGCGTCAGGTAGGCGACGCGCTCGGGATCCGGGATCTCGAGCCGGTCGACGTCGCCGGCGTTCGCGACGACGACGATCCGCTCCGGCGCCTCCCCGAGCGTGCCGATGACCTCGTCGTGATCCGCGTGGCCGATGAGCACGATCGTGTACCGCTCGCGCGCGTACCGGATCGCCTCCAGGTGCACCTTCGTCACGAGCGGGCAGGTCGCGTCGATGACCCGCAGGCCCCGGCTCGCCGCCTCGCCGCGGACGGACGGCGAGATGCCGTGCGCGCTGAAGATGACGGTCGCGTCGTTCGGCACCTCGTCGAGCTCGTCGACGAACACGGCGCCCTGTGTCCGGAGCGTGTCGACGACGTGGCGGTTGTGCACGATCTCCTTGCGCACGTAGACCGGCGGCCCGCACACGGCGAGCGCGAGCTCGACGATGTCGATCGCGCGCTCGACGCCGGCACAGAAGCCGCGCGGCCCGGCCAGGACGATTTCCCCCACCTGCTTGGTCACGCCTGTCAGTGTACGCATCTCACCTGAAAAAGAGCGACACGCCGACGACACCGGTATGGGCCTCGAAGCCTCGATTCCGGATGTCCGTGTTGCCGTTCGACACGTGCTGGAACCGATAACCGGCGTAGACCGCCGCGGTATCGGTCACGAAGACGCTCACGCCCGGACCGGTCTGGAGCAGGAACGAGAACGCCGAGTCGATCTCGTTCGACTCGAGGTCCGTTCCACCGGCGGCCGCGAACAACTCGACGTACGGAACGACACGACCGAGCTCGAGGAAGTGATAGCGGAACACGGCGCCCACTCCGCCGAAGAACGCGCTCGTCGGCTCCGTGTACCTCTGATAGAAGGGCTCGAGCCCGATCTCGAACGAGCCGGACAGCGGCCCCCACGGCGTCGGCTCGAACGGCAGCATCGAGAAGCGCACGCCCGCGTTCCAGAACTCGAAGCCGCTCTGGAGGCGGTGATCGGCGATGTTCTCCTGCTCGCCGTAGCCGGCTTCGGTCGAGATCACCACCGCGCCCTTCTTGAACGTCTGCTTCGCGTCGTACGCGGCGACGGGCGCGGCCATACCGAGCACGAGCAGGAGGGCGAGCGTTCCGAGACGGGCCGTCATGGCTCGATCAGCACTTTCAATGCGAGTCCGCGGGTCATGAGATCCAGCGCCCTCCCGACGTCTTCGAGTCCCATCCGATGGGTCAGCAGCCCATCAGGCACCACCGCGTGCGTCTCCATCAGGTCCACGGCGCGCCGGATGAACTCGGGCGTGTGGTGAAACGCCCCGAGAAGCGTGAGCTCCTCGTAGTGCACGCGCCGGGTATCCAGCGTGACCGTGGTCCCGGGCGCGCAACCGCCAAAGAATACCACGCTGCCGCCACGCCCCACGGCATGAACCGATTGTTCCCAGACGTCCGGACGGCCCGTCGCGTCGAACGTGACGTCGGCGCCGCGTCCGCCGGTGCGGGCACGGATCTCGGCGACGACGTCCCCGCACGCCGTGGCGTCGACGTACTCGGCCACCGACAGCCGCCGCAGGTGGTCGAGCCGCCATCCGGTCTTGCCGACGACGATGACGCGCGCCTTGCGCGCCGCGGCCGCCATCGCGAGCAGGCAGCCGAGCGGGCCGTGGCCGAACACGACGACCGTGTGTCCCGACTCGACGCGCACGCGGTCGATCGCGAGGACCGCGCACGCGAGCGGCTCGGCGAAGGCCGCGCGCGCCGCGGGAAGATCCGCGCTCAGCGTGACGACGTTCTTCGCGGTCACGCGCGGCGGCAGCGCGAGGTACTCGCCGTAGGCGCCGTTGACGAACAGGAGGTCTTCGCAGAGGTTCGGCCGCCCGGCGATGCACAGCCGGCAGTCGCCGCACGGCGCGGAATTCCCGGCCACGACGCGGTCCCCTTCATGCAGATGCCGCACGCCCCGGCCGACCGCGCTCACCGTGCCCGCGAACTCGTGACCGAACACCGTCGGCACGTGCGGGATCATGACGGGATGGCCGCGACGCAACGTCTTCACGTCCGTCCCGCACGTGAGCGCCGCGTCGATCTTCAGCACCACTTCGCCGGCCGCGGGTGTCGGCGCCGGCAGCTCTTCGGATCTCAGATCTCCGGGGCCGTGGAACACCATCGCTCTCATGGCGTCACGAAGACCTTCAGCGTCTCGCGCCGGCGCATGCGATCGAGCGCCGCCGCGAGCCCGTCGAGCGCGACGCGCTGGCTGATGAGCGGTCCCACGACGATCTCGCCGCCGACGACGAGCCGGAACGCGTCGCTCAGATCCGCCGGCGACGACGAATACGTGGTCGTGATCGTCAGCTCGCGGCGATAGAGCTCGGCGAGCGCGAGCGGCAGCGCGGTGCCGCCGCCGCCGGCGAAGTAATGGATGGTGCCGCCGTCACGGAGGCGCGCCGCCGCCCACGGCAGCACGTCGGCGCCGCCGCCGGTGACGATCACCTGGTCGGCGCCGCGTCCGTCGGAGAGATCGGTCACGCTCGCCGTCGCCGCCTCCGACGGCCCCGCCATTTCGGCGCCCAGCCGCTTCGCAAGCTCGGCGCGCTCGGCGAGCGGGTCGACGCCGACGACACGGGCCCCGGCGCGGCGCGCGAGCTGGACGAACAGGCACCCGATCGATCCGAGCCCGATGACGGCCACGGTGTCGCCGGCCTCGATCGGCGCGCGCCGCACGGCACGCAGGCAGCACGCGAGCGGCTCGACGAACGACGCCGTCTCGTCGTCGACGTGCGCCGGGATGCGGAACGTCGCGTGCAGGACGTTCGACGCCGGCACGCGGACATATTCGGCGAAGCCGCCGGGATCGAGGTTCGACGTCTTGAACGCCCGGCACATCGACGCGCTGCCGCGGCGGCAGTAGTGACACGCGCCGCAGGGCACGTGATGCGCCGCGACGACCCGGTCACCGGCGCGAAACCGCTCGACGCCGCGGCCGACTTCGACGACGTCGCCGACGAGCTCGTGACCGAGCACGATCGGCGCGTTCACCGGCGCCATCACCTTGGCGATGTCGGAGCCGCAGAGCCCGCAGCCACGCAGGCGCAGGACGATCTCGCCGGCGGCCGCCGACGGTCGCGGCCAGTCCTCGACGTGGAGCGCCCCGCCGTCGCGCAGCACCACCGCCTTCATGCCGCGCGTCTCACCAGCGACGGCCGGTTGAAGCGCGCCGCCGCCCAGCATCGGAGCGCAATGCCGACCTTGCGCCGCGCGGTCAGGCTCACGCGCTCGCCGAACACCGCGAAGCCACGCGACTCGACCTCATCGAGCAGCGCGCGGTAGATGTGGCCCATGATCTCGGCGGCGACGAGCGACCGCGCGTCGACGTCGGGAAACGCGTCCCACGCCGCGCGGTAGAAGCCGCGCGCACGCTCGGCCTGGTGCGACATCAGCTTCCGGTACGCGTCCGTCACGCGGCCCGCGCGGAGGTCGTCGGCGGCGACACCGAACGCGCGCAGGTCGTCCTGCGGCAGGTACACGCGGCCCGCGCGCGCGTCCGCACCGACGTCGCGAATGATGTTCGTGAGCTGGAGCGCGAGCCCCAGGTTGACCGCGTAGTCGCGGGTGCGCGGGTCGGTGTAGCCGAAGATCTCGATGCAGCAGAGACCGACCGCCGACGCCACGCGATAGCAGTACGGATACAGGTCCTCGGCCGTCGCGAACGTGGCGCCGTCCAGATCCATCTCGACGCCTTCGATGATCGCCTCGAGCGCCGCGCGCGGAATCGGGTACGCGCGCACGGCCGCGGCGAGCCGGCGCGCGATCGGGTGCTGCGGCTCCGCGCCGCGCTCGTAGCAGCGCGCCACGTCGTCACGCCACTCCGCGAGCCGGCGGCGGCGGGCCTCGGGCCCATCCGTCTCGAGGTCCGCGATGTCGTCGACGGTGCGGCAGAAGGCGTACACGGCGTAGAGCGCCTCGCGACGCGCGCGTGGCAGCGCGAGGAACGCGTAGTAGAAGTTCGACCGGCTCCGCCGGGTGATCGCGGCCGGCGTGATCATGCGGTGGCCGCGTTCATCTGCGCGAGATGGACGTACCCGTGCTCGGAAAACCAGCGCGCGGCGTCGTACAGCGCTTCGCGCACGTCGGTCTGCGGCAATCCGAGCTCGCGGACGGCCTTGGCCGGGCTGAAGTACATCTTCTTGCGCGCCATGCGCACGGCGGTCAGCGGAACTTTCGGAACCCCGCCGGTCAGGCGCGCGGCGGCCTCCATGCACGCGGCGCCGCACCACGCGAGCGCGTACGGCACGCGCAGCCACGGCGCGCGCCGGCCGGTGATGCCGGCGAGCAGTCGCCCGATCTCGGCGAGCGCGAGGTTCCGGTTCCCGAGGATGTACTTCTCGCCGATCCGCCCGCGCTCCGCCGCGAGCAGATGGCCGCGCGCGACGTCACGGACGTGGACGAGATTCAGGCCGGTGTCGAGCGTGGCGAACATCCGGCCGGCGAGGAAGTCGACGACCATCTGGCCCGTCGGCGTCGGCTTCACGTCCCACGGGCCGACCGGCGCGGACGGGTTCACGATGACGACGGGCAGGCCCTTGCGCGCCAGCTCGAGCGCGGCCTGCTCGGCAAGAAACTTCGACGCCTTGTAGGGCCCGACCATGTCGGCGAGCGTGACGGGCGTGTCTTCGGTGCCGGGCGTGCCGTCCTTCGGGATGCCGAGCGCGCCGACGGTGGACGTATAGATGATGCGGCGCACCCCCGCGTCGCCGGCAGCCTCGAGCACCGCGCGCGTGCCGTCGACGTTCGCGCGATAGAGCTCGCGCGGGTCGCGCGCCCAGAGCCGGTAGTCGGCGGCGACGTGATGCACGACGCCCACGCCGGCGACGGCGCGCTCGATCGAGCGCCGGTCGGTGAGATCGCCTTCCGCGATTTCGACGGGGAGCCCCGCGATCGTGCGCCGGTCACTCGACGGACGAACGAGCACGCGCACGGTCGCCCCATCACGGAGGAGCTCGCGAACGACGTTGGCGCCGACGAATCCGCTGGCGCCCGTCACCAGGCTGTCCATGTTATAGGCGGGGGGAGCGGCGCCGCTCCCCCCGGCACCCCCCACCGGTCACCGTCGGCGTCGATGAGCGAAGGAGGCGCCGGCAAAGCCGGCGCTCGAAACGCGCTTGTTTCGGGCCATGCGGCATCATCACGCCGGTCACCAGGCGCTCCGCGCCACACCGGCCAACGTGCTCGCGACCGCTCGCAGCGCGGCCGTCGTCCCGCGTCGCAGCGCGAGCGCCTGACCGAGCGCGGCGGGCCGCGTCAGGATCGCGCGCGCCGCCGGCCCCGGACGCACGCGCCCGTCGGCGGCGACGAGCGCCGCGAGATCGGCCGGCACGCCGGTCGCGGCCGTGTCCGACACCCCGCGGACGACGGTGGCGCGCACACCGCGCGCCTGCGCCCATCGCACGATCGGCGCGGACTCCATGTCGACGGCCACGGCGCCCGTTTCGAGCCAGAGCCGCGCCTTCGCCTCCGCGGTTTCGGCCACGGCGTCCGCCGTCAGCAGCGCGCCGGCGCGCTGGACGCCGGCGATCGACGCCGTCGTGAGGCGTTCACCGTCCGGCGCGATGACCGTCTCCGGCACGACGAGCGCGCCTTCCGCGAGCGCGGGCGAGAGCGCGCCGCAGGCGCCGGCGGAGACGACGAGCGAGGAAGACCGGAAGGCGGGCGCGCGCTGCTCGATGAGGCTCGCGCGCAGCCCGACGCAGGCGACTTCCAGGGCGCCGCCGCGGAAGTGCGGCCAGGCGCCGCCCGCGGGCATCAGGCCGAGGTCGCGCGCGAGCGCGCGCGCTTCGAGATCGATGGCGACGAGCACGAGGATCGACGTCACGCGATGACCACCTGGGGTCGCTCGTCGATCACACGCGCGCTCACGCGTCCTTTGCCGCCGCCTTCCGCTCGAGCCACGCGGCGTACGACTTGCCGGCGGCGGTGTCCCTGCCGGTGAACCGGATCGTGCGGATGTCCGCGCAGCGGACCCGCACGGGCGCATCACCGGCCGGATCGAGCAATTCCACGTACGGGTCCGGCGCGGCGGCGGAGCGATTGAACAGGTAGCCGAACCATTCGGAACCATCGCGGCCGACGACGGTCACGTCCCCGCGATAATCGAACGCGAGCTCGATCACGCGCGCGAGGTCGGCGGGCCCGGCGACGTCCGGTTCCCAGCCCTCGACCGAGTCGGGCGGCGCGATCACCTCAGGGACGTCCCGTGACGGTCGCGACGACGGTGTCGCGGAATCCGCGCAGCGAGCCGAACGTGTGGTTCACCGCCGTCGGCTCGTAGCCGCAGTGGACCATGCAGTCGCGGCACTTCTCGTTCCCGCTCTTGTGCCCGTACCGGTCCCACTCGGTCGTCTCCATGAGCTCGGCGAACGTCTTCGCGTAGCCTTCCTGGAGCAGGTAGCACGGCTTCTGCCAGCCGAACATGTTGTAGGTCGGGTTGCCCCACGGCGTGCAGGAGAAGTCGTGCTTGCCCATGAGGAACTGAAGAAAGATCGGCGACTGGTTGAACTTCCAGTGGCGCTTCGGCCGGTCGAGGATCGCGCGGAAGAGCTCGTGCGTGCGCTTCCGGCGCAGGAAGTGGTCCTGGTCGGGCGCCTTCGAGTAGCTGTAGCCCGGCGACATCATCATGCCCTCGACGCCGAGGTCCATCATCGTGTCGAAGAACTTCCGCACGCGCTCGGGGTCCACACCCTCGAAGAGCGTGGTGTTCGTGGTCACGCGGAAGCCGCGCCGCAGCGCCTCGCGGATCGCGTCGACGGCGTCGTCGTACACGCCCTCGCGGCACACGGCCTCGTCGTGCTCCTCGCGCAGCCCGTCCATGTGGACGCTGAACGACAGGTACTTCGACGGCGTGAACAGCCCGGCGTCGAGCTTTTCCTCCAGGAGAATCGCGTTCGTGCAGAGGTAGACGTACTTCCTGCGCGCGACCAGCTCCGACACGAGGCGGCCGATCTCGGGATACATGAGCGGCTCGCCGCCGGGGATCGAGACCATCGGCGTGCCGCACTCGTCGACGGCGCGCAGGCAATCCTCGACGGAGAGGTGGCGCTTGAGCACGTGGGCCGGGTACTGGATCTTGCCGCAGCCGGCGCACGCGAGGTTGCAGCGGAAGAGCGGCTCGAGCATGAGCACCAGCGGATACCGCTTCCTGCCGCGCAGCCGCTGGCCGAGCACGTAGGTGGCGACCGTCCACATCTGCGCGACCGGGACGCTCATAGACTCTCCGCACCTCGTCCGAAGCCGACGGCGACTTCGACGCTCTGGTTCAGGGCCCTGAGGGAGAGCGCGAGCGCGACGTGGAGGGCGAGCCCCACGGCGGCGAGCAGCCACTCCCCGATCCACATGGTCACGACCAGATTGAAGACGGCCACCGCGTAGTATAGCGCCACGCCTCCGCGCGCCTCGCGACCCGACGTGTCGCCGACGACTGCGAGGTAGCTGCCTACGCCGCAGGCACCGACCACGACCCAGCCCACGAAGTTGGACAGCGGCACGCCGAAATACACACCCCCGTCCGGGTAGTAGAAGATCCGCCCCAGGAACCATCGGTCGCCGCGCACCGCGAGGGGATCGATCACGACGTCGAGGGCCATCATGAGCGCGCCGGCGAAGAGCGCCAGCGCCGGGCGCGAGATCCGGCGGCCGCCGAGCGCCGCGCGGGCCAGACAGAACGCCGCGTACGCGAGGAACGTGAAGGACAGCGAGTCCATGAACGGCACGTTCGCGAGGTAGAGCTCCTGGCCGCGCGTGGCTTCCGTGTAGTGGTAGAGGCCGAACGGCACACCGATACGTGTCGACGAGAACTCGGCGAGCCAGGCGAGCGGCCAGACGCAGGCGCCGAAGACGAGCGTGCGGCGCGCGCCGAGGTCACGCGCGCCGACGATGAGGAAAGCGGCCAGGAAACCGAAGACATAGGGCCGCAGGACGACTGTTCCGATCAGCAGTTCCACAGTTTCACGCGCCGAGTCATGTTACCATCCGGCCTTGTGCTAGGCCTCGATTCGGCCATTGCTCGGGCTCAGTCCAGGCTGCTCGCCCTGCAGGCTCCGGACGGGTATTGGGTCGGAGAACTCGAGTCCGACACGACCATCACGGCGGAGTACCTGCTCCTCGGTCATCTGCTCGACCGTGTGAACCTGGAGCGCGAGCGCCGCATGGTGCGCTATCTCCGGGGCCGCCAGCAGGCCGACGGCAGCTTCGACCTGTTCGACGGCGGCCCCGCGAACCTGTCGGCCACGATCAAGGCGTACTTCGCCATGAAGATGGCCGGTGTGCCGATCGACGATCCGGCCATGGTGCGCGCGCGCGAGGTGATCCTCGCGATGGGCGGCCCGACCAGGGCCAACGTGTTCACGAAGATCCAGCTGGCGCTCTTCGGCGAATACGACTGGAACGGCGTGCCGACGATGCCCGCGGAGATCATGCTGATCCCGCGGCCGTTCTTCCTCTTCAACATCTTCGAGATCTCGTACTGGTCGCGCACGGTGCTCGTGCCGCTGCTCGTCATCATGGACCGCAAGCCGGTGAAGTGGCTGCCGGCGGACAAGTCGCTCGACGAGCTGTGGCCGGTGCCGCGCCAGCATGCGAGCCTCCGGTTCGGCCGCTGGCCCGAGCCGTTCTCCTGGCGCGGTCTCTTCTGGAAGAGCTTCTTCATCACCGTGGACGACGGGCTCAAGATCTGGGAGCGCTTCTCCGTCCGGCCCGGACGCCGCCAGGGGATTTTGGCCGCGCAGCGCTTCCTCGAAGAGCGTCTCTCGGTGCCCGGCGGTCTTGGCGGCATCTATCCCGCGATGGCGAACTCGATCCTCGCCATGCGGCTGCTCGGCTATCCGGACGACCATCCGCTGGTCCGCGGGCAGATCAAGGAGATCGAGGCGCTCGCCGTCGAAAACGGTGACGAGCTGCACTATGGACCGTGCCCGTCGCCGGTGTGGGACACGGCGCTGGCCGCGAATGCGCTCGTCGAGAGCGGCCTGCCGCCCGACCACGAGGCCCTCAAGCGGGCGGGCCAGTTCCTGATCGACAAGCAGATCTTCGTGCCGGGCGACTGGCAGGTGAAGCGCCCGCACGTGCAGCCGGGCGGCTGGGCGTTCCAGTTCCACAACGACTTCTACCCGGATCTCGACGACACCGCCGTCGTGCTGATGGCGCTCGAGAAGATCCGCGGCCTCGATCCCGACCGCGTGCGCTTCGCCAAGGAGCGTGGCCTCGGCTGGTTTCTCGGCATGCAGTGCGAAGCCGGCGGATGGGCGTCGTTCGACGCCGACAACCAGCGGATGTATCTCAACCACATCCCGTTCGCCGATCACGGCGCGCTGCTCGATCCGCCGACCGAGGACCTCACCGGCCGCGGCCTCGAGCTCCTCGGGACGATCGGGTACGAGGCCGACAACGACGTCGCGCAGCGCGCGCTCCACTTCGTCCAGCGCACGCAGCGGCACGACGGTCCGTGGTTCGGGCGGTGGGGCGTGAATTACATCTATGGCACGTGGTCCGTGCTGCGCGGGCTCGGCGCGCTCGGCGTCGATCCGCGGCATGAATACGTGCAGCGCGCGGTGCGCTGGCTCCACGAGCGTCAGAACGCCGACGGGGGCTGGGGCGAGACGTGCGAGAGCTACGACAATCCGGAGCTCGCGGGACGCGGCGTGTCGACGCCGAGCCAGACGGCCTGGGCGCTGCTCGGCCTCTTCGCGGTGGGGGCGACGACGGGGCGCCCCGTCGAGCGCGGCGTCGCATACCTGCTCGCGACGCAGCAGGCCGACGGGCTCTGGGACGATCCGTACTGGAACGGCACCGGCTTCCCGCGCGTGTTCATGCTGAAGTACCACTACTACGCGAAGTACTTCCCCCTCTGGGCGTTGGGAGTCTATCGCCGCACGAAGGCATGAAAGCGACGCCCGCGCTCCTCCGGCCCGTCGAGCTGCTCGGCGGCGGCGCAGTGTCGGTCGTCGAGGCCCTCGGGCGGTTCGGCGCGTTCTTTCTCGAAGCCGTCGTCGTCCTGTTCACGCCGCCGTTCAAGATCCGCGCGTTTCTCGATCGCATCCACTACATCGGCTACCGGTCGCTGCTCATCATTCTCTTGACCGGCGCCTTCACGGGCATGGTCCTCGGCCTGCAGATCTTCATCACGCTCTCGCGGTTCGGCTCCGAAGCCTTTCTCGGTCCGGCCGTCGCGCTCTCGCTCATCCGCGAGCTGGGCCCGGTGCTCGCCGCGCTGATGGTGACCGGCCGCGCGGGCTCGGCGCTCACCGCCGAGATCGGCATCATGCGCATCACCGAGCAGATCGACGCGCTCACGGTGATGGCGCTGAACCCCATGCGCTATCTCGTCGTCCCGTCGGTGCTGGCGGGGCTCCTCACGTTCCCGCTCATGACGGCGCTCTTCGACGTGATCGGCATCTTCGGCGGCTACCTCGTCGGCGTGCGGCTCCTCGGGCTGTCGGCCGGCACGTATTTCGGCGAGATGCAGACCTTCGTCGCGCTCGAGGACATCATGACGGGGTTCTGGAAGTCCGTGTCCTTCGGCGTGATCGTGACGTGGGTCGCTACCTACAAGGGGTTCCACGTCGGGCACGGCGCGGAAGGCGTCGCGCGCGCCACGACGCAGTCGGTGGTGCTCGCGTCCGTGCTGATCCTCGTGTGGGATTACTTCCTCGGATCGGTCCTGCCGTGACCGCCGCCGTTCACGCGTGATCCAGATCGAGGCGCTGACCAAGTCCTTTCGGGGCCAGTCCGTGCTCCGCGGCGTGAGCCTCACGGTGCCGACGGGCGCGATCACCGTCATCATCGGCCGGAGCGGCGGCGGCAAGTCGGTGCTCCTCAAGCACGTGATCGGCCTGCTGCGCCCGGACAGCGGGCGCGTCCTCGTCGATGGCGAAGACGTCACGCAGCTCTCCGGCGAAGCGCTCGACCGCGTGCGCCGGCGCTACGGCGTGGTCTTCCAGGGCGGCGCGCTGTTCGACTCGCTGACGTGCGGCGACAACGTCGCGTTTCCGCTGCGCGAGAAGCTGCGGCTGCCGCGGCGCGACGTCGGCCCGCGCGTCGAAGCCGCGCTCGCCCAGGTCGGGCTCGAAGGCGTCGGCGCGAAGTATCCGGCCGAGATCTCGGGGGGCATGCGCAAGCGCGTGGCGATCGCGCGCGCGCTCGTCACCGAGCCCGAGATCATCTTCTTCGACGAGCCGACGACGGGGCTCGATCCGATCCTCGTGAATACCATTCATCGCCTGATCCGCGCGCTGCACGAGCGGTATCATTTCACCGCGGTGATCGTGAGCCACGAGATTCCGTCGATCTTCGAGATCGCCCACCGCGTCGCGATGCTCGGCGACGGACGGATCGTCGAGGAAGGGCCCCCGGACACGCTGCAGGCGTCGGCCAACCCGCTCGTGCAACAGTTCATCAAGGGCGAGCCGGAGCCCTGACAGGAGATCACCATGGAGCGCACAAAGCTCAATCTGGGCGTCGGGATCTTCATGCTGCTCGGCATCTTGGCTTTGGGGTACCTTTCCATTAAGCTTGGCCGCGTTTCATTTTTCGGCGGCGGCGGCTATGTGGTGACCGTCGACTTTCCGTCGGTGGGCGGTCTGAAGGAAGGCTCGACGGTCGAGATCGCGGGCGTCGAGATCGGGCGCGTCGAGGCCATTGGTCTGGCGGACTATCAGGCGCGTGTCACGCTGCGCGTGAACACGGACGTGAAGCTGCAGGAAGACGTCATCGCCTCGATCAAGACCAAGGGACTGATCGGCGAGAAGTACGTCCGCATCAGCCCCGGCGGCTCCGAAAAGATCATCGGGCCGAACGGCAAGATCCGTGAGGTCGAGGCGCCCGTAGACTTCGAAGAGCTCTTGTCCAAGTACATTTTCGGCAAGGTCTAGGAGGTTCGCATGCGCCAGTGGGGCTATGGGGTCATGGTGCTGTCCCTCGTGTTCGCGCTTTCCGGCGTCGGCGATCCGGCGTGGGCCGGAGCTCCGACCGAGCATCTCAGGTTGCAGGTGGAGCGCGTGATCAAGACGCTCGACGATCCGGAGCTCAAGAAGGAGTCGCGCGCGCGCGAGCGTCGCCAGGCCGTCCGGAAGATCGCCGACGACATCTTCGATTTCACCGAGACGGCGAAGCGGTCGCTCGGACGTCACTGGGCGAATCGCAGCGCGGCGGAGCGCGAGGAGTTCGTGCGGCTCTTCACCGATCTGCTCGAGCGCTCCTACCTGAGCAAGATCGAGACCTACGGCGGCGAGAAGGTCCACTACGGCGGTGACGCCGTCGACGGCGACGTCGCGACCGTCAAGACGCGGATCGCGACGAAGGGCGGCACGGAGATCCCGATCGACTACAAGATGCTGAAGCGCGGCGACCGGTGGCTCGTCTACGACGTCGCGATCGAGGGCGTGAGCCTCGTCGCCAACTACCGCACGCAGTTCAACAAGATCATCCAGACCTCGTCCTACCAGGAACTCGTGAAGAAGCTCAAGACGAAGCAGGAAGAGTTCCTCGAGGACGAAAAGCAGAAGCGGACGTCGCTGAGGTGAGCGTCCGTCCCGGCACGCGTGCCATCGTCCTCGCCGCGGGCGTGGCACGCCGCCTCGCGCCGCTGACCGACCGCACGAACAAGTGCTTGCTGCCCGTCGGCGGCCGACCGCTGCTCGATCGCATGCTGTCGGCGCTGGTGGCCGTCGGCGTCACGGAGACGACCCTCGTCGTCGGCCATTGCGCCGACCAGGTGCGCGCGCTCGCCGGCGAGCGGTTCGCGGGCATGCCGATCCGTTACATCGACAATCCCGACTATCGCCGCGGCTCGGTGCTGTCGCTCTACGCCGCGCGCGACGTGCTGACGTCCGGCCCCGCGCTCGTCATGGACGCCGACGTGCTGTTCCCGCGGGAGTTCCTCCGCCGCCTCCTGACGGCGCCGGCGCACTGCGCCGTGCTCGTCGATCGTGGCTTCGCGGACACCGGCGAAGAGCAGAAGGCGTACACGCACGCCGGTCGCGTCGTCACGCTCTCGAAGAAAGCCGTCCCGCCGTCCTGGGACGCCGTCGGCGAGAACGTCGGGTTCTTCCGCACGGACGACGCCGGCGCCGACCTCGTCGGGCTGCTCGAGAAAGTCATCCGCGAAGGGACGGGCCTCGACGAGTACGAAGAAGGCATCAACCTCCTGATGCAGCGACACCAGGTCCAGCCCGTCGACGTCACGGGCCTGGCCTGGACCGAGATCGACTTCGTCGAGGACCTGCGCCGCGCCGAGGCCGACGTGCTGCCGCACGTCGCCGCCCTCGACGGCGCGTGATCCGCGACGCCGCGCTCTATCTCGCCACTCCCGACGACATCCGCCTGGCGCGCCAGACGGTCGCCGGCCGTCCCCTCGCCTTCCGCATCGTGATGGCGGCCGTCCGCGCCGGCGTCCAGCGCGTGACCGTTCCCAGCGTCTTGCGCGATCCCGCACTCGAGACGGCGCTGGCGCGATCGCCGAGCGCGCGCGCCGCGATCCACTGGGTGCAGGGCGACGCGCCGGCGCCTTCGGGCCCGATCGTCCTCCTGCCCGCCACGACGCTCATCACCGCGCCCGTCGTGGCGTCGCTCGCCGCGTCGCCGGCCACGCGCGCGGTCGTCGCGACGCGCGACGCCGCATCGCCCGTCGCCGCCGCGACGCCCGGCGTCATCGCGCCGATCTGGCCGGCGCTCGTGCGCGGCGACGCGGTCGGCGCGGCGCTGGCAAAGGCGCTGCGGGATTCAGCGGCGGACGACGCGGCCACGCTCGGACTCGTGGCGCCGATCCGCACGCCGGAATCCGCCGCGGCGGCCGAGGAGCGGCTGCTCTCGACGCTCGGCAGTCCGATCGACACGCGCTTCGACCGCGCGTTTCACCGGCGGCTCTCGCGTCCCATCACGAGGTGGGCGATCGCGCATGGCGTGACCGCGAACGCGATCACCGTCACGAGCATCGCCGTCGGCTTCCTGGCCGCGGTGGCGATCGCGTCCGACGGCATCGCCGGCGCCATCCTCGGCGTCCTGCTCTACGCCGTCGCCGTCGTGCTCGACCACGCCGACGGTGAAGTGGCGCGTCTCGCGTTCGCGGAAAGCGCGTTCGGCGAATGGCTCGACGTCGGGGGCGATACGCTGGTGCACGCGTCGCTCGTCGCCGGCATGGGGATGACCGCCGAACGCGCGGCCGACGCCGGCTTCGCGATGGGGCTCGTCGCCGCCGTCGGCGTCATCGCCAGCGCCTGGGTGGCGAAAACGGCGCCGCCGGCGGGCAACGCCGTCAACCGCGCGTTCGGTGCGCTCGGCAACCGCGACGGGTTCTACGTGATGCTGGTCGCGTTCCTGCTGGCGCTCGCGACGGCGCCATCCCTGCTGCCGGCGCTCATGGTGCTCGTCGCGCTCGGCACGCACGCGTACTGGATCGGGATGGTGATCACAAAGGGGGCCTAGAAGGGCCCCCCTTTACCCGTGGCGCTCCTCGAAATCGCGTCACCGCGTGCGCGCGCGAACACTTGCCGGAACCCGAAGTACGCGATCGCGTCCTTCATGTCCGACACGAACCGCTTGAGCGGATTCATCCTCGCGTCGGTCACGTACTCGAGCGTCAGGCTCACGCGCTCCTCGTGGTCGCCGAGCGGCGTGATCGCGTGCCAGAGCGTGTCGCCGTTGAAGAGGACGAGCGTGCCGGGCTCGGTCGCGAGCGACAGGTCGACGGGCGTGCGTGACGGCTCGCGCCGATGCAGCTGGCACACGAGCCGGCTCGACGACCGCTCGATCAGACCGAGCAGCACCGTGTAGCGCACGCCCTTGTAGTACGACGTGTCGTAGTGAAAGCCGATGTGATCGCCCGGCTCCGTATAGAAGTAGAGCGCGCACGCGTGCGGATCGCGCACGGGACACGGCTTCGCGTCGCGGCCGGTGATCGCGCGGATGAACGCGGTGAAGGCCGGCGCGTGGTAGAGCGCCAGGATCGACGGCGCCTCGGCGCGCAGCGTGTGGTGACTGACGCTGCCGCCCTTCTTGTGCTTCGGAATGTAGTTCCGATGGATCGCCGGACGCACGCGCGCCACTTCGTCGAGCCAGCGCGCGGCGAGCGACTCGGGAAAGAGCCGCTCGAGGACGAGGAACTCGCCCTGCCGCCAGTACGTCTCACGCGCGGCCGCGACGTCGACGCGCGCGAGCGTCCGCGCGACGTCGTCCGCGACGGAGGCGATCATGGCCCGTATGCTACACTGAACCGCGTTCGCGCCGGTCGCTCCTCTCCGCACGACGGCCACGCTTCACCCAAGGAGGCGCCGTGGGTTCCGTACGAGTCGCCATCATCGGTGTCGGCAACTGCGCCTCGGCTCTCGTCCAGGGCGTCCACTACTACCGCAACGCGCCCGACGACGGCTTCGTCCCCGGCCTGATGCACACGCGGCTCGGCGACTATCACGTCGGCGACATCGAGTTTTCCGCCGCGTTCGACATCGACGAGCGCAAGGTCGGCCGCGACCTCGGCGACGCGATCGGGCAGGAGCCGAACAACACGGTGCGCTTCGCGGAGGTGCCGACGCTCGGCGTGCCCGTCCATCGCGGCATGACGCACGACGGCCTCGGCCTGTATCTCTCGCAGATGATCAAGAAGGCGCCCGGCGCGACCGCCGACATCGCCGGCATCCTGCGCGAGACCGGCACGCACGTCGTCGTGAACTTCCTGCCCGTCGGCAGCGAGATGGCCACGAAGTGGTACGTCGAGCAGGTGCTCGACGCGGGCTGCGCGTTCGTGAACTGCATTCCGGTGTTCATCGCGCGCGAGGCGTACTGGCGGCGCCGCTTCGAAGAGCGCGGCCTCCCGGTCGTCGGCGACGACGTGAAGAGCCAGGTCGGCGCCACCATCGTCCACCGCATCCTCACGCGCCTCTTCAACGAGCGCGGCGTGCGGCTCAACCACACGAGCCAGCTGAACTTCGGCGGCAACACCGACTTCTACAACATGCTCGAGCGCGAGCGGCTCCTGTCGAAGAAGATCTCGAAGACCGATTCCGTCCGCTCGCAGCTCGGCCACGACCTGCCCACCGACGCGGTGCACATCGGGCCGAGCGACTACGTGCCGTGGCTCGCCGACCGCAAGTGGGCGCACATCCGGCTCGAAGGCCACGGCTTCGGCGATCAGCCCATCAACATCGAGCTGAAGCTGGAAGTCTGGGACTCGCCGAACTCCGCGGGCGTGGTGATCGACGCCGTGCGCTCCTGCAAGATCGCGCTCGATCGCGGTCTGAAGGGCGCGCTCGCCGCGCCGTCGGCGTATCTGATGAAATCGCCGCCCGAGCAGTGGTCCGACGAGCTCGCACGCCAGCGGCTCGAGCGGTTCATCGCCGGCGACGAATAGGCCGCGCCGGCCGGATCTGCTGTCGTGACGTTCCCGTCACGCACCGGCCGCGTCCTCCACGACGTGGCGCGGGTCGCGACGGCGCGACCGGCGCTCACGGTGCTGCTCGCCGTCGTCCTCGCCGCCGCGTCCGTCGTCTACGCCGCCACCGCGCTCCGCTTCAAGACCTCGACGCTGTCCCTCCTGCCGCGCAACCAGGCGTACGTCGAGCGGTTCCAGGAATACGAGCGCGAGTTCGGCGAGCTCGATGACCTGATCGTCGTCGTCGAAGCGCCGTCCACGCCCGAGGCGACGGTCTACGCCACGCGCCTCGTGCGCGAGCTGCGCGGCAGCGGCGTGCCCCTCCGGCGTATCACGCACCGCATCGATCCCAAGCAGTTCGAGGGCCGCGCGCTCCTCTACCTGTCGAAAGAACGCCTCGCCGAGATCCGCGACCGCATCTTCGATTACCAGGACTTCCTCGAGGCGTTCGCCGGCCGGCCGACGCTCGATCAGCTCGTGGATGGGATTGCCACGCAGCTCGCCGCCGCGTTCGTCACCGGCTTCTTCGATCTCGGCCTCGGACCGTCGGCCGGCATTTCGGATCTCCGCTTCATCCGCGACCTGGCCGCGCAGATGTCCGAGCGGCTCGACCGCCCCGCGCCGTATCGGTCGCCCTGGGGCGGCCTCTTCGCCGTCGGCACCGATACGGACGAAACGAGCGCCGGCTACTTCCTCTCCGACGACCAGAAGCTCCTGTTCATCCTCGTCGAGCCCGAGACGCGTCTCGGCAGCTTCACCGGCGAGCAGCGCACGATCGAGGGGATTCGCGGCGTCATCGCCTCGCTGCGCGGCGAGTTCCCCGACGTCCGGGTCGGCGTCACCGGGAAAGCGGCGCTTTCGAACGACGAGATGTCGGCCGCGTTCGGCGACAGCGAGCGCGCCACCGTGATCGCCTTCGCGCTGACCCTCGGCCTGCTCCTGCTCGCGTTCCTCCGCGTCGGCAAGCCGGTGCTGATGCTCATCGTCCTCACGCTGTCGCTCTGCTGGTCGATCGGCGTCACCACGCTCGTCGTCGGTCACCTGTCGCTCTTCTCGGTGATGTTCATCTCGATCGTCATCGGGCTCGGCATCGACTACGGCATCTACTTCCTCTTCCGCTACGAGGAAGAGCTCTTCCTCGGCCGGCCGGTCCGCGACGCGATCGACGTCACGGCGACGCGCGGCGGGCCCGGCATGCTGCTCGCCGCCGCGACGGCCGCCGGCACCTTCTATGTCCTGATGCTCACGGACTTCCGCGGCGTGCAGGAGCTCGGCTTCATCGCCGGCACGGCGCTGCTGCTCGCGTGGGTGGGGATGATGACGGTGTTCCCGGCGATCCTGATGCTCGTCGACCGCCGCCGGGCGGCGCCGGCCGAGGTCACCATCCCGCGCGCGGTGGCGCTCGCGCGCGTGCACGTGCCGGGCGTGGAACGGCTCGCGCGGTACCCGAAGTCCGTGCTCGTGAGCGCGGCGCTGGTGACGGTCCTCGCCGTCTGGGGCCTCCGCTGGGTCGAGTTCGACTACAACCTCCTCAATCTCCAGGCCGAGGGGACGGAATCGGTCACGTGGGAGAAGCGCATCATCGAGACCGCCGGGCGGTCGGGCTTCGCCGCGCTCGCCGCCGCGGGGTCGCTCGACGAGCTGCGCCGCAAGCAGGAGGCGTTCTCGAAGCTCGGCACGGTGTCGGAAGTCGACTCCGCGCTGCTCCTCATCCCGCGCGATCAGGAAGACAAGCTCAAGATCATCCAGGCGTTCGCCCCGGTGGTCTCGCCGGTGCGCCTCAGCCGCCCGCTGCCGCTCGACCTCGAGCGGCTCGTCACCGCGTGGGAGACGCTCAAGCGCCGTCTCGACATCGCGGCGGGCGAAGCGCCGCCCGGCGATGCGCGGCAGGAGCTGCGTCGCGCGAGCGGCGACGCCGGCCGGCTGATCGCCAAGCTCCGGAGCACGGACCGGACGGTCATCGAGCCGTCGCTCGCGCTGCTCCAGCGCCAGCTCTACGTCGATTTCGTCCGGAGCTTCCAGCGGCTGCAGGCGAACCTGAACCCGCGCGCCGTGGGCCTCGACCAGCTGCCGGTCGAGATCCGGCGGAAGTTCGTCAGCGACCGTGGGCGATTCCTGCTCCAGATCCATCCGGCGGTGAACATCTGGGAGCGTGACGGCGCGTCCCGGTTCGTCGACGAGCTGCGGCGCGTGGACCCGGACGTGACGGGGACACCGGTCATCACGTACGAGGCGATCCGTCTGATGGAGCGGGCGTACCTGCAGGGCACGATCTACGCGATCGCGCTCGTGACCGTCCTGACGGCGCTCATCGTCCGCCGCGTGCGCGAGACGCTGCTCGCGCTGCTGCCGCTCGGGCTCGGCCTGAGCTGGACGGCGGGGCTCATGTACTTCCTCGGACTGAAATTCACGCTCGGCAACGTCTTCGGACTCCCGCTGATCCTGGGCGCCGCGTCGGAGTACGGGCTCAACATCATCCTGCGCTTCATGGAGGAGCGCGACCGCGGCGGTCCGCTCGTCGCGCGCAGCACCCTGATGGCGGTGCTGGTGAACGGACTGACGACGATCGCCGGATTCGGCAGCCTCATGCTCGCGCAGCACCGCGGCATCTTCGGCCTGGGCCTTCTGCTGACGCTCGGGACGGCGGCGAGCCTCTTCGCCTCGCTCGTGGTGCTGCCGGTCCTGCTGCATCAGGTCGTGTTGATGCGGGACCGCCGGCGGCGCCGACCGCGGGAGCCGGTCACGACGGTCTAGCCCGGACTATTCATGAGCGCGTCGCGCACGAGCCGAACGGCATCCGCGACACGACCGCGAGCGGTGGGCGGAGGGTCGCTCCGGGATTCCGCGAG
>JACPCW010000115.1 GCA_016184365.1 Candidatus Rokuibacteriota bacterium
CCTCGTGCGCCTCCGTCATCACGCCGTCGGCAAGACGGTGGTGGCGTCGGCCTTCGTGGTCGTCGGCATGTGGCTCGAGCGCTTCATCATCGTCGTGCCCACGCTCTCGAACCCGCGCCTGCCGTTTCCCGAGGGACAGTACTGGCCGACGTGGATCGAGTGGGGAGAGATGGCGGCGAGCTTCGGTGTCTTCATCCTCTTCTACGTCCTCTTCGTGAAGCTCTTCCCGATCATCTCGATCTGGGAGATCCAGGAGGGTCGCGAGGTCGGGCTCAAGGAGGTGGAGGAACGCCTGCTCACGTACCTCCCCGACGGCGCTGAGCACGAGACCATGCCCGAGCGAGAGAAGGTCTGACATGAGTGAGCCCGAGTCCGGGTTCGATCGAAGCGTGCGGCGGACCCAGTGGATGCTGGCGGGCCTCGCCGTCCTGTTCGTCACCGGGATCGTGACGTGGATCGCGCACCTGATCCGGACGGCGTGGCGGCTCCAGGACGTCCCCTCGGCGTCCATCGGGATCTCGCTGGTGGCGATCCCCGTGTTTCTCACGCTCGGGGGCGTCATCGTCTACGTCTTTGTCGGCCTCCTCACCGACCGGAGTGCCAGATGAGACGCCGGGTCCTGATCGCGGCGCTCGGTCTCGCGCTCGCGGGCCTGCTGCTCGGCGCGGAAGACGCGCGTGCGGGTCACGAGAGCCTCGGGGCGCTGCTCCCCGGCAGCGCCCTCGAGGGGAGCCGGCTCTTCGCCGGCAAAGGATGCCTCGGGTGTCACAGCGTCCACGGCGCGGGCGGCACCGCCGGGCCCGATCTCGGTCGCGGGATCCTGAACCGACCGCTCCTCGAGATCGCCGCCGTCACCTGGAACCACGCGCCCGGGATGGAGCACGTCCTGCACGAGAAGCGGCTCGCGCGGCCGACGTTCGCGCCCGCGGAGATGGCGAGCCTGCTCTCCTTCCTCTATTACCTGGGCTCGCTCGATCCTCCGGGCGACCGTGACCGCGGCGCTGCGCTCTTCCGCGACAAGGGCTGCCAGGCGTGCCACAGCGTGGGCAAGGACGGCGGCCGGATCGGTCCCGATCTCACACGCTACGGCCGCTATGCCTCGCCGCTCTATCTGACGGCCGCGCTGTGGAACCGCGGCCGGGCGATGGCCGAGGCGATGGAGGCGCGGAAGATGGTGCGCCCCGTCTTCCAGGGCAACGACATCCCCGACCTCCTCGCCCATCTCCGGAGCGCCAGCGGGAGCACCGAACGGATCTACGCGCCCCCGGGGAACCCGAAGCGCGGAGAGGCGCTCTTCCGCGAGCGGCACTGCATGGAGTGCCACGCGGTGCGAGGTCATGGCGGCAAGGTCGGTCCCGATCTCGCCGTGGTGCTCCGCGGCAGTCTCATGCGGATCGCGGGGACGATGTGGAACCACGGACCACGCATGTGGGCGCGAATGGCCGAGCGCCGGATCGACGTTCCCTCGTTCACCACCGAGGAGATGTCCGACCTCGTCAGCTACCTCTACTTTTTCCAGTTCATCGACCCACCGGGGAATGCGCGGCGGGGCCTCGTCGTCTACCGCGAGAAGCGCTGCGGGACCTGCCACGGGCCGGAAGCCTCGAAGCCGGTCGCGCCGCCGTTCACGGCGGTGGTGGAAAAGCTCGAGACGCCGCTCGGCGTGATCACGGCGATGTGGAACCACGCGGGGCGCATGGCCGAGATCATGACCGAGGAGAACGTGGCGTGGCCGCTCCTGAGGAGCGGCGAGATGGCCGATCTGATCGCGTACCTGCTGGAGGCGCACGGCGCGGAAGGCCCGGTGCCCGGGCGGAAGGGCGCGACCGCGCCGAACGCAGCCAGAGAATCTCGCGTGACGAAGTAAAGGGAGGACCGACGATGCGTCTCTTTGCGACAGGGGTGGCTTGGCTCGGCGCGCTCGTGCTGGCAACGACGGCGATGGCGGCCGACGCGGACCTCGGCAAGAAGCTGTGGGCCCAGAAGTGTGCCATGTGTCACGGCGCCGACGGGAAGGGTGACGCCAAGATGGCCGAGAGGCTCAAGGCCAAGATACCGGGCCTCGGGACTTCGGCGGGCAAGACCGACTCGGAGCTCCTGAAGGCGATTGCGGACGGCAAGCGCCCGATGCCGGCGTTCGGCAAGAGCCTGAAGTCCGAGGAGCTCGAGGCTGTGTTGCAGCACGCGAAGGGGCTCGCGAAGCGGCTCGCGGCCGGGAAGTAGGGGCGTGACCGCCGGCGGCGCGACCGCGCTCCGCCCGGCGGCGGCCCGGGGGAGGAGTGTGCGATGAACAGGGCCACCGCAGTCGTCGTCGCCACCGTCACGCTGTTGCTCGTCTGGCCGCTGTCGTCCGCATCGGCGCAACCGGTCTTCGGTCCGGGGCAGGACCCGCTCGCGGGTTCGCGCGTCTTCGGGTCCAAGCAGTGCGTCAAGTGCCACGCCGTGAACGGTGTCGGCGGTAAGGTCGGCCCCGACCTCGGCCGTGTGGCGCGTCCACGCACGTTCTACGATCTCGCGACCGCGATGTGGAACCACCTCCCACAGATGGTGCAGCGGATGGACGCCCTCGGGATCAGCCGGCCGCGGCTCGAGGTGCGCGAGACCGAGGACCTCATCGGGTTCCTCTACACCCTCAACTACTTCGACCCGCCGGGCAACGCGCGCGCGGGCGAGCGGTACTTCGCCGAGAAGCGCTGCGTCGTCTGCCACCAGGTCGGCGGCAGCGGCGGAGTTGTCGGTCCGAACCTCGACTTCCTCAGGCAGTTCGGCTCGCCGATCTTCATCGTCTCCGCCATCTGGAACCACGGGCCACAGATGACCGAGGCCATGAAGGCGCGGAAGATCGAGCGGCCCGCCTTCATCGGTCCCGAGCTGCAAGACCTCATCGCGTACCTCGCGCCCGCCTCCGCCGGTCCGCAAGAGGGGCCCGTCTACGTGCTGCCGGGCCGTGCGCCCGAGGGCAAGCGCCTCTTCAGGGACAAGCGTTGTATCGAGTGCCACAGCGTCGGCGGCCAGGGCGGACGCGTCGGGCCGGACCTCGTCGGGCGCGGCCTTCGGCGGAGCCTGGTCGAATTCGCCGCCGCGATGTGGAACAAGGCGCCGGCGATGGCAGCCGCGATGAAGCCGCGCGAGATCGCGGTGCCCCAGCTCCGGGCCGAGGAGATGGCCGACATCGTCGCGTACCTCTACTCGGTCGGGTACTTCGCGGAGCCGGGCAACGTCGCCAACGGGCGGAAGGTCGCGTCCGAGAAAGCGTGCCTCCGCTGCCACGCCGCCTCCGGCGAACGAGGCAAGAGCGCTTCCGATCTGGCACGCGCCAAGAGCCTCGACTCGCCGGCGGCCGTGATCTCCGCCCTGTGGAACCACGCCGTCGTCGCGCCGCCGACCGGTCGCGGTCAAAAGAGCGCGTGGCCTGAGCTTGGCGCCGAGGACATGGCGGATCTGGTGGCCTTCCTCCAGTCCCTCCGTGTCGCGCGATGATCAGGTGGTTCCTCGCCGTTTTGGCGCTCGCGCTGTTCGTGGCGGCGCCGCCGGTCGACGCCGGCGACATCGCCGGCGTCGTGCGCGTCAAAGGCTCGATCCCGCCGGCCGACGTCGTTCGCGCGACCACGGACCTCGCGGTGTGCGGGGCCGCGTCGCGAGCCGCGATCCCGGTCAGGCTCGGGTCCGACAACGCCCTCGCGGATGCCGTTGCGTTCATCGCCCACGAGCGCCTCGACGACTGGCGGGTGCCGTCCACGACGTTCGTGATGGACCAGCGCGGCTGTGAGTTCGTGCCGCGGATCCTCGTCATCCCTCCCGGCGCGACGCTCGAGGTACGAAACAGCGATCGTTCGCTCCACAACTTCCACACGCTGAGCGAGCTCAATCCGCGCATGAACTTCGCGCAGCGAGCTGGCGGCCGCCCGCGGCAGGTGCGCTTCGAGCAGCCCGAGTTCGTGCCAGTGATCTGTGACGTCCACGGAACGGGCTTCATGCGCGCCTGGATCGTCGTTGCCGCACACCCCTATTACGCCGTGACCGACACGAACGGGCAGTTTCGGCTGCCCGGCGTCCCGCAGGGACCGCACACGCTGGCCGTGTGGCACGAGCGGCTCGGCCGCGTGACAGTGCCGGTAACCGTCGGCGCCGAGGGAGAGGTTCGGCTCGACATCCTCTTCCCGGGCGCCGCCGCGGAACAGAAGTGAAAGGAGATCCTCGATGACAAGCGCTCATGGCCGCATCGGCCTCAAGAAAGTCGTGCTGCTGGTCACCGCGATCGTGGGAATCGGCGCGGCGCTCGTCTGGGCGTCGTCCGAGGTGGCGGGTCCCCGCCCGTTCACGTTCCCGGGGGACTGGAGCAAGGTCCCGTCGAAGACCATCACCCTCTTCTATCCTGCGCAGGCGTCCTGGGAGTTCCTGGTGAGCCCGGAGCACCCGGGAGCCGAGCCGCTCAAGACCGGCCAGGTCGCCTGCGCGACCTGCCATGAAGGCCGGCAGGCCGAGCTTGGCGCGAGCCTGGTCAAGCACGCGAAACTGGAGCCCGACCCGATTGCTGGAAAGCGTCCGACCCTGGACCTTTCGGTCAAGGCCGCCTTCGACGCTCAGTACGTGTACTTCCGGTTCGAGTGGGAGAGCCGGGAGCCCGGGGTCACCCACACGCTCTGGCGCTATGACGGCAAGAAGTGGGTCAGGTGGGGCGGACCCAAGCCCGATGTCTCGAAGAAGGGCGTCCCGCCCAGCTACGAGGACCGGCTCGCCGTCCTCATTGGCGAGCCCGACACGATTCCCGCGTACGACGGAGCCCAGGTGACGTTCTCTCAGGCCGGGTGCTTCATCACCTGCCACAACAGCATGCGCGCCATGCCGAAAGAGCCTTCGAAGCAGGCCCTCAGCGCGCATCCCTACTGGGGCGCGGCGGGCAAGAAGCGGGACGATATTCGCAAGTATCTCCTCATCAGTCGCACCGCCCAGGACGAGGCGGGGGCTTGGGACAAGGTGAAGACCCCGCAGGAACTCGAAGCGCTCCGCAAGGCCGGGAAGTTCCTGGACCTCTGGCAGTGGCGCGCGGCCCGCTCCAACCCGCTCGGTCATGCGGGCGACGACTACGTCCTCGACTACCGGTGGTTCGACAAGGGCAAGAACACCTTCACGTCGCCCGGGGAGCCCAAGTGGATGTACGACAGGACCACGATGGGCTTCTCGGCCATTCCGGAGGCCGATCTTCCGAAGATGCTCGAGAAGTTTCCCCTGATCACGGGAAAGAACGCGGTTGCCTTCGACCCGGCCGCATCGTTCAAGGAGGGCGACATCCTGCCGCACCCCGTGCTCCAGGCGCCGACCGAGAGCATCGCAGACGTCCTCGCTCACGGGGTCTGGAAGGACGGGAAATGGACAGTGGAGCTCAGACGGAAGCTCAACACCGATCAGCCCGATGACAAGGCGCTGGTGCCCGGCAAAGTCTATGACATCGGGTTTTCTGTCTTCGAGGATCGAGTCTCGAACCGCCGCCACCTCGTCACGTTGCCTCCGGTGACGCTGGGTCTCGGGGTCGACGCGGACATCAAAGCGGTCAAGGTGCCGTAGCGTTCACGCCGACGCGCTGGCGCTTTCAGGAGAGGGCGGGGAGCGACACCCGCCCTCTCGGCAACGGCTCCGGGTTACCGATACGCCTGCCCTCCCGCGATGAGCGCGCAACGAGGGACCATCGGGGACGGCGCCCCCGCAAAAGCAATGGCTTGCGACACGGACAACTACCGGTCTCAGCGCAGCCGATCGCCGCGCCGGGGCGATTGAGCCTCAGCGGGGTGGCAGCACCCCGGGAGTTGGCGTGTCAGCCGACGAGCGCGGCGGCCACCGCCGTCGCCACGACCACCGCCCACGGCGGCACCTTCCAGAACGCGAGCGCCGCGAACGCGGCGAGGGCGAGCGCGACGTCAGGCGGTGTCTCGATCGCGCTCGTCCACACCGGCGTGTAGAGCGCGGCCAGCAGCAGACCGACCACGCCGGCGTTGACGCCGGCGAGCGCCGCGCGCATCTGGCGATTGGCGCGCAGCGCGTTCCAGAACGGCAGCGTGCCGACGACGAGGAGGAACGCGGGCAGGAAGATCGTGACGAGCGCCAGCGTCGCGCCGGCGATCCCGTTCGGCGGCTGCTGCATCACCGCGCCGAGATAGGCCGCGAACGTGAAGAGCGGCCCGGGCACCGCCTGCGCGGCGCCGTATCCCGCGACGAACGCGGCATTCGACACCCAGCCGGGCTCGACGACCTCCGCGTGCAGCAGCGGCAGCACGACGTGCCCGCCGCCGAAGACGAGCGAGCCGGCGCGGTAGAAGCTGTCTGCGACACCGAGCCACCGTGCGTCGTCGATCTCCACGGCGATCGGCAGGAGGACGAGCAGCGCGAAGAAGATCACGAGCGCCGCGACGGCGACGCCGCGTCCGACCCGCAGCGCCGGCGCCTGACCGTCGGCGGTGGCACCGATGGCCACGACGCGCCATCCGATCAGGCCGGCGGCGGCGATCATCACGACCTGGGCGAGCGCGCCGTGCCACGTGAGCGCGGCAATCGCGACGCCGATCGCCAGCGTCGCGCGCGTCCGGTCCGGCGCCAGCGAGCGCGCCATCCCCCACACCGCCTGCGCGACGACCGCGACGGCGCAGACCTTCAGGCCATGAAGCCAGGCCGCATCGGCCGTCGAGAACGCGGCGAGGCCGTAGGCGAAGATGACGAGCGCGATCGCGGACGGCAGCGTGAAGCCGACCCAGGCCACCACCGCCCCTGGAATGCCGGCGCGCAGGATGCCGATGGCCATCCCGACCTGGCTCGACGCCGGACCGGGCAGGAACTGGCAGAGCGCGACGAGGTCGGCATAGGTCGCCTCGTCGAGCCACTTCCGCCGCGCGACGTATTCCTCGCGGAAGTAGCCGAGATGCGCGACAGGGCCGCCGAACGACGTGAGTCCGAGACGCAGCGCGACGAGGAAGACCTCGAGCACCCGGCGATTCTAGCGCCCTGGCGACGATGACCGCAGTGCAAAGGGCAGGGCACACCGAGGCGCGCGCGCCCCACCGCCGGAATACGTCCGTGACGTAAGCCCGCGTCAATGCACGCCGTTCAGCACGGCATACCTGTTGCTTAGGCTCTGGGGCTCATGGCCCCTGGGACGGATGCGACGGCGGGCAGCGACGCCGAGCGCGATCGAAAGATCGCGCTCAAGTTCGCCGAGATCACGCAGATCCTCGCCACGACGCCACGGCTCGCCGCGGTGGCGCAGGGCATCGTCGACAGCGCCCGCGAGCTCTTCGCGGCCCGGTATGCGCTGCTGTTCGAGCTCGACTCGCAGTCGCGCGCCGCGACGCTCGTTGCCGGCTCGGGATCACCGCGCACGATTTTCGTACCGGGTCTGAGGCTCGCGGAGGGTCTCGGCGCCGTCGGCTTCGCGATCCGGGCCGGCACGACGATCGCATCGCCCGACCACCTCAGCGATTCCCGGTTCGTGTTTCCCGACGAGGTCCGCCGCGCGCTCGAAGCCGTGCCGTACCGCTCGGTGCTGGTCACGCCGCTCGTGGCGCGTGGCGCCGTGGTGGGCGCGCTCGCCGTCTGCGACCGCAGGGATCGCGCGTACACCGCCGACGACATCGCGCTGCTCCAGGCCTTCTCGGATCACGCCGCCGTCGGCTTCGAGACCGCGCGCCTGTTCGACGAGAGCGAGCGCCGCCGGCGAGAGGCCGAGACGCTGGCGAGTCTCACGCGGTCGCTCTCCGAGGACCTCGACGCCGACCACGCTCCGCAGCGGGTGGTCGATGCCGCCTGCCAGCTCCTGCACGCGAACACTGCCGCGCTGTACCGGGCGGAGGGGGATCCGCCGACGCTTCACCTCGTCGTCGAAGCGCATCGCGGGGCGCGGCGGATGCGGTGGCTGCCGGAGACTCCCGCCGGTCTCGGCGCCGTGGGGAAGTCGGTAACCGAAGGGCGCATCCTCGCGAGCGCCGATGTCCTCGCGGACCCCGGCCTCACGTACTCGGACGCGATGCGCCGCGAGATCCTGGCCGACGTCGCCCGCGCGATGCTCGCGGTGCCGCTGAACGCGGCCGGCGCGACCTTCGGCGTGCTCGCCATCGCCGATGCCGCCGGCCGCTCGTTCAGCGAGGAGGAGGTCCGGCTCGCACAGACCTTCGCGGACCACGCGGCGCTCGCGCTCCGGAACGCCCGGCTGCACGCCGCCACGCTCACCTACGCCGGCGAGCGGGTGGCGCTGCTGCGGGCGACGCGGGCGGTGATGTCGGGCCTCGACCTGCCGGCCACGCTCGACCGCATCCTCGCCGAGGCGTCGGCGATGGCACGGACGCCGCACGTGAAGATCCACCTGCGCGACGAGCACCGGCCGGTCCTGAGGATCGCGGCGGCGATCGGTCGACCCGTCCCTCTGGGATTCGAGACTCCCCTCGGGGAGAGCTACTCCGGACGCGTGGCCACGACGGGACGCCCCCTGTTCATCGGCGACACGCAGAGCGATCCGGACAACATCTGGCTCGACCGGGACCGGGAGGCCGGAGTCGTCACGTATCTCGGTCTCCCCGTCATGCGGGCCGGCGCCGTGCTCGGCGTGCTGAGCTTCAACACGACGTACTCCCACACGTACTCCGCCGACGACCTGGACCTGCTTCAGTCCTTCGCCGACCAGGCCGCGCTCGCCATCCACAACGCGTCGATCTACGCGCAGGTCGAGCGCGATCGGCACGTGGCCGAGATCCTCGCGGACCTGGCGCGCTCGATCAACCATTCGCTCGAGCTCGACACCGTGCTCGAGCGCATCGCCGACGCCGCCCGCGAGCTGTGCGCGACCGGTGTCGTGTGCATCACGCTCACCGACGGCGGTGGCGTCATGCGCCGGCGCTGCGCCTCGGGCGCGTGGTTCCCGCACGACGGGGTCGCGACCGAGTGCCGCATGTGGGCGGACGTCATCGAGAGGCGCCGGCCGATCCGCACCGAGCAGGCGCCGCACGACCCGCGAGGGTGCCCGATCGTCTCGGGTGCCGCCGGCCGCATCGGCGCGCAGATGGTCGTGCCGATCGTGATCCGCGACGTGGTGAAAGGCTTGCTCTGCCTCAGCCATCGCGACGCGCGGCTGTTCACCGATCGCGACGAGACGATCGTCGCGCGCCTCGCGGATCACGCCGCCATCGCGATCCAGAACGCCGAGCTGTTCGCGCGGGAGCAGCTGGCGCGGCGCGCGGCCGAGGCGTCCGAGCAGCGCTACCGCGAGCTGTTCGAGGAGGTGCCCATCGGCCTCTATCGGACGGCCGCCGACGGGACGTTTCTCGCCGCGAACAGGACACTGGCCGCCATCCTCGGCTACCCCGACGCCCAGAGCGTGCCCGGCGAATGCGCCGCCCCTATGTACGTCGAGCCGGGCGATTGCGACCGCTGGCGCGCGACCGTCGAACGCGACGACGTCGTTCGCGGCTACGAGCTGCGGCTCCGGCGCCGTGACGGGTCGATCGTCTGGGCCGGTCTCACCGCACACGCGGTGCGCGACGCCGCCGGACGGACGGTGGAATACGAGGGCGCCCTCGACGACATCACGGCCCGGAAAGAAGCGGAGCAGGCGCTTCACCGGAGCGAGGAGCGCTATCGCGGGATGGTCGAGGGCTCGATCCAGGGCATCCTCGTCCATCGCGACGACCGGATCCTGTTCGCCAACGATGCGGCCGCACGCCTGGTCGGCCGCGAGCGGGGCAGTGACCTGATCGGTGCCTCCGTCCTCGGGTTCGTCGTCCCCGACGAGCGGCCGCGCCTGGCCGCGCTGGCGGAACGGCGGCGTCGCGGCGAGCCCGGCGAGAGCCACTACGTGCTCGGTGTCACACGGCAAGACGGCACCGTCGTCACGCTGGAATGCGTCGTCTCGACGATCGCCTGGAACGGCGAGCCCGCGACGCTCGAGACGATCATCGACGTCACGGAATCGACGCGCGCCGTCGCCGCGCTCCGCGCGAGCGAAGACCAGGTGCGGCAGCTCCAGAAGATGGAGGCGCTCGGCCGCCTCGCGGCCGGCGTCGCTCACGACTTCAACAACCTGCTCACCGTCATCTCGGGCCGCGCGGACATCCTGCTGCGGCGCGAGTCCCAGAGCCCCGCGGTGCGCGCGAACGCCGGGCTGATCCGCGAGACCACGAAGCGCGCCGCCGATCTGACGCGCCAGCTCCTCGCGTTCAGCCGGAAACAGGTCCTCGACCCTCGCGTCATCGTCCTGAACGACACGGTGCGCGCCGCGGAAAAGATCCTGGCCCGGCTGATCGGCGAGGACATCGAGCTGACGATCACGCTCGATCCGCAGGCGGGCTGCGTCACGGCGGACCCGGCCCAGCTCCAGCAGGTGATCTTCAACCTCGTGGTGAACTCGCGGGACGCCATGCCCGGCGGGGGCAAGCTGCTCATCCGGACCCGGGCGGTCACCGTCGATCACGGGCTGACGAGCCGGTTTCACCTCCGCCCGGGGCCGCACGCCGTGCTGTCCGTCGAGGACACCGGCTGCGGGATGGATGCCGCGACGCGGGATCACATCTTCGAGCCGTTCTTCACGACCAAGGAGCCGGAGCGCGGCACCGGCCTCGGGCTGTCGACGGTCTTCGGCGTCGTCCGTCAGAGCGGCGGCGATGTCCACGTGGAGAGCGAGGTCGGCGTCGGGACCACGTTCACGATCTACCTGCCGTGCGCGGGCGAGACGGCGGACGACGAGAGCGCACCGGCCGCCGCGACCCGCCGGCGCGGCACGGAGACGATCCTCCTCGTCGAGGACGAGCCGGACGTCCGCGACGTCGCGGTCGAGATGCTGGAAGAGGCCGGGTACTCGGTGCTCGTCGCCGCGAACGCCGAGGAGGCGCTGCGGCTCGCGGAGACGGGGGACGTGGACCTGCTGCTGACCGACATCATCATGCCCGGCATGAACGGCGGCGAGCTGGCCGCCGCGCTGTTCGACCGCCGTCCGAACTTCCGGCTGCTGTTCGCGTCCGGCTATACGGACGACGTCCTCGCGCACCGCGGGCTGCTGCGCGCGCGCATCCCGCTCCTGCACAAGCCGTATTCGATGGACGAGCTCCTGGGGAAGGTGCGCGAGGTCCTGGACGCGCCCGCGACCTGACGCCCGTCATAACGCCCGCCCCCGCCGCCGTCCACGATGGACGCGGCGGGGAAGCCACCCGGATCGCCGCCGGAGGAGAACCGAATGGAGCGACGTGGGTTCCTGAAGCTCGCCGCGATGGCCGGGCTCGGCGTGGCCGCCGACCCTCGCGATCTGTTCGCGCAGTATCGCGTGCTCGCACCCGTGAAGGTCGCCAACCCGTTCGACGAGTACCCGAACCGCGACTGGGAGCGGCTGTACCGCGACATCTACCGCCACGACCGCACGTTCACGTTCCTCTGCGCGCCGAACGACACGCACAACTGCCTGCTGCGCGGCTTCGTGAAGAACAACATCCTCGTGCGCATCGAGCCGACGTACGGCTACGGCAAGGCGACCGATCTCTCGGGCCACCGCGCCTCGCATCGCTGGGACCCGCGGTGCTGCCAGAAGGGGCTCGTGCTCGGCCGCCGGCTCTACGGCGACCGGCGCGTGAAGGGCGCCTTCGTGCGCAAGGGATTCAAGGCATGGGTCGAGAAGGGCTTCCCGCGCGACCCGGCCACCGGCAAGGCGCCGGCCGACCTCATGAAGCGCGGCTGGGACGGCTTCGTGCGGATGCCGTTCGCCGACGCGCACGCGCTCCACGCGAAGGCGCTCGCGAACATCGCGACGACGTACTCCGGCGACACCGGAAAGAAATACCTGCTCGCCCAGGGCTACGACGCCGCGATGGTCGACGCGGCGGGCGGAAGCGGCGTGCGGACGCTGAAAGTCCGCGGCGGCATGGCCAAGCTCGGCGTCACGCGCATCGTCGGCACCTACCGCTTCGGCAACATGTTGGCGCTCCTCGACAGCCACGTTCGCAAGGTCGGCCCGGACCGTGCGCTCGGCGCCGGCTTCTGGGACTCGTACTCGTGGCACACCGACCTGCCGCCCGGGCATCCGATGGTGCACGGCGACCAGACGTCGGACTGGGAGCTGTTCGCGGCCGAGCACGCGAACCTCCTGCTCGTGTGGGGCATGAACTGGATCACGACGAAGATGCCCGACAGCCACTGGATGACGGAGGCGCGGCTCAAGGGCACGAAGGTCGTCGTCATCACCGTCGAGTACAGCGCGACCGCCAACAAGGGCGACGAAGTCCTCGTGATCCGCCCCGGCACCGATCCCGCGCTCGCGCTCGGCGTGGCCGGCGTGATCATGAAGGAGAAGCTCTACGACGAAGCGTTCGTGAAGCGCTTCACCGACCTGCCGCAGCTCGTCCGCCTCGACACGCTGGCGCCGCTGCTCGCGCGCGACGTGTTCCCCGGCCACAAGGAGGCGACGCTCTCCAACTGGACGACGGTCCTGCCGACGGGCCAGGCGGCAGCGCCGGCCGCGGCGCAGAACGGCATGCAGATCCCCGAGGCGATGCGTTCCGAGTTCGCGGATTCCGTCATGTGGGACGCGAAGACCGGCCAGCCCGTCGCCATCTCGCACGACGACGTCGGCGACCGCTTCACCGCGAAGAACATCGACCCGGCGCTCGAAGGCACGTTCGACGTGAGGCTCGCGAACGGGCAGACCGTGAAGGCGCGCACGGTCTTCGACCTCACCCGCCAGTACGTGACCGAGACGCTGACGCCCGAGGCGGTGTCGAAGATCACCTGGGCGCCGGCCGACGCGATCGTCGCGCTCGCACGGGACGTGGCGAAGCAGGCGGGCAAGACCCTGTTCGCCGTCGGGATGGGGCCGAACCAGTTCTTCAACAACGACCTGAAGGACCGCGCCATCTTCCTCGTCGCGGCGCTGACGGGCTCGATCGGGCGGATGGGCGGCAACGTCGGCTCGTACGCGGGCAACTATCGCCTGTCGATGTTCACGGGCGTGCCGCGGTACGCGACGGAAGACCCGTTCAACACGCAGCTCGCGGCGGACGGTCCCGTCGCCGTGAAGGGCTACGGGCGCTACGAGTCGCTCCACTACTACGCCGCGGGGGAAGTGATCCATCGCGAGGGCACCAAGCAGTTCACGGAGGGCGCCCACGTCCCGACGCCGACGAAGGCGATCTGGCTGTCGAACTCGAACTCGCAGATCGCGAACACGAAGTACCACTACAACGTCGTCTTCAACACCCTGCCCCGGCAGGAGTGCGTCGCGATCAACGAGTGGTGGTGGTCGGGCTCGTGCGAGTACGCCGACGTCGTGTACGGCGTGGACTCGTGGATGGAGCTCAAGTACCCGGACCTGACCGCGTCGAACACGAACCCGTTCATCCAGGTCTTCCCCCGCACGCCGCTGCGCCGCACGTTCGGCACGGTGAGCGACCTCGACACGTACCTGGGCGTCGCGGACGCGCTCGGCAGGCTGACGGGCGATGCGCGGTTCGGCGACTACTGGAAGTTCGTGCGCGACAACCGCGTCGAGGTCTACCTCCAGCGCATCCTCGACGCGAGCGCGATGGCGAAGGGCTACGACATCCGCGACCTCGAAGCGCTGGCGGCCCAGGGCATCCCCGCGCTGATGAACTCGCGGACGTACCCGCGCACCTTCTCCTGGGAGCAGGTGCACGAGTCGAAGCCCTGGTACACGAGGACCGGGCGGCTCGAGTTCTATCGCGGCGAGCCCGAGTTCCTCGAGGCCGGCGAGAACCTCGTCGTCTATCGCGAGCCGGTCGACTCGACGTTCTACGACCCGAACGCGATCATCGCGCGGCCGCACCCGGCGATCCGGCCGAAGACGCCGGAGGACTACGGCTTCAAGCGCGACCAGCGCGACTGGTCGGCGCGGCAGGGCCGCAACGTCGTCCTCACGCCGGAGGAGCTGCTGAAGACCCAGCACCCGCTCGTGCCCGCCGGCTACGCCAGCGTGTTCCACACGCCGAAGTACCGCCACGGCTCGCACACGACGCCGATCGACACGGACATCATGTCGAACTTCTTCGGCCCGTTCGGCGACATGTACCGACGCGACAAGCGATCACCACACGTGGGTGAGGCCTACGTCGACATCAACCCGGAAGATGCGCGGGCGATGGGCGTGAACGACGGCGACTACGTCTGGGTCGACGGCGATCCCCAGGACAACCCGTTCAAGGGCTGGCAGGACAAGGGCCGCGAGGCCGAGGCCCACATCGCGCGCCTGCTCTGCCGCGCGCGGTACTACCCGGGCACGCCGAAGGGCATCATGCGCATGTGGCACAACGGCTACATGGCGACGCCGGGCTCCGTGAAGGGGCACGAGTCGCGGCCCGACGGCCTCGCGAAGAATCCCGAGACGAACTACCAGGCGTTCTTCCGCTACGGCTCGCACCAGAGCCTGACGCGGTCCTGGCTCAAGCCGACGCACCAGACGCAGACGCTCGTCACGCGCCGGCACTTCACGCACGAGATGACGAAGGGCTTCCAGGCCGACGTGCACTGCGTGACCGGCGCGCCGCGCGAGGCGATGTGCCGCGTGCTCAAGGCCGAAGACGGCGGGATCGGCGGCACGGGGCTCTGGCGCCCCGTCACGCTCGGGCTGCGTCCGACCAACGAGCGCGCTTCGATGAAGCAGTACCTCGGCGGCGGCTTCGTCGTCAGGAAGGCCTGAGAGGAGGACCGCGATGGCCAAGGTCTTCAACTGGCAGCTCGGCCGCGAGATGGACTACCCGTACGAGGCGAAGCGCCCCGAGAAGCAGTTCGCGATGGTGTTCGACACGAACAAGTGCATCGCCTGCCAGACGTGCACCGTGGCGTGCAAGACGACGTGGACGCCCGGGCGCGGGCAGGAATACATGTTCTGGAACAACGTCGAGACCAAGCCGTACGGCTACTACCCGCTCGGCTGGGACGTGAACATCCTCGAGAAGCTCGGCGTCCAGGACATGGACGGCCCCGTCTACCGGGGCAAGACGCTCTTCGACGCGGCGCCGCAGGGCGAGGTCATCCTCGGCTACCTGCCCGACGACCTCGACTACGCCCATCCGAACATCGGCGAGGACGATTCGTCGGGCGTGATGCCGCAGGGCGCGCACTTCACGATGCCGCACCTGCAGTGGATGTTCTACCTGCCGCGCATCTGCAACCACTGCACGTATCCCGCGTGCCTGTCGGCCTGCCCGCGCCAGTCGATCTACAAGCGCCGCGAAGACGGCATCGTGCTGCTCGACCAGAGCCGGTGCCGCGGCTACCGCGAGTGCGTGAAGGCGTGCCCGTACAAGAAGGTCTACTTCAACGCGCAGACGCGCGTGTCCGAGAAGTGCATCGGTTGCTACCCGGCCGTCGAGGGCGGGCGGCAGACGCAGTGCACGACGACGTGCATCGGCAAGATCCGCATCCAGGGCTTCGTGAATGCGCCGGACACGGTGAACGCGGACAACCCCCTCGACTACCTCGTGTTCGTGAAGAAGCTCGCGCTACCGCTGTATCCGCAGTTCGGGCTCGAGCCGAACACGTACTACATCCCGCCGGTGCACGTGCCGCCGCCGTACCTCCGGCAGATGTTCGGCTGGGGCGTCGAGCCGGCGATCGCCACGTACCGGAAGGCCCACGAGGACCCGAAGCTGCTCGGCGCACTCATGCTGTTCGGCGCGACGCCGGAGATCTCGCACTACTTCCGCGTCGACGGCGACTGGGTCTACGGCTACGACGGCAAGCAGTCGGAGATCGTCCGGGTCCCGCTCCGGGAGCCGGCGGTGATCCGCGAGGTCTACGACCTCAAGCACAAGGCCTATCGCACCAACATCACGTGAGCCGCGAGGACACCATGCAGACGACGGCGCGCACCTTCCGGACGTTCGCGGCGATCGCGATCGCGGCGGTCATGACCACGACCGCGGCCGTGACCGCGCTCGCGCAGCCCCCGAAACCCGCCGCGCCGGCGAAGCCGGCGACCGCCAGGCCGAGCGTACGGGCGCCGGCGACGACGATCACGGCGGTCCGCGTCCCCGGGACCGGACCCATCAACGACGCCTTCGGCAAGCACTGGGCGGGCGCGCGCCCGATGAAGGTCGCGATGCTCCCGCAGAGCGTGACGCTGCCGCACAACCCGGCGCCCGCGGTCACCGGGCTGACCGTGCGCGCCGTGCACAACGGCACGTGGGTCGCCTTCCTGATCGAGTGGAAGGACGACACGGTGTCCGACAAGATCGTCCTCGACAACTTCGGCGACCAGGTCGCCATCCAGCTGCCGATCGACACGAAGGCGGCGCCGCCGTCGCCGATGATGGGCAATCCCGGCGGCCGCGTGAACATCATCCAGTGGCGCGCGGCGTTCCAGCACGACATCGACAAGGGCCCGCCGACGACGAAGTCGCTCTATCCGAACTCGTGGGCCGACGTGTACCCGGACGAGGTCCTCAGCGCGAACGACGCGCGGCCGTACAGCGGCGCGCTCGGTCTCGAGAACCCGATCTCGCGCGGCCGCGCCACGCCGGTGCTGGACCAGTTCGCCGAGGGCTGGGGATCGATGACCGTGAAGCCCGACCAGCACGCGCTCGGCAGCGGCGTGCACCGAAACGGCGCGTGGCACGTCGTGATCACGCGGCCGATGGCGTCCGACGACCAGAACGCGCCGCGCCTGGTCCCGGGCGACCGGACCGTGGCCGCGTTCGCCGTGTGGGAAGGCGGCGCGCGCGAGGTCGGCGCGCGCAAGGCGTGGTCGGCGTGGATCCCCGTGGTGGTGGCGCGATGATCGCGGTGGCGTCGACGCTGGAGCGCGCCGGGATCTATCGCGTGCTCGGCGGCGCGTTCGCGTATCCGACGGCCGAGCGCGTCGGCGAGCTCGCGCGCGCCGCGGCGACGATCGCCGTCAACGCGCCGGCCGGCGCCGTCCGCGACGCCCTCGCGAGCTTCGCCGTCGCGGCGTACGACACGAACGCCGACGTCGCCGGCGGCGAGTACGTCTTTCTCTTCGACCGCGAGGTGCGCTGTCCCGCGTACGAGGGCGCGTGGGGCGACGGCAGCCAGGTGGCGGGCCGGGTCACCCGCCTCGCCGACATCGCCGGCTTCTATCGCGCGTTCGGCCTGGAAGCCGCGGGCGCGCAACCCGAGAGCGAGGACCACCTGGTGGCCGAGCTCGAGTTCATGTCGGCGCTGGCGATGAAGGAAGCGTGGGCGGTCGACGTCGGCCAGCACGAGAACACCGCGATCACGCGCGACGCCGAGGCGAAGTTCATGACCGACCATCTCGGCCGCTGGGCGGCGGGATTCGCCGACGAGGTGGCGGCGGCCACCGCCCTGCCGTACTACGCGGCGGCCGCCGTGCTGCTCCGCGAGTGGATGCGCGCCGAGCTCGCGACGCTCGGCGCGACGCCGGACGCGATCGGGCCGCGCTCCGGTGTCGATCCCGTCCAGGCCGAGACGTTCGCGTGTCCGATGGCGCCGGACGCCGGCTAGCGAACCTCGCGGAATTGGTCGACGGCCCCGGGCTGGGGGTGCCTCCGGGAATCCGTTTGGAGCGAGCAGCCCGTCGGACGCAGCCCATCGAGAGCGTTCCGCAGCGTCTCGACGCCGGCGGAGATGCGCTTAGCGCGTCGGAGGAAACGCGCCGAGGCCGAGACAGCCCTTGTCGCAGCGCACCTGGGTCGGCGGCGCGAAGATTGAGCACGCCGACACCTCGACGGGCGTCGCGTCCCACGCCGACTCCACGAAATCGACGTCGACGTTCCGGCCGCGGAACGGACACCAGAACGCCCGGTGATACGGGCGCACGCCCCCGATCCACCGCGAGCCGCGAGCCAGCACGACGGCGAGGATGAGCCCGACGGTCATGACGATGAGCACCGGCCACAGGAGTTCCATAGTCGCCCCTCCCCTCGACGGCCCGTCAGGCCGTCCGCTTCAGTGTCTGCGGCTCGGTGATCCGCGGCCGCACCGTCAGCACCGGACACGGCGCCAGCCGCACCACGCGCTCGGCGACGCTGCCCATCAGCAGGCGGTCGAGCCCGGTCCGGCCGTGCGTGCCCAGGACGAGCATGTCCGCGCGCTCGTCGCGCGCGGCGTCGACGATCTGGTCGAACGGCACACCGACGCGCAGCACCGATCGCGCCGGCACACCGCGCTGTCCGGCCGCCGCCACGCGCGCCGCGAGCGTGTCCTCGGCCCAGCGCCGCTGCGCGTCGTACACGCGCTGCGCGTCGGTCACCGCGAACGCCACTCCTCTGTAGAGCATCGCCTCGGCGCTGACGTGCACGTACACGAGCTCGGCGCCGAGCGCGCCGGCGAGCTCGAGCGCCTGCTGCTCGGCCGCCTGGCCGGCTTCGGAGAAATCGGTCGCGCAGAGGATCTTCATGGCTGTCCTCCCGCACCGGTTTCCTGCAAGGCGGGTGCCCGTCGCATTTGGTTGAATTGGCGCTGACATAGCGACCGAGGTGGGGCGCGGGGTCACGGCCTGTCGAGGCGCGGACGCCTCACCGGGCCGCAGGTCGTCGCGGCAACTACCCGGAAATGCTCCTTTCTGGCTGCGGCACGCCCGTTGCCTCACGTCGGACCCGCATGAGCCTCATCGACCCGCATCTGGGTCCGTCGCCGGACGCCGCAGACGGCGACCGAGCACGGCGGATCACGCGGAAGCTCGCCGAGATCACCCAGATCCTCGCGGCCACACCCGATCTGACGGCGGTGAGCCAGGGCATCGTCGATGCGGCGCGCGAGCTGCTCGGGTCGCAGTACGCCGCGCTGTTCGACGTCGACCCGCGTACGCGTGCGATGACCGTCATGGCGCTGTCCGGCTCACCGGTCGGCGTCCTGATGCCGGGCTTTCGCTTCGACGAGGGCACCGGAGCCGTCGGTCTGGCGGTGCGCACGCAAACCGCCGTCGTCACGGCCGACGTGCTCGCCGATCCGCGGATCACGTTCCCCGGCGACGTGCGGCGCCTGCTCACGGACGCGCCCTATCGCGCCGTCCTCGTGACGCCGCTGATCGCGCGCGGCGCCGTCGTCGGCGCGCTGGCGGTGTGCGATCGACGCAATCGGGGAGTTCAGCGCGGGCGACGTCGCGCTCGCCGGCGCCTTCTCCGACCATGCGGTGGTCGGCTTCGAAATCGCGCGGCTCTTCGACGAGAGCGAGCGCCGTCGCCGTGCTCCGCGCGGTGCGCGAGGTGCTCGACGCGCCGCCCGCGCTTGAGTCGGGTCCGGCTCCGCGCTAGGCTCGCCGCCACGTTCGCTCGCACGGGAGGCCTGATGGACGCCAGGGACTTGCTCCGGTCGCAGCACACCATCGTGCATTCGCAGGCGGTGAGCGGGTCCGGCGTGTGAATCTCGAGTGCGGTCGTGAGGTCACGGGCGACCTCGCGACCGCCGAGCGGCGCGAATGGCTCTGCACGAACGGCGCCGGCGGCTACGCCAGCGGCACGGTCGCCGGGGACCTGACGCGCCGCTACCACGGGCTGCTCGTCGCCGCGCTCGCCCCGCCGCTCGGTCACACGCTCGTCGTCGCCAAGGTCGAAGAAACCCTCGTCTACGACGCCGCGCTCTTCGCCCTCGGCACGAACCGCTGGGCGTCGGGCGCGATCGAGCCGAACGGCTACCGTCACCTCGAGCGCTTCCATCTCGACGGCACGACGCCGGTCTGGACGTACGCGTGCGCCGACGCGCGGCTCGAAAAGCGCGTGTGGATGGAGCACGGCGAGAACACGACGTACGTGCGCTACCACCTGCTCGGCGCGAGCCGTCCCGTACGCCTGACGCTGCGCGTGCTCGTGAACCATCGCGATCACCACGGCACCACGCGCGGCGCCGACTGGACGATGGAGACGACCGCGATCCGCAACGGCGTGCGCGTGATCGCGGTCCCCGGCGCGACGCCCCTGCTGCTCCAGGCCACCGGCACCGGCGCGCTCGCCAGCGAGGCGACGCACAGCTGGTATCACGCGTTCGCTCTGGCCCGGGAGCGGGAGCGCGGGCTCGACTGGGTCGACGATCATCTGCACGCCGCGACGTTCAGCGCGACGCTCGCGCCCGGCCAGACGCTGACGCTGGTCGCATCGACCGAAAGCGATCCGTCGGTGAAGCCCGACGTCGCGTGGGCACGCCGGCGCGCGCGGGAAGACGAGCGGCTCGCGGCGTGGCGCACGGCGCGGCCGTGGGCCGCCGACGCGCCGCCGTGGATCGCACGCCTCGTCCTCGCCGCCGATCAGTTCCTCGTGCGCCGCCTGCTGCCGGGCGAGCCGAACGGCCTGACCGTCATCGCCGGGTATCCGTGGTTCGGCGACTGGGGTCGCGACACGATGATCGCGCTGCCCGGGCTGACGCTCACGACCGGCCGGCCCGACGTCGCCGCCGTGATTCTCCGGACGTTCGCGCGCCTCGTCGATCGCGGCCTGCTGCCGAACCGGCTGCCCGAGCGCGACGAGCCGCGCGAATACAACACCGCGGATGCGACGCTCTGGTTCATCGAAGCGATCCGCGCGTATCACGCCGCGACCGGCGACGACGGGCTGCTGAAGGAGCTGCTGCCCGCGGTCGAGTCGATCCTGGACTGGCACCGGCGCGGCACGCGGCACGGCATCGCCGTCGACGCCGCCGACGGACTGCTGCGCGCCGGCGAGCCGGGCATGCCGCTCACGTGGATGGACGCGAAGGTCGGCGACCACGTCGTCACGCCGCGGATCGGCAAGCCGGTCGAGGTCAACGCGCTCTGGATCAACGCGCTCGCGACGATGATCGCGTTCGCCGAGCGCACCGGCCGGCCGGCGCGCGAGTACCAGATCATGGCGGATCGCGCGACGAAGAGCTTCGGACGGTTCTGGAACGCCGACCGCGGCCATTGCTTCGACGTCATCGACGGTCCCGGCGGCGACGACGATGCGCTGCGCCCGAATCAGATCTTCACCGTCTCGCTGCCGGTCTCGCCGCTGTCCGCGGAGCGGCGGCGCCGCGTCGTCGACGCGTGCGCGCGTGAGCTGCTCACGTCGTACGGGCTCCGGACGCTCGCGCCCGGTCATCCGGCGTACCGCGGCGCGTGCGCGGGCGACGTGCCGGCGCGCGATGGCGCGTACCACCAGGGCACCGTGTGGAGCTGGCTGCTCGGACCGTTCGCGATCGCGCATCACCGCGTGCACGGCGACCGCGCCGCGGCCCGCGCGCTGCTGGCGCCGCTCGCGCATCACCTCGCGGACCACGGGCTCGGGTCGATCGCCGAGATCTTCGACGGCGATCCGCCGCATGCGCCGCGCGGCGCGATCGCGCAGGCGTGGAGCGTGGCGGAGACGCTGCGCGCGTGGGAGGCGCTGACGGGCTGATCGCGCGAGCGAGGCCGGCACATGTCGCCGACATGCTTGACATGTGCGCAACATGCAGCGTAGCGTGACGCCATGCCGCGCATGATCCAGCTTCGCCACGTGCCCGACGAGCTGCACCGGACCCTCAAGGCGCGCGCGGCCGTGGCCGGGCTGTCGCTGTCCGACTACCTGCTGCGCGAAGTGCAGCGCATCGCGGACCGGCCGACGGTCGACGAGCTGCGCCGCCGCCTCGCGCAACGGTCCGCGGTCACGCCGCGCGTTGCGCCCGTGCGCGCCGTTCGCGCCGAGCGCGAGCGCGCGTGATCGTCGTCGACGCCTCGGCGCTCCTCGAGGTGCTGCTGAACACCGAGGCGGCGGCGGGCGTCGCCGAGCGCATCTTCCGTCCCGGCGAAACACTGCACGCGCCCCATCTCGTGGACCTCGAGATCGCGCAGGTGCTCCGTCGCTACGCCGCGGCGCGCGCGCTGACGGATGAACGCGGGCGCGAAGCGCTCGGCGACCTCGCCGACTTACCGCTCGACCGCTATCCGCACGCGCTCTTCCTGGACCGAATCTGGGAGCTCCGTCACGGACTCTCGGCCTACGACGCGGCGTATGTCGCGCTCGCCGAAGCGCTCGCCGTGCCGCTCGTCACCCGCGATCGGGCGCTGGCGCGCGCGAAGCACCGCGCCCGCGTCGAAGTCGTGTAGGTCGGTCGGCGCCACTGCCGCTCGCCTCCCTATCGATCAGTCACGCGCGAAGAACCGCCGGGCCGACGGCAGCGCGAGCACGATGGCGGGGACGCCGAAGAGCAGCACGGTGGCGGCGCTGGCCATCCATCGCTGCGCGGCCGGTTGCGGCGCCGCGATGACCGCATAGAGCAGGAAGGTGAGCAACGTGCCCGTGACGATCACGGCCGTCCGCCACGCCCACCGCCGTCCGACGATCAGGCCGCGACCGGCCAGGAACAGCAGCACCGCGAGACCGACGAACGCGGCGACGATGAGCAGCAGCGTCACGGTCGTCGCGCGCGCCTGGTAGAGCGCGAACTGGCCGGCGCCGAGACCGATCATCGCCACGATCGCGGCGAGCCCCTGCATCCAGCGCCCCGCCACGCGAACCACGACCGGCGATCGCCTGCGCATCCTGGATCATTGTAAATGGGGGCCCCGACATGGCCCCCAAACCCCCCGCGCTCGGAGCGCCCCGGCAAAGCCGTGGTGCTCCTCGACACCGGCGGCGACCCGCGTTCACCACCCGCCCGCGCGGTGCGTCTCCGGCGCCCAGCGCGCGAACATGACGCCGACCACGACCAGCAGCGCCGCGGCGAATCCCAGCGCGGCGTTCGCTCCGAACCCGTCGGTGGCGACGCCGAGCGCGATCGGGCCGACGACGTAGCCGAGATCGGACAGCATGCGATAGGTGCTGATCGCGGCCGCGTTCATCCCGGGCGGCGCGACGTCGGCCGCGTACGCCGCCGGGGCCGCGCCGCTCACGCCGGCCGCCACGCTCCATGCGACGCACGCGACCAGGAACCACGCGTAGGACGGCGCCCACACGAACAGGACGAGCGCGACGCCGCACACCACCGTCGACGGCACGATCACGGGCTTGCGGCCGTACCGGTCGACGAGCACGCCGGCGGGATACGCCAGCGCGAGCCCCACGACGCTCGCGAGCGCCAGGCCGAACCCGATGCGGTCGGCGCCGAGCCCGAGACGGTCGCGCCCGAGAATCGGGATGACGGTGAACAATCCGCCGGTGCGGGCGAACGCGTTGGTGAAGCCGATGAGACTGACGAGCACGAAGCCGACCTGGTGCACCAGCATCTGGACCTGCGCGCCGAACGCGATCGGCGGCGCCGCGGCCGCGCCCGTCGCTTCGCCGCGAAAGCCGCGCGTGTCCGGGATCTCGAACCACGCGACGACCGCGACGACGGCGCCGGCGACGGCGTACACGAGAAACGGCGCCGCCAGCCCGAATCGTTCCGCGAGCAGCCCGCCGGGCAGCGGACCTACGCCGACGGCGAAGAGAAACGTCCCCTGATAGATGCCCATCGTGCGGCCGCGACGCGCCGGGTCCGTGATGTCGGCGATGACGATGAGCCCGCACGTGAGCACGAGCGCCGCGCCCGTGCCGGCGACGAAGCGCGCGAGGACGAAGGTCGGATAGTTCGGCGCCCAGGCGCACATCAAGTTCCCGGCCGCCGAGACCGCGCCGCCGAGCGCGAGCGTGGTGCGCCGTCCGAACCGATCCGCGAGACGGCCGACGGGCACCGCGGCGACGAAACGCGCCAGCCCGTAGATCGCGACGGCCAGACCGATCGCCGACTGGCTCACGCCGAACGAGCGCGCGTAGAGCGCGAGGGCGGGCACGATGCCGCCGAAGCCGAGCTGGTTCACGCCGATCAGCACGCACATCCAGACGAGGACCGACTGATTAGATGGGGGCCCCGACATGGCCCCCTGGCCCCCAGCGCTCGGAGCGCCCCGGCGAAGCCGTGGCGCTCCTCGACCACCCGACGCGTTCCGGGCTCGCAGGCGGCATGCGCCGCTAGGCTACACTGCGCGAGAGGTGACGCGAACGGAGACCACCCCACCCGCCGAGACGGAAATCGCCCCGGCGCGCAAGTGGTTGATCACCGTGTCCGTCATGACCGTCACCGTGATGCAGGTGCTCGACGTCACCGTCACGAACGTCGCGCTGCCTCACATCCAGGGCTCGCTGTCAGCCGGCGTCGACGAAGTGTCGTGGGTGCTCACGTCGTACCTCGCCGCCAACGCGGTGATCCTGCCCGCCACCGGCTGGCTCGCCGCGGTCCTCGGACGCAAACGCTTCTTCCTGATCTGCACGGTCGTGTTCACGCTCGCGTCGGTCGCCTGCGGGCTCGCGCCGAACCTGAACACGCTGCTCGTCGCACGGATGCTGCAGGGCATCGGCGGCGGCCCGCTGATGCCGCTGTCCCAGGCGATCATGTGGGAGATCTTTCCGCTGCGGCAGCGCGGGATGGCGATGGCCGCGTGGGGCGTCGGCATCATGATGGCGCCGATCTTCGGCCCGGCGCTCGGCGGCTACATCGCCGATGAATGGTCGTGGCGGTGGATCTTTTACATCAACGTCCCGATCGGCGCGGTCGGTCTGCTCGCGGCGAGCGCGTTCCTCTTCGATCCGCCCTATCTCCGGCGGCCGGGCCGCATCGACACGCCGGGCCTCGTGTTCATGGTCGTCGGCTTCCTGTCGCTCCAGCTCTTTCTCGATCAGGGCGAGCGCTCGGAGTGGTTCGACTCGCGGTTCATCGTCACGCTCGCCTTCACGGCGGGTCTGACGCTGATCGCGTTCTTCGTCCGCGAGCTGATGGCGGCGGAGCCGATCTTCGATCTCACCGTGTATCAGGATCGGAACTTCGCGGCCGGCAGCCTGATCATGATCGTGGTCATGATCGGCTTCTACTCGAGCATGGTGCTGCTCGCGCTCTACACGCAGAAGGTCATGGGCTACGACGCGTGGACGTCAGGGCTCGTGCTCGCGCCGGGCGGCGTCGGCAATCTCCTGTCGCTCATCATCGCGGGCCGCGTCGTCAACCACATCGACCAGCGCTGGCTCCTCGTCGCCGGCTGCGTGCTCAACGCGTTCGCGACGTACAGCATGGCGACGGTCAGCCTGAGCGCGGACTACTGGGCGCTCGCGTGGCCGCGCTTCATCCAGGGCGTCGGCGTCGGGTTCATCTTCGTCCCGCTCAACACGGTGTCGCTCGCCACGATTCCACGCGAGAAGCTCGGCAACGCCACCGCGGCGCTCAACGTCGTGCGCAATCTCGGCGGCGGCATCGGCGTCGCCGTCATGGCGACGCTGCTCGCGCGGCGCAGCCAGGAGCATCAGTCGACGCTCGTCGCCCACATCGACGCGTACGACGCCGACACCGTGGCGCGCCTCGGCGCGTGGGCCCATCATTTCCGCGGGCACGGCGCCGATGGCTTCACCGCGGAGAAGCAGGCCCTCGGCATGCTCTATGCGGAAGTGAAGCAGCAGGCGCAGGTGCTCGCCTTCGCGGACGACTTCTGGCTGCTTTTCGTGCTGTTCTGCGCGACGCTCGCGCTGCTGCCGCTGCTGCGTCGGGTCCGGATCGGCGCGGTGCCGGCCGCTGCCTCGCGCGTCGACGCCCCGGCGCCCGTGCACGCCGACTGACGAGTGCCTGCGCAGACCGCCGCTCCGACACGCGTCGCGCTCGTGACCGGCGCCTCGCGCGGCATCGGACGCGCCATCGCGCTCGAGCTCGGGCGCGCCGGCCTCGCCGTCGTCGTGAACTACGCGAACGCGCAGGCGCAGGCCGACGAGACCGTGGCGGCGCTCACCGCGATCGGGCTACGGGGCGGGCGCGCCTGACTTCAGCGCGCGCCGGCGACGCGCGTCCGCGCGGCCGCGATCTCGGCGTCGACGGCGCCGGCGCCGGGAAATGCGCGCTCGGCGCGGCGGTACCAGTACCGCGCGTTGTCGAGGTCGCCTTCGAGCGTGTGGACGATGCCGTGGAGCCATGCGGCAAGTACCGAGTCCTGCTTCTGCACGATCTCGTGCGCCTGCTGCCAGTTGCGCGCCTCCAGGTATTCGAGCGCACGGGCGAGCGTGTCGGGTGGCGATTCGCGGCTCACGGCGCTCGCATCATACCGCCGGCGTGGCGCGGTCTTCACATCTCGCCGCGACCGGTGTTGATAAGCTGCGAGCTCCAACGGGGAGGACGATATGGCCATCGACCGCTCGTACGTGGCGAAGAACGACGCCGAGCGCGCGCGCCTGCGCGCGCTGGTCGCGCGGTGCACCGACGAGATGCTCGCCCGCCCGACGCCGGGCGGCTGGACGGTGGCCGGCGTGCTCGCGCATCTCGCGTTCTGGGACCAGCGGATCATCACGCTCGTCGAAGGCTGGCGGAAGGCCGGTGCCGCGGCCCCCCGCATGGAAATCGCCGCGGATGTCGACTGGATCAACGACGCGGCGAAGCCGATGTTCCTGGCGCTCGCGCCCCGGCGCGCCGCCGAGGTCGCACTCGAAATCGCCGACCGCGTCGACGCGCTCGTCGCTGGACTGCCGGACGAGTTCGTGACGAAGAACGCCGCGGCGGGGAACCCGATCAACCTGCTGCGCGCGGAGCATCGGCACGAGCATCTCGAGGAGCTCGAGCGCGTGATCGGGCGGTAGCCCGACGTCCGGCTAATGATTCTCGCGGAATTGGTTGACGGCTCCGCCCACGGCGGCCGCGCCGGGCTCGCCTGTACGCCGGTGCTCGTTCCGGGGCGTGACGAGCGCGACCCCCATCCCCCAGCGGGGGCCGCGCGAGGGCCGTCGATCCGCGAGCCGCGCTCGCCCCGCGCCGGAACGAGCCCGGCGACGACGGCTCGCCCGCAGCGGCCGCCGCCCGGCGTCGTCCAGCGCCTGCTGCAGCGTCTCTCTGAGGTCGTAGTCGCCGAGCCCGTATTGCGCCCGCAGCGCCGCTTCGGGCTCACCGCGCTGCTTGCGCTGTTCGAGCGCCTGCTCGTACGCGAGCGCCTGCTGAACGGCCGCGCGCAGCGTCGCCGCCATCGATGCGTCGCCGATCCGGCCGAGCGCGTAGACCGCCGTCGCGCGCACCGCGAGACTGACGTCTTGTAAGCGGCGTCCGAGCGCCTCGCGGCCCCCCACGTCGGCGAGCGCGCCCAGCGCGAGCGTCGCTTCCTCGCGCACGCGCGCGTCGGCATGCGTCGTGAGATCGCGCAGCTTCTGCACGCCTCGGGCGTCGCCGGCCGCCGCGAGCGCGCGCGCGCCGAGCGTGACCGTCATCGCATCGCGCTCCGACAGCAGCTCCGCGAGCCGCCGTCGCGCGCCGTCGCCGTCCTTCCGCTTCGCGATCCGGATCAGCGACTCGGACGCTTCCCATCGCACCGGGAACTCGTCGGCCGCCGTGCGCGCCGCGAGGAGATGAACCAGCGCCGGCAACGCCACGGTGACGTTGTCGATGAGACCGAGCGCGGTCGCGACGGCCTGGCGGACCTCCGCGCCGGCATCGTCCTTGTACCGCCCGATGAAATTCGCGTAGCGCGGCAGACCGACCTTGCCGAGCGTGATCAGCAGCTCCGGCCGGAACGTCCCCGCCGTGATCAGATTCGCGAGCGCGTTCGAATGCGTCGAGTCGGCGAGCTCATGGATCGCGCCGAGCACGCCGCGCGCGCAGAACGGATCCGCCGCTCTGGCGGCGAGGCGGTCGGCTGGCGTCACGGCCAGCAGGCAGCAGCCTCACTCGAAGCATTCGTGCTCGATCGGCTTGCCGCTCTTCACGAGGTCGAGCAGCGGGACGACGGCGTCCTTCGCCTTCAGCGCGGCGAGCGCGAGGGCCGCGGCATCGCGCATGTCGGCGGAGCATCGATCCCATTCGCGTGATGCGATCGCCTGGACGAGCGCGGGCACGCTCTGCGCGCGCTGCGCCGGGAACTCACGCAGCCGCTCAGCGGCGGCGTGCGCGCGGTCGAAGTCGCGACTCTGGAGATCCTGGATCAGCGCGCCGACGCGTGCCGCGTCGCCCTCCTGCGCGCCGGCGTCGACGGTGAGCGTGAGGGCGACGGCGATCGCCAGCAGCGTCAGGCATCCGAAACGCGTCGGACGGCTCATGTCCCGCTCGGATCGGTAGGGTACTATGCGGTCCATCGAATTCCCAGGAGGCGACACGTGAAAGCAGCCGCGGTGGTCGCGCAGATCTTGAAGCGCGAAGGCGTCGAGTTCCTCATCGGCTATCCCGTCAACCAGATCATCGAATCGGCCGCCGAAGCCGACATTCGCACGATCATCGTCCGGCAGGAGCGCACCGGCCTCCACATGGCGGACGCGGTCAGCCGCGTGACGTCCGGCGATCGCATCGGTGTGTTCGCGATGCAGCACGGCCCCGGAACGGAAAACGCGTTCGGCGGCGTCGCGCAGGCGTACGGCGACTCGGTGCCGATCGTGGTGCTGCCCGGCGGCTATCCACGCCGGCTGCTGAACATCACACCGAATTTCAGCTCGTTCATGAATTACCAGCACGTCACGAAGTGGGCCGAGCAGGTCATCATGCCGGAGTTCGTGCCGGACGCGATGCGCCGCGCGTTCACGCAGGTGAAGAACGGCCGGCCGCGGCCCGTGCTCGTCGAGTTCCCCGTCGACGTCCTGCAGGCGGACGTGCCGGACGGCTGGACGTACACGCCGGCGCCGCGTCTGCGCACCGCGCCGGACCCGCGCGCCGTCACCGGCGTCGCCGCCGCGCTCGTCGCGGCCGAGCGGCCCGTGATCTACGCGGGCCAGGGCGTGCACTACGCGAAGGCGTGGAAGCAGCTGCGCGAGCTCGCGGAGCTGCTCGAGGCGCCGGTGACGACGAGCCTCCAGGGCAAGAGCGCGTTCCCGGAGACGCATCCGCTGTCGCTCGGCTCCGGCGGCCGCTCGATCTCGAAGCAGCTGCATCACTTCCTGAACCACGCGGATCTCATCTTCGGCATCGGCTGCAGCTTCTCGACGACCAACTACGGCGTCGCGATGCCGAAGGGCAAGCGCATCGCGCACGCCACGCTCGATCCGGTCGACATCAACAAGGACATCACCGCCGAGCTCGCGCTCGTCGGCGACGCCGGACTCACGCTCGACGCGCTCCTCGCCGAGGTGCGCGACCGGCTGAAGAGCAAGCCGCGCGGCCGTCTCGCCGCCGTCACGGGCGAGATCGCGAAGCTCAAGCAGGAATGGCTCGCGCAGTGGATGCCGCGGCTCACGCAGAAGACGGCGCCGCTGTCGCCGTATCGCGTGCTGTGGGACCTGCTGCACACGGTCGACGTGGCCAACACGATCATCACGCACGATGCCGGCAGCCCGCGCGACCAGATCTCGCCGTTCTGGGAGCCGGTCGAGCCGCTCACCTACATCGGCTGGGGCAAGACGACGCAGCTCGGCTACGGGCTCGGCCTCGCGATGGGCGCGAAGCTCGCGCACCCGGACAAGCTCTGCATCAACTTCTGGGGCGACGCGGCCATCGGCTTCACCGGCATGGACTTCGAGACGGCCGCGCGCGAGCGGATCCCGATCATGTCGGTGCTGCTGAACAACTTCTCGATGGCGATCGAGCTCAAGGTCATGAAGACCGCGACCGAGAAGTACCGGTCGACCGACATCAGCGGACACTACGCGGACTTCGCGAAGGCGCTCGGCTGCTGGGGCGAGCGCGTGACCGAACCGGACGAGATCGTGCCGGCGATCAAGCGCGGGATGGCGAAGACGAAGGAAGGCACGCCCGTGCTGCTCGAGTTCATCACCGAGAAGGCCGTCGACTTCTCGATGTTTTGAGGTCCTGACAACTCGCACCACTTGACAGGAGGCCAGGGCGAGCCCAAAGTCTGCGGTCACTACCGACCCGGGGAGGACCGCCCATGACCAAGTTGCTCGCCCTGGCCCTGTCACTCATCCTCGTCATCGCATCCCTGATCGCGCCCGTCGCGGCGCAACAGCAGCAGCAGTGGAAGCCCGACATCCAGCACTTCAAGTGGGCCGTCGCCACCGCCGGCGGCGACTGGTTCCGCGCCGGCGCGAAGTTCACCACGATCCTTCCGGAGGCGCTGCCCGGCGTTTCCGCCGGCACGCTGATGGGCGGCGGCGTCGTCAACGTCACCAAGGTCGGCAAGAAGGAAGCCCAGATGGGCTTCGCGTTGACGCCGTACCCGGAGGACGGCTACAACGGCCGCGGCAAGTACAAGGAGGCCTACAAGAACCTGCGCCTCATGGCGAGCAACCTCGGCCGCACCGTCGTGATCGCGGGCTTCGTGCTCAAGGACAGCCCGATCAAGACGTTCGCCGACATCAAGGGCAAGCGCATCGTCCCCGGCGACCGCGGCTGGGGCACGACGGAGCTCGTCGAGGCGATGATGACCGCGGCCGGCATGCCGCCGGACAAGTTCAAGGCCGATGGCGGCACGATCAGCTACACGTCGATCACCGACCGGTCCAAGGCGCTCCAGGACCGGAACGTCGACGCGATCTTCATCCCCGCGCAGGTGACGTATCCTGACCTCATGGTCGTCCAGCAGGCGATCGGGCTGCGGGCGATCCAGATCCCGCCGGATCTCGTCGACAAGACCGTCGCGACGACGCCCGGCGCGATCAAGAGCTCGGTGCCCAAGGGGCTCTACGGCGTCCTGGAACAGGAGGTGCCGTCGCCCGGCTTCCTCCAGCAGATCATCGCGGACGCCGCGCTGTCCGACGAGCTCGTCTATCGCGTGACGAAGCTCTGGTGGGAGCGGATCAAGGAGATCCGGGAGGTCGCGCCGACGCTCGACAAGGCGGACGTCCGGATCGCCATGGAGCACGCCACGATCCCGTTCCACCCGGGCGCCATCCGCTACTACAAGGAGGTCGGCGTCGCTCGGTAAATCCGTGGCGGTCGCCGAGCCCGTCAAGGTCGAACTCACGCCGTCGGCCGTCGAGTGGATCGCCGGCCGGCGGCGTGGTGCGCGGGCGGTCATCGCCGGCGCGATCGTCGTCCTCTCGCTCGGGCTCGCGCTGTTCCAGTTCTACAGCACGTACTTCGGCCAGGCGGAAGGCCACACCCACCGCTCGACGCACCTCGCCTTCATGCTGCTGCTCGCCTACCTCTTCTTCCCGCTCGGCCGCAAGACGTTCAGCGACCCGCTCACCTGGCACTTCGCCGTCGACGTGGCGGCCATGGCGGTGGTGCTCGTCGCGCAGGTCTGGACGCTCGTCCACATCCACCGGTTCGTCGACCCGAACTACACGGCGACGACGGGCGACGTCGTCCTCGGCACGCTGCTGATCGTCGCGGTGCTCGAGGCCACGCGCCGCACGGTCGGCTGGGGTCTCACGCTCACCGCCGCGTTCTTCCTCGTGCAGACGTGGCAGGCGCACTGGTTCTTCTGGATCTTCTACAGCGCGCCCACGCCGTGGTGGACGATGGTCGAGAGCTTCTTCGGGAAGGAAGAGGGCCTCTACGGCATCCCGATCTCGATCATGAGCTCGGTGCTCATCCTCTTCATCTTCTTCTCGTCCTTCCTCGCGACGACCGGCATCGGCGAGTTCTTCGTCAAGCTCGCCACCGCGGCCGCGGGCCGGCTCGTCGGCGGCGCCGCGAAGGTCTCCGTGTTCTCGAGCGCGCTCTTCGGCACGATCTCCGGCAGCGGCGTCGCGAACGTGATGGTCGACGGCGTGTTCACGATCCCGATGATGAAGCGCATCGGGTACAGCCCGACGTTCGCCGCCGCCGTCGAGGCCACCGCGTCGATCGGCGGACAGATCATGCCGCCCATCATGGCGGCGGCGGCGTTCATCATGGCCGATCTGGTCGGCGTGCCCTTCCGCCAGATCGCGCTCGCGGCGACGATCCCCGCGATCCTCTACTTCTTCTGCGTCTACATCACGGTGCACTTCGAGGCCCGCCGGCTCGGTCTCCGAAAGATCCCGCTGGAGGAGATGCCCAGCTTCACCGGCACCCTGCGACGCGACGGCTACCTGCTGCTGCCGGTCGCCGCGCTCGTCTGGTACCTGTACCAGGGCTTCACGGAAGAGATGGCCGGCCTGATGGCCATCGCCACGACGTACGTCGTGAGCTTCGTGCGGAAGAGCTCCGCGCTCACGCCGCCGCGGCTGCTCGAGGCGATCGAGATGGGCGCGCGCACCGCGGTGGTCGTGGCGATGGCCGTGGCCACGGCCGGCGTGATCATCGGCGGCCTGTTCCTGTCCGGCATCGGGATGAAGTTCTCCTACATCCTGATGCAGCTCTCGGGCGGCCAGCTGTGGCTCGCGCTCATCTACGTCACGTTCGCGGCGTTCCTGCTCGGGCTGTCGCTGCCGACGACGGCGGTCTATCTCACGCTGGCGATCGTCGTGGCGCCGGGGCTCGTCGACATGGGCGTGCCGAAGATCGCCGCGCACATGTTCATCTTCTACATGGGCGTGACGGGCGATCTGACCCCGCCCACCTGCCTGTCGCCGTTCGCCGCCGCGTCGATCGCCGGCTCGCCGCCGATGGCGACGGCGTGGCAGGCGATGCGCATGGGCGCCGTGCTCTACATCGTCCCGTTCATGTTCGTCTACTCGCCGGCGCTGCTGATGATGGGCTCGGTGCCCGAGATCCTCGTCGCGACGCTCACGGCCGGCGTCGGCGTGTTCTGCCTCGCGGCCGGGCTCCAGGGCTGGGCGCGGCGCTTGGCGACCCCGATCGAGCGCGTGCTGCTGATCGGCGCGGCCGTCGCCCTCATCAGTCCGACCGTCTACACCGACATCGCCGGCGGCGGTCTGCTGGCGTTCGTCCTCTTCCTCCAGTCCACCCGCGGACGGCGGGAAACGGCGCATGCGGTCCCTGCTCCGCTGGACTAGCCTCGTCGTGGCCGCCGCGGTGCTCTACCCGCTCGGCGCGCGCGGATTCCACCATCGCCAGTTCGACCTGTTCCTCGGGATCGTGCTCGGCCTGGCGGCGCTGATCGTCGTCGTCTTCCTCACGACGTCGACGCCCGACGCGGAGCGCTGACCGCCCCGCTATACTCCGGCGCATGCCGGATCCACACCCGTCACGCAGCGCTCCCGCCGCCGCGCTGCCCGCCTCGATGCGCGAGCTCGCCGACTTCGTCGGCTTCGGGGACGCCGACGCCGCGCTGATCCGCGGCACGGCGGCGCTCGTGCTGGCGCACGAGGCCGCGCTCACGACCGCGCTCTACGACCACTTCCTGACGCAGCCGTCGGCGGCAAAGTTCTTCGTCCTGGAAGACGGCACGCCGGACCGTGAACGGATCGAGCGGCGCAAGCACAGCCTCGGGCGGTGGCTGAAGGAGACGGCGGAAGCCGCGATCGGCGGCGATACCGCGTACTACCTGCTCGCGATGGGCCTCTCGCACAGCCATCGGACGTGGGGCCGGGGCGGCGCGGTGCCCGCGGACCTGATGATCGGCGCGATGAGTCTCACGCAGTCGGCACTGGCGTCGCTGTTCGCGAAGGAGCTCTCGGCGGGCGACGCGCTGGCGGCCTCGGTCGCGTGGAACAAGCTGCTGCTCGTCCAGCTGTCGGTCTTGCTGACGGGTTATCTCAGGCAACCGTGAAGCGACGAACACCGCTTGGTCCGCCGGCCCGTCGGACTAGAATTAGTCCTGTGGCAGCCACGGTCAACATTCACGCCGCCAAGCTGCACTTCGCGCGACTCGTGGAGCGCGCCGCGCAGGGCGAAGAAATCCTGATCGCTCGCGCCGGCAAGCCCATCGCCAAGCTGGGCCCTCTGACCCGAACTTCGCGGCCTCGGCGTCCCGGTCTCCTGAAGGGAAAGATCCGCATGCGCCGCGACTTCAATGCGCCACTACCAGAAGATTGGCTGCGCCTCTTCGAAGGCCGCTGAGTGCGACTCCTCGTCGATACCCAGATATTGATCTGGTTTCTCGACGACCTGCGTAAGATCCCGAAACCGGCGCGTGACGCGATCACTTCGGCCCAGAACTCCGTGCTCGTCAGTGCCGCGGTCGTCTGGGAAATCGCGATCAAGGCGTCGATCGGCCGGCTCGGCATGTCGGCCTCGACCATCGCGCGGCTGCCACAAACGATCGAGGAGTCTGGGTTCGACGAGCTGCCGGTATCCGGACGGCACGCGACAGCGGTGCACGGACTGCCCTGGCATCACCGGGATCCGTTCGATCGATTACGAGAGCACGAAAGAGAGTCACGACCGCACCTCCGGGATGGATCGATTTGCGCGTTATGACGACTATAGAAACTGCGCGCGCTGACGCCCATCCGGCGATCGTTCTAGAGCGGCGAGTCGTTCGACCGCCCCTCGGCGGGTTTCGCCGGCGGCTTCGCCGGGCGCTGCGGACCCCAGACGCGCGCGTAGTACGTGTCCGCGAGATGTAGCGCGCCGATCGGATTGTGGGCGAGCACGCGGTCCTTCGCGACGAGCGTCGTCGCGAGCCCGTCGGAATGCTTGAAGAAGAGGCTGTCGTGCCCGACGCACAGGCCGAGCACGACGTTGAGCTGGCAGCCGGCGCGATTCAGCAATTCCGCCTGCGAGACGGGGTTGCACATCGGCTCGTACGTGCCGGGCCGGATCTTCTGATCGTCACGCACGCCGATCGCCTCCTTCGACACGCCGCCGTTCTTGCATGCCGCGGACGCCACCTCGAAGCCGTGGCTCTCGAGAATCGCGGACAGCGTGTGCGCGAGGTCGACGAAGCTGATGCACGTGGCGATGCCGATCTTCCGGAAGCCGAGGCGCTGCGCGAGGTGCACGATCTCCTCCACGCGCGTCCAGCGGCAGTAGCCCTCGCTCTCGACCAGCGCCGAGGCGCGCGCGACGTCGCGCACGAACGCGTCGGCGTAACGCGACGAAGCGCCGGCGATGCCGGCGGGGTCGACCTTGGAGGGACAGAAGCCCGGGCCGCGGGCGTCGGATTCGCCCTGGCGGCAGGCGCGAACCGTGGGCGGGCAATACGCGCAGGAGACAGTGCGATAGGTCATGGCATGGCGCTCCCGATCCACTCTGAGCGCCCGGACGGGCGGCGTAAATCAGTCGACCGGCTTACCGGCGTGGCGCGGATAGCGGAGCGACGCGGAGGCTCATCCGAGCCCCCGCGCCGTCGATCGAACGCTCAGCTCTGCGTCTGCGGTCGCGGGCCGCGGTGCTTGCCGCCACGGTGCCGGCCACGCTCGCCCATCTCGACGAACTTCTGCCGCTGCTCGGGCGTCAGGATCGGCCCGATCTGCTTGAGCTGGTCGACGCGCATCCGCAGCGACTCCGCCATGAGATTGGCGACGTCCGTCTGCTTCGCGCGCACCGTCGCCTCGTCGGCGCCGTCGAGCACGAGCTGGCGCAGCTGCTTGTTGGCTTCGTGGAACGCCTGCATGTTGCGCCGGCGCGCCTCGGCCTGCTGTTCGTGGATCTGCTTGAGCTGTTTCGCCTGATCCTCGCTGAGGCCGAGGTGCTTCTGCATGAAGCCCTCGTGCGAGAACCGCTTGCCGGCGGGGCCGCCCTGGCCGCCCGGCGCACCGGGCACCGGCGGCTGCGCCTGCGCGGCGCCGAGGGCAACCGCGGCGACGAGCGCGGGCGCCACCAGACTGACAATCCAGCGTTTCCGGGTCATCGAAGCACCTCCTGGGTGTCCTGGTATGAGTGCATCCAGGAGGTTTGACGGACCCCGGCGCCGGTTTGTTTACAGGCGGGGGATGACCTGCGTCTCGAGGAGGGTCATCGACCGCTCCCACGCCTCCCGCGGCTGCCACTCGTGCGCCATCGCGAGCAGGACGCCGAAGCCGCCGACGTCGTCGGAGAGCTTCTGCAGCTTCGCCGCGACCGTGTCGGGGCTGCCGACGATCCAGATGTTGTCGAGCAGGTAGTCGAGCGTGACGTCGCGCTCGGCCATGGCCGGGTCGACCTTCAGCATGTCGAGCCCGCGGATCTTCGGCAGCAGGTGCAGGAAATAGTCGCGGTAGTCGCGTGCGAGCGGTCCGGCGAGCGCCTCGCGGCGCGCCTGCTCGTCGGTCTCGGCGACGTAGATGTCGCGCGCGATGCGCCACGTCGCGCGATCCGCGGTGCGTCCCGCACGCTTCGCGCCCGCGTCGACGGCTTCCCAGTGGGTCTTCAGAATCCGCGCCGGCACGAAGTTGATGCTCATCGGGATATAGCCGCGCTCACCGGCGAGACCGAGCGTCTCGGAGCTCGACGTCACGCCGGCCACGCCGATCGGCGGATGCGGCCGCTGGAACGGTCGCAGGTGCAGGCGCAGCCCGATGTCGTCCTGCGGTTCGGGAATGCGGAAGCGCCACCGCGGTGATTCATAGAGCCCGGGCTTCGGATCGTTCCAGAGCTCCAGGATCAGATCGAGCATCGACCGGGTGATCGCGCGGTGCTCGCCGGTCTTCGGGTCGACCCGCGCAACCTCGAAGTCACCGGGGAATCCGCCGGACCCGACGCCCCAGTAGAAGCGGCCGCGCGCCATCTGGTCGAGCTGCGCGATGCGCAGCGCGAGCATGAGCGGATCGTGGTTCGGCAGGCACGACACGCCGGTCGCGAGCTTCATCTGCCGCGTCACACCGAGCGCGCGCGCGATGAAGAGGTCGGGGCACGGGATGTTTTCCCATTCGGCCGTCAGGTGCTCGCCGATCCACGCTTCCTCGTAGCCGAGCCGGTCGAGCGTGGCGAGCTGCGCGAGGTCGGCGTCCATCGTGGCGGCGGGATCGGCTCCGGGCGGGTGCAGCGGCATGGCGAAATATCCGAGTCGCATGGACACGGATCTTCGCACATCGTCCGCATCGCCGCCGCTGCTCGCCGTGTCCAACGGACCGGACGACCCCCACGGAAGGAGCGGCGACGGCGTAGAATGGCGGGTCGTGAGGAGTCGTCGTTGTGAACCGTGCCAGGCGTATCTCGCGACGTATCGGCGCGCGGTCGAGCTCGGCGCCGCCGGGGGCCGCGTCGAGATGCCCGCGGAGATGAAGGCGCGGCTGCGCGAGTTCCTGCTCTCGACCCTGCGCGACGTCAAATAGCCGGGTGTCCCCGGGACCGTCGCCCGAGCTGTTCTTCACGACGATCACCGCTTACCAGCGGACCGCCGCGCTCGTCGGCGCGCTCGAGCTCGACCTCTTCACCGCGATCGGCGAGGGCCGGACGTCCGTGCCCGCGCTCGCCGAGCGCGTCCGGGCCTCACAGCGCGGTGTGCGGATCCTCTGCGATTACCTGACGACGGCCGGCTTTCTGACGAAGTCCGGCGGCGGCTATGCGCTCACGCCCGACACGGCGACGTTCCTCGATCGCCGGTCGCCCGCGTATCTGGGCGACGCCGCGTCGTTCATCGCGTCGCCGCATCTCTACGAGGGATTCCGTGACGTGGCGGCGGCCGTGCGCCGTGACGGGACGGCGATGGCCGCGGGCGGCACGGTAGCGCCGGACCATCCGGTGTGGGGCGACTTCGCGCGCGTCATGCTGCCGTCCGCGCGGCCCGCGGCCGACGCGATGGCGACCGCCCTCGCCGTCGACGGCGCGCGCCCGGTACGCGTGCTCGACGTCGCCGCCGGCCACGGAGCCTTCGGCATCGCGCTCGCCAGACGGCACGCGAACGTCGACGTCACCGCGCTCGACTGGCCGCGCGCGCTCGACGCCGCGCGCGCGAACGCGCAGCGGGCCGCGCTCGGCAGCCGCTACCGCACGATCGCCGGCGACGCGTTCGACGTCGACTGGGGCACGGGCTACGACGTGGTCCTGCTCGCCAACTTCCTCCACCACTGGAGCGTCGGCGAGTGCGAGCGGCTCGCACGCAAGGCGCGCGCCGTGCTGGTTGCCGGCGGCCGCGCCGTGACCGTCGAGTTCGTGCCGAACGACGACCGCGTGACGCCGCCGGCGGCGGCGAGCTTCGCGCTCGTGATGCTGTGCACGACACCGGACGGCGACGCGTACACCTTCGCCGAATACGACCGGATCTTCCGCACGGCGGGCTTCGCGAGCAGCGAGATGGTCCCGCTACCGCCGACGATGCAGCAGCTCATCGTGTCGTCCACCTGACGCCGGCTCAGCGCTCGAAGCGATAGCCGGCGGCGAACCACTCCTTGTCCCCGCCGTGCATCACCATGATGCGGGGGAAGCCGAGGTGATACGCCGCGACCGCGGCGTCGGGACTCTGCGCTCAGTTCGGGCCGCCGCAGTAGAAGACGACGAGACGCGCGCGGTCGGCCGGCAGCCGTTCGGGATGGAGCAGGCGCTTCGGCCGCCGGATGTCGATGAACCGGAGCGGCAGATCCTCGGCCGGAATCGAGATCGCGCCGGGCAGGTGCTCGCGCCGGTAGTGCACTTCATCACGGGCGTCGACGAGCGTCAGCGGGACGCCGTTCGTCATCATCGCGTGCAGCTCCCTGGCCGAGATGAAGCGAATGCCGGCGCGTTCCAGCGGCGTGCGCCAGTCCGGCCGGATCGCCTCACCGCCCGCGAGCAGCGCGAGCGCCGTCGCGACGGCCGCCGTCACCAGCGGAATCACGGACCCGGCGGCGTCACGCGCGACACGGCTTGATGCGGGCCGGATCCGGCAAGGTCGCGCGCGGGACGAAGACCGACAGGAAGCCGTCGGCGGGCGCCAGCGAGATGTGATCGATCTCGCGATAGCCGACGGCCGCCATCTCGCACCGCAGCAGCGCCGGCGGCGTGCCATGCTCCGCGGTCGGCTTGTCGACGTCGATCACGGCGACGCGCGCGCCGGGCGCCAGCGAGGGACGGAGCCGGTAGAGGAACTCGTAGGGATTCTCGATCTCGTGGTACATGTGCGCGAGGATCGCGACGTCGACGGCGTGCGCGGGCAGCTTCGGATCGGTCGGGGCGCCGTGCACGAGCGTGACGCCGGGGAGGCGTTCCGCGACGAGCCGCGTGGCGAGCCGATCGAGATACGTCCGCTCGACGTCCTGCGCGTAGATCGTCGCGTCCGGCCCGAGCCGCCGCGCCACGCGCACGGTGTAGTAGCCGTCGCCCGCGCCGACGTCCGCGACGCGCAGGCCGGGCGTGAGCGACAGCCGCGACATCACGCGCTCGGCCTCGCCGAGCCGGTCGCGCGTGGCCTCCGTCGAGTACGCCGGCGCGATGATCGGCGCGACCGGCCGGTCCGGCTTCGGAAACCGCGCATCGGCGGCGTGCGCGTGGCCGGCCAGCGCCGCGCACGCCAGGAGCCCGACGAGTCGGGCGATCACCGGTAGAGCGCGCGGACGAACGCGAGCGTGCGCCGCGGTCCGCCGCCCGTCTGCATCTCGTCGTGGAGCCGCCTGAGGTCGGGCTCCGTGTCGACGTCGAACCACGCCGGCAGCACGTGCGTCGCCAGCCCTTGCGCGCGCGCGAGCGTGAGCGGCAGCACGTCCGGCGTGCTCCACGGCATGTCGGCGAAGAGGGCCGGGCGCGGCGCGCGCACGCCGATCAGGTAGTAGCCGCCGTCGTCACACGGCCCGACGACCACGTCGGCCTCGGCGTCCTCGAGCACGCGCGCCGCCTCCGCGACGAACGCCATCGGCAGCGTCGGGCTGTCGCTGTCGATCGCGATCGCGCCGCGATGGCCGTCGGCGATGAGCGTCGCGAGCAGCGTGTCGAGCCGCGCGCCCAGATCGTCGCCCTGCTGCGCGACGCAGCGGAACCCCGCCGGCACCACGGCGGCGATCGCGTCGACGGCCTCCGGCGGCGTGAAGGCGACCACCGGCGCGATGCCCACGACGCTGACCAGCGCGTCGAGCCGGTCGAGGAGGAAGCAGCGGTACAGCTCGGTCGCGCGATCGGCCGTCAGCGCCGGGTGCAGGCGGGACTTCACCGGCGCCGCGCCCGGCACCTTCGCCATCACCGCCACAGCGGGCGGCGCTACAAGCTCCATGTCACGCCGCATCCGCGGCAACTCTCGGGCGGACTCTCGGTCTGGATCGCCTCGCGGAACGTGAGGTGCCGGTCGCCCCACCAGATGTCGGCGAGCGACCGCTCGAAGAGGTTGCCGAGCACGATGCCGTCGTAGCGCTCCGTGATCCAGGGCGCGATGCAGCACGGCAGCACGTTGCCGTGCACGGTGACGTAGACGAGCGTCCACGGCCGGCGGCACGCGCTCCACGGCTGCGTCGTGGAGATCGGCGCGAGACTCACCTCCGGCGCCGTCGCGCCCGAGGCGGAAAACTCGAGTCCGGCCGCGCGCGCGGCCTCGCGGGTGGCGCGGATGATCTCCGTCTCGCGCGCCCTGAGACGGCCGTAGAGCGACTGCTCTTTCACGGCGAGACCGAGCCCGTTGAAGACGAGCCGCTGGAGATGGATGCCGTCGGCGCCCGCCCGCGTCGCCAGCGGGACGAGGCCCGGAATCTCCTCGATGTTGTCAGTCGAGGTGGAAAGTCCCGTCCGACGATTTCGGCCGGAAGTCCGGCGGCGGCCTCTGGTACTGGGTGCAGCAGGAGATCCAGTACCCCACCGTCACCGCGTACAAGGACTTCCTCGTCAACGTCATGATCCCGAACTGGACGTTCTTCGGATGGATGACGCTGATCACCGAGACGTTCATCGGCGCCACGCTGATCCTCGGCCTCGCCACACGCCTCGGGGCGTTCGTGGCCATCGGCATGGCCGCGAACATCACGATCGGCATCCTGAGCGTGCCGCACGAGTGGGTGTGGACCTACGTGATGCTGATGACGCTGCCGGCGCTGTTCCTGCTGACCGGCGCGGGCCGCTCCTTCGGCGTGGACAGCGTCCTCGTCGGGCCGCTCGAGCGCGCCGCCGCGCGCGGCAACCGCCTCGCCCGCCTCGCGCGCTGGCTCGTGTGACGTCGGCGTCGCGCGGCGCGCGTCAGACGCGGACGGTCCAGCTCCTCGTAGCTTTGAGCTTGCCGCGCTTCGGATCGACGGCGAGGCCGAGGGCTTCCAGCGTCTCGACGCCGAGGATCGGCTCCTCGACGTCACCGACCAGAATCAGTCCCGGCGCCCTGCGGCCCTCGATTCCGAAGGTCGCAACGCCGGCCTGGAACCGCTTGCGCCGCCCGTCCGCGAGCGTCATGAGGATCGATCGCTCGGGTCTCACGAGTCCGATCGCGCGCGCCACGTCGTCCGGAATGATCGAGTACGTCGCGCCCGTATCGACGAACATCCGGACGGTGCGCGATTTCTTGGCCTTCAACCGCACGTCTTGATGAAAGTGCCCCACGGATCGACGGTAGCCCTCGAAGACGGCCATGGTCAATGTCCGCGGTCGGATACAGGTCCTGCGAGCGGCAGCGTGAACGTGAACGTCGAGCCGTGGCCGACCTCGCTCTTGAGCCAGATGCGGCCGCCGTGCAGCTCCACGAACTTCCGGCAGAGCGCGAGACCGAGTCCCGTGCCCTCGGCCTTCCTGTCTGCGCGGCCCACCTGCCGGAACTCCTCGAAGACCGCGGTGTGGTCTGCGGGAGCGATCCCGATGCCCGTGTCGGTCACGGAGATCTCCACCGTCCCATCGGCGAGCGCGGCGCGGACGTCGATTCGGCCGCCCTCCGGCGTGAACTTCACCGCATTCGAAAGCAGGTTGAGCAGGACCTGCTTCACCTTGCGCTCGTCGGCGCGGATCTCGCCGAGGCGCTCGTCCACGGCGTGCTGCAGCGCGATGCCGCGGCGGCTCGCGCGCTCGCGCATGAGCGTCAGCGCGTTGTCGATCGCCAGCGGCAGGTCGAACTCCGTCAGATCCAGCTCCATCCGGCCGGCTTCGATCTTCGAGAGATCGAGGATGTCGTTGATGAGCGACAGGAGATGCTTGCCGGACGCGAGGATGTCCCGCAGATACTCGGCCTGCTTGTCGTTCACCTCGCCGAACATCTGCTCGAGCAGCACGTCGGAGAAGCCGATCACGGCGTTCAGCGGCGTCCGGAGCTCGTGCGACATGCTCGCGAGGAACTCGGACTTGTGCCGGCTCGCGACCTCGAGCTCTCGGCTCTTGATCTCGAGCTCGTGGAAGAGCCGCGCGTTCTGGATGGCCAGCGACGATTGCGACGCGAACGTGCGCAGCAGGTCGACGATGCCAGCCGGAAATTCTCCCGCCGTCTGCCGGCCGACGGTAAGCGCGCCGATGAGGTCTTCGTCGCGCAGCAGCGGAACGGAGAGGAGCGCACGGTATCCGTTGCGGATGAGAATGTCGCGCACCCGGCTCTGGTAGGCGCCTTCCACGGTGATGTCCGGGATCTGCATCGGCTGGCGCGTCTCCGCGAGCCGCCCCATGATCCCTTCGCCGTGGCGAAGCGGTGCGGTCCGTGACGCTTCGATCAGCTCGTCACTGAAGTTCTTCGTGGCCCGGAGGCGGAACGCGCCCGCCGTCACGTCGAACTCGTAGATACCGGCGCCATCCGTTCCGCAGAGCTCGTTGGCCCGCGTCACGATCGTCGTCAGTACCGTTTCGAGATCCAGCGTCGAGCTGACCGCGCGGCTCACTTCCCCGAGCGCCGTCAGCTCGTCGACCGAGCGGGTGAGCTGACGGGTGCGCTGCTGCAGCTCGGTGAACAGACGCACGTTCTCGATGGCGATGACCGCCTGGTCGGCAAATGTCTCGAGCAGCGCGACATGGGTGTCATTGAACCCCGCGGTCTCGCGATGCATCAGGGTGATCTCTCCGACCACCTGGCCTTGCCGAAGCATGGGAACGAACAGTGCGCTTTGCACTCCCATGTCCCGGAACGTCGCGCGCGCAGATGGCCCGATGCCCTCCTGGGAGAACACGTCGGGCACGCTCAGCACCCTGCCGGTCGTCAACACCTGACGCAATATTCGACCGTCACTCAGTGGGCGCGGGAATGTACGTTGCCAGTGGTCAAGGTGCTGCGGCGTCACGTTGTAGTTCGCAACGAGGTGGATCACCTCGCCGTCGAGCCGATACACCCGCCCGTACGCGGCACCACAGAGCTGCACCGCATTCCGGACGACAGTGTCGAAGACGGGCTGAGAATCGGTCGGTGACTGGCTGATGACGCGCAGAATTTCGCTCGTCGCCGTCTGCTGCTCCAGCGCCTCGGTCACTGCGCGATTCTTTTCCTGCAGCTCGGTGAAGAGCCGGACGTTCTCGATCGCGATCACGGCCTGGTCGGCGAAGGTCTTCAGAAGGTCGATCTCATCCGCGGTGAACCCGCCGGGCGCGGCCCGCGTGACGACGACCAGACCGATGCTCGCGGTATCGCGCACCATCGGGACGAGGAGCTGGCTTCGGACGCCGCGAGCCCGGGTCATCTCGCGGGCGCGTTCCGGCAGGCGCGGGTCCGTCTCGGTATCTTCGATGACCAGCGGCCGTTGCTCGTCGACCGCTTGCCAGGCGGGCACGGCGCTCCGGAGAATCGGGTACATCGCCCGCACCGCATCGTCGCCCGTCCTGCTGGTCGACGTGAGCGCCGCAAGATGGATCTCGTCGCCCACGACGCGCATGAGGACGCCGGAAAGCCCGCCAAGCAGCCGCACGGAACTGTGAACGATGCTCTCGAATACCGGCTCGACGCTCGTCGGCGACCTCGAAATGACGCGCAGGATGTCGCTCGTCGCCGTCTGGTGATTGAGCGACTTCGTGACCTGCGCGTGCGCCTCGGTCAGCGCACGGTTCTTCTCCTGCAGCTCGGTGAACAGCCGGACGTTCTCGATCGCGATGACGGCCTGGTCGGCGAACGTTTTGAGTAGCTCGATCTGAGGCGCGGTAAATGGACCGGGCTCGACGCGACTGACCACCAATGCCCCGAGGACGGCGTCCTCGCGGAGCATCGGCGCGACGAGCATGGCGCGCAGCCCGAAGTTCCGCATGATTCCGCGGAGATGCGGTTCCGGGTCGTCTTCCGTATCTGGAATGTGCACGACCGTTCGGTCGACGATCGCGCGACCACCGGCCAACTCGCGTGTGACCGGCCGCGGATACGACTTGCGGTACGCCTGGACGGCCGCCGTGCTTCCGCCTTGCGTTACGGCGGCGAGATGGACGAGCTCCCCGTCGAAGAGCAGCAGCGAGCCGCCAATCCCGCGACACAGCCGGGCAGCGCTTTCAACGATGGAATCAAATACCGGCTGCACATCCGTCGGCGATTGCGAGATGGCCCGCAGGATCTCGCCCGTCGCCGTCTGCCGCTCCAGGGCCTCGGTCACCGCGCGGTTCTTCTCCTGCAGTTCGGTGAAGAGCCGGACGTTCTCGATCGCGATGACCGCTTGATCGGCGAAGGTACTCAGGAGATGCACCTCCCCGTTGGTGAAAGCCCGGGGTTCGCTCTTCGTCACCGTGATGCAGCCGATCGGGGCGCCATCGCGCAGCATTGGGACGGCGACGACGCTTCGAAAACCACCGGCCGTCGCTACGGCATCATGTTCGTAGCCAGGGGTATCGAAAACATCGGCGATCATGACGACGGCATGCTCGAGGATCGCGCGACTCGATGCGCTCGCGCGGCTGACCGGCATCGGATACGCCCGTCGTAACGCCTCGATCGCGTCCGCCTCGACGTTGGAGACGGCCGCCAAATGGATGAGCAGGCCGTCGTAGGTGAAGACCGCGCCGCCGAGCCCCCGGCAGAGTTCGCGCGCGCTCGTTGCGATCGCGTCGAATACCGGCTGGACATCCGTCGGGGATCTTGAAATGACCCGCAGCACCTCGCTCGTCGCTGTCTGCTGATCGAGGGATTCGGTCAGCGCGTGGTTCTTCTCCTCCAGCTCGGTGAACAGGCGGACGTTTTCGATCGCGATGACGGCCTGCGTCGCGAACGTCTGCAACAGGGCGATCTCCTCGTCAGTCGACCGATGCGGTTCGCGGCGGGTCACGGCGATCAGGCCGACCGCGCGGTCGTCGCGAATCAGCGGTACGAGGATGTCGCTCCGAAAACCGCGCGCTCTCGCGACATCACGGAATTCCGGCCAGATGTCGAGATCGGCTTCGGTGTCCGCGATGGCGAAGACTGCCTTCTCGCGGATGACCTTGACGGCGATCGGATTCGAATCGACCCGAAACGGATAGAACGAGCGCAGCGCATCGTCACCGGCGCCGCCGGTGCTCGTCGACGCCGCGAGACGCAGCTCGTCGCCCACGAGACGCGCAAGAACGCCGGAGAACCCGCCGAGCAGCCGCACCGCGCTCGTGACGATGGCGTCGAAGACCGGCTGCACGTCGGTCGGCGAGCTCGAGATGATTCTCAGGATCTCCGCGGTCGCCGTCTGCTGGGCCAGCGCTTCGGAGAGTGAGCGGTTCTTCTCCTGCAATTCGGTGAGCAGCCGCACGTTCTCGATCGCGATGACCGCCTGGTCCGCGAACGTCTTCAGCAGCTCGACGTGCGTGTCGGTCACGGCGTTTCGCGCGCGATACCCGACCGAGATGGTTCCGATCACTTCGGCGCCGCGGATCATCGGGACGAGAAGCAGGCTGTTGTAACCGCGCGCGCGGGCGGCAGTCGCCGACAGCAGATTCGTAGCCGCCGCAAGGACATCGTTCACGACGAGCGGCCGCCGTTCGCGAAGTGCGGCGTTCAGCAACGGAGACCTGTCGACCGGGCCGGAATAATGCTGGACCGCGTCGTCGGCGGCCTCGCCGAGCGACAAGAAAGCGACGACCTGCTGGACGCCGTTGCTGATCAGACACACGGTGCCGGTGAACGCCCCGACGAGGCGGATCGAGCTATGGAGGGCCGCGTCGAAGACCGGCTGGACGTTGCTCGGCGAGTTGGAGATCACCCGGAGGATGTCGGCCGTCGCTGCCTGCTGCTCGGCGCTGGTCGTCAGCGCGTTCGCGAGCGCCTTCCGGCGCGCTCGTTCACGGGCAAGCGAGCGCTCGAGCGCCTCGACGCGGGCGGCGAGTTCGGCTTTGGTCGGTGATCTCTGTGCCGACGACCGACGTGCGCGGCGCTTCACGCGCTGTATCCGATCCGACACGTTGACGCGACTTTCGAGCGATCCCTACAATGCAGTCGAGGACCACGTCGATGACCGCGCGGATCGCGCTCACCTACCGGGATTACGAAGCGCTGCCGAACGACGGCAAGCGCTACGAGATCCACGATGGCGAGCTCTACGTGACGGCCACGCCGACCTCGGATCACCAGATCGTGAGCGTGAGGCTCGTGACCCACCTGCACCTCCACGTCGAGAGTCGGCAGCTTGGCATCGTCCTGCACGCACCGCTCGATGTCATCCTGGCGGACACGACGATCCTTCAGCCGGACATCGTCTACCTCGACCGCGAACGCCGGCCGGCGCTGCACAGGCGCGGCGTGGAAGGGCCACCGACCCTCGTCGTCGAAATCCTGTCGCCGAGCACCGCCGTGACCGACCGCGGCACCAAGCGGCAGCTTTGCGCACGCTATGGCGTCCCGTACTTCTGGATCGTCGATCTCCGGGCGCGGGCCGTCGAAGCATTCGTGCTGCGCGGTCCGGAGTACGTCCCCGTGGTGACGGCTTCCGGTTCGGACCCCGTCGATGTTCCGCCGTTCGTCGGCCTCGGGCTCGTACCGGCATCGCTCTGGCCGTAGTTCGCCGGCGCGGTCCATCACGCTCTGGCGCTCGTTCATTCGGCCCCCTCGCCAAGCGCCCGGATGTCGCGCTCGAGCTGCTCCAGAAAGCCCATCATGCCCATCTGGCGGTACATCGCGGTCGCAGCGCTGAAGTGCTCCACCGTCTGCTGCACCTTGCCCGTTCCAGCACAACCATGGCGGGGAACACTAGCGGGCGGCGTTCGGGAAGGCAACTCGGACACCACGACCCCGGGCCGGCGGCGCGTGCGGGTCGCGCGCCTCGAGCTACGCCGGCACGACGCGGAGCCCGAGCTCGCTGCTGGCCGTGCGGATGCGGTGGTCCAGGCTCAGGACGGCCAGGTCCTCGACCGCGGCCGCCACGACGAGCGCACTGGCGAGATGCAAAGCGTCCAGCGTCCGGATGGGCTGGCCTGGGAATCGTCGGCGCGCGCGGCTCACGACGTCGTCGTCGACGTGAAGCAGATGCCAGTACGAGGACGCGGTGCGCAGTCGTGCACGGCGATCGGTGGCCTGGGCTTCCGTCAACGCATCGACGGTCTCCGCCCGGATCAGGGCGCGATCGCATTCCACGAGTGTCAGGTCGGACGCGACCACGAACTGCGCGCGGTCGAGCGCCTCGTGCACGACGCGGCCAGTCGTCTCGCCCAGCAGCCAGGCGAGCACCGCGCTGGACTCGGCGTAGAGCCTCAACGCTCGCCGCGTAATTCGTCGAGCAGTCGAACCGCCGTACCGTCGGGCACGAGGCGCCGCAGCTCCGGGTAGTGGCCGCTGCGCGGGCTCGCGCTGCGCAGCGAGCCCCGCCGGGCGAGCTCGGCCAGCCCCGGATGGAGGTCGTCGTCGCGCGGATGGGGTGGCCGCAGCTCGGCGATGACCACACCGCGGTCGGTGACGAGGACGCGATGTCCGGCGCGGACGTGTCGCACGTACTCGCTGAGGCGATTCTTGAGCTCCCGGAGGCCGACTCTCTTCATGCAATCGAATGTAGCTTCACGAAGCCACATCGTCAATGGACTCCGCCTTCGTCACGCGTAACGGCAATGGGCGTCCCGCCGCGTATACTCCACAATCGCTGATGCCGACGAATCAGGCGCCCGCGGGCACCCCGACGATCACGGTCGCCGTCACGTTCTTCGCCGATCTGCGGCGTTTCCTGCCGCGCGGCGCCGACGGGCCGCAGCGCTACACGATCCCCGCGGGCTCGACGGTGACCGATCTGCTGGCTGCGATCGGCATCGCCCCGGACACCGAGCTGACGGCCGCCGTCGACGGCGAGCTGGCCGCGATCGATACGCCATTGCGCGAAGGCGCCGACGTGATGCTGCTCTCTCCCATGGAAGGCGGATAGGCATGGAGCGATACGGGTACTGGAACAAGATCCTGCACGTCGATCTCACCGCGCGCCGGACGTGGATCGAAGAGCCCGGCGACGCGTTCTTTCGCCGCTACGGCGGCGGGCGCGGCTTCATCGCGCACTATCTGTTGAAGTACGTCCCGAAGGGCGCGGACCCGTTCGGTCCGGACAACGTGCTCGTGTTCGCCCCTGGCGTGCTCACCGGCACGCCGGTGCCCGGCGCCGGCCGTCACAGCGTCGGCGCGAAATCTCCGCTCACCGGCGGCTTCGGCGAGTCGGAGTCGGGCGGGTTCTGGGGCGCCGAGCTGAAGCGCGCGGGCTGGGACGCGATCGTCGTGCACGGCGCCGCATCCACCCCGGTCTACCTCTGGATCAACGAAGGCGCCGTCGAGATCCGCGACGCGTCGCATCTCTGGGGCAAGATCACCGGCGACGTGCAGGACGCCGTCCTCGCGGAAGTCGGCGACGCCCGCGCGCGCGTCGCGACGATCGGCCCCGCCGGCGAGCACCTCGTGCGCTTCGCGTGCATCGCGAACGAGCTGAACGAAGTCGCCGGCCGCACCGGCATGGGCGCGGTGATGGGATCGAAGAAGCTCAAGGCCATCGCGGTGCGCGGCAAGACGGCCGTCAAGCTCGCTGATCCGAAGGGCCTCAACACCATCGCGAAGTGGGTGTCGTCGACGATGGACGACAAGCACCGCGCGTTCCACGAGTTCGGCACCGGCGCCGCGATGCAGGGCAAGAGTCTCGAGGGCGGCATGCCGACGCTCAACTATCGGCTCGGCGCGTTCGAGCACGTCGCGAAGGTCGACGCCATCGCCGTGCGCGACCAGATGCGCGTGAAGATGGAAGCCTGCTACGCCTGCTCGGTGCGCTGCAAGAAGGTCGTGCACATCGAGAAGAAGGAGGACGCGGCGCGCGAGGCGCAGGAGAAGCTCTACGGCGGCAAGGGCAAGGTCGGCTTCGACCCGCTCGGCCGCTATGCCGTCGATCCGCGGTACGGCGGGCCGGAGTACGAATCGCTCGCGGCGATGGGCGTGAACCTCGGGCTCGACGACATCGTCGCGATCACGAAGTCGAACGAGATGTGCAACTACCTCGGCCTGGACACCGTGTCCCTCGGCGCGACGCTCGCGTGGGCGATGGAAGCGTTCGAGAAGGGCCTCCTCACGCTCGACGACACCGGCGGCGTGCCGCTGCGCTTCCGCGACGCCGACGCCGTCGTCAAGCTCGTCGAGATGGTCGCGTATCGCCAGGGCGTCGGCGATCTCCTCGCCGAAGGCTCACAGCGCGCGGCGCAGCGGATCGGGCGCGGCTCGGCGGCGTTCCTGACCACGGTGAAGGGCATGGAGATGGCCATGCACGATCCGCGGCACATGCCGGTCATGCGCGCGTCCTACCTGATGGCGCCGACGGGCGGCGATCACATGCGCCAGAGCGGCAACCGCAACGGCGTGCGCAACCAGATCGCGCTCTGCCACTTCCTCGCGTACGACGACGACCAGTCGCTCGCCATCCTGAACGCGGTGACGGGCTGGAACGCGACGCCGGAAGAGCTCGTGACGATGGCGCATCGCGGGCTGACCCTCGCGCGCCTGTTCAACCTGCGCGAAGGCTTCACGCGCGCGGACGATCGCCTGCCCGCGCGGTTCGAGGAGCCGCTGCCGAAGCACGCGGGCTTCAGCCGTGAGGCACAGGAGAAGATCGTCACCGACTACTACGTCGAGTACGGCTGGGATCCGGCGACGGGCGTGCCGACCGCCGAGACAATCCGATCTCTCGAAATCGAGACGGACGCCATCCACGCCGCGATGTAACGAACCCGCCGACGAGTTGGACTCCGCATTAGATCGTCCGAAGATCGATCACGGGGACCGGAACCCTTCGGTTCGACGCCAGGCGCAGGAGTCGACGGTCGGCGGTCACCAACGTCGCCCGCTCCTGCGCTGCGAGCGCGAGGTAGACGCAGTCATATACCGGATGAGCGAGCCGCCGCGCGAGCTGGAGCGCCGGTGTCAGTACGGGCGCCGTCGGCCGGAGATCCAGCCCACTGTGCTGCAGGAGACCGAATGCCGCGTCGGCTTCGGCCGGCGAGATCTCCCTGCGGCTCGTCTTCTTCCAGAGGGCATTGGCCACCTCGACGAGGAGGAGGTCGGGCGCGATGAGATCATCACCGCCGGCGCGCAGAAGATCCGCGCGCTCGCTCAAGACTTCTGGAATCACCCATTTGACGGCGATGCTCGCATCGATGACCCACGTCATCGACGGCGGTCGGCTCGGATGAGGTCGGTGCTGTCACTGTGCCGACGGCCGGCGAGTTTCCGCCGGAACATGACGGCGCGCGCGTCGAAGTCCGCCCGCTCGGCCCGCGCCGCCTCCGTCAAGATCGCCCGCAGCTCGCTCTCGAGCGATACGCCCTTGCGCGCCGCCCGCGACTTCAAGCGGCGCATCGCCGCGTCATCGATGTTGCGGATCACCACCTGCGCCATGGCTCGTCGCTCCGTCGGCATGATATCGCCATGATATCACTCGCGGCCGGCCGCCGCTCGGAGGCGACGGGTGTATCGTGAGTCGGGAGGCGCACGGCATGGGCATGGGCGACCAGCACGATCCGGAGATCATCATTCCCGGGCAGGCGCGCAAGCGCGAGCCCGAAGAGTTCGTCTCGCAACCCGCGAAGCTGCTCCGCATCGCGTCGATGATCAAGGAGCTCCTGTCCGAGGTGCGCCAGTCGTCGGTGGATGAAGCCGGGCGGAAGCGCCTCCACGCCATCTACGACCGCGCGGTGGACGCCCTGAGAGAAGGCCTGTCGGACGACCTCCAGCAGGAGCTCCGCACGCTCACGATGCCGCTCGAAGGCACGCCGAGCGAGTCGGAGATCCGCATCGCGCAGGCGCAGCTCGTCGGCTGGCTCGAAGGATTGTTCCAGGGCATCCAGGCCGCGCTCTGGGCGCAGCACGTGCAGTCGCGCGCGCAGCTCGAAGAGATGCGGCGCCGCGGCCTGCCGCCCGGCGCGGAGCCGCCGCCGGGGCACGGGCCCGGGCAATACCTCTAGCGTCGGTCTACTTCACGAACGCATCGCGCGCGAGCGGCGGCCGGACGTCCGCGCCTGAAAACGCGAGCGTCACGATGACCTCGACGGACGCTCCGCCGCCGAGGCCCTGACAGCCGATCGCCGCGCGCGTCGGCTTGCCACGCTCACCGAAGAGCTCGACGAGGAGATCGGCCGCGCCGTTGATCACGCGCGGCTGATCGTTGAAGCCCGGTGCGGAATTCACGAAGCCGAGCATGTGCACGATCTGCTGCACGCGATCCAGATCGCCGAGCGCGTACTTCACCGCCGCGAGCGTCGTGATCGCGGCGTAGCGCGCCGCCTCGTAGCCCTGCTCGATGGTCAGGTCCTTGCCGACCACGCCCGGCAGATAGCCCTGCCCGTGCTTCCGCGGCGTCGTGCCCGACAGGTACAACAGGTTCTGGATCGGGTAGTGCGAGACGTAGTGCGCGCCCGACGCATTCGTGCGGTAGAGGTCTTCGAGATGCGGCAGCTCGAGCCCGAGCTTCGCGAGCTTCTCTTCCACCTTCATCGCCATCTCCTACCGTGACTCCGGGATGATCGTCGCGGCGAAGCGCTCCATGCGCTCGAGACTCGCCGACAGGTCGTCGCTGCGGAAATCGATGATGAGCTCGGAGACGCCGAGCTTCGCGTACGTCCCGGCGTCCGCGAGGAACTGCTCCGGCGTACCGGCGAATGGCAGGCGGTCCGCGGCCGGCTTCGCATCCGCGTCGTACACGGGCGCCTTGAACGAGATCGTCAGCGTCGAGGCATCGCGGCGCTCGGCGTCGCACAACCGCCGCAGCTCGTCCATCAGCGCACCGAACTCCGCGGGCCGCAGCGGCACGGCGGGATTGCCGCCGACGGGGTGCCACCCGTCGCCGTACCGTGCCGCGCGCCGCAGCGCCGGCGTGCTGTGGCCGCCGACCCAGATCGGCGGATGCGGCTTCTGCACGGGCCGCGGCAGGCACTGCACGTCGTCGAACGTGTAGTAGCGGCCCGAGAACGACGCCGGCGACTGCGTCCACAGCGCCTTGAAGATGCGCAGGTACTCGTCGCTCACGGGGCCGCGCTCCTCGAATGGTGGCGCCGCGAGCGCTTCGAATTCCTCGCGGAGCCAGCCGACGCCGACGCCCACGGTGACGCGGCCGCTCGACAGCACGTCGATGGTCGCGAGCGCCTTCGCGGTGAAGACGGGATTGCGATACGGCAGGATCATCACGCTCGTCACGAGCCGCAGCCGGCGGCTCTTCGCGGCCGCGAACGCCGCGAGCGCGAGCTGCTCGAGCGCATCGCCCTGGCCCGGGAACGCGCCGGTCACGGTGTACGGATATTTCGACTTCACCTGCGCCGGGAACACGACGTGGTCGGCGATCATCACCGAGCTGAAGCCGAGCGCCTCGGCGCGCGTCAGCAGCGTTTCGATCGCGTCGGGCGTGGCCGTCCTGCCGCGGGTCGGGAGGTAAAAGGCGTAGCGCATGCGGCGGAGTCTAGCCTCAACCGGAAGTCGACGCCCGTGGTACGTTTTGGCCATGCTGAGCCGGGAAGACAACGAGATCCTCGTGCGCACCGGCCCGGGCATGCCGATGGGCGCGCTCCTGCGCCGGTACTGGATGCCGGTCGTCAACGCGTCCGAGCTCGAGCCGGGCGGGCGCGTCAAGCGCGTCCAGATCCTCGGCGAGCGGCTCGTCGCCCACCGCACGCCCGGCGGCCGGCCGGGTCTGGTCGCGGAGTTCTGTCCGCACCGCGGCGCCTCGCTCTATTACGGCCGCAACGAAGACGGCGGCATGCGCTGCGCGTACCACGGCTGGAAGCTCGGCCTCGACGGGACTTGCGTCGACATGCCCAACGAGCCGGCGGAGTCGAACTTCGCGGCGAAGGTGCGCACGACCGCGTATCCCTGTGTCGAGCGCGGCGGCGTGGTGTGGGCGTGGATGGGCGCGGGCGCGCCCGCGCCGCTGCCCGAGCTCGAATGGACGACGCTGCCGCTCGATCACGTCTTCGCGTCGAAGCGGGTCCAGGACTGCAACTGGTTCCAGGCGATGGAGGGCGGCATCGACTCGAGCCACATCTCGTTCCTGCACTCCCCGCTCGATCACCAGGACTTCTCGGTCACCGAGGCCCTCGACCGCGCGAGCTTCGGCGTCGGCGCGGCGGTGAACACGGGCGACCGCGCGCCGCGCTTCGAGGTCGTCGACACGGACTACGGCGTGCTGATCGGCGCGCGACGGACGAACCCGGACGGCCAGTGGTACTGGCGGATCACGCAGTACCTGTTCCCGTTCTACACGATGCCGCCCGTGGGCGTCGGCGAAGACGTCGTGCAGTCGCACATCTGGGTGCCGATGGACGACACCCACGTCGTGAACTGGATGGTGACGTGGCACACGAAGCGCCCGCTGACGCGCGAAGAGATCGCGCTCCACATCGAGGGCAAGGGCGCCCACGTGTGCGACTACGCGCCGGCGACGTCGGACCCGTACGGCGACGTGCGGACCGCCGCGAATCGCGACAACGACTACCAGATGGACTGGGACGTGCACCGCACGAAGATGTACTGCGGCATCCCCGGCTTCGGCGTGCAGGACCAGGCCATCCAGGAAAGCCAGGGCGACGTCGTCGATCGGACGCAGGAGCGCCTCGGCACGAGCGACACCGCGATCATCCAGGTGCGGAAGCGGCTGCTCGCCGCCGCGCGCGCGCTCCGCGATCACGGCGCGGCGCCGCCGGGACAGCACGCGGAATCGTTCTGCGTGCGCTCCGCATCGCTCGTGCTGCCGCCCGGCGCCGACTGGGTCGAGCCCGCGAAGCCGCTGGTGCTCGTCCGCCCGACGCAGACGCTCACGCTGGTGTAGGTGGTTTCGGCAACCCGATCGCGCGGGGAGTCGAGGAGCGCCACGGCCTGGCCGGGGCGCTCCGAGCGCGGGGGGGCGTGGGGGGCCATTTCGGGGCCCCCCACATGAGGGTCTAGCGTGTCGCAAGATCGAGGAGCGCCACGGGTTCCCCGGGGCGCTCCGAGCGTTGGGGGTATGGGGGCCATTTCGGGGCCCCCATCTCGAATGTCCGGCCGCATCGCGCTGATCACCGGCGGCGGCGGGGGCATCGGCGCCGCCACCGCGCAGCTCTTCGCCGAAGAAGGCGCGCGCGTCGCCATCGTGGACGTCGATCTCCCCACCGTCGAAAAAGCGGCGGCGGCCATCGCCGGCGCGGTGCCCGGGGCGACGATCCTGCCGCTCGCCGCCGACGTCGCGCAGGAGGCGGAGGCGCGGCGTGCGGTCGACGCGACGGTCGCGCGATTCGGCGCGCTGCACACCGTCGTCAACGTCGCCGGCATCCGGGTGTACACACCGCTCGCCGAAGCGACGACCGACGACTGGCAGCGCATCCTCGGCGTCAACCTCCTCGCGACGACGTATGGCTGCCAGGCCGCTTTGCCGCACCTGCGGGCCGCCGGCGACGGCACGATCGTGAACGTCTCGTCGGTCTTCGGCGTGATGGGTCGCGCCGGCATGGGGCAGTACGACACGACGAAGGCGGCCATTCTCGGCTTCTCGCGCGCGCTCGCCGTCGAGGAAGCGCCGCACGGCATCCGCGTCAACACCGTGTGCCCGGCGGGGACGATCACGCCGTACCACATCCGCCGCGCCGCCGACCGCGGCGTCAGCGAAGACGAGCTGCGCCGCTCGCGCGCGGCCGACAACGGCCTGTTCGGCCGCTGGGCCGAGCCGCGCGAGGTCGCGTATCCGATCCTCTTCCTCGCGTGCCGGGAATCGTCGTTCGTCACGGGCGCCACGCTCATGGTCGACGCCGGCCGCTCGATCCTCTGACCATGGCGAAAGTCCTGACGCTGCTGGCGCTGCTCGTGGGCGCCGAGGCGCAGTTCGCGCTCGCCACTCTCGACATCGTCTGGCGTACGCTCGTCCTTTCCTTCGACAGCCCCGCGAGCCAGTGGACCGACGCGATCGCATCGGACGGCACCGTGTCGTCCGATGGCGGTCGCGAGGCGCGCGAGGCCGTGCGCCACGGCACGGAGCCGCGACGCTTCTGCGCGGTCCGTTCCGCTGCGCGCCGCGACAGTCACTGGCTCGGGTCTCGCCTCACTCGCTCGCCCCCGTCGTCGCCGCTCGCCTGAACCGTACGCGAGTCGACGACATCCATCTCCGAGGGGGCACACGATGGAGACGTTCGGTCAGATCGTCGCGGGCATCGTCCTGTTCGTGTTCTTCATCGGCTTCATCTACTACCGGCACCGGCAGGACCTGAGAGCGGAGCAGCGGGCGAAAGGCACGCCGCCGGGCCGCGTCTAGCGTCAGGCGGCGAGCGCGCGGTTCCATCGGGCGGTAGGATCAACCCCATGGAACCGCGATTGCTCGTCGGCACGGTCAACGGTCTCGCCGCCTTCGATCCCGGCAGCGCAAGCCGGCGTGACGCGCTCGGCGGTCACGAAATCACCGGCATCGCCGTCGGGGCTCGCCGCACGTGGGCCATCGTCGACGGCAAGACGCTCCGCACCGGCGACGACTGGTCCGCCGTCGCACGGGTCGATGGTCCGCCGGCCACGTGTCTCGTCGCGACGGCGAGCGACGTGGTCGCCGGCACCGAAGCCGCGCATCTCCTGCGGCTCGGCGGCGATCGACTCGAGCCGGTGACGTCGTTCGAAGCCGTCCCCGGCCGCGACACCTGGTACACGCCGTGGGGCGATCCCGCGGACGTGCGGTCGATCGCCGTCGGCGCGGACGGCGCGCTCTACGTGAACGTGCACGTGGGTGGCGTGGCGCGGTCGCGCGACGGCGGAGGCTCATGGACGCCGACGGTGGACGTCGAAGCCGACGTGCACCAGGTCGTCGCGCATCCGACACGCGCGGGGGTCGTGCTCGTGGCGTCCGCGGCCGGCTTCGGCCTGAGCCGCGACGGCGCCGATTCGTGGGTGTTCACGAATGACGGGCTGCACGCGCATTACCTTCGTGCCGTCGCGGTCGCCGACGATCTCGTGTTCGTCTCGGCGGCCACCGGCTTCCGCGGCAAGCGCGCGGCCATCTATCGCAAGCCGCTCGACGGCGGCGCGTTCGCGCGCTGTCAGACGGGCCTGCCGAAATGGTTCGACGGCAACATCGACACCGCGTGTCTCGCCGTCGCCGGACGCCTCGTCGCCTTCGGTACCGAGGACGGCTGTCTCTACGTGTCGCATGACGCCGGGGACACGTGGGCGCTTCACGCGAAGGATCTCGGCGCCGTGCGCGCGGTCGTGTTCGCATGACGCGACTGCTCGCAGGCGTCCGCGTGCTCGACGTGGCGAGCTTCATCGCCGGACCGGTCGCGACCACCGTCATGGCCGATTTCGGCGCCGACGTCATCAAGATCGAGCCGCCCGGCGGCGAGCCGTACCGGCATCGCACGTCCGGTCCCGGCGTGCCCGCGAGCCCGTACAACTACCGCTACATCGCCGACAACCGGACGAAGCGCGGGCTCGCGCTCGATCTGCAGCAGGAGCCCGGCCGTGACGTGCTGTACCGGCTCGTGCGCCGCAGCGACGTCTTCGTCACGAACGTCCCGCTCGACTCGCGCGCCCGCCTGCGCATTCGCTGGGACGATCTCGAGCCGCTGAACGCCCGGCTGATCTATGCGTCCGTCACCGCGTACGGCGAGCGCGGCGACGAGGCGGCGCGCACCGGCTTCGATTCCACCGCGCTGTGGGCGCGCACGGGATTGATGGACCTCGTGCGCCCGGCGCCGGACGCGCCGCCGTCACGCTCCCTGCCCGGCATGGGCGATCACCCGACCGGGCTCGCCCTCTTCGGCGCCATCATGGCCGCGCTCTATCGGCGCGAGCGCACGGGCCGCGGCGGCATGGTCGCCACGAATCTGATGGCGAACGGCCTGTGGTGGAACGCGATCCAGGTGCAGGCGGCGCTCTGCGGCGCCAAGGTCGAGCCGCGTCCGGCCCGCGAAGAGGCGGCGAGCGCGCTCGCGAATCTCTATCGCTGTGCCGACGGCCGCTGGTTTCTGCTGAACGTGCTGCAGGAAGACCGCGACTGGGCGGCGTTGACGCGCGCCATCGCGCGCCCCGACGTGCGCGACGACGCGCGATTTGCCACCACGCCGGCGCGCCGTGCGAACGCGCGCGCGCTCATCGGCGTGCTCGACGACGTGTTCGCGGCGCATCCGTGGGCAGCGTGGCGGGCGGTGCTCGACGCCCACGGGCTCACCTTCGGCGGGGTCGGCACGGTGGACGACGCGCGCGACGATGCGCAGATGCACGCGAGCGGCGCGCTCGTGCCGATCGACGATCCGCGCGCCGGGGCGCGGTACACGGTGGCGAGCCCGCTCGAGATCGACGGCGAGCCGCCCGTGCCGCCGCGCTATCCGCCGGAGCTCGGCGAGCACTCGGCGGAGATCCTTCGCGAGGCCGGCTACGCGGACGACGAGATCGAACGATTGATCGACGCGCGCGTCGTCGTCGCCGCGTCCTGAGACGTCACCGCGCCGGGCGCGCCACCACCCGCTACTTCACCGGCAGCTTGTAGAGCCGGATGACGTTGTCGCGGCCGATCGTCCGCGCCACGTCGGGCGACAGCAGCGACAGGAAATGCACCGTGGCCTGGAGCTTCGGCGTGTTGCGCTCGGCGAAGGTCGTCCCCGGCCCGCTCCCGCGCGTCGTCGGCGCGACCATGAACGAGTCCGTGCCGATGACGAAGCGGTCGGCGTGCCGCGTCAACAGCGCGTCCCACGCGGGATCGAGGCCCGTCGGCGTGAGCACCTTGTTCCGGAGCGGCGCGGGCGCGCCGACGATGCGAAGGCTCACGTAGAGATTCGGATGCGCGCCCATCAGGCGGCCGACCGCCGCCGCGCTCATGCCGCCGATCGGATCCGAACCGGCGTGCGCCCAGACGATGTTCGCCTTCCGATTGTGCGCGAGCAGGCGCTCGAGCGCGGCGAGCGTCTCCGGCAGCACCGGCGGATTCGCGCTGCTTCGCTCCGCGAGGAAGGCGGGCGTCGGCATCGGCGCGTCCACGGCGTCCAGATGCAGGTCGATCGGCACGTCGCGCTTCGCCGCGACGTCGGCGAGCACGAGCATCAGCGGATGATCGGCCGGCACGAACTCGTACGGGTGGCCGGACGCCGCCGAGACGTGGAGCGATGCCATCTCGCCGAAGCCGACCGCGCCGCCGTCGATGAGCTTCTCGGCGGCCGTCGCGAACCGCCGCTTCACGCCGTCGGTGACCTGCACGGGGTCGGCGTAGCGATGGAGCGTCGAATTCAGCGTGCCACCGCCGCCGAGCGACGCGAACCGGCCGCGGTAACGCGTGAGCGCGCCGGCGAACGCGTCCGCGTCGTAGACGCCCGGCTGCGTCTCGACCTGCGGCGGCGGCATGACGAGCGCCATGGCGATGCCGAACTGATCCATGTCGCGGATCGCGGTCTCGACCGCGCCGCCCCAGTCGGGCCGCGACGAGCCGCGTCCCGTCACGAGATGGAGGTGCACGTCGATCCACGACAGCCGCGGCTTGACGGCGCCCGGTGCCGGCGGCTGGCCGGGCTGCGCCGCGCCGGGCGGCATGCGGTCGCGCATCTGCGGCGGCATGGGGCGTTGCGGCTGCGCCTCCGCGGTCAGGACGGCGGCCGCGAGGACCACCACGATGACGACGAACGAGCGACCTATGAGTGCGCAACGAGCCGACATGGCTCCCTCCCGATGGTGGCCGGACGCCCGAGTATAGCCGGGAGGATCGGCGCGCCCGGTCAACGGCACCCCCTGCCGTCCTGGTGTATAAAGGAGCGCACACCGCACCCCCTCAAAGGAGAGATACATGGCTCAGCTCCGGATTCCGATGGACGACAAGCGCTTTGCGACCGGGTTGACGTGGAAGGATTACATGGCGCAGATGGGCGACACGCAGGCCCGCACCGAGGAAAACTACGCGAAGTCGGCGCTGACCGATGACGAGCGCAAGTTCTTCGGCGGCGTCGGTGGCGTGAAGCACGTGGTCATGATCGCCGAGAACTGGTGCGGCGACGTGCACCGCAACTCACCGCTGATCGCGCACATCGCCGAAGCGATGCCGGGCTGCGAGCTGCGCGTGTTCCTCCGCGACGCCAACCCCGACCTGCGTGACACGTTCCTCAACAACGGCTATCAGTCGATTCCCGTCGTCGTCTTCTTCGACAAGGACTGGAACGAGATCGGCCGGTGGCTCGAGCGCGCGCACGCGGCGACCACCAAGGCGGCCCTCATCCGCTCGAAGACGCTCGACGCCGCGCCGAAGGAAGACAAGGCGGCGCAGGACGCGGCGATGAACGAGTTCCGCAAGCAGGTCACGGCCGAGTACGGCGTGGCGGGCCACCCGCTCTGGCGCGCGGCCGCCAACGAAGTGAAGCTGCTCCTCGAGGCGCGGCTGAAGAAGTAACCGGGACCAGGAGAAGAAGGAGAGACCCGTGGCCAGGTTCAAGGTCGTCACACCGGCCGGCGCGAGCTTCTCGACGCCGGGCGTCGGCTACCAGTGGGAGCTCGAAGCGTTGACGCCGATCGGCGCCGAGATCGTGGAGGTCGACGGGAAGTCGGACGACGACTTCGTCGCGGCCGCCCGCGACGCCGACGCGCTCTACGCCAAGGGCCGGCGGATCACGAAGAAGATCATCGACGGCCTCGACAGGTGCCGGGTCATCTCGCTCGGGAGCGTCGGCGTCGACTCGGTCGACGTCGACGCCGCGACCGCGCGCGGGATCCCGGTGACGAACGTGCCCGACACGTTCATCGAAGAGGTCGCCGATCACGCGATGACCTTGATCCTGGCCACGTATCGCCGTCTCGTCGTGCAGGACCGGCTGGTGCGCGACGGCCGCTGGGCCGAAGGCCGTTCGATGCTGTCCGAGTTCCCCCGGCTCTGGGGTCAGACGCTCGGCCTCGTCGCGTTCGGGCACGTCGCGCGTGCCGTCGCGGTGCGCGCCCGCGCGTTCGGCCTGCACGTGATCGCGTACGATCCGTACATCGAAGAGCTCGTCATGACGCAGTACGGGGTCGAGCCCGTGGCGCTCGGCGAGCTGCTGCAGCGCGCGGACATCGTGTCGATGCATGCGCCCTCGACCGCGGATGCGAACCGCATGCTGACGACGGAGCATTTCCGCGCGATGAAGCCCACCGCGATCTTCGTCAACACCGGCCGCGGTCCGACGGTGGACGAAGCCGCGCTCACGCAGGCCCTGCAGGAGGGCTGGATCGCGGCGGCCGGGCTCGACGTCCTCGCGACTGAGCCGCCCGCGGCGGTGAATCCGCTCCTGAAGCTCGAGAACGTCATCCTCACGCCGCACGTCGCGTCGGCGTCCGCGCGCTTCGATCCCGCGCGCAAGCGGCGCGTGGGCCAGGAGCTCGCGCTGGTGCTCAGCGGCCGCTGGCCGCGCGCGTGCGTGAACCCGTCGGTGCTCGAGAAGAGCGCGCTCCGGCGGTGGCAGCCGTACTCGATGGAGCGCGGCCCCGGGGCGTAGTACCGCGCTGGCTGCTCTGCGCCTCGCGCTCGTCCTTCTCATCGCCATCGCCGTTGCGGCGTGCTCGCCGCGCGTCCGCAGCGTACAGACGGTCCCGGACGTCCTGCCGTTCCTCGACGACGGCAAGACGTCGCGCGGCGAGATCCGCGGCGTCTTCGGATTGCCGTCGCGTTCGTTCGAGGCGGAGCGGATCGTCACCTACCGGCTGCGGCGTGACGGCGACACCTTCAAGGCCGTGCCGCGCTACGACGAGCCGCAGGCGCCGTACGAGCTCGTGCTCGTCTTCGATGCCCGCCACATCCTCGTCCGGCACAGCCTCGTGCGCCTGTGGTGATGCGCCGGCGGATCGCGATGCTCGTCCTCGTCGCACTCGGTACCGGCGGATGCCTGTTCGTCGCGTTCCCGAAGACGGCGGGGCCGCCGAACGTGCGCGTCGTGACGGAAGAGGCGGCGAAGTTCATTCGCCTCGGTGTCACGACGCGGGAAGACGTCGTGCTGACGCTCGGCTCGCCGGACATCGTCACCGACGACGAGCGGCGCTTCGTCTACGCGAGCAGCTACCGGGTCGGGTCGGTGGTGGGCGTCATGGTCGGGCTCTTCGGGCTCGGCCGGATGACGGAGCACCCGCGCCACCGGCGGACGCTCGTCGAGATTCGCTTCGCGGACGACGCGACGGTACGCGACGTCCGCGTCGAGAGCGACACGGTCTTCATGCGCGAGGAACTCCTCCGCCGGGTGCCGTGACTAGCCCGGACTATTCATGAACGACAGCGCGTGAGCCGCCGAAGCCGAGTGCCGGGCTGGGGATCGCTCCGGCATTCCGCGAGTTGATCGCCCGCTCGCCGAGAAGCTTGGAACGCACTCCGTGGTGGCGCGTCGTCTCAATGATCGAAGCCAACGGAATGCCGGAGCGATCC
>JACPCW010000116.1 GCA_016184365.1 Candidatus Rokuibacteriota bacterium
TCGATCCGGAAACGTACGAGGTCCGCGCGGACGGCGAGCGCCTGACGTGTGAAGCGGCCCGCGTGCTGCCGATGGCGCAGCGGTATTTCCTGTTTTGATGGGGGGCCCCGAAATGGCCCCCCATACCCCCCCGACGCTCGGAAGCGCCCCGGCGGAGCCGTGGCGCTCCTCGTCCTCCGTATGAATCCGATCGTGATCACCAAGTCGCACGTGCACGTTCACGAGGACGAGCTCGCCGGGCGCGAAGCGGACGCGCTCGTCCTGACCGGCGAGGAGCGCCGCTGGGGACGCCGGCGCGTGACGACGCGCGCCGGGCGAGCGCTGCATCTCGCGCTGCCGACCGGGTCCGGTCTGACGCCCGGCGACGTCATCCACGTCGATGCCGACTGGTACGTGCGCGTGGAGGCGGCGCCGGAGCCGGTGCTGGTCGTCCGACCGGCCTCGTGCGCCGAAGCGGTCCGCGTGGCGTTCGAGGTCGGCAACCGCCACTTCACCCTCGCCGTCGACGGCGATCGCCTGCTGATTCCCGACGATCCCGCGATGGTGCAGCTGCTCGATCGGCTGGGCTTCGCGTACGAGCGCGTCGAGACGGCGTTCGTCCCGATCGGCGCCGGCCACCGTCATGAATGACCTTCTGGCGGTGTTGCAGTTCGCCGACGGGCTGTTTCCCGCCGGGGGCTTCGCGCACTCGTTCGGGCTCGAGACCTACGTGCAGGACGAGCGCGTCCGGGACGCCGACGGTCTGGCCGCGTTCGTGACGGCGCACCTCGAAGCCGGAACCGGTCCGTGCGACGCCGTCGCGGCGGCACTGGCGGCGCGGCATGCGGTCGGCGGTGACGTCGCGGCGCTCGTCGCGCTGGACGCGCGGCTCGAGGCGATGAAGCCCGTGCCCGAATTCCGCGTCGCGAGTCAGCAGATGGGGCGCCAGACGCTGCGCGTCGCGGCGGCGCTGCGCGATGACGTCGTGATCGCCGGGTTTGCCTCCGCCGTCGCGCACGGTCTCGCCGCCGGTCATCACGCCGTCGTCTTCGGCGCGACGCTCGGGCGCGACGGCGCAGCGCCGGCGGTGATCGCGGCCGCCTACCTGTACGCGTCGGCCACGATGCTCGTCGGCGCGGGCATCCGGCTGCTCGCGCTCGGACAGGTGCAGGGCCAGCGCGTGCTCGCGCGCATGCGGCCGCTGATCGACCGCCTGGCGCATGCGGCCGCGGCCGCGCCGGACGCCGGCGCCATGTGGAGCTTCACCCCAGGCCTCGAGCTCGCGGGCATCCGGCACGCGACGCTCGACACGAGGTTGTTCCGGTCATGACCCACGACGTTCCGCGCCCGCTCCGGATCGGTATCGGCGGTCCCGTCGGCTCCGGCAAGACGGCGCTCACCGAACGCCTGTGCCTGGCCTTTCGCGAGCGTTTCGACATGGCGGTGATCACCAACGACATCTATACGAAGGAAGACGCGGAGTTCCTCGTCCGGCGCGGGGCGCTCGCGCCCGAGCGCGTCGTCGGCGTCGAGACCGGGGGATGCCCGCACACCGCGATTCGCGAAGATGCGTCCGTCAACCTCGAGGCGGCCGACGCGCTCATCAAGGCGTTTCCCGGCCTCGAGCTCCTGCTCATCGAAAGCGGCGGCGACAACCTCGCCGCGACGTTCAGCCCGGAGCTCGTCGACGCCACGATCTACGTCATCGACGTCGCGGAAGGGGAGAAGATCCCGCGAAAGGGCGGCCCGGGGATCACGCGGTCGGATCTGCTGGTGATCAACAAGACGGATCTCGCGCCGTACGTCGGCGCCGATCTCGGCGTCATGGCGCGGGACGCGCGCCGCATGCGCGGCGATCGGCCGGTCGTCTTCACCAATCTCAAGTCCGGCGAGGGCGTCGACGGCGTCGTGCGGTGGATCGCCGGCGACCTGCTGCTCGCGCCGGCCGCGACCCGCGTGGCTGGATGACGGTCCGCGTCGGCGGCGCCGCCGGCCGCGTCGGGCGCGACGGCTCGCTGTCGCTCGTGTTCGAGCGCCGTGGCGGCCGCACCGTCGTCGCCCGGTCGCAGTTCACGCTGCCGTTGCAGGTGCTCGGGACCGTCGCGCTCGATGACCCCGCCGCGATCGTGTCGATCCTGAATCCGACGGGCGGGCTCGTCGGCGGCGATCGGCTCGCGATCGACGTCACGGTCGGTGAGTCCGCGCACGCGTGCCTGACCACGCCGTCGGCGACGAAAGTGTATCGCGCGACGGAGACGCCGGCCGAGCAGCACGTGCGGCTTCGCGCCGCGGAAGGCGCGATCGTGGAATGGGTGCCGGACCACACGATTCCGTTCCCCGGCGCGGCATTTCGCCAGACGATCGACGCGGACGTGGCCGCCGGCGCCACGCTCGTGCTCGTCGACGCGTATGCCGCGGGCCGCGTGGCGCGCGGCGAGGCCTGGCAGTTCGGGATGCTCGACAGCCGCTCCACCGTCCATGACGTGCACGGCCCGATCTTCGACGACCGCTTCGTGCTGGCGGGCTCCGCGCGCTGGGCGGATCTCGGACTGGCAGAGCGGTGTCCGTACTTCGCGACGGTTGCCGTCGTGACGGACGGGGCGCTCGACGCGCTCGGCGCAGCGCTCGACGCCGCGGCGCACCAGGCGCGCGACGTGCGAGCGGCGGTCGCGCGCCTGGCACGGCGCGGCGTCGTGCTCCGATGCCTCGCCCCGGACGCACCGAGCCTGCTCGGCGCCATCGACCTCGCCTGGTCGCGCGCGCGCGAGGCGCTCGGCCTGCCGGCGCTCGCGCTCCGCAAGCCGTAACCCGGGTAGCGGGTCGCCGCCCTTTCCGTTACACTTCACGCGGAACGTGCGACGATCTCCAACCGACCCGAACGCGACGGGGCCACCATGTTCAATCTGATCCCGAGGGAAGTCCGGTTCTTCGACCTCTTCGAGCGCCAGTCCGAGTACATCATCCAGGCCGCGGGGCTGCTGCACGAGATGGCGTACAACTTCTCGGACGCGCGGGCGAAGGCGCACGCGATCAAGGAGGTCGAGCACCAGGGCGATTCGGTCACGCACGAAGTCGTCAAGCGCCTCAACACGACGTTCATCACGCCCATCGACCGGGAAGACATCCACGCCCTCGCCACGCGGCTGGACGACGTGCTCGACTACATCGAGGCGTCCGCCGAGCGGCTCGTCGTGTACCGCATCAAGGAGCCGACATCCGCCTGCCGCGCGATGGCGGACGTGATCGTCTCCACGACCCACGCGATGGACCGGACGATTCGCTGTCTCCGGACCATGGATCCGGCGTTTCACGAGCACGCCGTCGAAGTGAACCGGCTCGAGAACAACGCCGACACGCTGCTTCGCGACAGCCTCGCCGCTTTGTTCGACGAGCAGAGCGATCCCATCGAGGTCATCAAGTGGAAAGAGATCTACGAGACGATGGAGATCGTCACCGACCGCTGCGAGGACGTCGCGAACGTGATCGAAGGGATCATCCTCAAGATGGCCTGATGGATCCGGCGTGCTGACCGCGGTCGTCCTCATCATCGTCGTCGCCCTGATTTTCGATTTCATCAACGGCTTTCACGACGCGGCGAACTCCATCGCCACGGTCGTCTCGACGCGTGTCCTCACGCCGCTGCAGGCGGTCGTCTGGGCCGCGTTCTTCAATTTCGTCGCGGCATTCGGCTTCGGCGTGCAGGTCGCGACCACGGTCGGCAAGGGCGTCGTCGAGCCGGCCGTCGTCGATCAGTGGGTCATCCTGGCCGGTCTCATCGGCGCGATCGTGTGGGACCTGATCACCTGGCACTGGGGCCTGCCGACCAGCTCGTCGCACGCGCTCATCGGCGGCTTCGCGGGCGCCGCCATCGCGAAGGCGGGTACCGGATCCCTCGTGGCCGCCGGCCTGATCAAGATCGGCATCTTCATGATCCTGGCGCCGATCATCGGGCTGACGGTCGGTTTCACGATGATGGTGTTGACGCTGAGGCTCTTCCGGAACGCGACGCCGGGTCGCGTCGACTGGGTGTTCCGCCGCATGCAACTGGCGTCCGCCGCGGCGTACAGCCTCGGACACGGGACGAACGACGCGCAGAAGACCATGGGCATCATCGCCGTGCTGCTCTTCACGACCGGCTATCTCGGCAACGAGTTCCGCGTGCCGTTCTGGGTGATCCTCTCCGCCCACGCGGCGCTCGCCCTCGGGACGCTCGCCGGCGGCTGGCGCATCGTCAAGACGATGGGGATGCGGATCACCAAGCTGCGGCCCGTCGGCGGTTTCTGCGCGGAGACGGCCGGCGCGATCACGCTGCTCGGCACCGCGATCGGCGGCATCCCGGTCAGTACGACCCATACGATCACCGGCTCCATCATGGGCGTCGGCTCGACCCAGCGATTCTCGGCGGTGCGGTGGGGAGTCGCCGGCAACATCGTCTGGGCCTGGATCCTGACGATCCCCGCATCGGCCTTCGTCGCCGGCGTCTGCTGGTTCGTCCTCCGTCTGCTCGCGGCGGCGTGAACCGCCGCGCGTTTCTTGCCTTCCTCGGCGCGACCGCGCTCGCATCCGTCGGGCGTCCGCAGCCCGCGAGCGCCGCGTTCGACGCGTTCGCCCCCATCGCGCCGTCGCGCGACGACGTCCTCGTCGTGCCCGAAGGCTTTCGCGCCGACCCGATCGTGCTCTGGGGGGATCGGCTCCGCGGCGGCGATCGCGTCGGGTACAACGCCGACTTCACCGCGTTCTTTCCGCTGCCCGCCGAGGACGCGCTGCTGTGGGTGAATCACGAGTTCGTGAGTCTCGCGACGGCGGGCTTCGCCGGCGCGTGGGAGCAGTCGTTCCCGCTCGTGATGGGGCGGACGCCGGCGATCGAGGACGCGAAGCGCGACGTCGGCGGCTCCGTGGTCCACGTGCGCCGCGTGAACGGGCGCTGGCACGTCGTGCCGGACTCCCGCTATCACCGGCGCATCACGGCCGCCGCCACCGAGCGGATCGTTGCCGACGGTCCCGCCGTCGCCGATGTCTTCGAGCGCTACGATGTCGACGGCCTCGGCCGCACGGTGCAGGGCACGCACCCGGGTGACCGGTGGGGCGTTCGCGGCGCGGGCGACGTCACCGCGCCGCGCGGCAGCAACTGGCCCGCGGGAACGCCGGGCGCGCCGCCGCGCCCGGGCGTCGTCGCGATCACGCGTCGCTGAGCGGCCCGCGCGACGAAGTCGCCGGCGCTCGCGTGAGATGATGAGCGCGTGAACGTCGTGATCGTCCGGGGCGTCACCGTCGCCGTCGTGATCGCGCTGATGGCGACGCCGGCGTCCGCGCAGACGTTGTTTGCACCGTCGACCGTCGGTGAAGCGCTCTCGCGATCCGCGATCGCGACGCCGACCGGCCGCGGCACGAATCCGAACGCCGACCTGAGCCAGCGCGTGCAGTCGATGCCTTTGACGCCGGTCGCGCCGTCCTCGCCCGGCGCCGCCGTGGCGATGCGGCCGGACATGATGTGGGTGCCGGATCGGTATGTGCCGGTGCCCGGCGCGCCGCAGGGCGTGCTCGTGCCGGGGCACTGGGAACAGCGGCTCTCCGATCGGTCCGTCTCCGTCCCGACACTCACGATCGTGCATCCGGCCGGCGAGTCGTCGGTGATTCCCGCAGGCGTTCGCCCGCCGGCCGACCAGCGGATCGGCCCGTAGCGTTCGGGCCCGATCAATTCCCGCGAGGTTCGACAAGTGTCCTCGGACTGGCGGCCGCAGCGTGTGATCAGAAGTCCGTGCTCGGCTCTTCGGGGCTGGCGGCGCGCCCGCGCCGGTATTGCCGGAGCCACTCCTGAGCCGGCGGGATCAGACGGCTGGCGCAGTTGCCCTCCCATCAAGAACTCTTGTTGTCATCAAGAATTGTTGATACGTTGCCATGCATGGCGACATCCGAGACGACGGAGCGCGCGACCGCGCTCTTCCACGCGCTCGCGGATCCGACGCGACTCGACATCCTGGCGGAGCTCCGCGCGGGAGAGCAGTGCGTCTGCGTGCTCGCGGAGCGATTCGAAACGGGACAATCACGCCTGTCCTTTCACATGAAGACGCTCAGGGAAGCGGGACTCGTGACCGACCGGCGGCAGGGACGGTGGATCTACTACGCCCTCAACCAGGACGCGCTCGAAGAAGCGGCGACGCTGATCGCGTCGCTGCGCGCTTCGCGGAGGAAACCGACATGACCGAGCGAGCGATCAAGGACGTCGTGAAGGAAAAGTACGGCCAGGCCGCCCTGCGCGTCGTCGAGAACGCCGCGTCGTGCTGCGGCTCCACGCGCAGCGAGCACGACGTGATCACGGGGAACCTCTACGCCGGCGACGAGACGGCGGCACTGCCGGCCGAAGCCGTCGCCGCGTCGCTCGGCTGCGGCAATCCGACGGCGCTCGCGGAGCTGAAGGCCGGCGAGATCGTGCTCGATCTCGGGTCCGGCGGAGGGATCGACGTCCTGCTCTCGGCGCGCCGGGTCGGGCCCACCGGCAAGGCGTACGGTCTCGACATGACGGACGAGATGCTCGCGCTGGCGCATGAGAACCAGCGCAAGGCCGGTGTCACCAACGTGGAGTTCCTGAAGGGTGAGATCGAGACGATTCCGCTCCCGGACGCGTCGGTCGACGTCATCATCTCGAACTGCGTCATCAATCTGTCGGCGGACAAGGACCGCGTGCTGGCCGAGGCGTTTCGCGTGCTGAAGCCGGGCGGCCGGCTGGCGGTGTCGGACGTCGTGGTCCGTGGCGACGTGCCGTCCGACATTCGCCGGAGCGTCGAGCTGTGGATCGGATGCGTTGCGGGCGCGCTCGAGGAGCAGGAGTATCGCGACAAGCTCGGCAAGGCCGGCTTCGGCGGGATCGAGGTCGAGCCGACGCGCGTGTATCGCGTCGAAGACGCGCGCGAGTTCCTCACGCGCGCCGGCCTGGACGCCGAGCGCATCGCGCCCGCGATCGACGGCAAGTTCATGAGCGCCTTCGTGCGTGCGGTGAAGCCCGCCTGAGGGCGAGGTCCGCATGGTGACCTGAACAACGTGAGCGCGCTGCCGATCGCCTCCGGCCTGCTCGCGCAGGGCATGCAGCCGGGCGCCGCGGTCGCCTTCGTGATCGCCGGACCCGTGACCACCGTGCCCGCGATGGCCGCGGTGTGGGGCATCGCGCACCGGCGCGTGTTCGCGGTGTATCTCGGCGTCGCGCTCGGCGGCGCCCTCGTGCTCGGTCTGGCGACCAACGCGCTGCTGGGCTGATCCGCTCGCGGTGTGGCACCCTCGCGCTGGTGACGGTCGCCGACGTCGTGCTCGTCTTCGCGAACGTGCTCTACGGCACGTCGTATTTCGCCTCGCGCGTCGCGCTCGACAGCATCCCGCCGGCGACGCTCGCGCTCGTGCGGCTGGTCCTGGCGGCGATGCTGCTCGGCGTGCTCGCCGGACGCTCGGGTCGCGCGGCGCCGCTCGCCCACGGTGATCGGTGGCGCATCGCGTGGATGGGCATCCTCGGCTTTTCGGCGGCGTACGCGCTCGCGCACTGGGGCGTGTACCGGTCCACCGTCACGAACGCCGCGCTCCTGATCGTCGTCGAGCCGCTCACGATCATCCTCGTGTCGCCCGTGATGCTCGGCGAGCGGCTCCGCCGCCACGAAGTCGTCGGCGGAGCGCTCGCGCTCGCCGGCAGCGTGCTCGTCGTCGTGAACGGCGTGCCCGGCATCACCACGGACGTCGCACCGCACTGGCAGGGTGACCTGCTGCTCGTCCTGTCGGGCGTCGCGTTCGCGGCGTACACGCTGATCGGACGCGATGTGCTCGCACGCGTCGAGGCGATGCACGTGACCGTGTGGTCGATCGTCTGGGGCGCGGCGGCCGTGGCACCGCTCGCGGCGGCCGAGTGGCTCGCCGGGAGCCGGCCGTCGATGACCACCACGGGCACGGTCGCGACCCTCTATCTGGGCCTCGCGATCTCGGGGTTCGGCTTTCTCGTCTGGAACTGGGCGGTGCAGCGCGTTCGCGCGCCCCGCGCGGCGGTGTCGCTCACCGTCCAGCCGATCGTCGGCGCGCTGCTCGGCGCCGTGCTGCTCGGCGAGCCGCTGACGGCGTTCACCGTCGCGGGCGGGCTGCTCGTCGTGCTCGGCCTCGCGTGCGCCGTCGTCCGCGGCGCCCGCGGCCGCGATGTCATCGAGCCGTTCCCTCCGGACGGTATACTCGAATCGTGCCCGAATCCCGGCGCTACCAGCTCCAGAACGACGACGCGAACCGACTGATCGCCGAGCTGCTCCAGACGACCGGCGTCCCGCCGGACCGCCACGGCTACTACCAGCAGCTCCTGACGACGGTGCTGAAGCTCGCCGAGGACGGCGCGCTCACCGGCGATCTCAAGATCACGAACGCCGCGCTCAAGGAGCTGCGCTACGCCTACAAGGTGTTTGCGCCGTACCGCGACGTTCGGAAGGTGACGGTCTTCGGATCGGCGCGGACGCCGCGGACCGACCCCGCCGCGCTCGTCGCCCGCGACTTCGGCCGGCGCATGGTCGAGACCGGGTGGATGGTCGTCACCGGCGCGGGGCACGGCATCATGGGCGCCGCGCAGGAAGGTGCCGGGGGCGAGCGCAGCTTCGGCCTCAACATCCGCCTGCCGTTCGAGCAGGAAGCGAACCCGTGGATCCTGGCGGACCCGAAGCTCATCACGTTCAAGTACTTCTTCACGCGGAAACTCTTCCTCGTGAAGGAGGCGAACGCCGTGGCGCTGTTCCCCGGCGGCTTCGGCTCCATGGACGAGGCGTACGAAGTCCTCACGCTGATGCAGACGGGCAAGGCGACGATCGTGCCCATGGTGCTCGTCGAGGCGGGTCCGAAGCCGTACTGGCGCATCTGGGACCGGTGGAACGCCGGGACCCTCATCGAGCGCCGGCTGATCAATCGCGACGACTCGAGCTTCTATCGCGTGGTCGACACCGCCGAGGACGCGGTCCGCGAGATCACCGCGTTCTACCGCGTGTTCCACTCGTCCCGCATCGTGGGCGAGACGCTCGTGTTCCGGCTGCAGAAGGCGCTCGACGACTCGGCGATCGCGGAGACGCAGCAGCAGTTCGACGACGTCCTGAAGGGACCGCTCGATCAGGCGCCGGGCCCGATCGCGCAGGAGCTGAACGAGTTTCCGGAGCTGCCGCGCCTCATCGTGCCGTTCAACCGGTCGTCGTATGGACGATTGCGGCGGCTCATCGACCACATCAATACGTATTGATCGGACGGGGGGCCGCGACGGAGATTCGAGGAGCGCCACGGGTTCCCCGGGGCGCTCCGAGCGCTTGGGGGTCTAGGGGCCATGTCGGGGCCCCCAGTTTCAATTAATCGGGCTCGACCCGCTCCTCGTCGCGCTGACATTCCGTGCAGATCCAGCGCCGCATGACGACCTTCGACTGAATGTCGCGACGGAGCGTCCACGGAATGAACGCGCGGCGGCGGCAGAAGGGGCACCGCTCGGGATTGGCGCCGGCGGGAAGCTTCGACGGGAGCCACGGGACTTTCGCAGGCATCGGCGGAATGATAGCGCGGTCTACGTGGTTCTTGGATCGAGCGCGTCGCGGAGCCGGTCGCCGACCAGGTTGATGGCGAGCACCGTGAGGAGAATAGCCAGGCCCGGGAACGTCGGCAGCCACCACGCCACACTGACGAAGTCGCGTCCGAGCGCGATCATCTGACCCCACGTGGGGTACGCGCGCCCGCTGCCGACGCCGAGGAAGGACAGCGCGGCTTCCTGCAGGATCGCCTGCGCGACCTGCAGCGTCGAGAGCACGATGATCGACGAGAAGGTGTTCGGCAGGAGGTGGCGGAACAGGACGCGCGTCGCCGAGACGCCCATCGCGCGCGCCGCCTCGACGAAGTCCTTCTCGCGCAGCGCGAGCACCTCGGCACGCACGACGCGCGCATAGCGCTCCCAGCCGGTGAGACCGAGCACGACGATGATCGTCACCAGGCTCGGGCCGAGCGCGGCCACGAACGCGAGCGCGAGCAATAACTGCGGAAACGACAGCGTGATGTCGACGATCGTCATGATCACGACGTCGACGCGGCCGCCGCGGAAGCCGCTGAGCAGGCCGAGCGAGACGCCGACGATCACGCTGACGACGACGGCGAGCACGCCGACGATCAGCGAGATGCGCGCGCCGTGGATCATCCGCGAGAGGATGTCGCGGCCGACCTGGTCCGTGCCGAGCAGGTGGGACGCGTGGCCGCCCGCCGCCCACACCGGCGGTGTGAAGCGGCGGATGAGCGTCTGCTTGGCCGGGTCGTGCGGCGCCACCCAGGGGGCCGCGACCGCGGCGCCGATGACGACGGCGAGGATCACGCCGCCGAGCAGCGCCAGCGGGTTCCGCGTCAGCTTCCGCCAGGCCCGCGACCGCTCCGCGCCGCGTCCGCGCCCGGCCGCCAGGTCGACGCCGTCGGCCGTCGGAAGCGTGCGGATCGCCATCGTCACCGGATGCGGATCTGAGGATTCAGCACGATGTAGAGCATGTCGACGAGGAAATTCGCGGTGACGACGATCATGGCGAGGAAGAACACCGCGGCCTGGACGACGGGGAAGTCCAGCTGGCGGATCGCGTCGACGATGAGGCGCCCGACGCCCGGCACGGCGAAGACGGTCTCGGTGATCACGGCGCCGCCGAGCAGCAGACCGAACTGCAATCCCGCCACGGTCACGAGCGGCAGGGCCGCGTTCCGCAGGGCGTGCCGGCAGATCACGAGCCACTCGGACAGCCCCTTCGCCCGCGCGGTGCGGACGTAATCGAGGTTGATCACGTCGAGCATGCTCGACCGCACGATGCGCAGCAGGAGCGGCGTGGAAAACGTCCCGAGCGTCAGCGCGGGCAGGATGACGGCGGCCCAGCTCTCCCAGCCCGACACCGGCAGCAGTCGCCACTGCACGGCGAACAGCAGCATCAGCATGATCCCCGTCCAGAACACCGGCATCGACTGCCCGAGAAACACGCCGACCGTTGCCGCCTGATCCAGCGCGGAGTTGCGCCGGATGGCGCTGACGATCCCGACGGGCAGCGAGATCGCGACGGCCAGTCCCATCGCGAGCACCGTCAGGAGCAGCGTCGTCGGCATGCGTTCGAGCACGAGGTCCAGCGCGGGGACGCGGTGGTAGAAGGACTGGCCGAACTCGCCCCGGACGCTGTCCCCGAGGAACCGGCCGAACTGCACGAGGAGTGGATCGTTGAAGCCCATCCGCTCGCGCAGCACGACACGGTCGGACTCGGGCGCTTCCGGCATCATGAGCGCCACCGGGTCGCCGCTGACCTGGAGGATCGAGAAGGTCACCAGGGAGACGCCGGCGACGACCACGAGCAGGCGGATGATCCGCCTGACGAGGACCGCCGTCACGACGTCTCCCCGGGCCTCATGCGCCTACTTCGCCGGCTTGGCGTCGTAGAGCCAGAGCCATTCGTCGCCGCGCGCGGCGTACTGCACCTTCTTCGAGATCCCGAGATTGTCGAACTGGTGGAACAGGAAGATGCTCGGGGACTCTTCCTTGAGCAGCTTGAGGATCTGCGTGTACGTGCGCTTCCGCGCCGCCTGGTCCACCGTGGACCGCCCCTGGTCGATCAGCTGGTCGAGCCCCTCGACGCGGATGTAGTGCTTGCCGACCCAGCCGCCCGGCTCGGTGTGGTAGAGCGGATGGAGGATCGCATCGGCGTCGAAGACCGAGTAGTAGCCCCAGCTCCCGTAGTAGCCGTGCGTGGCCTTGCCGTCCTTCTGGAAGAACTGGTTCCACGCCGGGCCCGGATCCCACATCTTGACCGTCGTGCGGATGCCAACCTCGGTCAGCATCTGTCCGATCGCCTCGAAGATGGGCCGGAACTCGACGAACGCGCTATGGAGCGTGATGTCGACTCCGTTCGGGTACCCGGCCTGCGCCAGGAGTTCCTTCGCCTTCTTCGGGTCGAACGGATAGGGCGTGACGGCCGGATCGAACCCGAACGCGGCCGGGTGGACGACCGTCGGCACCGTCTTCCCGAGGCCCGCCATCATCTTCTGCACGATCGCGTCGCGGTCGATCGCGTAGTTCGTGGCCTGCCGCGCGGCCTTCTTGTTGAACGGCTCGTTCCTCATGTCGAGGTGGACGTAGTGCGTCCGGAGGATCGGCGCGGAGCTCACGCTGGTCCGGGGATGGTTCTTGAGATCGGGGATGAGGTCGGCCGACACGTTCCGGATGATGTCGACGCCACCCGTCTTCAGCTCGGCCATCTGCGTCGCGACCTCGGGGATCTGCCGGAACACCAGGTGCTTGAACGCGGGCTTCCCGCGCCAGTGGGCGTCGAACGACTCCAGCCGGAGCTGCTGGCCCCGCTTCCACTCGACCAGCTTCCACGGACCGGTGCCGACGGTCGCCGACTCGCCGAACGCCTGGGGTCCGACCTTCTCGATGTGCTTCTTCGGCACGATCGGGAAGAACACCAGCCGCTCCAGGAGGAGCGGGTAGGGCTTGTCGGTCACGAGATGGACGGTGTCCGGGTTGACGATCTTCACTTCCTTGATCGCCCGGACGTTGCCGTACTGCGGCGACTTGTTGCTCTGGTCGAGGACGCGGTCGAACGAGAACTTCACGTCCTCGGCCGTCATGGTCTCGCCGTTGTGGAACTTGACGCCCTTGCGCAGCTTGAACTCCCAGGTCGTGTCGTTCAGCGCCTTCCACGACGTCGCCAGCGACGGCTCGTACGCGAGCTTCGCGGTCTTGTGGAGCAGCGAGTCGAACATGTTGATGTTGACGAGGATGCCGACGCGCTCGAAGTGCATGTGCGGATCGAGCGTCGGCGCGAGGGACACGAGCGCGACGGTCAGCGTGTCCTTCGGCTGGGCCTGCGCCGCCGGACTGACCGCGAGCGCCATGGCCACGATGGCGAGTGCCACCAGAAAACGTCGAGTCATTGGTTTTGCCTCCTTCGTGAGCAAACGGGGGACGGCTGGGCTGTCGAGGGTAGATAGCACAGACGCGCCGAGCATTTCCAGTTGGGGGGCGGTCGAGGAGGATGATCGAGGCGCGCCGCGGCTTTGCCGGGGTGCGCCGAGCGTTGGGGGTATGGGGGCCATGTCGGGGCCCCCATCTTAGATAGGACGCTACAATAGCAGCGTGAGACGACTCCGCGTGGGCCTCGCCCAGATCGACACGACGGTCGGCGACCTCGAGGGCAACGTCCGGCGGATCGCCGCCGACCTGGAACGGGCGCGGCGCTTCGGCTGCGATCTCGTCGCGTTTCCCGAGCTCACGATCACCGGCTACCCGCCCGAAGACCTCCTGTTCAAGCCGGCCTTCATCGAAGCCAATCTCAAGGCGCTCGACGACGTCTGTCGCACGGCCGCGGGGGTCACCGCGCTCGTCGGCTTCGTCGATCGCCGCGAGGACATCTTCAACGCCGCGGCGGTGATCGTCGATGGACAGCTCGGCGGCGTCTATCACAAGCAGTTCCTGCCGAACTACGGCGTCTTCGACGAGAACCGGTACTTCCAGTCGGGCACGGACACGCCGGTGTGGGAGTTCGGCGACGCCGTCTTCGCCGTGAACATCTGTGAAGACATCTGGTACCCGACCGGCCCCACGACGCCGCAGGCGATGGCGGGCGCCGAGCTCATCGTCACCATCAACGGCTCGCCGTATCACGCCGGCAAGGCGCATTTCCGCGAGCGCATGGTCGCCACGCGCGCGTCGGACGACCTCGTCGCGATGGCGTTCGTGAACCTGGTCGGCGGGCAGGACGAGCTCGTGTTCGACGGCGGCAGCTTCGTCGTCGACGCGGCGGGGGAATGCATCGCGCGGGGCCGCGCGTTCGAGGAGGACTTCGTCGTCGCCGACGTCGACCTCGACGCCGTGTTCCACGCGCGCCTTCAAGACTCACGGCGCCGGAAGGAAAAGCTCGCGCAGGCGGCGACCACGCGCCGCATCTCGATTCCGCGCCCCGCGCCGCGTCCGGCGGCCGAGCCGGTGACCGCGGTGATGGCGCCGCCGCTCACGGAACTCGACGAAGTCTTCCGCGCGCTCGTGCTCGCGACCCGCGACTACGTGCGCAAGAACGGCTTCCGTCACGTCGTGATCGGCCTCTCGGGCGGGATCGACTCGTCGCTCGTCGCCGCGATCGCCGTCGAGGCGCTGGGACACGAGAACGTGACCGGCGTGACGATGCCGTCGCCGTTCTCCTCGACGGGGACGCGGCGCGACGCGCGGCGGCTGGCGAAGAATCTCGGCATCGAGTTCTTGCAGATCCCGATCACGCCGATGCTCGGCGCGTTCAAGCGCGCGCTCGCGAAGCCGTTCAAGGGCCTGAAGGAGGACGTCACCGAGGAAAATCTTCAGGCGCGCATCCGCGGCAACCTCCTCATGGCGCTCTCGAACAAGTTCGGCTGGCTCGTCCTCACGACCGGGAACAAGAGCGAGATCGGCGTGGGGTACTCGACGCTCTACGGCGACATGGCCGGCGGGTTCGCGGTCATCAAGGACGTGCCGAAGACGCTCGTGTACGACGTGTCCCGGCACGTCAACGACCGCGCCGGCCGCGAGCTGATCCCGGTGAGCGTGTTCGAGCGCGCGCCGTCAGCCGAGCTGCGCGAGAACCAGACCGATCAGGACACGCTGCCGCCGTACCCGGAGCTCGATGCGATCCTCGAAGCCTACGTGGAGCAGGACCGGAGCATCCGCGACATCGCGGCGGCCGGGTTCGACGTCGAGACCGTGCGCCGGGTCGTCGGGATGGTCCACCGCAACGAGTACAAGCGCCGCCAGGGACCGATCGGCGTGAAGATCACCCCGCGCGCGTTCGGGCGGGACTGGCGGCTGCCGATCGTCAACCGCTTCCGCGAAACCTCCTAGCGTCTAGTTGGAACTGGGGGCCCCGAAATGGCCCCCAGACCCCCATTCGCTCGGAACCGCCCCGGCGGAGCCGTGGCGGTCCTCGTTTTCGCAGACAGCGTCCTAGCGCCCGCCGCGGGCCGCGCGGCCCGAGCTCGACTCCGTGCGCCGCAGCTTCTCCACGATCCAGGCGCGCGACGCGTCGACCCGGCGCGCGGCATCCTCGTCGTGGGACAGGGCGACGAGCATCGTCTCGGCCGTCAGCAGGCACTGCACGCTGACGTCGCGGTCGCCGAGCGTGGCGAACGCCTCCGCCGTCCGGAGGACCCCGTCGATCGCGCGCTGGCTGCGCGCGCGGAAGAAGGCGGTGAGGTACAGCTCGCGCGCCTTCGGCTCCGCGTCACGGCGGAGTCCCGAGATCTCGCCGATGCGAAGGTACGCGCCCGCCGCGTGATACATGCCGTCCCAGCGGTCGTCGGCGAGCGCGGTGACATAGGCTTCGTGCCAGGCGCGGAGCGCGGCGTGCACGTCCCGCCGGGCGATGGCTGCGTCGACCGTGCGAAGATGCACATCCCACATCACGTCCCTCGACGACCGCGCGCGCGCCGCGGCACCATCGCAGCCGGCCACGGAGACGGCGACGGCGGCGAAGATGACGATGGCAGCGAACACATCCGCAACATCCAGGCCCCGGCGTTTCATCCATTCCCTCGCACGGCCCCACGCAGGCGGTCCGCGACGTCGTGGCAGCGGCTTCGCGCCTCCGGCGACGCGGACTCGGCGAGCGTGGCGGCGAGCGTGAGCGCTTGCTCGACGATCACGGCGTCGCCGAGCGCGGCGAACGCTTCGGCGGTGCGAAGCGCGCCGTCGAGCGACCGGTCACGGCGCGCGCGGAAGAACGCCGCGAGGTACAGCCGCCGCGCCTTCGGCTCCGACGCCTTCCGGATCCCGGCGAGGTCGCCGATGCGCAGGACGGCGTCGCCCAGCTCGATCAGGCCCTCCCACGACCGGCTCGCCTCGGCCACCGCGTACGCGTCGTGCCAGGCGCGGACGGCGCCCTGCACGTCCTGCTCGGCCACGGCGGCGCGGACGTTTTCCAGGTACCGGGCCCAGACCTGCGCGGTCGTCGGCCGCGGTCCGGGGTCGTGCGAGTGCGAGACGGCCACGGCGGTCACCGCGCGACCCCGGTGAGCGTGAGCGGCCGGATGCGCAGGCGTTCGACCGTCGAGCGATATCGCTCACGCGCTTCGGGCGATCGCCGCTCGGCGAGCGGCGCGGCCACCTCGAGCGCCTGCTGCGCGATCTCGCGGTCGCCCAGGCGCGCGAACGCTTCGGCGACGCGCAGCACACCCTCGAGCGCGCCGTCGCGCCGCGCGCGGAGGAGCGCGCTCCAGTAGCATTCACGCGCGCGCGTCTGCGCGGCCGTTCGCGAGCCGGTCGCGTCCCCGATGCGGATCGCCAGGTCCCCGACCTCGAGCATCGCCAGCCACTGACGGCTCGCGAGCGCTTCGGCGTACGCCTCGTTCGATGCGCGGATGGCGTCGCCGAACCGCCCCGTGGCGAGGGCCTGATCCGCCTGGTGCCGCGCATCGAGCCATGCCGTCGGCGACGCCGCGCCGGTCTGCACACGCATGCTCACGTGGTTCAACGCGGCGAAGAGGGGCACGGCAAGGAGCAGGCAGCCGAGCGGACTGATCACCGCGATCCACCAGTCGATGGCTTCCCAGCGCCTCATGAGGCCCTCCCGTCCTGCCCTGCGCTCACCGCTCGATCGCGTTCTGGGTGTTGGTTCACGGCGACATCCACAGCAATGGCAGTGCCAAATAAAAGATCATTCAAATCAAATAGATTGATTGTCCCTCTGGCGAGTGTCGGACGGTGGTGGTGGTGGAAAGCTGCGCACTTGCCGGCGGTTGGGTATACGATCGCGCCGCGATGCCTGCGCTCTCCGAGGTCATCGGCGAAAGCCCCGCGATCCGCGCGGTCAAGGAGCAGTGCGCTCGCCTGGTGGCCCTGCGGGGTGAGACCCGGCGGCTCCCATCGGTCCTGCTGCAGGGCGAGACGGGCACCGGCAAGGGTCTCATGGCCCGCGCGCTCCATGCGGCCAGCCCGCGTCGCGACGCGCCGTTCGTCGACGTCAACTGCGCCGCGATCCCCGAGACGCTGCTCGAAGCGGAGATGTTCGGCTTCGAGCGCGGCGCGTTCACCGACGCGCGGCAGGCCAAGCCCGGCCTCTTTCAGACGGCGCACCGCGGAACGATCTTTCTCGACGAAGTCGGGCTGCTCCCCGAGGCGCTGCAGGCGAAGCTGCTGAAGGTCATCGAAGAGCGCACGGTGCGGCGGCTCGGCGCGACACGCAGCGAGCCGGTCGACGTGTGGATCCTCACCGGCACCAACGAGGACATGGCCGCGGCGGTGCGCGAGCGCCGGTTCCGCGAGGACCTCTATCACCGGCTGGCGGTGCTGACGATCACGCTGCCGCCGGTGCGCGCCCGCGGCGACGACGTCGTCCGCCTCGCGGAGCATTTCCTCGCGCGCGCGTGCAGCGACTACGGCTTTGCGCAGAAGACGCTGTCGGCGGACGCGCGCGCCTCGCTGCTCGCGTACCGCTGGCCCGGCAACGTGCGGGAGCTCGGCAACGTGATCGAGCGCGCGGCGCTCCTCGGCGAAGGGTCGGAGCTCACCGCCGCCTCGCTCGGCCTGTCGACGGCCTCCGTGGCCGAGGACGCGACGGCGCCCGAGCCGCTCACGCTCGACGCCGCCGTGAGCGCCGTCGAGCGTGAGCAGCTGCTCGACGCGCTGCGGGTCACCGGCGGCAACGTCTCGCGCGCGGCCGGTCGACTCGGGATCTCGCGGAACACGATGCGCTACCGGATGGAGAAGTACGGGCTGGGTCGGGAAGGGCCGGCCGCGAGCATCCAGAAGCCGCGCGCGCAGCGCGCCGCACCCGTGCGCGCGGAACGTGCCGGCACGCCGGTCGCGCCCCCGGCGGCGGCGCCGCTGGCCGTGCCGGACGAGGTGCCGACGCCCGCCGGAATCCGCTGGGAACGCCGGCGCCTGACGTTCGTACGCGCGGAGCTGTCCGGCGTGTCGCTCGACCGGCCCCAGTCCAGCCGCGAGCTCGAGACGGTCGTCGAAAAGGTGCAGACGTTCGGCGGGCGGATCGAGGAGCTCGGTCTCACCGGCGTGTTCGCCGTGTTCGGCGTCGAACCGAGCGAAGACGCGCCGCGGCGCGCCGTGCTCGCGGCGATGGCGATGCGCAACGCCATCGCGCGTGACGCCGTCGCGCGGCTCCGCGTCGCGGTGCACGTCGAGCAGTGCCTCGTCGCGCGCGTTCAGCGAAACGCGAGCGTCGACCTGGACGCGAAGCGCGAGGCGACGCAGATTCTCGCCGGCCTGCTCGCGGTCGCGGGCGACGCCCCGATCACGGTGTCCGACGCGGCCGCGCCGTTCCTCGAACGGCGCTTCGAGCTGGTCCCGCTCGGCGAGCCGGGCAGCGGGCGGCGACTGGTCGGCCGCGAGCGCGTCGGCCTGGCGCCGGCCGGTCGGATGGGCCCGTTCATCGGCCGCGAGCGCGAGCTCGATCTGCTCCGCAACCATCTCAAGCTCGCCGCCGGCGGCGCCGGTCAGGTCGTCGGCATCGTCGGCGAGCCGGGCATCGGGAAATCGCGCCTGCTGTTCGAGCTGCGTCACGCCCTTCCATCCGGCGTCGCGTACCTCGAAGGCCGGTGCCTGTCCCACGGCGCCGCGATCCCGTATCTCCCGATCGTGGATCTCGTGCGCGCGAGCTGCGGGATCGGGGAGACGGACGAGCCCGAGACGGTCGTCGCCAGGGTCGGCGCCGCGCTGGGGGCCGAGCAGCTCGACGCCGCGGAGCGCGCGCGGTACCTGCTCCACCTGCTCGGCATCAAGGACGGCGCGGACGGCGTCGACGACATGGATCCGGACGTCGTCCGGAGCCGTCTGTTCGAGACGCTGCGGCAGCTGTGGGTCCAGCGCAGCCGGCGCGAGCCGCTCGTCATCGTCGCCGAGGACCTCCACTGGGTCGACGGCGCATCGGAGGCGTGTCTCGCGTCGGTGGTCGACACCATTCCGCGCGCCGCGATCCTGCTGGTCGCGGTCCACCGGCCGGGCTACCGGCCGCCCTGGATCAATCGCTCGTACGTGGCGCAGATCGCGCTGCCGCCGCTGGCGCAGCCCGACAGCCGCACGCTCGTGCGGGCCGCGATCGGCGACGCCGGCGTTCCCGACCCGGTCCTCGACGTCATCCTGGCGAAGGCCGAGGGCAATCCGTTTTTCCTGGAAGAGCTGACGCGCGTCGTGCGCGACGACCCGGACGCCGCGCTCGCCGTGCCGGACACGGTCGAAGCGGTTCTGCTCGCGCGCATCGATCGGCTGACGCCGGAGGAAAAGCGCGTCCTCCAGTGCGCCGCCGTCATCGGCCGCCGCGTGCCGGTCGCGCTGTTACGCGACCTGGTCGCGCGGCCGGGCGAGAGCCTCCGGCGCACGCTCGCCAGCCTGCAGGCGGCGGAATTCCTCTATGCGTCCGGCGTCGGGAGCGACGAGGAATACGCGTTCAAGCACGCGCTCACGCAGGACGTCGCGTACGCGAGCCTCTTCGTCGACGAGCGGCAGACGCTGCATGCGTCCGTGGTCGAGCTGATCGAGGCCCGGGCGGGCGACCGTCTCGACGACCACATCGACGCGCTCGCTCACCACGCGTTCGAGAGCGGTGTGGCCGACAAGGCCGCGCGCTACTTCCGGCAGGCGGGGCTTCGGGCCGCCGCGCGCTCGGCCCACCGCGAGGCCGTGGTGTGCTTCGAGAAGGCCCGCGAAGCGGGACGCCGGCTGCCGCAGGACACCGCGACGGTGCAGGAATCGATCGACCTGCTCGTCGATCTCCGGATGTCGCTCGTGCCGCTCGGCGAGCTCGACCGGATCCACGACTGCCTGCTGGAGGCGGAGGCGCTCGCGCTCCAGCTCGACGACCAGCGGCGACTCGGCCGGCTCTCGGCGTACATGGCGAACTACTACTTCATGACCGGCGACCAGGGCCGCGCCCTCGAGTCCGGGCAGCGCGCGCTCGCCATCGCGACCCGCCTGGACGATTTCGCGCTCGAGGTCGAGTCACAGTACCGGCTGGGGCAGGTGCACTACGCGCTCGGCGACTACGCGCGCGGCATCGAGATCCTCGAGCAGTGCGTGACGTCGCTGACCGGCGACTTCGTGTACGAGCGCTTCAACCTGCCGGGGCTGCCGTCGGTCATCTCGCGCACCTGGCTCGTGCAGTGCCTCTCGGAGCACGGCGAGTTCGCCGCCGGGCTCGCGGCCGGCGAGGAGGCCGTGCGCATCGCGGAAACCGTGAACCATCCGTTCAGTCTCGCGTTCGCGTACTGGGGCGTCGGGCATCTGCTCCTGCGCCAGGGCGACGTCGCGCGCGCCACCGCCGTGCTCGAGCGTGGCTTCGGTGTCTGCGAACGATGGGAGATTTCCGTGTGGCTCTCGCGGTTCGCCTCGACGCTCGGCTACGCCTATGCCGCCGACGGTCGCGTCGCGGAAGCGCTGCCGCTGCTGGAGCGCGCGGTCGAGGACGCGACGTCGAGGGGCATGGCGGTCTACCGTGCGCTCTTCGCCGTCTCGCTGTCCGAGGGCTACCTGAGGGCGGGGCGGCTCACCGATGCCGATCAGCTCGCCCGTCGCGCGCTCGATCTCGCGCGCACGCACCGGCAGCGGGGCAACGAGGCGTGGGCGCTGCGCCTGCTCGGCGAGATCGCGGCCCAGGACGATGGCGGCGACCTCGGCGACGCCGAGCGGTATCTCGGTGGCGCGATCGGGCTGGCGGCGGAGCTCGGGATGCGGCCGCTCGAGGCGCACTGCCGTCGGGCTCTCGGCGCTCTCGCGCGCCGGCGCGGCGACCCCGCGGCGGCGCGCGACGAGCTCGAGCGCGCCATCGCGCGGTTCCGCGCGATGGGCATGGTCCGCTGGCTGCGCCCCGCCGAGGCGGAGCGAGCCGCCCTCGGTTAGTCCTCCTCGGGCGCGCGCGCGATGCGGAGCGCGGTGATCTCGACGCCGAGCGCGCGGGCGAGGCGCCGGATCTCGAGACGGAGCGCCTCCGCGACCGGACGACTCGGCACGCTGATCTCTGCCGAGAACGCGTCCGGGACGGGCTCGTCCGTCACTTCTTCTTCCTCTTCGCGCCGCCCGCGCCGGTCTTCTTGCCGCGCGCGTGCATCACGACCCGCGCCTTGTGGTCTTTCGCGAACGTCTCCAGGGCCGCCCGGAACTCCTCGTACTGCTTCTTGGAAAGCGGGCCCTGGACCTCGAGCATCACGACGTGCTTGAGACTCTGTGCGAGAAATCCGGACATGGTGTCCTCCTTCGCTCAGGCGTGGGGTGAGGGTTCGATGCCGTCGAACAGGTCCTCGGCGTCGAATACCGCCGGCGTGGTATCGAGATCGCGCACGAGATAGTGGTCCTCGGCGATGTCCCACGGGTCGCCGACGTCGACCGGCTCGTCGAACGCCAGGCGGACGTAGGTGACGGCCATGTTGTGTTTGCCCGTGAGGTCGTAGATCGGGGTGATCATCGCGAAGCGCCCGGCGTTCACCTCGGTCAGATGCGGCACGCCGCCGGCGTTTTCCCTGAGGTCGAAGCTGAAGACCCCGGAGGCGCCCGGATCCAGGGCGCGAACGACCTCGGTGCAGAGCGTCAGCACGGCGGGCTCGAGGACCGTCTTGGCCAGCGACGGCGTCGACGACGTGCCGCTCGGCTGGTGATGACCGCCGAAATACGACAGCCGCTCGGACATCTTCAGGAGGACGAGCCGGCCGTCCTTCCAGAGTCCCTGTGCGGAATAGTCGCGTCCTGGCAGGTACTCCGAGATCGTGAAGTCCGTCGGTGGCACGCCGCGCATTTCGTGCCAGTAGCCGATCCAGCTCCTCGCCTGATCCGGCGACTTCACGGGCAGGGCGCCCATCGAGCCGGCGCCGCGCCGGATGCGGCACCAGAGACGCGGCTGCGACGGCAGCCGCCCGAAGACGTCCGCGATCGTCTCGAGGTCCGCAACCGGATACGTCACCGGGGCGGCCAGCCCGCGGGCCCGGACGAATTCGGTGAGGGCGTACTTGTCCTGGCACAGCGCAATGACGTTCGGCGCGGGCAGGAACGTGCGACACGGGAGCTCCTCGCGCACGCCGGAGACGAGCGCGACGTCGGGTTCGTTGTTGGGGAGCAGGAGATCGATTCGCTCGCGCTCGATCACGTCGCGCAGCGCATCCACGAGCCCCGACTCGGGCAGGAGGTGGTTCCGGTCCGCGTCGGATTTCTTCAGCACGAACCGGTCGGTGTGAGCGCCGACGAGGACGAGCGCCGGGTCGCCGGCGCGAAGGCTGCGGAGGAGGTTGTTGCTGGCGCCGGTTCCGGCGCGGAGAACGAGGACGCGTCTGGGGGATGCCACGGGTGCGTCTATAGGTGGTCCGTCGGCTCCTTGTCAAGCATTCAGGACGTGACACCCTCCATCTGAAGGGCATACAGGCGGCGATACAGCCCGTCGCGAGCCATGAGCTCGTCGTGCCGGCCGACTTCGGCGATGCGGCCGTCGTGGACGACGACGATGCGATCGGCGTTGCGGACGGTCGCGAGCCGATGGGCGATGAGCAGCACGGTGCGGCCCTGCATTAGGTTGGCGAGCGCCTGCTGCACCATGAACTCGCTCTCCGCGTCGAGGTCGCTGGTGGCCTCGTCGAGGATCAGGATCGGCGGGTCCTTCAGGAACGCGCGCGCGATCGCCAGCCGCTGCCGCTGGCCCCCCGACAATCGGACACCGCGCTCGCCGACCATCGTGTCGTACGCCTCGGGACAGGCGACGATGAAGTCGTGCGCATGCGCCTGCCGCGCCGCGCGCTCGATGTCGGCCGGCGTCGCGTCCGGCCGTCCGTACGCGATGTTGTAGCGGATCGAGTCGCTGAAGAGGAACGTTTCCTGCGTGACGATGCCGATCAGCGCGCGCAGGGAGTCCTGCGTGACGTCCCGGACGTCGTGGCCGTCGATCGTCAACCGGCCGTCGCTGACGTCGTGGAACCGGGGCAGCATGTCCATCAGCGTCGACTTGCCGGCGCCGCTCATGCCGACGAAGGCGACGACTTCGCCTTTCCGGATCGTGAGATCGATGTCGCGCAGGGTGGTGATCTCCGCGCCCGGATACGTGAACGTCACGCGCTCGAAGCGGATCGCGTCGCGGAACGCGGGCAGGCGATGCGCGCCGGGCCGGTCGTCGATCGCCGGCGGCATGTCGAGGATCTCGAACACGCGCTCGAGGGACGCCGTCGTCTGCTGCACCGTGTTCGCGATGCGCGACAGGCGGCGCACCGGACCGTAGAGGAGCGCCACGGCGGCGGTGAAGGAGAAGAACGTGCCCGGCGTCATCGCGCCCGAGATGACCTGGTGGCCGCCATACCAGAGCGCGCCCATGATGCCGAGGGCGCCGAGGATCTCCATCAGCGGCTCGGTCACCTCGTCGGTGCGATGGTCCTTGAGCGACAGGTCGAGCAGCCGGAGGTTCACGCGATCGAACCGGTCCGCCTCGTGCGTCTCCCGCCCGAACGCCTTGATGATCTTCGTCCCGGAAAACGACTCGTGCAGCAGGACGTTCAGCTCGGCGATCTTTTCCTGCGACCGCCGGTTGATCCGATAGAGCCGGCGACCGATCTGGCGCACGGCGACGCCGACGAACGGGAACACCGCGATCGCGATCAGCGTGAGCACCCACTCGCGCGCGACCATGACGATCAGCAGCGCCACGATCGTCGCGACCTGCCGGATCGCCATGACGAGCACCGTGGACGACATCCGCGCCAGGCGGTTCACGTCGGCGACGACGCGCGACATCAGCTCGGCGGAGTGCAGGCCCGTGAAGAACGAGAGCGGCATCCGCTGGATGTGCACGAACAGCGCGCGCCGGACGGTGGCGATGACGCGCTCCCCGACGGCCGCCATCAGGTACGACTGACCGTAGCGCGCGAAGCCCTTCAGCACGTAGGCCCCGAGCAGGAGCAGCGGAATCACGCGCAGCATCGCGGCGTCGCGCCGGATGAAGATCTCGTCCATCGCCGGCTTCACGAGCCACGCGATGGCGCCTTCCATCGCCGCGACGACGAGCGCGAGCAGACCGCCGACGACGAGCGCGGGCACGTACGGGCGCAGGTATGCGAACAGCCGGCGATAGAGCACGAGACTGCCGGTCACGACGCGCCCCGCACGAGATTCCGGTACAGCGCGTCGGTCGCGGCGAGCTTCGCGGCCAGCGAGAAGCGCGCCTCGACGCGCGCGCGCCCGGCGCGACCGATCTCCTGCCGCCAGGCCGGATCCGCGGCCAGCTTCAGCACCGCCTGCGCCAGCGCCTCCGGATCGCGCGGCGGCACCAGCAGGCCGGTACGCCCGTCCTCGATCAGCTCCGGCATCCCCGCGAGGTTCGTCCCGATCACCGGCCGGCCGCACGCGAGCGCTTCGCGCAGCGAGCCCGTGAGTCCGAGCCCCGCCCACGACGCGTCGACGACGACGTCCGACGCGGACAGGATTTCCGGCACGTCGTCGCGGTGGCCGAGCACGAACACGCGGCCGCCGATGCCGAGCGCGCGCGCGCGATCCTGGACCTCCGCGATGCGCGGCGGCGGCGCGCCGGCGAACAGCAGGCGCGCGCGCCCGAGCGTGGGCGCGATCTTCACCATCGCGGCGAGGACGTCCGGCCAGCCGCGCCACGACCGCACGCCGACCTGCGTGACGAGGAAGTGGCCGGCGTCGAGCCCGAGCTCCGCGCGGATCGGCGAGCCGTCGACGGCCGGATGGAAGCGGGCGACGTCCGTGCCGGAGTAGATGACGGCGATCTTGTCCGGCGGGACGCCCGACGCCGCCAGATCGCGCTTGATCGCGTCACACACGGCGACGATCGCATCCACGCGCCCGCTCGTGTAGCCGATCCGGTTCCAGCGCGTCAGCGGAAAGCTGACGCCGCGGTTCAGCACGAGGCGCGGCCGCGGACCGACGATCCCGGCGAGCAGCGCGAGCGTGCGCGCGCGGCCCTTGTGCGCGTGGATCAGCTGGATGCGGCGCCGGCGGACGATGCGCACGAGCTGCGCGACCGCGCGCGGGTCCCACGCGCGCTGCATCGGAATCGGCTCGTGGGCGATCCCGGCCGCGGCGAGCCGCTCGGCCCACAGGCGGCTCGGCGAGGTCGCGACGGTGACGTCGTGTCCCTGGCGCTTGAGCCCGACGGCGAGGTCACGGAGCTGGATCGCCGCGCCGGTGAAGAAGTCCGCTTTGGGATACAGCTGGAGGATTCGGAGAGGGGTTGGAGCCCCGGTGTTCAACCGCCAAAAAACTCCCGGACGGCCTGGGCGACGGCGTCGATCTCCGCCTCGCTGTGACCCGGCGACATCGGCAGCGTCAGGATCTCGCCGACGACGCGCTCGGTCGCCGGAAGCGCGACCCACGGCAGGTGCTCCACCGCCGGCTGCCGGTGGCCCGGCACCGGATAGTGGATGCCGGTCGCGATCCCCCGGTCACGCAGGAAGCTCGCGAGCTCATCGCGTCGCGGCGTGCCGACCACGTAGAGATGGTAGACGTGATGGCCGCGCGGTCGTTCCACCGGCAGCGCGAGCGGCAGCCCGGCGAGGTTCTCGCGATAGCGCGCGGCGAGCGCACGGCGCCGCGCGTTGCCGGCGTCGAGCCGGCGCAGGGCCACCCGACCGATCGCGGCCTGCAGCTCGTTGAATCTGAGATTGAACGCGATCTCGGCGTGGACGTCCTTGTTCAGGCGCCCGTGGTCCCGCAGGCGTCGCGCGCGCGCCGCGATCTCGCCGTCGTTCGTCACGAGCGCGCCGCCGTCGCCCATCACCGTCAGGTTCTTCGACGGATAGAACGAGAACGCGCCGGCACGGCCGAAGCCGCCGACGCGCCGGTCGCCCCATCGCGCGCCGTGCGCCTGGCAGCAATCCTCGAGCACCCAGAGACCGAACCGCGACGCGAGGTCCATCATGGCCGCGACGTCGACGGGCTGGCCGTAGAGATGCACGGGCACGATGCCGACCGTCCGCGGCGTGATCTTGAGCGCCGCGTCGGCGGCGTCGAAGCCGTACCACGGATCGACGTCGACGAAGACGGGCGTCGCTTCCGCGAAGCACACGGCCTCGACCGTCGGGAACGCGGTGTGCGACGGCACGAGCACCTCGTCGCCCGGCTTCACGCCGAGCGCGCGCAGCACGAGCCAGAGTGCCGCCGTGCCGGAGCTGGTGAGCACCGCATGCTCGGTGCCGACGTACGCGGCGAATTCGGTCTCGAAGGCTTTCGACTCCGGACCGAGGATGTACTGCCTCGACTCGAGCGCCGTCAGGACGGCGTGCCGGATCTCGTCGTCGACGACGGGACGCGACAAGGGAATGGACGTCACGCGGGATCTCCTCGCAGGCTGTCGTATTTGCCGCGGAAGTACAGCAGCGGCGCGCCGTCGGCCGCCGAGGCGCGCTCGACGAGTCCGACGAAGATGGTGTGGTCGCCCTCGACGTGCGTGTTCACCGTCGTGCACTCGAGGCTGGCGAGCGCCTGGTCGATGAGCGGCAGGCCGAGGTCGCTCGTCCGGTAGGTCACGGTCTCGAACTTGTCGAGCTTGCTCGACGCGAACCGCCGCGAGATCTCCTGCTGATCGTGACGCAGGATGTTGACGGCGAACTTCCCGCGCTCGAGCAGCGCGGGATACGTCTGCGATTTGTGGTCGACGCAGACGAGGATGAGCGGCGGGTCGAGCGACACGGAGGTGAAGGCGCTGGCCGTCAGGCCTCCGGGACGGTTGTCCGCGTCGGTGGTGGTGATGACGGTGACCCCGGAGGCAAAGTGCGCGAGAACATGCCGAAAATCGCCGGGCGCAATCACCATGTCTATGTAGCACGGAATGCCGCGGCGGGGGAATCCGGCGAACAGCGGGAGCGGACCCTGGCAGATCCGCTCCCGCGCGGGGAAGGGCGTCGAACCAGACCTTCACTGGCGCGCTCCGATGGAGCAACGCCGCCGCGCTGCGGGAGCAACGGACGTTCCACTCCGCGAGTCACACGAATTCGGAGACTTCGTGAATGCGAGGGTAGGCGTCTACCCGACGCCGGTGGACGAGAATGGGAATTTCCCTGCCCACCGGTGGCCGCGAACCCGGGGCGTATAGTGAGGCTCATATGGTGACCGAAGCGCAGATCCTCGAGGTGTTGCGGACGGTGAAGGACCCCGAAAGCCAGCGCGACGTCGTGAGCCTCGGCCTCGTGCGGGAAATCACGATCGCCGACGGCCAGGTCGCGTTCACGCTGGCCTTCACGACGCAGCCGCCGGCGGCGAAAGCCGCGCTGCACAGTGCGGCGTCCCGCGCGGTGTCGCAGGTCGCCGGCGTGGCGCGCGTGAACGTGAAGATGGGCTCCGCGCCGGCCGCGCCCGCCGCCGCGCAGCATCGCCACGCGCCGGGCGGACAGGGGCAGGGCGCACCGGCGCCGGACGCGAACTTCATCCCCGACGTGCGCTTCACGGTCGCCGTCTCGTCCGGCAAGGGCGGTGTCGGCAAGTCCACCGTCGCGGTGAACCTCGCGGCCGCGCTGCGGGGGCTCGGCTCCGTCGGCATCATCGACGTGGACGTCTACGGCCCCGACGTGCCGCTCATGCTCGGCACCAAGAGCAAGCCCGCGATGTTCGAGAACCGCATCATCCCCGTCGACGCCCACGGGATGAAGATGATGTCGGTCGGTCTCCTCGTGAACGAGCGCGAGGCGGTCGTGTGGCGCGGCCCGATGATCCATTCGTTCGTCCAGCAGGTGCTGCGCGACGTGATGTGGGGCGCGCTCGACTTCCTCGTGTTCGACATGCCGCCCGGCACGGGCGACGCGCAGCTCTCGCTGTCGCAGACGATTCCGCTGTCGGGCGTGGTGATCGTCACCACGCCGCAGGACGTCGCGTTGCTCGACGTGCGCAAGGCGATCGGCATGTTCCAGCGCGTGAACGTGCCGGTCCTCGGCATCGTCGAGAACATGAGCCATTTCGAGTGTCCGCACTGCCACCAGCGCACCGCGATCTTCGGCGAGACCGGCGGCGAGCGGCTTGCCGGCGAATACAACGTCCCGCTCCTCGGAAAGATTCCGCTCGAGCCGGCGACGCGGCTCGCGGGGGATCAGGGCACGCCGATCACGATCCAGCAGCCCGACTCGTCGCAGGGGCGTGCGTTCCGCGCGCTCGCACAGGCGGTGGTCGCGCGCCTCGACGAGGCTGCCGGCTCGCGTCCGCTTCCGAAAATCGGCTGACCGGGCCGCCGGCGTGCCGCAGCTCGTCGTCCCGATCTTTCCGCTGCCGGACATCACGTTCTTTCCGGGCACGGTGCTGCCGCTGCATGTGTTCGAGGCGCGGTATCGCGCGATGCTGGCCGATGCCGTCGGGCGCGACCGGCGGCTCTGCGTCGTCCAGCTGCGTCCCGGCTACGAACCGGACTACGCGGCGAAGCCCGCCGTGTACGACGTCGCGGGGGCCGGCGAGATCGTCGCCGCCACACGGCTGACCACCGGGCGGTACGACATCGCGCTTCGCGGCGACATGCGGATCCGGATCCTCCGCGAGCTGCCGAGCGACACGCTGTACCGGCTCGTCAGGGCCGAGTCGCTCGACGACATTCCGCCGTCGATGGACGTCTCGCCGGTCCTCGACCGGATCCGTGCGTCGTGCCGCGGCCTGCTGGAAGCGCTGGGCCGTCCCGCGAACCTGCTCGATGCGGCGCTGGCGAGCGACTTGCCGCCCGGCACGGTCGCCGATCGGATCGCGTCGGCGGTGTTGCCGAGCGCCGTGATCCGCCAGGAGCTGCTCGAGACGCTCGACGTCACGCGCCGCCTCGAACGCGTCGCGCAGGCGCTGGACGAGCTGGTCCGCGACCTGAAGGGACCGCGCGGGTGAGCGGGCGCCGGCTGCTCGCCGGCGTTCTGGTGCTCGTCGCGGCCTGGACGAGCACGGTCGAGGCGCGTGCGTACCCCTGGCTCGGCGTCCGGATTCGCGACCTGTCCGAGCAGGAGATGGAGGAGCTCGCGAGTCGTCACGGCGTGCGCGAGGGCTTCGGCGTCTACATCGTCGACGTGGTCCAGGGTGCTCCCGCGGCGAAGGCGGGCCTGAAGCAGGGTGACATCGTCGTCGCCGTCAACGGGCGCCCGATGGTCGAGACACGCCTGCTCCAGCGCGTCCTCGCGGCGGTGGACGTGGAGAACGACGTCCGCCTCACCGTGCTCCGGACCGAGGGGCGCCGGGACATCGTCGTGCGCCTGACGCTGATGCCTCCCCAGCTCGCCGGGGAACGGACGGCCGTCGATTTTGGTTTCGTCCTGCGCGAGCCGGAGACGGCGAGGCAGGCGGTCGGGCGGACCATCGATCGAACGCCGTCCACGGTCGCATCGATCGTCGCGATCATCCCGCGCAGCCCGGCGGAGCGTGCCGGCCTGACCGTCGGCGACGTGGTGGTCGCCGTGGATGGTCGGAGCGTGACGACCGCCGACGGCGCGCGCGAGGTCCTGGCGGACGTCGATCCAACCCGACCGGTCCGCCTCACGGTCCGGCGAGGTCAGCAGGAGCGCGCGGTCACGCTGACCCCGCGCTGAACGCGGGGCGGTCAGACGCCGTCTTTTCGGCTCGCGCCGTTCTCCCCGGAGCGCAGCGTCGTCACGAAGTCGTAGAGCAGCAGCAGGACGACGGCACTCACGATGACGATGAACGGCGTTTCCCTGATCCACCACGCGAGGATGCCGAGAAACGTCACCAGCATGGCGATGCCGACGATCCCCGTGATGAGCGTCATCAGGCTGTTTTCCTCGTCTTTGCCGAACGCGCGTCGGCGCGCCGGGTCGCCGGCGGCCGGCGGCCGCGCCGCGTCTCGCGCCGCAGCGCGCTGACGAGCCAGCGCGCCGTGCGGAGCAGCCGCGCATCACCGCCACGACGACCGACGAGCTGGACGCCGAGCGGCAGTCCTGCCGTCGACCGCAGCACGGGCAGCGTCAGCGCCGGCGTGCCGAGATAGGTCCAGAGCGTGCAGAAGATCGGGTTGCCGGTGCTCTCGAGCCCGCGAGGCGCCTCGCCCGGAGCGGCCGGTGTGATCAGCGCGTCGTACTCGTCGAACAGCGGCTCGAGCGCATCGTTGAGCGTGCGGATGCCGGCGACCGCCGCCATGTAGTCGACGGCGGCGTGGCCGCGACCGCGCTCGATGAGCGTCCGCAGCGCCGGGCTCAGGAGGTCGCCGCCCCTGTCGTAGTCGCGGCGCAGGTTGTGCGCCATCTCGACGTCCATGATCGTGCGGTGCATGTCGATGCCGCGGGCGAAGCTCGCGCCGAGCTCGATCTCGCCGACGGCGTCGCCCAGGGCGTCGACCAGCTCCGCGAAGGCGTCGTGCGTGACCGGCTCGGCGTGCTCCCAGGCCGGTGTACGGACGAACGCAAAGCGCGGCGGCAACGGTGGCTCCGACGCTGCGGTGGTCGCGAGGGGTGGTCGGGCCCGCGGTCGCGTGTCGGGATCCTCCTCGTCGAGACCGGCGAGCGTCTCGGCGAGGAGCGCCACGTCCTCCACGCTGCGTGCGAACACCCCGACGTGATCGAGGGTGCGGGACAGGAGCAGCGCGCCCGTACGGGGAATCAGTCCGTGGGTCGGCTTGAATCCGACGACGCCGCAGAACGCGGCCGGCCGGATCACCGATCCATTGGTCTGCGACCCGACGGCGCCGGGGACCATGTGCGCCGCGACCGCCGCGGCGGAGCCGCTCGACGAGCCACCCGGCGTGCGGGTCGGGTCGTGAGGATTCGTCGTCCTGCCGGGATGGAAGTACGCGTACTCGGTGGTCACGGTCTTGCCCAGGATCACGGCGCCGGCCGCGCGCAGCCGCGCGACGATCGCGGCGTCGCGGCGCGGCGTGTGACCCGCCCAGAGCGGCGACCCGAGCTCCGTGGGCATGTCGCTCGTATCGAAGATGTCCTTGATGCCGACGGGCACGCCGTGCAGCGGCCCGAGGGCCTTGCCCTCCTTGCGGTGGAGGTCGGCGGCCTCCGCCTGCCGTCTCGCGTGGTCGCGATCGAGGAACGCCCACGCCCGCACCTGGCCGTCCACCTCGTCGATGCGCTCGAGGCAGTCGGTGACGAGCTCCGTCGACGTGATGCGACCCTCGCGGATGTCCGCCGCCGCCTCGGTCAGCGGGAGGGCGGCGAGCTTCGTGCCGATCGCCGGGAGGCTCATCGCGGCGTGTAGAGGTAATCCGGGAGCCACAGCGCGAGGCCGGGGAAGATGTAGACCAGCGCCATGGCCAGGAACACCATGAACACGAAGGGCAGGGCCCCCTTGAAGATGTCGGCCAGGCTGACGTGCGGCGGCGCCACGCCCTTCAGGTAGAACGCCGCCATCGCGACCGGTGGCGTGTTGAAGGCGGTCTGCGTGTTCAGCGCGACCAGGATGCCGAAGAAGATCGGGTCGACCTTGAAGGTGTCGAGCAGCGGCAGGAAGATCGGCACGAAGATGACGATGATCTCCGTCCACTCGAGCGGCCATCCCAGCAGGAAGATGATGATCTGCGTGAGGATCAGGAACTGGGTGGACGAGAGATTCATCGCCAGGAACATCCGCTCGATCACGCCCTGGCCGCCGAGGAGCGCGAAGACCGACGAGAACGTCCACGACCCGATGAAGAGGAAGCAGACCATCGCCGTCGCGCGCGCGGTCAGGAACACCGACTCCTTCAGCATCTGGAAGTTGAACGCCCCGTAGGCGACGGACAGGATCAGGGCGGCGAGTGCGCCGGCGCCCGCGGCCTCCGACGGCGTCGCCAGGCCGAAGAGGATCGCGCCGAGCACCGACACGATCAGGAGCGCCAGCGGCAGGAACGAGGTCGCCAGCGCGCGGAGCATCTCGCCGAGCGGCACGTTCGTTTCCTCGGGCGGCAGCCTCGGACAGAGCGCCGGGTTCAGGACGGCCCGACCGACGACGTAGACGACGTAGAACGAGGCGAGCATGAACCCGGGGATCATCGCGGCGGCATAGAGCTTGACCGCCGAGATCCCGGCGGTGGCCGCGTAGACGATGAGCAGGATGCTCGGCGGGATCAGGATGCCGAGACAGCCGCCCGCGCAGACGACCCCGGCGGAGAGCCTGACGTCGTAACCGGCGCGCAGCATCGCGGGGAAGGCCAGGAGTCCCATCAACGTCACGACGGCGCCGACGATGCCCGTCGCCGTGGCGAACATGGCGCAGGTCGCCAGGGTGGCCACGGCGAGCGATCCCGGGACGTGCTTGGCGGCGATCTGCAGCGAGCGGAACAGGCGGTCCAGGATGTTCGCGCGCTCGACGACGTAGCCCATGAACAGGAACAGCGGGACCGCGGTCAGCACGTCGTTGGACGTGACCTCGAACGTCTTCTGGACGAGCAGCGTGAAGATGCGGTTGGCGGAGATGTCCTGGCCCGGCGTGAAGTAGGCGTAGTACCCGAAGCCCACCCCCATGGCGATCAACGTGAAGGCGATGGGGAAGCCGAGCATGATGATGAAGATGAACAGGCCGAGCATCAACATGCCGACCTGGGGGTCGGTCATGCGCCGGTCCCGGCCGGAGGAGAGGGCGGCATCTCGCCGCCCGCGGCGAGGTGCTCCCGCTCGTGGAGAATCACGCTCTCGATCTCCTCGACGTCGTGCAGGCGCTGCGGCCACGCACCCGACCGCAGACAGAGCACGCAGCGGATGATCTCGGCGATGCCCTGGAGGAGCAGGAACACCCCGGTGACGGGAATCAGCGCCTTCAGCGGGAAGACGGGAACGCCCGCCGGGCTGAAGATGCTGACTTCGCGGAAGCGGACGGACATCGCCGCGTAGGTCCATCCGGCGTAGATCCAGGCGCCGACGGCCGGCAGGAAGAACACGATGTAGAGCGCCAGGTCCATCCCCGCCTGCATGCGCGGCCGCCAGAACCGATAGACGACGTCACCCCGCACGTGGCCGTTGCGGGACAGCGTGTAGGCGCCGGCCATCAGGAACATCGCGCCGTAGGTGATGTAACTGATGTCGAAGGCCCAGGTCGTCGGCGAGTTCAGCACGTAGCGCACGAACACCTCGTAGCTGGTGCCGAACGTGAGCACGAGGATCAGCCAGGCGAACGCCTTGCCCACCCAGGTGCTGAGCGAATCGATGAAGAACAGGAAGCGCGTCATCTCCGTCCCGTCCGCGGGCGGAAGCCCGCTCGATCGTTGCCCGACAGGCGTCGGGCGGCGTGGAGCCACGCCGCCCGACCCGGTCCTCCGCGGCACGCTCGGTGCCGGCGACGAGATTACAGCTTCAGCTTGCCGAAGTGATGCTCGTAGGCGACGCGGTAGTCGGCGGAGTTGAACAGGCCGAAGTAGACGACCCGCTTCACCCACGCCTTCTGGGAGTCCATGACCTTCTTCATGAACGGGTCCTTGCCAAGCTGCTCGATCAGGCCGTCCCACGCCTTGATCTGGGCCTGGAAGACGTCCTGCGGGGTGCGGATGACGTTGACCTTGTCCTTGGTGATCAGCTCCTGGAGGTCCTTCGAGTAGTAGTCCATCGCCTTCCACTCGTTGGCGGATGACGCGGCCTCGGCGGCGTACTGGAGGATGGCCTGCTGCTCCTTCGGCAGGGCGTTGAACTTCGTCCGGTTGAACATGATCTCGAAGTACTCCGTGGCCTGATGGTAGCTGCCCATCATGAAGTTCTTGGCCACGTCCTGGGCGCCGAACCGCCGGTCGGACGTCGGGTTGTTGAACTCGAAGGCGTCGATGACGCCGCGCTCCATGGCCGGCACGATCTCGCCGCCCGGAAGCTGCGCCACGCGCAGGCCCATCGCCTGGAACAGGTCGGCCGCCAGACCGACGGTGCGGTACTTCAGGCCCTTCAGGTCGGCAGCGCTCTTGACCGGCTTCTTGAACCAGCCGAGCGGCTGCGTCGGCATCGGCATGACGAAGAAGCTGACGATGTTGACCTTCATGATCTGCGTCTGCAGCTCGTGGAACAGCTCGCGGCCGCCGCCGTTGTGAATCCAGCCGAGGCCCTCGTTGGCGTTGAAGCCGAACACGGGGCCGGTGCCGAAGAGCGAGGCGGCCTTGTGCTTGCCGTACCAGTACACCGTCACCGTGTGCGCGGCGTCGATCTGGCCTCCGTGCACGCCGTCCAGCACCTGGAAGGGGTGCACCACGGCGCCACCGACCAGGTAGTCGATCTTCAGCCGTCCGCCGGCCATCTCGTTCACGCGCTTGACGTAGTCCTCGGCGAACTCGTTGAAGACGTCCTTGGCGCCCCACGAGCCCTGCATCTTCAGCGTCGTCGTCTGGGCACGCGACACCTCGGGCATGGCCATGGTGGCGACGCCGGCCAGGGCGGCACCGGTAAGGAACTTGCGACGGTTGGTGACATTCCGATTGGCTGCGGTGCTCATCCTCAGTGTCCTCCCCTGATTGGCCGCGGGCTGTGCCGGGGCCGCTTGAACGGATAAACGGGCGTGCGCATCCTGCGTCACGGAGCGTGGCGCTGTCAAGACGCAGCCAGCGGTGCCTCGCTGAGTCGCGCGCCTCCATGTACACTGGCCGCATCCACTTCGCGCCGGGAGGAGGAACCCATGCCTCTCTACGAGTACTTCTGCGACAAGTGCCGAAAGGAAGTGACGATCCCGATGTCGATCAGCGCGCACGACAAGGGCGACGCGGCGTGTCCGGAATGCGGGACGCGCGAGATGAAGCAGCTCGTCGGCGCCTTCTTCTCCAAAACCTCGCGCAAATCCTGAAGGGACGGTGGCGATGAGCCTCGCAGGCAAGCGGATCGCGATTCTCGCCGAGAACATGTACCAGGAGATGGAGCTCTGGGTGCCGTACTACCGGCTGAAGGAGGAAGGCGCCGAGGTGAAGGTGGTCGGCGCCGGCGGCGCGAAGAGCTACACGTCGAAGCACGGCTATCCCGTGAGCGTCGACGTGCAGGCGGAGCAGGTGACGCCCGAGGAGTTCGACGCGGTCATCATCCCCGGCGGCTACGCGCCCGACATGATGCGCCGCCACGAAGCGATGGTGCGCCTCGTCCGCGAGGCGTCGCGGCAGGGCAAGGTCGTCGCCGCCATCTGCCATGCCGGCTGGATGCTCGTCTCCGCCGGCATCGTCAGCGGCCGCAACGCGACGTCGTTCTTCTCCATCAAAGACGATCTCGTCGCCGCCGGGGCGAAGTGGACCGACGCCGAGGTCGTGATCGACGGCAACCTCATCACGTCGCGGAAGCCCGACGACCTTCCCGCGTTCTGTCGGGCGATCGTTGGCGCGTTGACGAAGACGTAGCGCGTTCGTCCGTCGCTCGCCGCTCCAGCGCGTTGTGACGGCGCTGGGGCGGCGGACGGCGGTCGGGAGGGGGCGCGGCGACCACGCGCCCATTCGAGCGCACGGCCCGTTGCGGCTGGGTTCCACCCCGGCGGGTTGCGTCCGCTGACCTTTGGGAGGGGACGGGTCCCGCGCCCCCCTCCCGACCGCCGTCCGCCGCTCCACGCCGGCTCCGGCTGAGAGCCACGCCGGCCACCCGCTGGGCGTCCGCCGCCGCGTCTCGCTGCGTCCGCCGCCGCGGGCGTCTGCTACCATCGACGGGTGATTGTTCTCGGGATCAACGAGACTCACTGCGCGACCGCCGCCGTCCTCCGCGACGGCGAGATCGTCGGCTGCGCCTCCGAAGAGCGGTTCTCCCGCCTCAAGAACGACGCCGGCTATCC
>JACPCW010000117.1 GCA_016184365.1 Candidatus Rokuibacteriota bacterium
CGCCCGCCCGCTCGGCCGCCGCCCGCCAACGCCCGGGCGCGCCTCGACCGCCCGCCCGCTCGACCGCCGCCCGCCAACGCCCGGACGCGCCACGACCGCCCGCCCGCTCGGCCGCCGCCCGCCAACGCCCGGGCGCGCCTCGACCGCCCGCCCGCCCGACCGCCGCCCGCCAACGCCCGGACGCGCCTCGACCGCCCGCCCGCTCGGCCGCCGCCCGCCAACGCCCGGACGCGCCTCGACTTCGACGCACTCATCGGCTTGCCCGACGCGCGCGCCGCAGGTCGTCCGGCGTCGTGACCTTGACGTTGCCCACGATACCGGGAACGACGCGGACCGCATGTCCGAGACGCTCGACCAGCATCGCGTCGTCCGTGCCCAGTACGGCATCGCGCCGCGCCTTGTCGTGCGCCTCGCGAAGGACGTCGGCGCGGAACGCCTGCGGTGTCTGCACGGACCACAGTCCCGCGCGATCGATCGTCGTGTCGACGAGGCCGTCGCGCACACGCTTGACGGTTTCAGCGATCGGCAGGGCGCAGATCGCGGCCCCCGTCCCGCGCGCTGCGGACACGACGCCGTCGATCAGCCCGCGCGTGATGAACGGCCGCACGGCGTCGTGCACGATCACGACGCGGCAGCGGGCGGACAGCGCGCGCAGCCCCTCCGCGACGGACGCCTGGCGTTCGCGGCCGCCGGGCACGACGGTGATCGGCGCGCGCGGCACGTACCGGCGCAGCAGGCGCTCGGTCCGCGCGATCAGCGCCGCGGGCGCCGCGACGACGATCTCGGCGACGGCCGGGTGCCGGGCGAAGTGCCGCGCGGTGAGCGCGAGGATCGGCACGCCGCCGACGGCGAGGAACTGCTTCGGCACGCGGGCGCCGAGGCGCGTGCCCGCGCCGCCCGCGGGCAGCACGACACCGACGTCGCGCGCGCGGCGTCGCGCATCAGGCACGCGGCGCGCCCGTTCCGTGCTCGTCGTCGCGGAGCCGGGAGAAGATCATCCGGCCGGCCGACGTCTGGAGCACGCTCGTCACGATCACGTCGACGGTCTGGCCGAGATAACGCTTGCCGTGCTCGACGACGACCATGGTGCCGTCGTCGAGATACGCCACGCCCTGACCCGCTTCCTTGCCTTCGCGCAGGAGGTGCACGCGCATGCCCTCGCCCGGCAGCACCACCGGCCGCAGGCCGCTGGCGAGATCGTTCACGTTCAGCACCGCGACGCCGGAGACCTCGGCGACCTTGTTGAGGTTGTAGTCGTTCGTCACGACCTTGCCGCGCAGCACCTTGGCCAGCTCGATGAGCTTGCGGTCGACCTCGCGGACGTGCGGGAAGTCGGCATCGGTGATCTCGACCTTCACCCCCGGCATCCGCTGCAGACGCTGCAGCACGTCGAAGCCGCGCTTGCCGCGATTGCGCTTGAGCGCGTCGCCCGAATCCGCGATGTGCTGCAGCTCCTGGAGCACGAACTGCGGAACCACCAGCGGTCCGTCGATGAACCCCGCCGCGCACACGTCGGCCAGCCGGCCGTCGATGATGACGGACGTATCGAGGATCTTGTGGAGCTCGGTGCGGCGCGACGCCGGGAACAGCAGCGCGGAGACGTGCTCCAGATCCTGCTGGCGGCGCACGGCGATCGCGCCGCCGAGATACGCGCCGAGCAGCGCCGGCAGCCCGACCATCGTCATGCCGCCCGACGGGAAGAACGACGAGACCGCGGTGCCCATCGCGAGACCGGCGATGAGACCGAAGAAGGTCCCGGCGGCCACCCAGAACAGTCGCTCGACGGCGACGCCGCCGGCGGTGTACTCGAGCCACACGGCGGTGGCGCCGAGCAGCGCGCCCGCGACGGCGCCGACGACGGCCGAGTGGTCGAGCTCGGGCGCGACCGTGGCGCCGGCCCACGCGGACAGCAGGACGACCACCGCGCGCACGACGATCATCGTCATGTCAGTCGAGCAGCCTCCGCAGGGCGTCGGTGACGGTCGCGACGCCGGTCGTCTCCACGGGTGGATCGCGCAGCTCCGCGAGGCTCGACGCCGGCACGAGCGCGGCGCGGAAACCGAGCGCCGCGATCTCCTTGAGCCGAGCTTCGAGACCACTGACCGCGCGCACTTCGCCGGTCAGCCCGACCTCGCCGATGACGACGATGTCGCCGGCGACCGGCCGGTCCATGAAGCTCGATGCCGCCGCGAGCACGATCCCGAGATCGGCCGCCGGCTCGAGCGCGCGACCGCCGCCGGCCACGTTCACGAAGACGTCCTGGTTGCCGAGCGGCACGCCGGCGCGCTTTTCGAGCACGGCGAGGAGCACGGCCACGCGGTTGTAGTCGGCGCCGAGCACGGTGCGGCGCGGTGTGCCGAACGCCGCCGGCGCGACCAGCGCCTGGAGCTCGAGCAGCACCGGCCGCGTGCCTTCGAGGCTCGCGACGACCACCGAGCCCGGCGCATCCTTCGGCCGCTCGGCGAGAAAGAACCCCGACGGGTTCGGCACCTCGACGAGCCCGCGATCGGCCATGCGGAACACGCCGATCTCGTTCGTCGATCCGAACCGGTTCTTCACGGCGCGGAGCACGCGATACGCCGCGTGCTGATCGCCTTCGAAGTACAGCACCGTGTCGACGAGGTGCTCGAGCACGCGGGGCCCGGCGATCGCGCCGTCCTTCGTGACGTGGCCGACGAGGAACGTCGCGATGCCGCGGCTCTTCGCGATCGTCATGAGCCGCGCCGCGCACTCGCGCACCTGCGCGACGCTGCCCGGCGCCGACTCGAGCTGCGGGAGGAACACGGTCTGGATCGAATCGATGATCAGCGCCCGCGGCTGCACGCGATCGAGCTCGGCTTCGACGAGCGCGAGATCCGTCTCGGCCCACAGCAGGAGCTCGGCGGCCGCCACACCGAGCCGGTCCGCGCGGAGCTTCACCTGAGCCGCGGATTCCTCGGCGGTGACGTAGAGCACGGGCGGCAGCGCATCGGAGAGCGCGCGGGCGGCCTGAAGCAGCAGTGTACTTTTCCCGATGCCCGGATCGCCGCCGATGAGCACGAGCGACCCGCGGACGACGCCGCCACCGAGCACGCGATCCAGCTCGCCGATCCGGGTGAGCGTCCGATCGCCACGCTCGACGACGACGTCCTTGAGCGGGCGCGGTCCCGTGCCGGGCGCCGCGATGCGCCGATGCAGCCCGCGTGGCGGCGGCGCCTCACGCTCCTCGACGAGCGGCACCAGCTCACCCGTCGCGCGCTTGCAGTCCGGGCACGTGCCCGCCTTCGGCGACGCGAAGCCGCACTGCTGGCAGCGGTAGGCCGTGCGGACCCTCACTTCGGATCCCGTTCCTTCTGGCCGTCGCGATTTCCGCCGAGCCCGCGCAGCAATCCGCGCAGCAGGAAGCTGCGCTGCGCGCCTTCGAGGATCGACACCATCCGCTCGTAGAGCGTCGGGTCGGCGATGAGCGCGCCGATCGTGCCTTCGCCTTCGTTCAGCTTGTCGGTGATCTCCTTGAGGTTCGCGAGCGTCGCACGTAAGTCCTTCGCCGCCTGTCGCGTGCTGCCGTCGTCGGGCTCGTCCTTCACGAGGCTTCCGATCGTCCCGCGCCCACCCGCGATGCGATCGGACACCTCGCGGAGGTTCTTCGTCACCGAGTTCAGATCGTCGAGCAGGCTCTTGTACTTCGGATCGAAGAGCAGCGCGGGCAGCACGCCCTCCTCGTCCTCGGGACGGTCGGCCATCGCCCCGAGACGCTCCATCGCGGCGACGAGGCGCTTCGCCGCGGCGCTGCTTTCCTTCGACGTCAGCACCCCGGCCGCGCCTTCGCCGCGCTCGACGCGGTCGATCACCCGTTGCATCGACGCGATCATGTCGTTCAGCTTGCGGAGCGCGACCGGCTCCTCGTAGAGCAGCACGTGCGCCCAGCCCTTGCCCTTCTGGGCCTCGTCGACCATGCGCGCGACCTGGTCCGTCGTGCGGCGCGCGCTCTTCACGGTCGCCGCGGCGTCCTCGACGATGTTCGACTTGTTGAGGGACTCCGTCATCGTGCGGAGCCCCTCGGCCAGCTGCGCGACGTTCTTCACGGTCGCCGCGCCTTCGGTCAGCACCTGGCCGATGTCCGTGGGGTCGCGCGAGGCGAGCACCGCGCCCGCCGCGGCCGGCGGCGCTTTCGCCGTGCCGACCGTGATCTCCACGATCTTGTCGCCGAGCAGGCCCTGCGTCTCGATGCGCGCGACGGAGTCGCCGCGGACGCGATCACCGAACTTCTTCGCGATCGACATGTCGATCCGCACCTTGCCGCCCGGCTGGCCGGGCAGATGCACCGCGGTGACGCGCCCGATCTGGACACCGGCGAGTCGGACCGTCGCGCCCTCGGCGAGGCCGCCGACCTCGGTGAAGTCGGCGTGGATCGTGAAGCGCGCCTCGAACAGGCGGGCGCGCGCGCCGAGCACGTAGACCATGCCGATCAGCGCGACGAGCGCGACCAGGATGAAGACGCCCACCCGGAACTTCACGGCGCGCTCCCGGCTGTCGCGAGTCATCTCAACGCGCCTCCCCGGCCAGGAACGCCTGGACCGTCGGTTCGGGGCTGCCGAGCACGTCGGCGAGCGGGCCGAGCGCGGCGAAGCGGCCGTCGATCAGGATCGCCACGCGATCGGCGACCGTCTTCGTGAGCTCGAGATCGTGCGTGACCACGATCGCCGTGTCGCAGACGCCGCCGTGCAGCTCGCGGATCAGGTCGCCGACCATCTTCGAGTTCGTCGGATCGAGCCCGGCCGTCGGCTCGTCGAAGAGCATGATCTCCGGCTCGGCCGACAGCGCGCGGGCGATGCCGACGCGCTTCCGCATGCCGCCCGAGAGCTCCGACGGAAGCTTCGGCATCACCTCGTCTCCGAGTGCGACCACGCCCAGGAACCGCGCGACGCGCTCGCGGATCTCGTCCTCGCCGAGACGCGTGTGCTCCCGGAGCGGGTACGCCACGTTTTCGTACGTCGTCAGCGAATCGAACAGCGCCGCGCCCTGGAAGACGTATCCCATCCGCCGGCGGATCGGGAGCAGCTCCTCTTCGCTCAGATGCTCGATGTTCTGACCGAAGACGCGGACCTGACCGGCGTCGGGCTGGAGCAGCCCCGCGATGTGGCGGAGCAGCACCGTCTTGCCCGATCCGCTGCCTCCCATCACGACGAGCGTTTCGCCTTTCGAGACGTCGAACGTCACGCCTTGCAGCACGGGTCCGGCGTCGAACGCCTTTTCCAGCCCGATCACCTCCACGATTGTCTCGTGGGGGGCCCCGACATGGCCCCCCAGACCCCCCGGCGCTCCTCTCGCCCCGGCGAAGCCGGGGCGATCGTCGATCACCCGCTCGCTCACCGCATCACCAGAACAGCATCAGGAAGATCTTGGTCAGGAAGAAGTCGGACACGATGACGCCCATCGTCACGTGCACGACCGTGGCGGTCGTCGCGCGGCCCAGCCCTTCCGTCCCGCCTTCCGTCGACAGCCCGTTGTAGCAGCCGATCAGCGTCGCGATCGCGCCGAACACGGCGCTCTTCGCGATGCCGGTCAGGAAGTCCTTCGGCACGACCCAGTACGTCATGTTGTTCCAGAACGCGAACATGTCCGCGCCGCGCTCGAAGTACATGATCAGCATGCCGCCGACGACGCCGGTCACGTCCGCGAGCGCGGTGAGCAGCGGGAAGACGACGAGCGCCGCGAGCAGCCGGGGCACGATCAGGCGCTTCACGTAGTTCACGCCGAGCGAGCGGAGCGCATCGATCTGCTCGGTGACCTTCATCGACCCGAGCTCCGCGGTGATGCCGGACGCCACCTTCCCGCCGACGAGGACCGCGGTGAGCACGGGGCCGAGCTCGCGGAAGATCGCGAGCGCGACGAGCGGTCCGACGTACGCCTCGGCGCCGAAGCGCGCCATGTTCACCGCGCTCTGGAGCGAGAACACCATGCCGGTGAACACGGCCGCGGTGAGCGCCACGCCGAGCGACCGCACGCCCATGACTTCGATCTCGTGGACGACGAGCGCCAGGTACCGGCGCGGCAGGGCGACGTTCCGGGCGACCGTCGCGGTGAGCAATCCCACGCCGCCGTACCACATGATCGTGCGCCGCAGGTAGACGTCCATCACTGACGGCCCTCCGTCGCGAACGTCCGGACGACGCGCTCGAAATCCGCGCGGCGCGCCGCGAACGTGTCCGGCGACGCGGCGTAGAGGAAGTCGTACAGGCACCGCTCGTCGCGCATGACGTACACCTCGACCCTCACCGGCGCGCCGCCATCCGCGAGGCGCCCGTCGACCACCGAATGCCGCGCGGCCTTGCCGTTGACGGCCACGTCTTCGCGCACCACGACCGAGCGGTCACGCAATCCGGACAGCAAGTGACGCGCCAGCGCCGACAGCGGACCACGCGATCGCTGGGCGCCGCACGACGCGTTCACGACGATCCCGGCCGTTCCGTCGCGATGGCGGAGCTCGAGATCGGCCTGCCGGTCATTCGCCACGGTCCAGTCTCCCGAGGGCATCTCGACGCGATAGCCCTTGTCCGACGAAAACACGCCGCCCTCGATGCGCGTGGCGGCACATCCGGCGGCGGCCAGCGTCGCGATCCCCAGCACCATGACACCCATCAGGCGACCTCGCACCGGCGGTCAACCCGACGCGTCGCGCTCGGCGTGGCGCCGCGCCAGCTCCTCGAGCACGTCGCGCAGCGGAATGCCGCGCTGCCCGAGCAGCACCATCGTGTGGAACCAGAGGTCCGCGACTTCCGACACGACCCGCGCGTCGCCTTCGCCGCCGAGCGCGGCCGTGATGACCTCGATCGCCTCTTCGCCGACCTTGCGGCTCACGACCGCCTCGCCGCCCGCCAGCAGCGACGCGACGTACGAGCCGGCCGGCGGCGAGGCCTTGCGGTCGGCGACGATGCGCTCGAGCCGCTCGAGCATCGTCGCGGCCGCGCCGTCATCCGCGCCGCCGTCCGTCGCGCGAAGCCGCTGGAAGAAACAGGTGCGGTTCCCGGTGTGGCACGCGACGCCGTCCTGGTGCACCTGCACGAGCAGCGTGTCGCCGTCGCAGTCCGCGTACACGCGCTGCACGTGCTGCGTGTGCCCCGACGTCTCGCCCTTCCGCCACGGCTTCCCGCGCGTCCGCGACCAGAAATGCGTGACGCCGGTGGCCAGCGTCTGGTCGACGGCGGCACGGTTCATCCACGCGACCATCAGCACTTCACCGGTCTCGGCGGCCTGCACCACCGCGGGGATCAGACCGGCCGCGTCGAATCGCAGCGCGTCCGGCGTCACGGCTCGCGCCTCACGTCGACGCCGCGGTCGGCGAGATACTGCTTCGCCTCGGCGATGGTGTGCATCCCGAAATGGAAGATCGACGCGGCGAGCACGGCGTCGGCCGCGCCTTCGACGAGGCCTTCCCAGAGATGTTCGAGCGTGCCGGCGCCGCCGGACGCGATGACCGGAATCGTGACGCCCTCGGCGATCGCCCGGGTGAGCTCGAGATCGTAACCGTCCTTCGTCCCGTCGCGGTCCATGCTCGTCAGGAGAATTTCACCGGCGCCCCGGGCGGCCGCTTCGCGAGCCCACGCGACCGCGTCGAGTCCGGTCGGCCGGCGGCCGCCGTGCGTGTACACACCCCAGCGCGGCGTGCCGTCCGGCGCGTTGCCCTCGCGCCGCGCGTCGATCGCGACGACGATGCACTGGCTGCCGAAGCGCTCCGCCGCCTCGCGAATCACGGCCGGACGCTGGATCGCTGCCGTGTTGAGCGAGACCTTGTCGGCACCGGCGCGCAGCAGCCCGCGGACGTCGTCGACGCTCCGGAGGCCGCCGCCGACGGTGAGCGGCATGTAAATGCCCTCGGCCGTCCGCCGCACGACGTCGAGCATGATGTCGCGCTCCTCGTGCGAGGCGGTGATGTCGAGGAACACGAGCTCGTCGGCGCCCTGCGCGTCGTACGCGCGCGCGGCTTCGACCGGATCGCCCGCGTCGCGCAGATCGAGGAACCGCACGCCCTTGACGACGCGGCCCTCCTTCACGTCGAGGCACGGGATGATCCGCTTCGCGAGCATGGGATTGATCAGGGTCGGGGGGAGCGAGCGCCGCTCCCCCCGACACCCCCCACCGTTCGAACGTTCGGAGTTGCGCCGGCGGAGCCGGCGCTCGAATCCGACGAACCACGCGCGCCGACAGCGGAGCGGACGGCACTCAACGCGGCCCGGAGATCGATCGCGCCCGTGTAGAGCGCGCGGCCCACGACCGTGCCGCGCACGCCGTCGATCGCGGCCAGCCGCACGAGGTCGGCGACGGTCGCGACGCCGCCCGACGCGAGGATCGGCATCTCCACCGCACGCGCGAGCGCGGCCGTGTCCTCGACGTTCGGACCGGTCTCCATCCCGTCGCGGCTCACGTCCGTGTACAGCAGCTCGGCGGCGCCGGCGTCGCGCGCGCGCCGCCCGACGTCGGCCACGGTTTCCTCGATGACCTCGGTCCAGCCCTTGACGGCGACGCGAGACCCGCGCGCGTCGACCGCAACGATCAACCGCTCACCGAAGGCCCGCCCGGCGTCGCGCAGAAACGCGGGATCGAGCGCGGCGCGCGTGCCGACGACCGCCCAGCGCGCGCCGGCGGCCAGCACGCTCTCGATGGCGGCGACGTCGCGCAGCCCGCCGCCGACCTCGACGGCGATCGGTGCCACGGCGCGGATGATGTCGGCGATGACCGCGGTCTGGCGCGCCTGGCCGAAGGCGCCGTCGAGGTCGACGACGTGGAGGCGCTCACACCCGGCGCCGGCCCAGCGGAGCGCCGCGGCGATCGGATCATGGGCGAAGACGGTCTCCGCATCCGCGCGGCCCTCGCGCAGGCGGACGGCGCGACCGCCCCGGACGTCGACCGCGGGAATGACTAGCATCGTCGACTCGCCTCGCCCGGCGACCGGCCTGCGGCTCGCACGGCCATCACGCGCCGCGCTCCTTCACCACCGCCGCGAAGTTCTCGAGCAGCCGCAGGCCCCAGCGCTGGCTCTTCTCCGGATGGAACTGGGTGGCCATCAGGAGCCCGCGCTCGATCGCGGCGGCGAAGCGCACGCCGTAGTCGCACCACGCGACCGCCACGTCGCGCGTGGCGATCTCCGGGAAATACGAGTGCACGAAGTAGAAGTGCGCACCCGAGGGAATGCCCTGGAACAGCCGGAGGTCACCGGCGTGCTCGACGCGGTTCCAGCCCATGTGCGGCACCTTGCGGCCGGCCGCGAAGCGCCGCACGGCGCCCCTCACGACGTCCAGGCCGCGGCCTTCGCCGAACTCCTCGCTCGTCGAGAACAGCAGCTGGTAGCCGAGGCAGATGCCGAGAAACGGGCGCGTCCCGTCGACGGCGCGGCGCACGGCGGCCAGCAGTCCGAGGCGCTCGAGGTTCTCCATCGCGTCGTGAAACGCGCCGTCGCCGGGCAGCACGACCGCCGACGCCTCGTCGACCGCGCGCGCGTCCTGCGTGACGACCGCCGGCATGCCGAGCCGCACGAACGCCGCTTCGACGCTGCCGAGGTTGCCGCGACCGTAATCGACGATCGCGATCATTCGACGTGGGGGGCCCCGACATGGCCCCCCACATTCCCCAACGCTCGACGGTCCCGGGGTGAACCCGAGCCCGTCTCGACAACCCGGTGACGTCCGCTCACAGCGCGCCCTTCGTCGACGGGATCTCGCCGGCGATCCGCGGATCGAGGCGCGTCGCCTGCGCGAGCGCACGGGCGACCGACTTGAACGCCGCCTCGGTGATGTGATGCAGGTTGTGCCCGCTGTGCATCCGGACGTGCAGCGTGATCTCGGCGTTGAACGCGAAGGCGCGGAAGAACTCGGGCAGCATGTCGAGATCGAAGTTCGACACGCGCGTCCGCGCGACCGGCACGTCGAAGACGAGAAACGGCCGGCCCGACACGTCGACGGCGGAGAACAGCAGCGTCTCGTCCATCGGCACGAAGGCGCTGCCGAACCGCACGATGCCGCGCTTGTCGCCGAGCGCGTGGCGGAGCGCCTGCCCGAGCACGATGCCGACGTCCTCGACGGTGTGGTGGATGTCCACCTCCACGTCGCCGTGCGCTTCGAGGTTCAGGTCCATCAGGCCGTGCTTCGCCCACGCCTCGAGCATGTGCGAGAAGAACGGAATCGGCGTCGCCACCTGGGAGGCGCCCGTCCCGTCGATGCCGAGCTCGGCGATGATCTGCGTCTCCTTCGTCTTCCGCTCCACCCGCGCCTGACGCCCCTTCATGTGCCCTCTCCCCGTGGGTCGCGCGCCTCCGCGGCCCGCGCATGCGCGTCGAGTCCCTCCACCCGCGCGAGCGCCCGCAGATGCGGCAGCGCCGCCGCGAGACCGGACGCCGTGTACTCGATGACGCTCGATCGCTTGACGAAGTCCTCGGTGCCCAGCGGCGAGGAGAACCGCGCCGTGCCGCCGGTCGGCAGGACGTGGTTCGGTCCGGCGACGTAGTCGCCGACGACCTCGGGCGTGTGACCGCCGAGGAACACGGCTCCGGCATGGCGGATGCGCGGCAGCAGCGCGCGGGGCTCGCGCACGTACAGCTCCAGGTGCTCCGGCGCGAGCCGGTTCGCGAGCTCGATCGCTTCGGCGAGATCGCTCACGTGGATCAGTGCGCCGTTGGCCTCGAGCGCCGCCGCCGCGATCGCGCGGCGCGGCAGGTCGGCGAGTCGCCACTCGAGCGCGGCACGCGTGGCGTCGATCAGCGGCCGCGCGTCCGTCACGAGCACCGCGCGCGCCATCGGGTCGTGCTCCGCCTGGGCGAGCAGGTCGGCGGCGATCCAGTCGGCGCGCGCGCTCGCATCGGCGACGACGAGCACTTCGCTCGGTCCGGCCACCATGTCGATCCCGACGTCGCCGAAGACCCGGCGCTTCGCGAGCGCGACGTAGATGTTTCCGGGACCGACGATCTTGTCGACGCGCCGGATGCTCTTCGTGCCGTACGCGAGCGCGGCCACGGCCTGCGCGCCGCCCACGCGCCACGCTTCCGTGACGCCGGCCGCGCGCGCCGCGGCCAGCACCGCCGGCCGGACGCGGCCCTCCGCGTCCGGCGGCGTGACGAGCACGATCTCGCGGACGCCGGCCACGCGCGCCGGAATCGCCGTCATCAGCACCGTCGACGGATACGCCGCGCGTCCGCCCGGGACGTAGAGGCCGACGCGATCGAGCGGACGGACCTCAGTACCGAGCACGGAGCCGTGCTCGTCGGTGATGCGCCACGAGCGCGGCATCGCTTCGGCGTGATAGCGCGCGATGCGATCGGCCGCGTAGCGGATCGCCTCGCGGACGTCGGCCGGGGTCTGGGCTTCGGCGGCCTGCATCTCGTCGGCCGTGATGGCGAGCGCGGACGCGGCGCCGGCGTCGAACCGATCGAAGCGCGCCGTGAGCTCGAGCAGCGCGTCGTCACCGCGCTCGCGCACGGCGGCGACGATCGTCTCCACGGCGGCGTGGATGTCGGCGGCGACGCGCGCGGGCGGCCGCTCGAGCGCCGTCACGACGGCGTCGATGCCGAGACTGCGGACGTCGAACGTGCGGATCACGACGGCACTCTCGCGACGCGGGCCTTCATGTCGTCGATCAGGCCGCGGATCCTCGCGTACTCGGTCTTCATCGACGCGCGATTCACGATCAGCCGCGCCGTGGAGTGCGCGATCTCGGCGACTTCGACGAGCCCGTTGGCGCGCAGCGTTTCACCGGACTGCACGAGGTCGACGATGCGCTCGGCCAGCCCGACGAGCGGCGCGAGCTCGATCGAGCCGTCGAGCCGCACGATCTCGACCTGGATGCCCCGGTTCGAGAAGTACTCCTCGGTCAGCCGCGGGTATTTCGTCGCCACGCGCACCCACGACCACGTCGCGGGGTCGTCGCGCTCCGCGAGCGAGCGCGGCTCGGCGACGACCAGGCGGCAGAACCCGAACCCGAGGTCGAGCGGCTCGTACACGTCGGGCTCCTGCTCGAGCAGGATGTCCTTGCCGACGACGCCGAGATCGGCGGCGCCGTACGCGACGTAAGCCGGCACGTCGGCCGGCTTGAGGAAGAGCAGCCGCAGCTCGCGACGCGAGTCGTCGAAGATCAGGCGCCGCGATTCCGCATCGACGCCCTCGACGCCGATCTCGCGGAGCAGGTCGAGCGCGCCGTCGAGCAGACGGCCCTTCGGCAAGGCCAGCGTGAGCCGGCTCACTCGATCCTCCGGATCCGCGCGCCCAGCGCGGCGAGCTTGGTCTCGAGGCGCTCGTAGCCCCGGTCCAGGTGATAGACGCGCGCGACCTCGGTCGTCCCGCGCGCCGCGAGCCCCGCGACCACGAGCGCCGCGGACGCGCGGAGGTCGGACGCCATGACGGGCGAGCCCTGATACGCGTCGACGCCGCGGACGATGGCGGTCGAGCCTTCCGTCTCGATGCACGCGCCCATCCGGACGAGCTCCGCGACGTGCATGAACCGGTTCTCGAAGATCGTCTCCGTCACGCGCGCGTGGCCGTCGGCGACACCGAGCAGCGCCATGATCTGCGCCTGCATGTCCGTCGGGAAGCCGGGGAACGGACTGGTGATCACGTCGGCCGCGCGCGGCCGCTCAGCCGCGCGAACGCGGATCCACGACGCGCCGACTTCGTGCGGCACCCCGCACTCTTCGAGCTTCGCGAGCACGGCCCACAGGTGGTCGGGCACGACGTCGGTGACGGTGACGTCGCCCTGCGTGATCGCGGCCGCGACGAGCAGCGTGCCGGCTTCGACGCGGTCGGGGATGATCCGGTGATTCGTGCCGCCGAGCTCGGTGACGCCCTCGATCTCGATCCGCGCCGTGCCCGCGCCGCGGATCCGCGCGCCCATCGCGTTCAGGAGATCGGCGAGATCCGCGACCTCGGGCTCGCGCGCGGCGTTCTCGATGACCGTCGTGCCCTCCGCGAGCGCCGCCGCCATCATGAGGTTCTCGGTGCCGGTCACGGTCACGAGGTCCGTCGAGATCTTCGCGCCCTTCAGCCGGCCCGCCCGCGCGACGACGTCACCGTTCTCGATCGAGATCTCGGCGCCCATCCTGGCGAAGCCCTTCAGGTGCTGATCGATCGGCCGCACGCCGATCGCGCAGCCGCCGGGCAGCGCGACCCGCGCCGAGCCGTGGCGCGCGAGCAGCGGCCCGAGCACCAGCACCGACGCGCGCATCGTCGAGACCAGCTCGTACGGCGCGCGATCGCTCTTCACGTGCTCGACCTGGATCTGGACGCGCGACTCGTCGCGCGTCGCGCGGGCGCCCAGGCGATCGAGCAGCGCCAGCATCGTGCGGACGTCGTTCAGCGCCGGAACGTTCGCGAGCCCGAGCGGCTCGCTCGTGAGCAGCGCGGCGGCGAGCACCGGCAGCGCCGCGTTCTTCGCGCCGCTGGCGGCGACCGTGCCGCGGAGTGGAACGCCTCCTTCGATCTCGAGACGTGCAGGCATCAGACACCTCGGCGCCCGGCGACGAATCGCCGGGTTCCCGTCAGGTCGGCCCGGATGGCCACTTCGGCGTATCCAGCGCGCTCGAACATCGCCGCGACGGCGTCGACCTGGGCATCGCCCGCGGTCTCGACCAGCAGCGAGCCATCGCGAACGAGCACCCGCGCCGCGTCGGCGACGATGCGCGCGAGCACGCGCAGACCGTCGGCCCCGGCGAGCACCGCGCCGCGCGGCTCCCAGTTCCGGATCTCGCGCGGCAGCGCCGGGAGCATGGCGTCGGGCAGATACGGCGGGTTCGCGACCACGACGTCGACGCCGTCGGGCGCGACGGCGGTCAGCACGTCCGCGACGACGACACGCACGCGCGCCGCGAACCCGAGCGCGGCGATGTTCTCGCGCGCGACGCGCGCCGCCGCCGGCGACAGCTCCGCGGCCAGCACGCTCACGTCGGGACGCGCGTGCGCGATCGCGGCCGCGATGCACCCCGAGCCCGTTCCGACGTCGACGACGCGACGGGGCCCCCGTGGCAGGCGCGCGAGCGCCCATTCCACCAGCGATTCCGTCTCCGGGCGCGGCACGAGCACGTCGGGCGTCACACGAATCCGCAGGCCGCAGAACGACTCCCACCCGACGATCTGCTGCAGCGGCTCGCCGGCCGTCCGGCGCGCAACGGCGCGCTCGTAGGCGTCGGCCTTCGCCGGCGACAGCTCCCGGTCGAGGGCGAGGTAGATGTCGAAGCGTCCGACGCCGAGGACGTCGGCGAGCAGCCACTCGGCCTCGGGCCGGGCGGGCGCGATGCCAGCGGCCTCGAGCGCCGCCACCGCGGCGATCAGGCGGTCCCCGGCCCTTGCGGAGTGCTGCTGAACCGTCAACTCTCCACTCGTTCCAGGCGCTGCGCCTGCTCCGCCGCGGTGAGCGCGTCGATCAGCTCGTCGAGGTCGCCTTCCAGCACGGTCGGCAGACGGTGGAGCGTCAGGCCGATGCGGTGATCGGTGACGCGCGCCTGCGGGAAGTTGTAGGTCCGAATGCGCTCGCTTCGCTCGCCGGTGCCGACCTGGCTGCGCCGATCGGCGGCGATCGCCGCCTGCTGCTCGTCCTGCGCCGCCTCGAGCAGCCGCGCGCGCAACACCTTCATCGCCTTCGCGCGGTTCTTGATCTGCGAGCGCTCGTCCTGGCACGTCACGACGACCCCCGTCGGAATGTGCGTGATGCGCACCGCCGAGTCGGTCGTGTTGACGCCCTGGCCGCCCGGACCGGACGACCGGTAGACGTCGACGCGCAGGTCCTTGTCCTCGATGCGGATGTCGACGTCTTCCGCTTCCGGCAGCACCGCGACGGTCACCGTGGAGGTATGGATGCGGCCGGCGGATTCCGTGACGGGCACGCGCTGCACGCGATGCACGCCGCGCTCGTACTTGAGCCGGCTCCACGCGCCGCGGCCCTGCACGAACACGATCGCTTCCTTCACGCCACCCACGCCGCCGGCGGACAGGTCCATGACCTCGACCTTCCAGCGCTGGCGCTCGGCGTACTTCGTGTACATGCGGACGAGCTCGCCGGCGAAGAGCCCGGCTTCGTCGCCGCCGGCGCCGGCGCGGATCTCGACGAAGACGTTCTTGTCGTCGTTCGGATCGCGGGGCAGGAGCAGGCGCTTCAGGTCCTCTTCGAGCGCGGCCTGCCGTCCGGCCAGCTCGTCGAGCTCGGATTGCGCGAGCTCCGCGAGCTCGCGGTCCCCGCCTTCGCCGAGGATGTGGCGCGCTTCGCCGACACGGCGGAGCACCTCGCGGTATTCGCGGAAGCGCTCGACGATCTCGACGGTCTCCGCATGCTCCTTCCGCAGGCGCGCGTAGTCCGCCGGCCGGGAAAAGATCGCCGGGTCGGCCAGCGCCCGCGCGACTTCTTCGGACCGGTCTTCGATCTGGCGAAGCTTGTCGAACAGCATCGTGACTCAACGCCTCCGGAGGGGTCCGCACCGCCGAAACGACCCGCGTGCTGCGACACGAAAGGCCCGCGGGCGGGCCAGGGAGAGCATCGAACGCCCGGTCCGGCTCTGGACCGGCCGGGCGCGATCTAGCCGGTCGTGGGGGTCGGTCGGTTGTACTTGCGCTGGAAGCGCTCGACCCGGCCGGCCGTGTCCATGAGCTTCTGCTTACCCGTGAAGAACGGGTGGCACTTCGAGCAGACCTCGACGTGGATGTTCGGCTTGGTCGATCGGGTCTGGACGACTTCCCCGCAGGCGCAGGTGATCGTGGTGTCGACGTAATCCGGATGAATGCCAGCCTTCACGGCCCACCTCCTCAGGGAATGAACAGCATACCAGCCGAGGGCGGAAAAGACCTATCCCATCGAATGCATGGCGGCCAGGAACTCCTTGTTGCTCTTGGTCTGCTTGAGCTTGTCGAGCAGGAGCTCCATGCCTTCGACCGGGTTCAGCTGGGAGAGCGCCTTGCGGAGGAGCCAGACCTTCTGGAGCTCGTCCTTCTCGAGGAGGAGCTCTTCCTTGCGCGTACCGGACTGCTCGATGTTGATCGTCGGGAACACGCGCTTGTCCATGAGGCGCCGGTCGAGGTGGACTTCCATGTTGCCGGTGCCCTTGAACTCCTCGAAGATCACGTCGTCCATGCGGCTGCCGGTGTCGACGATGGCGGTCGCCATGATCGTCAGCGACCCGCCTTCCTCGATGTTCCGCGCGGCGGCGAAGAACCGCCGCGGTCGCTGGAGCGCGTTGGCGTCGAGACCGCCGGACAGGACCTTGCCGGACGACGGGATCGTCGCGTTGTGCGCGCGCGCGAACCGCGTGAGCGAGTCGAGGAGGATGACGACGTCCCGCTTGTGCTCGACCAGGCGCTTGGCTTTCTCGATGACCATTTCGGCGACCTGGATGTGCCGCTGCGGCGGCTCGTCGAACGTGGACGAGATGACCTCGCCCTTCACCGTCCGCTGCATGTCGGTGACTTCCTCGGGCCGCTCGTCGATCAGCAGCACGATCAGGTAGACCTCGGGATGGTTCGCCGCGATGGCGCGCGCGAGCGCCTGCAGCATCATCGTCTTGCCGGTGCGGGGCGCGGCGACGATCATGCCGCGCTGGCCTTTGCCGATCGGACAGAGCAGGTCCATCACGCGGGTCGTGAGGTTCTCGGACTCGTGCTCGAGGCGCAGCCGCTCCATCGGGTAGAGCGGCGTGAGGTTGTCGAAGAGGATCTTGTCGCGCGCCTGCTCCGGCGTCTCGAAGTTGATCATCTCGACCTTGAGCAGCGCGAAGTATCGCTCGGTGTCCTTCGGCGGCCGCACCTGGCCGGAGATCGTGTCGCCGGTTCTGAGATCGAAGCGCCGGATCTGCGACGGAGACACGTAGATGTCGTCCGGGCCCGGGAGGTAGTTGTAGTCCGGGGCGCGCAGGAACCCGAAGCCGTCGGGCAGGACTTCGAGCACGCCTTCCGCGAAGATCAGCCCGTCCTTCTCGGCCTGCGACTGGAGGATCTTGAAGATCAGTTCCTGCTTCCGCAGCCCCGTGGAGTTCTGAACGTTCATGTCCCGGGCGATGCCGGTGAGATCGCTGATGTTCTTCTGCTTGAGGACGGAGAGGCTGAGGCCGCCGGTCTCGGCGGTGGAGGTGGGGTTATTCCCCTGCGGCTGTGATGATCGTTCGCGGCGGGTCATGAGACGGCTCCGGGGGCGACGCGGATGCGTCGCATGAAATTAGTGTGTTCCTGCTCGGGGTTGCTGCGTTCTACGAGGGTGGACCGACTTCAGGGCCAATCGTCCCATTTGGGGACAAATATGTCAATGGTCTCGTTTACATGCGGGCGCCCGGCGCGTCACATCCGCACCACGGGCGCGTCACATCCGCACCTCGATGATCGCCCGCTGCTTGATCTCCTTGAGCCAGACGTCGAGCCGCGCCTCGAACTTCTCTCTGAAGAGAATGTCCCGGATCTGCTGGCGCGCGCGCGCCAGCGCGTCGCCCTCGAGCGACTCCTTCGCCTCCAGCCTGAAGACGTGCCAGCCGAGGCTCGACCGGTAGGGCGCGGACACTTCGCCGACCGCGAGCCGGAGGATCTGGTTCTCGATGTCCACCGCGAGCTCGCCGCGCTTGAGCGTGCCGAGGTCGCCGCCGTCCTTCGCGCTGACGTCCGCGGAGTATTGCCGCGCGAGCGCGATGAAGTCGGCACCGGCGAGCGCTTCGGCGCGGACGGCTTCCGCCCTGGCCTTCGCCGCGTCCCATGACGCTTCCGACGGCGTCTCGGGAACCAGCAGCACGTGACGGGCGTGATAGGACAGGCCCGTCTCGAGCTTCAGCCGGTTGGCCTCGAGATACCGGTCGATCTCTTCCTCGGTCACCGAGATGCGGAGCGAGACCTTGCGTCGCACGATGCGCGACATGCGCAGGCTGTCGCGGACGCGCTTCTTGATCGAGTCGAGCGTGACGCCCTCGGCCTTCGCCGACGCCTCGAACGCCTCGAGGCTCGGTGAGCCGAGCTTCTTCACGCGCTCCGTCAGCTCCTCGAGCACCTCGGACTCGTCGATGGTGATCCGCTCGCGCTCGGCTTCCTGGAGCTGCAGGCGGGTGTCGATGAGACGGTTGAGGAACTGCGTCGCGAGCTCCTGGTCGCTCTGCGCGCCGCTTCGCTCCCGATTCTCGCGACGCCAGACGGCGATCGATTCGAGCACTTCGCCGAGCGTGATCGCGTCGTTGTTGACGATGGCCACGATGCGATCGCTGACGACGTCGTCGGACAGGCCTTTCAGCCGCGGCGGCTCCGGCGCCGGCTCGGCGCGCGGGCCGCCGCCGGCACGCTCCGTCCGCGCCCTGTCGGCGACGCGCGCCGGGGCCGGCGCTTCCGGCTTCTTGCCGAGCCAGGGCACCCACGCGGGCATGGCGCATCCGCCGAGCACGAGTCCGAGGACGAGCGAGATGGTGACGCGGGCGCCCAGCGTCATCGAACGAGATCGTGGAGCAGGGCGTGGAGCGAGTCGCGCACGGTCGGCCACTCGCCGGACGCGATGGACGCTTCGAGGGTGTATTCCCGCTTCATCTTCATTCGCCCCCTGCTCTTCTGGATCATCCTGATCAGGCGATCGGGGTCCACCGTCGTCGCCGGCGAGAACGTCACGAGCGCGCGACCACCGCCGGCTTCGATCTTTTCGATGCCGAGCGCCCGGGCCGCCACCCGCAGCCGGACCGTCTCGACGAGCTGTCGCGCCTCCGTCGGCAGCGGCCCGAAGCGATCCGCCAGCTCGCCGGCGAGGTCGGCGAGCGCGTCGTCGCTGGTGACGCCGGTCAGCCGCTTGTACAGCGCGAGGCGCTGATTGACCTCGGGGACGTATTCGTCGGGCAAGTAGCCTTCGACATCGACGCTGATCACGGGCTCGACGGTCGTGGGGGCCACCGAGCCGCTCAATTCTCGCACAGCTTCCGCGAGGAGCTTCGAGTAAAGATCGTAGCCGACGGCGGCGATGTGGCCGTGCTGCTGGGGCCCGAGGAGGTTGCCGGCGCCGCGGATCTCGAGGTCGCGCAGCGCGAGCTTGAAGCCGGAGCCGAGCTCGGTGAGCTCCTGAAGCACCCGCAGCCGCCGCTGGGCCTGTTCGTCGACGCGGCCGTCCGCGGGAACCAGGAAATACGCGAACGCCTGCTGCCGCTCTCGGCCGACGCGCCCGCGGAGCTGGTAGAGCTGGGCGAGCCCGAACCGGTCGGCGCGGTTCACGATGATCGTGTTCGACGCCGGAATGTCGAGGCCGGATTCGACGATCGCCGTCGACACGAGGATGTCCGCCTGGCCGGTGACGAACTTCACCATCGTCGCTTCGAGCTCGCGCTCGCGCATCTGGCCGTGGCCCATCACGATGCGCGCGTCCGGCACCAGGCCCTGGATGAAGTGCACCATGGACGGCAGCGACTGCACGCGGTTGTGCACGAAGAACACCTGGCCGCCGCGCTCGAGCTCGCGCTCGATCGCGTCCTTCACGACGGCCTTGCTGAATCTCCGGATGTACGTCTCCACCGGCAGCCGGTCCATCGGCGCGGTCTCGATCACCGACATGTCGCGCACGCCGGAGAGCGACATGTAGAGCGTGCGCGGGATCGGCGTCGCCGTCATCGCCAGGACGTCCACGGACGTCTTGAGCTGCTTCATCCGCTCCTTGTGCGCGACGCCGAACCGGTGCTCCTCGTCGACGACGAGCAGCCCGAGCTTCTTGAACGCGACGTCCCTGGAGAGCAGCCGGTGCGTGCCGATGACGACGTCCACCGTGCCGTTCCCGAGACCCGCCAGGACGGCCTTCTGCTCCTTCGCCGAGCGGAAGCGGGAAAGGAGCTCGACCTTCGCGGGGAACGGCGCGAACCGGTCGGAGAACGTGCTCCAGTGCTGGTGCGCGAGCACGGTCGTGGGCACGAGCACCGCGACTTGAAGACCGTCGGCGACGGCCTTGAACGCGGCGCGCAGCGCGATCTCCGTCTTGCCGTACCCGACGTCGCCGGCGACGAGCCGGTCCATCGGGCGCTCGCTCTCCATGTCGCGCTTCGTCTCTTCGATCGCGCGCAGCTGGTCGGGCGTCTCCTCGAAGCGGAACGAGGCCTCGAACTCGCGCTGCCACGGCGTGTCGCCGGAGAACGCCGTGCCGCCGGCAATGGCCCGCTCGGCGTAGAGCTTCAGCAGCCCTTCGGCCATCTCGCGGAGCGCCGCGCGCACGGATTCCTTCACGCGCTGCCACGACGCCCCACCGAGCTTGTCGAGGCGCGCCGCGCCCCCGTCGCCGCCGAGATATTTCGAGATGAGGTCGAGACGGTCGACCGGCAGGTAGAGCTGATTGTTCTCCGCGTATTCGAGCACGAGGAAGTCGGCGTCGCGATCGCCGGCTCTCATCGTGCGGAGGCCGAGATACCGGCCGATCCCGTGGTCCTCGTGGACCACGAGGTCGTGGATCTGAAGGTCCGTGAACGCGCTGATCGCCGCGCCGCGCTGGTACTTCGGCCGCCGCAGCGTGCGGCGCCGCGCGCCGAAGACCTCCTGCTCGGTGAGCAGCATGAAGCCGAGCTCGGGAATGGAGAATCCCGCCGAGCACTCGCCGACGACGATGACGAGCGGCTCGGGCGCCTCGAGCGACTCGGCGACGACCGTCTCGATGCCGTGCTCGCGGAAGATCTGCTTCAGGTGCTCGGCCTGGCGCTCGTCGGCGCCGGCGACGCGGATCGTGAAGCCTTCCTGCCGCCAGCCGGCGATCTCCGCGGCGACGTGATTGAAGTTGCCGGTGGATTGCGGGAGTGACCGCGTGTCGAGCAGCAGCTCGCCGGGCCGCGCGGTGTCCACGGCGCCGGCCGTGCCGGCCACGAGCGTGAGCACGATGAGCTGACGCCCGGCGAGGCGCGTGCCGAGCGGCGGCGCGTCGGGCGCGTCCTCGCGGACGCGATCGAGCAGCGTGATGCTGTCGACGATCGCGGGCGCCGCCGGCGGCAGGTAGTCGAGCAGGCCCGCCTCGCCGCCGGCGTTGAACGGCAGGAGCACGAGTTCCGAGCGCGATTCGACCGATCGCTGCGACGTCGGATCGAAGAGCCGGATCGACTCGACGTCGTCGCCGAAGAACTCGAGCCGCGCCGGGCTCGGATGCGCCGGCGAGAAGACGTCGACGATGCCGCCGCGCACGCTCCACTGCCCGACCTCGACGACGGTGTCGACGCGCTCGTATCCGCCGCGCTCGAGCGCTTCGAGCAGGAGCTCGCGATCGAGGCGGTCGCCGGTGTTGAGCCGCATGACCTCGCCGGTGAACGCGTCCGGGCGGGCGAGCGCGGCGTCGAGGCCGCCCGGCGTCGCGACGACGATCAGCGGCTCGCCGGCGAGCAGGCGACGGCAGATGAGCGCGCGCTCGGCGTCCGCTTCCCGATGGTGGCCGCCCTTCCAGAACTTGGGCTCGGGCTCGGGGAACTCGACGGCGGGCGCGCCGAAGAACCTGAGGTCCTGCGTCCAGCGGTGCGCCTCGGCGACGCCGGCGGCGATGACGAGCGCGGTGCGGCGGGGCGTTTCCAGCAGCTCGGCGATGACGAGGGCGCGGGCGGCGCCGGTGAGCCCGGCGACGCGCAGACAGACGTCTCCCTCAGCGAAGCTCTTCGCCAGCTCGTTGAAGGCCGACCACCGCTTCAGCATCCGGGCACTTCACGGTACCACGCACGGCGACATCGATCGGGCGTCGACCGGGTCTGCGGGACGTACAGCGTGCCGATGAAGAACGGATGGCCCGGCAGCTCGACGACGCGGACTTCGCCTTCGGCGTCTTCCTTGAAGATGGGGGGCCGCGACGGGCCCCCCACCCCCCCCTCAAGCTCGGAGGCGCCCCGGCGCAGCCGTGGCGCCCCTCGAAGTCCGGATGGCGGGACGACGTCCCAGCCGACGATGCGGAGCGGTCCGGAGCCGAGCACGGCGACGCGATCGGGATGCACGCCGAAGTTGCAGTAATACCGTTCGGTCACCGTCGTCGCGCCGTAGATCCTCGCCACCTGCGAGCCCGCCGTGAGACGCAGGTCCATCTCGCGCCCGGCCAGCGAGCACGTGAATGCGGAGATGAAGAGCTCGGACGCGTACGGGTCGTATTCCGCGTGCTGCGCGTCCGGGAACCCGAGCACGTTCCGCGCGTACTCGATGATGATGTGCTGCATCCCGCCGCACGTGCCGAAGCACGGCACGCCGCGCTCGCGCGCGTACCGGATCGCTTCGAGCGTCTTCGGCATGTCGCGGTAGGGACTGCCCGGCGCGACCCAGATGCCGCCGTGCTTGTCGAAGAGCGAGGCGTCGATCGTGTCGGTCGCGATCCACTCCACGCCGACGTCGAGCCCGAGGGCGGCCTTCGAATGCGCGATGGCCGCGTTGGTGGCCGGGCGCGGCTCGAACGTCGGCGAGTACTCTCCGAGGATCGCGCTGGTCGTCATCGCCCGCGCGGCCCCGATCAGCGGCCCGACTTCGCGAGATAGAAGCTGAGCGTCTCGAGCTCGATCGAGAGGTCGACGTCCTTGAGACGGACGTCGCGGGGCACGCGCAGGCGCGACGGCGCGAAGTTCAGGACGGCCTTGATGCCGGCGGCGACGAGCGCGTCGGTCACGGGCTGCGCGCCTTCCGCGGGGACGGCGAGGATCGCGATCTGGATGCTGCGCGCCCGCACCTCGCGCGCCATGTCCACGACGGCGAACACCGGCACCCCGTCGACGTCGCGGCCCACCTTCGCGGGGTCGTCGTCGAAGATCGCGGCGATGCGGAAGCCCTGCCGCCCGAAGCCGCGGTAATTGAAGAGCGCGGAGCCGAGATTGCCGAAGCCGACGAGCGCCACCGGCCATTCGCGGTCGAGACCGAGGATCTTCTGCAGCTCGGCGCGGAGACCGGCGACGTAATAGCCGATGCCGCGGACGCCGAACTCGCCGAAGTACGCGAGATCCTTGCGCACCTGGGCGGAGTTGAGGTTGAAGCGCTCCGCCAGCTCCTGCGAGGAGATGGTCTTCACGCCGTCCTCCTCGAGCTCACGGAGGCAGCGCGAGTACACGGAGAGACGGCGAACCGTCATCTCCGGGATCTTCGGCAGTCGATAGCTAGAGCGGGCCACGAAAACCGCCCGTCGCGCCGCGCGGGGCGGCGCGACGGGTCACAGCGTTCGGCTCAGTACTTGACGACCAGGATGATCGCGATGACGAACATGTAGAGCGTCAGCGACTCGATGAACGCGAGACCGAGGATCATCGAGGTGAAGATCCGCTGCTGCGCTCCGGGCTGGCGCGCGATCGCGTCCACGGCCGAGCCCGCCACCCGGCCCTGGCCGAGGCCGCAGAGGCCGGCGGCGATGGCGAGGCCGATGCCGGCCGCGAGGAAGGCGAACGGAGCGTTCCACGGGGACGCCGTCGCCGGTGCCGTCTGCTGCGCGAGCGCGGCGGCCGGAAGCGCCAGGACTGCCAGACCGACCAGAACGAGTAGACGTCGCACGAAGTGCCCCTCCTGTGTTGGTGAACGTCAGTGGTGTTGGGCGTGGGCCTCGGCGTGGTGTTCGGCCTCTTCGAGGGCTCCAGCGATGTAGAGGCACGTCAGCAGGACGAACACGAACGCCTGGATGATCGACACGAGGATCTTCAGCGGAACGAGAAACCCGAGGATGAACACGAACATGAGGATGCCGGCCGGCAGGCCAATGATGAGCCCGCCCGCGCTCCCCGACAGCGCCCAGCCGAGGAGGCCGTCCAGCCCCATCAGAAAGAACATGGCGGCGAGCAGGATGTGGCCGCCGGTCATGTTGCCGAACAGCCGGAGCGACAGCGACAGCGGACGTGCGAGGTGTCCGATGATCTCGATCGGAAACATGAGCGGCGCGAGCCAGAGCACCGGCCCCATGAAGTGCTTCAGGTAGTTCGCCGCGCCCTGCGTCCTGATGCCGATCCAGTGGTACGTGAGGAACACGATGATCGCGCACGCCGCCGTCGTGTTCAGGCTGGCGGTCGGCGACATCAGGCCGGGAATCAGGCCCATCAGATTGCCGACGAGGATGAAGATCCCGAGCGTCGCGACGAGCGGAAGGAAGCGTCGGCCGTCGGGGCCGATCAGCTCGTCGACGAGACCGACGAAGGTCTCGAGGACCACCTCGCCGAAGTTCTGGAGGCCCACCGGAACGAGCTCGCGACGTCGAGCGGCCGCCACGGCGAACGCGACGAGGACGATCATGATGATCCACGTGTAGGTCACGTGGTCCGGCACGCCGGGCAGGCGGAAGATCGGCGGATGCTCCATGGCGCCCATATCAGATCTCTTCGCGCGCGAGCGCCAGGCCGGCGATCGTGAGCGCGACGGGCAACGCCGTCACGCCGACGCCGAGACCGAGGGGGTTCGCAATGCCGGCGGCGACGGGCACCGCGAGGATTCCGAAGCTCGCGGCGTGTCGCAGGGTCACGACCGCCAGCGAGCGGCGATGGCCCCGCCCTGGGTCTTCGGCGACCGCAGCGACGCCGCGGACCAGCCAGCGGAAATTCAGCACGGCCACGAGCGCGCCGACGGCGACGGCCATCGCCACGGCGCCGCCGGCGACCCAGGCGGCGGCGAGCGAGGACGCGGCGCCCAGGACGAGGCTCAGGACGATCACGCGCATCGCGAAGTCATTCATCCGGCAGCTTGCGCTCCAACGCCCTCACGAGCCGTATGACATTGAGAAAGCCCGCAGCGATTCCGAATCCGAGGCCGACGAGCGTCAGCCAGGGGATCGTTCCGAGCCAACGATCGGCCAAGTACCCCGCGCCCAATCCGATCACGGTCGAGATGACCAAGGTCATCCCAATGGAGAGGACCTCGCCGAGGCCACTCCAAGGCGAGGGCGGTTTGTCCCGCGCCATGTGAAGGAGAACACTAGCACAACCTCTCGCGGACCCGCTACCCGAACATCCCTCCCATGCGCGCGCCGGCCGTGCGGTTGATCACGAGCATCGTGATGGACGCGACGACGATCAGGATGACGCCGAGCGCCGCCGCCTCGTTCGCGCTCCCGGCGATGTAGAAGGCGAAGATGCCGACCGTCATGGTCTCCCAGCCGCCGAGCGACAGGAACAGCACGGCCGACGCCTCCTGCAGCGACGTCATGAACGAGAACAGCGAGCCGACGAGCACGCCGCGCCAGATCAACGGCAGCGTGATGTCCCGGAACGAGCGCACGCCCGTGGCGCCGACGCTCGACGCGGCCTCTTCCATCGACCGGTGGACGAGCAGGAGGGACGCGTACGACCCCCGCACGGTGTCTGGCAGCCGGCGAATGGCCAGCACGAGCGGCATGATGATCCAGAAGCTCGTGAGCCCGCGGTCGAAGCCCGGGACGTCGAAGTGGAACGCGCGGAGCCGAGCACGATCGAGTTCCAGAGCGACCGCACGTAGTAGGCATCGGTGGCGAACTCCGCGAAGTTCGCCAGCGTGAAGCGGCCCGTCTCGTCGCTGACGGCGTCGTAGAAGATCCGTAGCAGCGGGTACACGAGGAACACGATCAGGAAGAGCCAGATCGCGGCGACGCCGAGCGCGGGCAGCGCTCGCGTCAACCGATTGACCTGGGGGCCCCGAAATGGCCCCCAGACCCCCCGCGCTCGGCGGTCGCCGGCAACGCCGCCGCCCGCCTCGACCACGCCCCGCTCGCTCATGCCCGAGGGTCTCCTTTTGAGGTTCGGGGCATCCGCTCCGGGGCCGGGACATTCTATGCCGTCGCGTACCGGGTTACCGTGCCCAGTCGCGCGAGCGCTCGACCGCCCGCCGCCAGCCGTCGTAGAGGGACGCGCGTCGCGCATCGTCCATGGCCGGCGTGAACGTCCGCTCGATCGTGCAGAGCCGTCCGATGTCCTCGAGCGACCGCCAGTGGCCCGTGCCGAGACCGGCGAGATACCCGGCCCCGAGGGCCGTCGTGTCGATCGTCGTCGGCCGCTCGACGCGCGCGCCGAGCACGTCGGCCTGGAGCTGGCACAGGAAGTCGTTCCCCGCGCCCAGCCCGTCGACGCGCAGCGTGCCGAGCGGGATGCCGGCGTCCGCGGCCATCGCGTCGAGCACGTCGCGGCTCTGGTAGACGATCGCCTCCAATGCCGCACGCGCCAGGTGCGCCCGCGTCGTCCCGCGCGTGAGCCCGACGATCGTGCCGCGCGCGTACTGATCCCAGTACGGGGCGCCGAGCCCGACGAACGCCGGCACGAAATAGACGCCGCCGGTGTCGGGCACCGTGCGCGCCAGCGCTTCGCTCTCCGCGGCGGCCTTGATGATGCCGAGACCGTCGCGCAGCCACTGCAGCGCCGCGCCGGCGATGAAGACGCTGCCTTCGAGCGCGTACGTGGTCTCGCGGCCGATCCGCCAGGCGATGGTCGTCAGCAGCCCGTGCGACGACGCGACCGGGGTCCGGCCCGTGTTGAGCAGCGCGAAGCACCCGGTGCCGTACGTGTTCTTCGCCATGCCGGACGCGTGACACGCCTGTCCGAAGAGCGCCGCGTGCTGATCGCCCGCGATCCCCGCGATCGGCACGCCGGCCGGCAGCCATCCGAGGTCGATGGTCTCGCCGAACACGCCGGACGACGGCAGCACGCGCGGCAGCATGGCGCGCGGGACGCCGAGGATTCGGAGCATCTCGTCGTCCCAGTCGACGGTGCGGAGATTCAGGCAGAGCGTGCGCGAGGCGTTCGTCGCATCGGTCGCGTGCACCCGGCCGCCGGTCAGCTTCCACAGCAGCCAGGAATCGACCGTGCCGAACGCGAGCTCGCCGCGTTCCGCGCGCGGTCGCGCGCCGGCGACGTGATCGAGCGTCCAGGCGATCTTCGTCCCGGAAAAGTACGCGTCGAGCACGAGTCCCGTGCGCGCGCGCACCATCGGCTCGATGCCATCGGAACGCAGCCGGTCACACATGCCCGACGTGCGACGGCACTGCCAGACGATCGCGCGGTGAATCGGCGCGCCCGTCGCGCGATCCCAGACGACCGTCGTCTCGCGCTGGTTGGTGATGCCGACGGCCGCGATTTCGTGACCGGTCACGCGCGCCTCGCCGAGCGCCTGGCGTCCGGCGGTCTCGATCGTCGACCAGATGTCGGCCGGATCGTGCTCGACCCAGCCGGGCTGGGGATAGTGCTGCGGCAGCTCCGCGTATCCGCGCGCGACGACGCGGCCGTCCGGGTCGACGACGAGCGCGGTCGAGCCCGACGTGCCCTGATCGAGCGCGAGGAGGTAGGGCGCGCGCCACCGGTCGCTCATCGCCCGGCGAGCCGCAGCGCGAGATCGGGACGGTCGCTGATGACGACGTCGACGCCGAGATCGATGACGCGCCGGACGTGGGCCTCCTCGTTCACCGTCCACGCGGCGACGCGCACGTTCGCCTTTCGCGCCGCATCGAGACCCGCGGCGTCGAGCGCCGTGTGCTGGATGCCGAGCACGACGGCGCCCGCGTCGGCGGCACGACGGACCGCGTCGGTCGCCGACATCCCTTGCCGCTCGAGCTGGGTGCGGGAGACGAGCCAGACCGTCCGCATCCGAGGCTCCAGCTCACGGACGCGGCGAATCGTGTCGGCCTGGAATCCCATGACGAGCGTGCGATCGAAGAGCTGCCGTCGCTTCACGGCCTCCAGCGCCTTCTCCTCGATGCCCGGGTACCGCTGCCGGTCGGCGCCCACCTTGATCTCGAGCAGCAGCTCCGCGCGCTGACCGACCAGCAGATCGAGCAGCGCGCCGAGCGTCGGGATGCCGTCCGCGGTCACCGTCCCGTCCGCCGCCTTGAGCCGAAGGTCGCGCAGGTCGGCCAGCTTCAGCGCCGACACGGGCCCGCGGCCGGTCGTCGTGCGGTCGAGCGTCGCGTCGTGCAGCACGACCGCCTCGTCGTCCGCCGTCAGGTGAATGTCGGTCTCGAGGAAGTCGACGCCGAGCGCGAGCGCGCTGCGGTGTGCGGTCATGCTGTTCTCGGCCCAGAGCAGCGCCCCGCCGCGATGCGCCGCGACGAGCGGGCGCTTCGCCGCCTGGCCGCTCGCCACGGACCGCCGGCCGGCCAGCAGCACCGCGCTCGCACCGGTCAGCCACGCCCGCCGTCTCATGCGTGAAACACCTGCGCCGCGATGTCCGGCCGGTCCGTCGTGACGATCTCGATGCCGAGATCGGCGTACCGGCGCATGAGCGCGGCCTCGTTGACGGTCCACACGCCGGCGGTCATCCCTCGCCTGCGGACGCCATCGACGAGCGCGGCATCGGCGAGCGTGTGCTCGACCCCGACGTCTTCGGCGCCGAGCGATTGTGCGAGATCGAGCAGCTCGTCGACGGTCGCCGAGGCCATGGCGAGGTGGCGGGCGGACACGACGAGCGTCGTGCGCACGTCGCTCGCCAGCACGCGAAGCGCCGCGATCACGTCGGGATTGAACGCGAGCACCGTCGTGCGGTGTCGCATCCGGCCGGCGTCGAGCGCGGCGAGCACGCACTGCTCGAGACCGTCGTAGCGGGGCCCGCCGATCGCACGCACGCCGCCGGCGTGCCGCTCGTAGACCGCGGCGATGCCGGGCCCCTTCACTTCGAGCAACAACCCGGCCGGCGATGGCACGACGAGCGCGAGCACGTCGGCCAGCATCGGGACGCGCTCGCCGGTCAGGGTGCCGTTGCGGTCGCGCAGGCGGATCCGGCGAAGCTCGTCGGACGTGCGATCGGCCACGACGCCGGTGGCATCGGTCGTCCGCTCGAGTTTCGCGTCGTGGACGACGGCGAGGTCGCCGTCGCGCGTGAGGTGCACGTCGAGCTCCAGGAGCGGCGCGCCGAGCGCCAGCGACTCGCGAAACGCGAGCAGGCTGTTCTCCGGCCAGACGAGCGCGCCGCCGCGGTGGGCGGCCCAGCGGAAGCTCGACACGCTACTTCTCGCTCTCGATCAGACCCTTCACGAACCAGCGCTGCATGAAGACGATCACCGCGACGGGCGGCAGCAGCGCCATCATCGACGCCGCCATGATCACGTTCCAGATCGGCAGCTCGGTGCCGGAGCGCGGGATGATGTTCTCGATCGCGATGATCACCGTCCGCATGTCCGCGGTGTTCGTGACGAGCAGCGGCCAGAAGTATTCGTTCCAGCCGTAGATGAAGAGCACGACGAACAGCGCCGCGATGTTGGCCCAGCTGAGCGGCAGCAGGAACTTCCAGAGGAAGCGCATCGGGCCGCAGCCGTCCAGCTGCGCCGCCTCGCAGAGCTCGTCGGGCACCGTGAGATAGAACTGGCGGAACAGGAACGTCGCCGTCGCCGACGCCATGAGCGGCACGGTGAGCCCCATGTACGTGTTGATCCAGCCGAGGTTGCCGACGACCTCGTAGGTCGGCAGGATCCGCACGGGCACCGGCAGCATCAGCGTGACGAAGATCATCCAGAAGACGAGCGTCTTGCCGCGGAAGTGGAAGTAGACGATCGCGAACGCCGACAGCATCGAGATGGAGATCTTCCCGAGGGCCACGCTGACCGCCACGATCGCCGAGTTCACCAGCAGGCGGCCCATCTTCGACTTGCGCCACGCCTCGGCGTAGTTCTCGATCGCGTGCGTCGACGGCAGCAGCAGCGGCGGCTTCTCGATCACCTGGTCGACGGTCTGCGTCGACAGGATGAAGCAGTAGTAGAGGGGAAACGCGATCACCACGACCGAGACCAGCAGGAGCGCGTGGACGATGAGCGTCCCCCATGGAAACGGCCGGCGGCGCCGCGTCTGCTCCCCCGTGCCGACGGCGACGAGGAAGTCGCGCGGCCGGGCCACGGTGGCCGGGGTGCTCAATACGTGACCCTCTTCTCGGCGAACCGGAACTGCAGCACCGTGAGCGCGATGACGAGGGCCATGAGGATCACGGATTGCGCCGCGGACGACCCGAGGTTCAGGCCGATGAAGCCGTCGTTCCAGGTCTTGTAGACCATGATCTCGGTCGCGTGGCCGGGACCGCCTCGCGTCACGGCGTGGATGACCCCGAACGAGCCGAAGAAGGCGAACACCATGTTGACGACGACGAGGTAGAACGTCACGGGCGAGATGAGCGGCACGGCGATGGCCGTGAAGCGCCGGACCGGGCCGGCGCCGTCGACGTTGGCCGCCTCGAGGAGCGAGCTCGGGATCGCCTGCAGCCCGGCGAGGAAGAACGCGATGTTGTAGCCGAGGTGCGTCCACGCCGTCGCGACGATCACGAGCGCCATCGCCACCCAGCCCTTGAGGAGCCAGTTGAACTCGTAGCTCGTGACGAACGACAGGAAGTACGGCAGCACGCCGTACGACGGGTGAAAGATGAAGAGGAAGATGATCCCCGCGATGGCCGGCGCGATCCCGTACGGCCAGAGCAGCATGGTGCGGTAGATCGCGAGCCCCCGGATCTTCTGGTTGGCGAGCCCCGCGACGACGAGTCCGACGACGACCGACAGGCTCGTCACGCCGCCCGCGAAGATGAACGAATTGATGACGCTGTCGTAGTACTGCGCGTCCGTCAGCAGCGCCGTGAAGTTGTCGAGGCCGACGAAGAGGTCGCGGCCGCCGAACGGCGGAGATCTGAACAGCGACAGGTAGAGCGACTTCCCCGCCGGCCAGAAGAAGAACACGAGCGTCACCAGCACCTGCGGGACGACCAGCAGGTACGGCAGCCAGCGGTTCTTGAAGACCGTCCGCTTCACGGCCGGCGCGCGGCTACGGCTTGTGCGTCGCCGCGAACTCCTTCAGCAGATTGTTCGAGCGCGCGACGGCATCGTCGAGGCCCTGCTTGGCGGTCTTCTTGCCGCCGAAGACGTTCTCCAGCTCGGCCTCGATCGCGTCCCGGATCTGCACGAAGTTCCCGAGGCGGAGCCCCTGGCTGTTCGGCGTCGAGACGCGCTCCGGCTTCGCCGGCGCCGCCTTCTTGCCCGCCATCGCGGCCGGCGGCGTCGGCGGCAGCCCCGTCAGCTGCGCGAACGCCGTGTACTGCTTCGGGTTCTTGACGAAGTGGTAGCCCTGCTCGAGGTTGCGCACCGCGGTGTTCGAGACGGCGAGATAGCCGGTGTTCACGTGCCACGCCATCTGGTTTTCCGGCTTCGCGAGGAATTCGAGGAACTTCGCGACGCCGCGGTATTCCGGCTGCGGCTTGCCCTTCAGGATCCAGAGCGTCGCGCCGCCGATGATCGACGTCGCCTTCTTGTACGGCGCACCCCAGTGCGGCAGCCCGCCCGTGCCCCAGTCGAACTTCACGTTCTTCGTGAAGCTGCCGATGAGCGCCGACGAGTGCATGTAGATGGCGCACTCGCCGTTGACGAACTTCGGGTCCGCCACGCCGGCCCGGCCGCCGTACGAGAAGATGCCTTCCTTCTGCCACTTGGCGAGCTGACCGATGTGCTTGACGCCGAACTCCCGGTTGATCAGCAGCTCGACGCCCTCCACGCCGCCGAACCCGTTCGCCTTGGTCGCGAACGGCTGGTCGTGGGTGGCATGCATGTTCTCGACCTGGACCCACGAGGGCCACGCCGTCGTGAAGCCGCACTTCGCGCCGCCGGTCCCCATGATCTTCTTCGAGAACGCCTCGACGTCCTGCCACGTCTTCGGCGGCTTCTCGGGATCGAGCCCCGCCTTCTTGAAGGCCGTCTTGTTGTAGTAGAGGATCGGCGTCGACGAGTTGTACGGCATCGAGTAGAGCTTGCCGTCCTTCGTGTAGTACCCGACCACCGGCTTGATGAAGTCGTCCCAGTTGATGCGGATCTCGTGCTGCTGCATCAGCTCGTAGACGGGGTAGATGGCGCCGGACAGCATCATCGTCTGCGTCCCGACCTCGAAGACCTGCACGATGTGCGGCGGGTTCTTCTGGCGATAGGCGGCGATCGCCGCGGTCATCGTCTCCGAGTACGAGCCCTTGCGGAGCGGCTTCACCTCGTAATCCGACTGGCTCGCGTTGAACTCCTTGGCCTGCGCTTCGAGCGCTTCGCCGAGCTGGCCGGACAGCGCGTGCCAGAAGTGGATGTCGGTCTTCGCGAACGACACCGCCGGCGTGGCGGCGAGGACGGCGAGCGCGCCGAGGACGACGAAGGCCCCACGCAATACGTTCATGAATGATCTCCTTCGGGGGTGTCGCAGCCGCGCGGAATATAGCACACGGCGTGATGACGTCCCGGCGACGGTCTACTCACGAAAGCGATGCGATCGTGCGACGTGCGCCTGGTACGCGTTGAGCTCCGCGGTCAGCCGGCGCGACGTCCACCCGGCGAGCTCGGCCATGCGGCGTCCGATCGCCTCGGCGCAGTCGACGCCCTGGCAGCGGCTGCTGCCGATGCCCGTGCGGCGCAGCAGCACGTCCTGCAGCGAGATCGCCAGCTCGTCCTGCACCGCGACGTGGAGCTGCGCGACGATCTCGGGGTTCGACGGACAGAGCCGCTCACGGCCGTCCGGCACCTTTCCCGCGAGATCCACGACACGCCGGAACGCGCGCCCGTACGTCGCGACGAGCGTCTCGAGCGTTTCGCGCGACAGGCCGGACGCCGCCATCTCGGCGGAGACGTCGAGGGAGAGCCGCGCCTCCACGGTCGTGACGTCCTCGTCGAGACCGTCGAGGGTCAGGCGCGCGGTGCGGCTCGATCGCCGGCGCCCGATGCGCGCCGCGATCCGGTTGCCCACGTCCTCCGCGAGGCTGCGGAAGCAGGTGAGCTTCGTCCCGGTGATCGACAGGAAGCGGCCGTCCTCCTCGGCGATGACCTTGTGGGCGCGTGACACGTCCGAGGTGCGCTTGCCTTCGTCGTGCGACAGCGGACGCACGCCCGCGTAGGTATACGCGACCTCGCTCGCCGCCACGCGCCGGTCGGGCACCGCCTTGCGGACCTCGCCGAGGAGGTAGTCGACCTCCGCGCGCGTGGCGTGCACGCGGTCGAGATCGCCGTCGAAATCGGAATCCGTCGTGCCGACCAGCGAGAAGTCGCGCCACGGGATGACGAAGATCATCCGGTCGTCGGACGTGGAGTGATAGACCGCGCGGTCCGTCATGCGCGGGAGCAGGCAGTGAATGCCCTTCGTCGTGCGCACGATGCGCTTGCCGCGCTCGGCGACGCCGGCGCGTGCGCGCAGCTCGTCGACCCACGGACCGGCCGCGTTGACGACGACGCGCGTCTTCAGCGTGACGACGCGGTCGGTCAGCAGGTCGCGCACGTGCACCGCGGAGATCGCCCCGTGGGCGTCGCGGACGAAGGCTTCGACCTCGCTGTAGTTGTAGGCGCGCGCGCCGTGCCGGCACGCCGACAGCACGTTTTCCAGGCAGAAGCGCTCCGGCAGCACGAGCAGGTCGTCGAAGTAGTAGCCGGCGCCGCGGAGCCCGTCGGCGCGGATCGCCGGCTCGAGCGAGAGCGCGTCGATCGGACGCAGCACGCGGTACCGCTCGCGGCGGCGATAGCCGGGCGTCAGCAGGTCGTAGAGCTTCAACCCGGCGCGGACCTTGATGACCCCGCGCGTCGAGTCGCGATAGATCGGGACCATGAAGGGCAGCGGCCGCACGACGTGCGGGGCGAGACGGCGAAGCGTTTCGCGCTCGCGGAGCGATTCGCGCACGAGGCCGAAGTCGAACAGCTCGAGATAGCGCAGTCCGCCGTGGATCAGCTTCGACGACCGTGACGTCGTGCCGGACGCGAAGTCGGCTTTTTCGACGAGCACGACGCGAATCCCGCGGAGCGCGAGATCGCGGGCGACGCCGGCGCCCGCGATGCCTCCGCCGACGATCACGACATCGGTGTCTCCGTCTTCGAGGCGCGGCGGCATCGAGCGCGCGATCGGCGTCCCGGACGCTTCAACCACGGATCGATGGTAGCACTCGCGCGCGCGCGGGCGACGCGGGTCAGGCGTCGGCGACGAGCTCGGCGACGGAACCGACGACGAGATCGGGCGCGAGCTCGGCAATGCGCGGATCTCCGGCCGCCGTGACGCCGGACAGCACGAGCACCGTGGCCAGTCCGAGGCGCTTGCCCATCGTGATGTCGGTCTCGATGCGGTCGCCGACGATGACGGCGTCACCGGCCGTGACGCCGAGCGCCTCGAGCGCGACCCCGAGAATGATCGGCGACGGTTTGCCGACAATTTCTTCGACGCGATGCCCGGTCACGGCTTCGACGGCCGCGATCATGCCGGCGCAATCCGGAATCTCGCCGTCCTCGGTGGGGCACGT
>JACPCW010000018.1 GCA_016184365.1 Candidatus Rokuibacteriota bacterium
GAGCGTTGGGGGGTGTGGGGGGCCATGTCGGGGCCCCCCACCTATGTTGACGCTCGGCGAGATCCTCCGGCGCAGCGCGCGGCCGGACACGTTCGGCGCGAAGGTCGCGCTGATCGAAGGCGACGTCTCGCTGACGTACGCGCAGGTGAACGACCGCGCGAATCGCATCGCCAACGCGCTGCTCGCGCTCGGCGTCGCCAGGGGCGATCGCGTGGCGGTCCTCGGCCGGAACTCGAGCGAGTACGTCGCGATCACCTTCGCGCTCGCCAAGACCGGGGCGATCATCGTGCCGGTCAACGTCTGGTACAAGGGCGACGAGCTCGTCTACGCCACCCGCCAGTCCGGCTGCCGGTTCTTTCTCGTCGAGACCGAGTTCGTGCCGCTCGTCGAGTCCGTGCGCGACAGGCTCGAGACGATCGAGACGTACGTGTACTTCGGGCGGGCGAGCCGGACGCTCGAGCCGGCGCTCGACGGTCTGGCGGCCAAGGCGCCGAATGCGGAGCCGGCCGTCGCCATCGATGAAAACGATGCGCGCGTCATCATGTACACGAGCGGCACCACGGGATTCCCGAAGGGCGCGACGCTGTCGCACCGCCAGCACTATCTGCACGCGGTCGTGTACGCGACGGAAACGGGCATCACCGAGGACGATCGCGGGCTGCTGATCTACCCGCTGTTCCACACGGGCGGCACCGACTGCATGCTCGTGCCGTTCTTCCTGGTCGGCGGCACGGTGATCGTGCTCCAGCGCTCCGATCCCGACGAGATCCTGAGCGCCATCGAGCGCGAGCGCGCGACGTTCGTGTTCTGCGTGCCGACGGTGTGGCGCCGCCTGCTGCGCGCGATGGACGCGCGAGCCGTCGACGTGTCCACGGTGCGGATGTGCCTCAGCGCGTCGGACACGATCCGGCGCGAGGACCTCCAGGCGGTGAAGGCACGGTTCAAGGCGCCGATCACCCAGCTCTACGGGCTGACCGAGGCCGGCGTCATCACGCACTTCCTCAAGCCGCAGTACCACGAAGCGAAGCTCGGCGCGGTCGGGCGCGCGCATCCGCTCGTCGACGTGCGGATCGTGGACACCGACGGCCGGGACGTGCCGGCGGGCGAGGTCGGCGAGATCATCATGAAGGGCCCGACCATCATGCTCGGCTACTGGGACATGCCGGAGAAGACGGCCGAGACGATCCGCGACGGATGGCTGCATTCCGGCGATCTCGGTCGCGTCGACGAGGACGGGTTCCTCTCCATCATGGGCCGCGGGAAGGACATGATCATCAGCGGCGGCGAGAACATCTACCCCGCGGAGATCGAGCGCGTGCTGAAGGAGCATCCCGCCGTGAAGGAGGTCGCCGTCTTCGGCGTGCCCGATCCCGAATGGAGCGAGTCCGTCGCCGCCGCGATCGTTCCCGAGGACGGGGTCCAGGTGACGGAGGACGAGATCATCGCGTTCGTCCGCGACCGGCTCGCCGGGTACAAGAAGCCGAGGTTCGTCCGCTTCGTCGACGCGCTGCCGGTGACGGCGGCGACGGGCAAGATCCAGAAGGCGGAGCTCCGGCGCCGCTATGCGGATCTCGCGACATCATGAGCGATCAGCTCTGGTTCGACGATCTGAAGGTCGGCGACCGGTGGCAGAGCCCGTCGCACACGATGAACGACGCGCACTTCGCGTTCTTCAAGGGTCTGACCGGCGACAACCACCCGCTGCACTACGACGTCGAGTACGCGAAGAAGACGCCGTTCGGCGCGCCGCTCGCGCACGGCCTGCTCGTGATGGGGATGACCGCGGTCGGCGCGTCGCCGCTCGCGCACCGCCTGCACGAGTCGATGATCGCCTTCCTCGAGCAGGGCTGCCGGTTCATGAAGCCCGTCGTCATCGGCGACACGCTCTATCCGGAGCACGAGGTGATCGAGCTCGTGCCGAAGGGCGAGCGCGGCATCCTGCGTCTCGCGGCGCGGATCAGCAATCAGCGCGGCGAGGTCGTGCTCGACGGCTTTCACGTCTATCTGGTTCGGCGTCGCCCGGGCGCCCGATGACGAAGGCCTTCGCCGCGGTCACGGCCGGCGCGTGGCCCGATCGGTACACGTTTTCGCCCGCGGTACGTATCGGTGATCTGCTCTTCATCGCGGGCACGACGGCGACCGACGACCGCGGTGAGCTCGTCGGACGTGGCGACATCGTCGAGCAGACGCGGCAGATCTATCGGAAGTTCGCGGCTCTGCTGGCTGCGGCGGGCGCGTCGCTGCGCGACATCGTCGAGACGACGGAATACGTGACGACGACCGCCAACTACAAGGGCACCGCCGACGTGAGGCGCGAAGTGTTCGGCGGTCCGCCGTATCCGGCCGCGACGGGCGTCATCGTCGCCGGCCTGCTGCGCGAAGGCGCCTTGATCGAGATCTCCGCGGTCGCGGTACTGCGCGCTGACAGCGCGGCGCCGGCCCGCGGACCGGATCGCTTCGAAGCCCCGTGAGGAGAACGCATCCATGAGCGCTGTGCGGACCGTGCCGACCACTCGTGCGTACGCCGATCCCGATTCGAAGTCCGCGCAGCTCTGGGCGCGCGCGCAGCAGGTGTTGCCCGGCGGCAACTCGCGCACGACCGTGTACATGGCGCCGCGCCCGATCTACGCCGCCGACGGCGCGGGCTGCTGGGTCACCGACGTCGACGGCGATCGCCGGCTGGATCTCCTGAACAACTACACGTCGCTGATCCACGGCCACGCACACCCGGCCATCACGGAGGCGGCGACGCGCCGCCTGGCGCGCGGCGCGTCGTTTCCGATGCCGACGCCTGAGGAGATCGATCTCGCCTCGGTGATCGTCGACCGGGTCGCGAGCGTCGAGCAGGTGCGGTTCACGAACTCGGGCACCGAGGCCGTGATGATGACGATCAAGGCGGCGCGCGGGTTCACCGGCCGCTCGCGCATCGCCAAGTTCGAGGGCGCGTACCACGGCTCGTACGACTGGGCGGAAGTGAGTCTCGGATCCAGTGCCGATCAGTGGGGTCCGCTGGACGCACCGGCGAGCCTGCCGTACGCGAAGGGCACGCCGCCGTCGGTGCTCGACGAGGTCGTCGTGCTGCCGTTCAACCGGACCGAGCTCGCGGTGGCGCGCATCGAGAAGGAAGCGAAGACGCTCGCCGCCGTCATCGTCGATCCCGTACCGAACCGCGCGGGGCTGATCCCGGCGCGCGCGGATTTTCTGCGTGCGCTGCGCGAGGTCACCGCGGCGCACGGGATTCTGCTCGTCTTCGACGAGGTCATCAGCTTCCGGGTCGGCTACCGCGGCGCGCAGGGCGTCTTCGGTATCCGGCCGGACCTCACGAGCTTCGGCAAGATCATCGGCGGCGGGTTTCCGGTCGGCGCCGTCGGCGGCCGCGCGGAAGTGATGTCGGTCTTCGATCCGCGCGGCGGCAAGCCGCTCGTTCCGCACGGCGGCACGTTCAACGCCAACCCGGTGACGATGGCCGCCGGCCTCGTCGCGATGCAGCTCATGGACGAGCGGGCGTTCGCCCGGTTCGACGAGATGGGCGCGAAGCTCCGCAGCGGTGTCGAGGCCTGCTTCGAGCGCGCCGGCGTGCCGGGCGCGATCACCGGGATGGGATCACTCTTCCGGCTGCACGCGGCGCCGCGCGCGTTCGTCGATTACCGCAGCACGGTCGTCAGCGACGAGGAGCGAGCGCGCTTCGATCGCCTCTACCGCGAGCTGCTCGATCACGGCGTGCTGCTGTCGCCGACGGGTCTCGGCTGTCTCTCGACGGCCGTCGGCGAGTCGGAGGCCGAGTACTTCCTGGAAGTACTGAACGCGTCGCTGGCGAGCGTGGCCGGCTCCGCGTAGCGCCCGCGCAGAGCGGCTTAATCGGACGAAGAGTTCGGGTCGTTCATCACGACCTGACGATAGAACGTCGTATCCCGAATCGGATCCCACACCGAATCGCTCCTGGCGTCGGTCCAGATGGACTCTCGTAACGTCATCGCGGCTCGGCGGAACAGCTCCGGGTAGAGGTCCTCGACCGGTAGTGGTCGGCGGCTGGCGTTCGTGATCGCAAGCTCCGCGACAACCCGGTACGGGCTCGTTTCCCATCGCGCCTGGTTCAGCGTCACCTGCCAGTCGTCGCCGAGGGAGAAGGCGTCGCCGGGCCGACCGACGCGATCGAAGAAAGGTCCAGCTACCACGGCAACTTCTGCGGCTCGTGGTTCTCCACGCGCTCCGTGACCGCCAGCACCGGCTCGATGCCGTACAGCCGCCGCGCGTTCTCGCCCAGCAGCTTCCGCTGCACGGCCTCCGGCACCTTGTGCTTGTCCATGAGCTCCAGCGCTTCCCACGCGTCTTCCGCGTCGTGGTGCGGATAGTCGGACGACCAGATGCCGACGTTCTCGTAGAGATCCCACATCCGGTACACCGGCGCCTCGTCGCTCTCGAAGGCGATGAAGCACCGCTCGTAGAACACTTCGTACGGATCGCGGATCTTCGGACCGCGCTGGAACGCGTAGAGATCGAGGAAGTTCTTGCTGCGGCCGAGCACCAGCGGCAGCCACGTCGCGTTCGACTCCATGACCGCGGCGCGCAGCCGCGGAAACTTGTCGAGCCACCCCGTCATCAGCACCGTCGTCAGCCACGTCATCGCTTCCATGATGAAGCCGAGCGACTCGGACGCGTCGATCGTCGGCTCCATGGAGAAGACGATGTTGCTGACGAACTGGCCGGGTGAATAGACGACCGATTCGTCGGTGAAGAGCAGGCCCTGTCCGGTGCCGCGTGTCCGCGCGATGCGCTCGGCCCACTCCGTGGTCAGCGCCTCGCGCGACGGGAACGTGTGCATCGTCAGCACGATGCCGAGCTCCTCGAACTCCCGCCACAGCGGGTCGAACTCGGGCAGCGTCGGGTACCGTCCGTTCCAGAAGCACGGCCGCACGGCCGCGGCCTTGAAGCCCTTCTTCGCCACGCGCCGCAGCTCGTCGATCGCGTACTCGACGCTCTGCATCGGCAGCAGGGCGCACGGATGGAGACGCGTGCGGTTGGCGGCCGCGTAGTCGTCGACCCAGTCGTTGTACGCGCGGACCAGGATGCGTGCGGCCTCCGGGTCACGCAGCAGCGCGAGGCGGACGAACCAGGTCGGGAAGAGCATCACCTGGTCGATGCCGAGCGCGTCCATGTCGCGCAGGCGCGCCTGCGGGTCGCGGCAGCCGGCGACGCGCCCGAGCTTCGCCTTCCACTCCTCGGTGCCCGGCGTGAGCGATCCGATCAGCGCCTTCGGCCACCGGGGCCAGCCGACCTCCGCGGCGTTGGAGCGCTCGCGCGCGGCGGGCACGACGCGGCCGTTGATGGACAGCAGCTCGGTATCGGTGTGGAAGTGGAACTGCGTCTTCACCCACGGGCGCCGGGCCGCCGGCACGTACTCGTCCCAGACGGCGGGCGGCTCGACGACGTGACTGTCGCAATCGAACACGGGAAAGCGCTTGGTCATGCGGCACCTCGGGGCCCCGGGATTTCGACATTTTACAATCGCCGCCGCGCGTCTTGGCCGTTGGAGCGCGCGGCGCCGGCTGCTAGACTCGGCGACGCTGTGCAGCAGTCGTTCGCGATCGACCGACATTCGGTCACCGTCCTCAACGTCGACGACGAATCCGAAAGCCGCCGCACGACCACGCAGGTCCTCGCGCGCGCCGGCTACCGCGTCGTCGAAGCCGCGCGTGGTCTCGAGGCGCTCGGGCTCGTCCGGGATCGCGCGCCGGAGTTCATGTTGCTCGACGTCGATCTCCCGGACATGAGCGGGCTCGACGTCTGCCGGCAGGTGAAGAGCAGTCCCGCGACCGACGCGACGATCGTCGTGTATCTCACGACGGCGTCGAGCGCGGCGGCGACCGTGCGCGGGCTCGAGAGCGGCGCCGACGGGTACGTCACGGCGCCGGTGGACGAAGGCGTGCTGGTCGCGACGATCGACGCGCTCGTCCGCGCCCGCCGGGCCGAGGAGGCGGCGCGGCGGCAGGCGCAGCGCTCGAAGCTCATGGCCGAAGCGAGCCGCCGGCTCGGCGCGTCGCTCGACTACGAGGCGACGCTGGCGCGACTGCCCGAGCTCCTCGTGCCCGCGCTCGCCGATGGCTGCGCGATCGACGTCGTCGAAAGCGACGGCCGGGTCCGGCGACTGGCCGCGGCGTCGCTCGACGCGGAACGCCGGCAGGTCGCGACCGCGCTGCGCCGGAAGTACCGCGTGCCGCGCGACGCGCCCTACGGCATCGGCAAGGTCATCCGCACCGGCGAGCCCGATTTCTATCCCGAGATCACCGACGCCCACTTCGTCGCCGCCGCGCAGGACGCCGAGCATCTCGCGCTGCTGCGCCGGATGCAGCTGTCGGCCGCGATCGTCGTGCCGCTCCGCGCCCGCGATGCCGTGCTCGGCACGCTGTCGCTCATTCGTGCGGGGTCCGGAGGCCGCTACGACGAGGAAGATCTCGTCTTCGCGGAAGACCTCGCGTCGCGCGCCGCGGTGGCCGTCGACAACGCGCGCCTCTATCGGGCCGCGCAGCAGGCCGAGCGGCGCAAGGACGAGTTCCTCGCCATGCTCGCGCACGAGCTGCGCAACCCGCTCGCCTCCGTCGTCAACGCGCTGTCCGTCCTCGAGCGAACGAGCCCGCAGGAAGGCGCCGTCGTCCGGATGCGGGACATCATCAAGCGGCAGAGCCTGCACCTGGCGCGGCTCGTCGACGACCTCCTCGACGTCTCGCGCGTGCAGCTCGGCAAGATCACGCTGGAGCGGACGGACGTCGACCTGAACGAGACGGTGCGGCGCTCGTTCGAGTCGCTGCATGCGTCCGGCAAGACGTCGAACCACGACGTCGCCATCGCGCTCGCGCGGGAGCCGGTGGTCGTCGCCGGCGACGCCGTGCGGCTCGAGCAGATCGTCGGCAACCTGCTCGACAACGCGGTGAAGTACAGCCCGGCGGGCGCGCCGATCCGGGTCAGCGTCGACCGCGACCGCGCGGAGGCCGTCGTGCGCGTGCACGACCAGGGGATCGGCATCAGCGCGGAGGACCTCGGCCGGATCTTCGATCTGTTTTCGCAGGCGGAGCGCACGCTGGACCGCGCGCGCGGCGGGCTCGGCCTCGGCCTCGCGCTGGCGCGCGCGCTCGTGGAGTTGCATGGCGGGCGCATCGCGGCGTCGAGCCCGGGGCTCGGACGCGGCAGCGAGTTCGTCGTCCGGCTGCCGCTTCAGGTGGCCGGCGCGGGATCGCGTGACGTGTTCGAACCCGTGCCGACGGGCGTCCGCCGCCGGGTCCTGGTGGTGGAGGACAACGACGACGCGCGCGAAGCGCTGCGCGCCGTGCTGGAGATCGACGGCCACGAGGTCGCCGTCGCGGCGGACGGCGCCGCGGGCGTGGCCGCGGCGCTGTCCTTCCAGCCGGACGTCGCGCTGATCGACATCGGCCTGCCGGGTCTCGACGGGTACGAAGTCTGCCGGCGGCTCCGCGCCACGCCGGCGGGCGCCTCGATCTGCGTCATCGCGCTGACGGGGTACGGGCAGCCGGAAGACCATGCGGCCACGGCGGAGGCGGGGTTCGACGCGCACCTGGTGAAGCCGGTCGAGCCGGCGGTGCTGGAGCGGGCGATCGGTGCGCTGCTGTCTGGTAATATGGCGCCCTGAAAATAAGCGATCAGCCCGGGTTCCCGGGACCCAACCACTGAGAGAGGCGGATGCCGATCAAGACCGACCCCCAGTTCATCGGGCGCGCGTGGATCACGCCGGATGACGACGTGGTCGCCGGGCACACGGGGACGTGGACGATCAGCTACGAGGTCGGCGCGTACGGCTACGACGAGCGTGCCCGGCTGAAGATCGCCACGCGCTTTGCCTCGGACTGGGCTCCGCCGCAGTTCACCGACCCGAAGGGCCGCAACTACACCACGGTGCGGCTCGAGTCGAAGAGTCCCACCGCGACGGCCGGCATCGCGTGGGAGGCGCGCGGGTGGGTGCGCCCCTGGCTCAAGTGCTTCGCCGTCTCGATGGCGAACGGCTCGCTCCATCCCGGTGACAAGGTCCACGTGACCATCGGCGACACGAGCGGCGGCAGCGCCGGCTCGCGCGCGCAGACGTTCCGCGAAAAGGGCTGCGAGTTCCTGGTGCTCGTCGATCCGTTCGGCACCGAGATCTACGCGCCGCTCGATCCGTCGCCGAAGATCAACATCGTCGGCGGCGGTCTGCACCATCTCGTCGCGACCGCGCCGACCACGGTCCGCGCGGGCGAAGCCTTCGAGGCGCTCGTCAAGGTCGAGGACGTGTGGGGCAACCCCGCGGAGCGGTTCGACGGCGAGCTGAAGATCGTCGCGACCGGCGCCCCGATCCAGGGCCTGCCGCCGACGGTGCGGTTCAAGCGCGGTGATCTCGCGGTCGCGCGCCTCTCCGGTCTCACGCTCGTCGAAGGCGGGCAGGAGAGCCGCATCGTCGCGAGCTTCGGCTTCCACAAGGAAGAGTCG
>JACPCW010000118.1 GCA_016184365.1 Candidatus Rokuibacteriota bacterium
AACGTCGGACGATCGCTGCTGGGACTCGGCCGCGATCTCTGGATCTATCTGCCCGATGCCGGCAAGCCCGTGCGCATCCCGCTGTCGCAGCGCCTGGTCGGCCAGGTCGCCAACGGCGACATCGCGCGGACGGACTACGCCGGCGATTACGACGCCGCGCTCGTCCGCGCCGAGACCATCGACGGCGCGCTGTGTCACGTGCTGGAGCTGAAGGCGAAGAGCAAGGACGTCACGTACGCCGCGATCACGTACTGGGTGTCGAAGGACGGACGCCTGCCGGTGAAGGCCGAGTTCCACGCCGGCACCGGGACGTTGCTGAAGACCGGGCTGTTCGACCGGTTTCGCAACTACCGTGGCCGCCGGCTCTCGACGCGTCTGACCCTGATCGACGCGATCCGCAAGGATCGGCGATCGGTGATCGAGTACGGCGAGATCGCCGTGCGCGATCTTCCCGACAAGTACTTCGACAAGAACTACATGAAGAGCTTGGATTGAGATTAATTGAGATGGGGGCCCCGACATGGCCCCCAAACCCCCCAGCGCTCGGAGCGCCCCGGGGAACCCGTGGCGCTCCTCGATGACCCGATGCGTGACCGTTGCCGTCATCACCGTTGCCGTCATCGCGGTTTCCTTGACCGCGGTGTCCGTCGTTGCGGCCGAGATGCGCGATGAGGCCGCTGAGACGGGTCGCGCGTGGCGCGTGCGCGGACGCGTCGCCGAGGACTTCGCGTATCGGCTGCACGATCCTGGCGACGTCGCGAAGATTCGGTCGACCGGCTGGCTCGACGGCAAGTACACGTTCTCGGAGTCCGTCAACGTGCGCGCCGCGGCGCGGGGCTGGTACGACGCCGTCTTCGAAGCGACCGACCGCTATCCCGCGAACGTCGAGCGCGACGAGAAGACGGACGTGTCTCTGCGCGAGGCGGTGCTGTCGGTCTCCCGCGGCGACGTCGACGTGCGCGTGGGGCGCCAGCAGATCGTCTGGGGCGAGGCGATCGGCACGTTCGTCACCGACGTCGTCAACCCGCGCGACTTCCGCGAATTCATCCTCCCGGAGTTCAGCGAGCTGCGCCTCCCGATCTGGGTGCTCGACGCCACCTACCGGATCCGCGAGGGGCTCAGCGTCGAAGGCGTGTGGACGCCCGACACGCGCACCAACAAGCTGCCGAAGCAGGGGGCCGAGTGGGAGTTCGCCCGCATCCCGCTGCGTGTCCGGAGCCCGGTCGTGCGGCTGCCGGATCGCGCGGACGAATTCAGTGTGGCGCGGAGCGAGGGCGGCGCACGGCTCTCCGCGCTCGTCGACGGGTGGGACACCGCGCTGATCTATTACGACCTCGCCGACAAGTCGCCCGTGTTCTTCCAGCGCCGCGTCGCGCAGGCGGCGGGACCGGACGTCATCGTGCTCGATCCGAAGCATCCGCGCATGCGGATCGTCGGCGCGACGCTGGCGAAGAGCATCGAGCCGATCGTGCTGCGGAGCGAAGCGGCGCTGACGATCGGCAAGCGCTACGCCACGTCCGATCCGCTCGATGCCGACGGCGTCGTGCGCCGTGACACGCTCGATTACCTCGTCGGCGTCGACGGCTCGTTCTTCGGCCATCTCGACGCGGCGCTCCAGGTGAGCCAGAAGATCCTGACCGGCTCCGCGACGAACCTCACGCGAGGCACCGTGGAGGCGCAGGCCACGACGTCCGTCACGGTGCGCGTCGGCTCCGGGTTCTTCGAGAACACGTTGAACCCGACGGTGCTGCTGGCGATCAACGCGAACCGCGGCGACTTCCGGCTGAGTCCGCGGGTCGAGTGGTTCGTGACCGGCGCCGTCACGATCGCCGTCGGCGCCGACGTCTTCGAAGGGCCACGGCCGACGCTCTACGGGCAGTTCGACCGCAACGATCGCGTCTACGCGTCGACGACGTGGAGGTTCTGACGATCGTGCCTGATACGATCGCGCCATGACGGTCGCCGACGAGGTCCGCCGGATGTGCCGGACGCAGTGGTTCCACGTCCTCGGCGTGTGCCTGATCACGGCGATCGTCGTGGCGTCCGTGATCACGGCGATGACGGACAAGCGATTCGTGATCGTGGTGCAGCACTCGCTCGTCCACTCGCTCACCATGGGCGCGCTGTGCTGGGCGACGCTGTCGTTCTTCATCGTGCCGCGCGTGCGCGTACGGGGATTCGGCGTGCAGTGGACGGTCACGATCGGCACGCTCCTCGGACTCGCGGTCATCGGCACTGCGACGGCGTGTGAGATCCTCCGCGTGTTTCCGCCGCAACCGGTGTCCGAGTCGTTCCGGGAGTGCTTCAACTCGGTGCTCGGTATCAACGCGCTGCTCGCGACGAGCCTCGGCATCGGCATGTCGCTCTACCAGTCGCAGCGGGAACAGATCGCCGCGCTGTCGCTCGAGCTCCGCACGCGCGAGCTCGAGCGCGAGCGGGCCATGAAGGCGGCGCTCGAGGCGCGCCTGGCCTCCCTCGAATCGCGGCTGCAGCCGCACTTCCTCTTCAACACGCTGAACGCGATCTCGTCGCTCATCGAGGAAGACCCCGCGCGCGCCGAGCGAACGGTCGAGCGGCTCGCCGCGCTCTTGCGCTTTTCGCTCGACGGCGCCGAGCGCGGCGTCGTGTCGCTCGCGCACGAGCTCGACGTCGTCGCCGACTACCTCGAGATCGAGCGGACGCGCTTCGGCGAGCGCCTCGCCTACGAGATCGACGCGGATCCGGCGGTGAAGGCCTGCGCCGTGCCGCCGCTGGCCGTGCAGACGCTCGTCGAGAACAGCGTGAAGTACGCGATCGGGCCGCGGCCGTCAGGCGGCCGCATTCGCGTGACGGCGGCCGCCGCTGGCGATCACATCGTCGCGAGCGTCTGGGACGACGGCCCGGGCTTCGCGCTGGACGCCGCGCGCGCCGGCCACGGTCTCGACATGCTGCGGTCGCGGCTCGCGGCGCGGTTCGGGGACGCGGCGTCGATCACCGTGACGCGCGCCGGCGGCGGTACGCTCGTCGCCGTCGCGGTGCCGCGCACGCTGCCAGGCGACGCGTGACGGCCGGCGCACGGATTCGCGCGTACCTCGTCGACGACGAGCCCCTCGCGCTGAGGCGTCTGGCGAGGATGCTCGACGCGACGGGCCGGGTCGAGGTCGTCGGACGCGCCGGCGATCCGGAGAAGGCGCTGGCCGAGATGGCCGCCGTGGCCGTCGACGTCGTCTTCCTCGACATCCGGATGCCGGGCCTGTCCGGCTTCGACGTCGTCGAGCGGCTGTCGCCGGAGACGATGGTGGTGTTCACGACCGCGTATGACCGCCATGCCGTGCAGGCGTTCGAGACGAACGCCGTCGATTACCTGCTCAAGCCCGTGGAGCCGGCGCGGCTCGATCGCACGCTCGATCGCGTGGCGCAGCGCCGCGGCGAGGCCGCAACGGGCGTTCGCAGCGTGATCGAGGAGCTGACGCGAGCGCTGCGGCCGCCGCCGTTCCTCGATCACCTGGCGTCGCGCATCGGTGACCGCGTCCAGCTCATCCCGGTCGAGCAGATCACGCACGTCGTCGCGCGCGATCGCGCCACGTACGCGGTGACGCCGGCCGCGGAGCACATGCTCGATGCGACCATTGCGGAGCTCGAGCGGAGGCTCGATCCCGCGCGGTTTCTTCGGATCCACCGCAGCGCGCTGGTGAACCTCGGCTCGATCGCCGAGCTTCACGCGGAGCTCGGCGGCCGGCTTCTCGTGCGGCTGAAGGACGATCGGCGTACTGAGTTGGTGGTGTCGCGTGACCGCGTGCGTGCGTTGAAGGAGCGACTAGGCCTGGTGTGACATCTCAGCTGGGGGCCCCGAAATGGCCCCCAGACCCCCAGCGCTCGGAGCGCCCCGGGGAACCCGTGGCACTCCTCGACTACCCGCCTCGCTCAAGTCGCGGTCGCGGGCTGCTCGATGGATCGGCGGCGGCGAACCGGTAGCGGCACGTAGGCGAGCGTCACGCCGGCGGCGAGCCACGCGAGGACGTCGCCGTATTGCGTGTACGGCGTGGTCACGGTGCGTCGGCCGAACGTGCCGGTGACGACCTCGGCGGTGAAGAGCTTCGACGCCACCTCGATGCGGCCGTCGGGCGCGACGATCGCCGAAATGCCGCTGTTCGCCGCGCGCACCAGCCACGTGCGGTTCTCGACCGCACGGAAAACCGCCGCGGCGAGGTGCTGCTGCGGAATCTGACTCCGTCCGAACCACGCGTCGTTGGTCAGATTGATCAGCACGTCGGCGCCGCCGGCGAACCGCTCGCGCACCTCGCCGGGGAAGATCACCTCGAAGCAGACGAGATTCGCGAGTCGGCCGAACGGCGTGGTCGTGACCGCGGGCTCGGTGCCGGGGGAAAACTCGCTGATGACCTCGCTGCCGAACACCCGCAGGAACGACAGGGCCGGCGGCAGGTATTCGCCGAACGGCAGGAGATGACGCTTGTCGTAGCGTCCGATCGCGGCGCCGTCCGGTCCGAACAGGAACACGCTGTTCCGCGGCTCGCCGCCGTTGATCCGGTCGGGCGCGCCGACGACGAGGAAGCGGTTCGTCTCGCGCGCCAGGTCCGTCACCGTGTTCCAGTGCGGATCCGTGCGTTCGAGGAGCGGCACCGACGTCTCCGGCCAGACGATCACGTCGACGCCGCGCTGCGCGGCCTGGCGTGTCAGATCACGGTAGATGCCGAACGTCACGTCGCGGAACGCCGGGTCCCACTTCACGCTCTGGTCGATGTTGCCCTGCGCGATGGCGACGGTGACACGCGGGCCGCTGTCATCGCCGCCCGGCACGAGCGAGCCGGCGGCAAGCGCGAGCGCAAAAATCATCGCGCCGGTGGCGATGCCGGCGAAGGCATGGCGCCAGTCCACCGTGGCGACGCGACCGACCGTCGGCTCGGCCACGTGCACGGTGCGCGCACCGGCCAGCGACAGGACGAACCCGGCGACGCCGGCGTTGATCGCCGCCACGACGAAAGACACACCCCACACACCGGTGACGGCCGCGATCTGGATGAGCGGCAGCGTGCGGTATTGCGTGTAGCCGAGCAGATTCCACGGGAATCCCGAAAGCAGGTACGTCCGGGCGAATTCGAGTGCGACCCAGAAGCATGCGGCGGCGAGCACCCAGACAGTGGCGGGCCGGCGCCGCACGCCGGCCATCAGCGCCGCGAACGCCGCCGTGTACAGCGAGAGGAACGAGACGAGCACGACGCCGGTCAGCACGCCGCGATGCAGCGCGATGTCGCCGAAGCGCATGACCCACGGCGCCGGCCACGCGAACGTCACGCCCCAGAAGACGAGCCCGGAGACGAAGCCGAGCGCCGCGGCGCGCCTGCGGGTGGCACCGGCGATGGCGACGATGAGTGGCACCAGCGCCACGAATGCGAGCCAGGACAGGTCGCCACTGCCAGGGAAGGCGATGAGCAACAGCACGCCGGAGCCGACGGACAGGATCCAGGCCACGCATGAAGCTTCAGCAACGATCCTGCCGGACGCGAAACGGCCGGATTACCGGCCGTGGGTCTGCAAAAAGGTACTCGAACGGGAGAATCCGTCGGCGGAGCATACTGAGCCCTCCACCAGGAGGTGAGCCATGAGCCAGAGCGAGATCGCTGCCGTCAATCGCACGTTCGAGGATGCCGTTCGGAAGGGCGACCTCGATCGCGTCGCATCGCTCTACACCGCCGACGCGATGGCACTTCCGCCCGACGGCCCTGTCGTGAAGGGTCCGGCCAACATCAAGCAGCTGTGGGCGTCGGTCGCGCAGCAGATCGGCTTGAAGGACGTCCGGCTGCAGACGCTCGACCTCCAGATCGCGGGCGACACGGCATACGAGGTCGGCGAGGCTGCACTGACGCTCGAGTCAGGCGCCGCTGCCGTGAAGTACGTCGTCGTGTGGCAGAAGCGTGACGGGCAGTGGCGGCTGCACCGGGATATCTGGAACGCCAAGGGCGCCTAGTCTGACCGAAATCCTGGTCACGATGCCGTTCACCGACGCGCAGCTCGCACGGCTGCGCGCCGTGTCGCCGCAGCTGTCGGTGCGTCGCGCCGACGCCACGAGTGCCGACTATTCGGACGCCGAGATCGTCTACGCCGGGATGCCGCCGCGCGATCTCGGCCGCGCGCCGAAGCTCGCGTGGGTCCAGCTCCACATGGCCGGCGTCAACGCGCTGCACGACCATCCGCTGTACACGGACACGACGATTCCGCTCACGACGACGAGCGGCGTGCACGCGGCGTCGATCGCCGAGTACGCGATCACGATGGTGCTGGCGCTCGCGCATCGCATCCCTCGGATGGTGGAGTGGAAGCAGCGCGGCGGCTGGCCGCCGGACGAGGAGCGCTGGCCGCTCTTCGTGCCGACCGAGCTGCGCGGCGCGACGCTCGGCATCATCGGCTACGGCAGCATCGGTCGGGAGCTCGCGCGGATCGCGAAGACCGCGTTCGCCATGCGGGTGGTCGCGCTCAAGCGCGATCCCGCCGCGCGGCGCGATACGGGGTACGGCCTGCCCGGTACCGGCGATCCCGACGGCACGCTGCCGGACGAATGGCTCGCGCCGAACGGCTTGTCCGGGCTGCTCGCGCAGTCGGACGTCGTCGTGATGACGGCGCCGCTCACGGCGGAGACTCGCGGCATGATCGGCGCCGCCGAGCTCGCGCGGATGAAGCCGTCGGCGTACTTCGTCAACGTGGGGCGCGGCGCCACGGTCGATGAAGCCGCACTGGCGGACGCGCTGCGCGCCGGACGGCTCGCCGGCGCGGCGATCGACGTCTTCGCGGAGGAGCCGCCGCCGGCAGGGCACCCGCTGTACGGCGTCGAGAGCGCCATCGTGTCGCCGCACGTGTCGGGCTTCCTGCCGAGCTACGACGACAAGTGCACGGATCTCTTCGCCGAGAACCTGCGTCGCTATCTCGCCGGCGTGCCGCTGCTGAATCTCGTCGACCGCGTGAAGGGGTACTGAGCACCACGTGCTGAAGGGCGGCTCGTGGGCGACGGACGCGCGGCTCGTGCGCCCGAGCTTCCGCACCTGGTTCCAGGCGCGCCACCCGTACGTGTTCGCGAAGTTCCGCTGCGTCAGGGAGCCGGAGGCGCGTCGCGCAGCCAGCGCCACACGCGTTCCGATGTAACGGGCAGCGACCGCACGACGACACCGAACGGCGCGAGCGCGTCTTCGACGGCGTTCGCGACGGCCGCCGGGCCGGGAATCGCGCCGCCTTCGCCCACGCCCTTCGCGCCGAGCGGCGTGAACGGTGACGGGTGCTCGAGATGGTCCACCTCGATGTCGGGCACGTCGAGCGCCGTCGGCTTCAGGTAGTCCATGAACGTCGCCGTCAGCAGCTGACCGCCCTCGTCGTACCGGAACTCCTCGAGCAGCGCGGCGCCCAGGCCGTGCACGGTCGAGCCGTGCACCATGCCTTCGACGATCGCCGGGTTCAGCTCGCGTCCACAGTCGTGGACGACCACGTGCTTGAGGATCTTCACCTGTCCCGTGCGCCGATCGATCTCGACCAGACAGCAGTGGGCGGCGTTCGAAAAGACGAGCTGCGAGCGCACGCGCCGGTCGGGCCCGACGGGCTGCGCCAGCGGATTCTGATGCGCGTGCCGCGCTTCGAGGCCGGGCTCCTCGCCGGGAGGCAGCCCGAGCACGTCCGCGTACGCGGTTCGCGCGAGCTCGCGGAACGAGAGCCCGCGGCCGGGCAGTCCGAGCACGCGCGCTTCGCCGTCGGCCAGCTCGAGATCCGGCACCGCGGCTTCGAGGCGGTGCGCGGCGATGCGCAGCAGCTTGTCGCGCACCTTGCGCGCGGCGCCGATGACGGCGCCGACGTCCGTGACCGAAAACTTGTTCGAGTAGTTTCCGGATAGATAGAGCCATGGCGTCGTCGCGGAGTCGAAGCCGCGCTCGACGTGCACGTGCGCCGGGGCCAGGCCGAGCTCGTCGGCGACGATCTGCGCGATGACCGTCTCGTAGCCCTGACCGCTCGCCGGATCACCGATCGACGCGCGCACCTGGCCATCGGGCTCCATGCGCACCATCGCGGCCTCCGCGGAGCCGGACGCGGCCCGACGGCCGGTGATCAGCTCGTACGACGCGAGGTTCGTCCCGGCCGGCTCGACGGACGTCGCGATGCCGATGCCGAGCAGCCGTCCTGCGCGGCGCCCGCGCGCCTGCTCCTCGCGCCACGTGGTGTAGTCGAAGCGCTCGAGCGCGCGCCGCAACGTCGCCGGGTAGTCGCCGCTGTCGTACTGCGCGCCGGGCGGTGTCGTGTAGGGCATGTCGCCGGGCCCGACGTAGTTGCGCAGCCGAAGCTCGGCGGGATCGACGTCGAGGCGGCGCGCGAGCAGCGCCATCGCGCGCTCCACGGCGAAGCACATGAACGGCTTGCCGATGCCGCGGTTGGCGCCACTCGGGCACTTCGTCGTCAGCACCGAATACGCTTCGTAGCTGACGGCGCCGATGCGATAGCCGTTCACGAGGTTCCCGAGCTTGATCAGGTTGTGCTGCGTCGGTGACACGAGGTTCTTGCCCTCGTCGGCGATGTCGCGGACGCGCAGCGCGAGCACCGTGCCGTCCTTCCGGTACGCGAGCTCCAGGTCCATCACGCCGTTGCACGCGTGCATGAGCGCGGTCAGATTCTCGATGCGGTCCTCCAGGTACTTCACGGGCCGCCGGGCCCGGCGCGCGAGTAACGCGGACGCGAGCAGGTACGCCGGGCGGCGCTTGTTGCCGAACGCGCCGCCGACGTCCGGCGAGATCAGTCGCAGCCGCGCCTGCGGCACGCGCAGCGACTCGGCGAGGATGCCGAGCGTCAGCCCCGGCCGCTGATCGTTCGTCCAGAACGTGTAGCCGTCGAGGCCCGCGTCGTACTCGGCGATGGCGCCGAACGTTTCCAGGGGCGTCGACGCGTAGCGTTGAATCTCGAAACGCTCCGCCAGCACGCCGTCGGCACGCGCGAACGCGCCGGCGACGTCGCCGTAGCTCAGGACGTCGTGCCACAGCACGTTGGTGCCGAGATCGGGGTAGAGCAGGGGCGCGTCCGGCCGGATCGCGGTCTCGGGGTCGACCACGGCCGGGAGCGGCTCGTACTCCACGTGGATCCGTTCCAGCGCGTCTTCGGCGGTCGCGCGGTCCACGGCGGCGACGGCGGCGACGGGCTCGCCCGCATAGCGCACGCGGTCGACGGCGAGACACCAGTCATGCAGCGGCACCGGTGTCGGAATGAGCGGACGAATGGGCGCCGTCGACGCGGCGGCGTCGGCGCCGGTGATGACGGCGTGCACACCGGGCAGACGCGCGGCCTCGGTCGTGTCGATCGCCACGATGCGCGCGTGCGCGTGCGGGCTGCGCAGCATCGCCGCGTGCAGGAGGCCCGGCCGCCCGACGTCGTCGAGAAAGAGCCCGCGCCCGGTGGTCAGCCGTGCGTCTTCCTTCCGCGGGACCGAGGTGCCGACCCAGCGGGTCATCGCGCGCCTCGGATTCTCGCTCCCGCCAGCTCGATCGCGCGCACGATGTTGACGTACCCCGTGCACATGCAGAGGTTGCCGCCGATGGCGTCGCGAATCTCGTCACGCGTCGGCGTGGGATTCTCGGCGAGCAGCTCGTGCGCCGCCGCGAGCATGCCGGGCGTGCAGAATCCGCACTGCAGCGCGTGACACTCGTGGAACGCGGTCTGCAGCGGACTGAGGCCCTCGGCCGGGGTGAGTCCCTCGACCGTCGTGACCGCAGCGCCCTCGAGCTGCGCGGCGAACAGCAGGCAGCTCCGCGCGGTGCGGCCATCGACCAGCACCGTGCAGGCGCCGCAGACGCCGTGCTCGCAGCCGACGTGCGTGCCGGTCAGCTCGAGGTCTTCGCGCAGGAAGTCCGCCAGCGAGCGGCGCGGCGACACGGCGCGCTCGGTCTGGCGGCCGTTCACCGTGAGTCGCACCGTGATCAGCGACATGGTGACCCGGCCGCCGCCGCGCGTCGGTCGCGCGCCGCGCGCGCGACGTCTTCCGTCAGCACGGCGACGAGATGGCGCCGGTACTCCGAGGAGGCGTGGACGTCGTCCGGCGGGTCGCATTCGCGCGCGGCTTCGGCGCCGGCGCGCGTGATCGCCTCGTCGGACAACGTCGTGCCGATCAGCGCGCCCTCGGCCGAGCGCAGGCGTACCGGGCGGTCGGCGGCGCCGAATGCCACCAATCGCGCGTCGCGACAGCGCCCGGAGTCGTCCGGACGGGCGATACCCGCGACGCCCGCGATCGCGAAATCGCCCGCCCGGCGGGCGAGCTCCGCGAAGCCCCAACCCGCGTGCGGCGGACCCGGCACGTCGATCGCGACGAGGATCTCGTCCGCGCCGAGCGCGGTGGTGAGCAAGCCGACGAAGAAGTCCGCGATCGCGAGACGGCGCCGGCCGCGTGGGCCTTCGATGACGAGCGTCGCGTCGAGCGCGACGAGCGCCGCCGGCAGCTCGGCGGCGGGATCGGCGTGCGCGAGGCTGCCGCCGAGCGTTCCGCGGTTCCGGATCGCGCGGTGCCCCACGTGCGCGGCTGCGGTGGCGAGCAGGGCGGCACGGTCGTGAACGACCGGTGACACGACGAGATCGGTGTGGCGGGTCAGCGCGCCGATCGTGACGCCGCCGTCGGCGCGCGCGGCGATGCCGGAGAGCTCCGGCACGGCATTGATGTCGACCAGCCGGGCCGGCCGAACGAGCCGCATGTTCATCATCGGCACGAGGCTCTGGCCGCCCGCGAGGATCTTGCAGTCCGCGCCCCGCCCGAGTGCGCCGAGCGCTTCCCGGAGGGTGCGCGCGCGAACGTACTCGAACGGGGCGGGTTTCAGATGCTAGGAGACTTTGACGACGCTGCCGAGGACGACGACGAGCCGTGTCGCGGCGAGTACGCGGATCACGACCCAGCTCGGATCGAACTCGAGACCGCGCACGCTGAACTTCGGCGCGCGCGGGTGCGCGTGATGGTTGTTGTGCAGGCTCTCACCGCCGGTGAACCAGGCGAGCAGCCGCGAGTTGTAGGCCGTGTTCATGAAGTTCTGTGCGCCGCGCCAGTGGCCGAGCCCGTTGATGAGCGGCGCGACGACGAAGACATAGAGGACGGCGTGAAGCACCGCGGCGGCGAGGCCGCCCCAGAGCCCCAGCGTGAGGCAGAGACCGGCAATGCCGACACCGAGCCCCAGATAGCCGTGCGAGAAGAGCACCTTCTCGAGCCGGTCGCCCGCGAGATCGGGCGCGTACTTCTCGAGCGTGTCCTGCTTCTTCGCCTCGCGGACGTAGTAATAGACGTTCCAGAGCTGGATGTTCCAGAAGCCGTGCATCAGCGGACTGTGTGGATCGCCTTCGCGGTCGGTGAACGTGTGATGCTTCCGGTGGACGGCCACCCACTCCTGGCGGCGCTGACCCGTCGTCAGCCAGAGGATCAGGCGACAGACGAATTCTGCGGCCGGGTGCAGCGCGAGCGAGTGATGCGCGAGCGCGCGATGCAGGTAGATCGACGTGCACACCACGGCGATCTGGGTGAGCGCAACCGCAACGAGAACGACAGCAAGAATTTCCACACGAGCTCCTTGAATGGTCGCTTCCGCACGCGTATCGCCTCGTGAGCGCGGAAGATGCTCAGGGGGCGAGAACCGGGGATGAACCGGGCCGAAAAAGTGTGACACGCTGGCGCACGCGAAGCAAAGAGAATCGCGCCCGGCGCCGGCGCACGGAATCGCACATTTGACGCGCCGATCGCGTACACTGAGCGTGTCTGGTTCGGTCGTCAGCCCGATCTGCGGGCCGCCACTGTCCTTCTCAGACCGCGTTTCCCCGGCCACTTCCGCTTCGCGGGGCGTGTCATGACTGATGCGGAAGATTGCCCGGGCCTCCTCGGAGGCCCCAAGGGGACCTCTCTGATGTCGTTTACAGCTCTGAATCTCCACCCGAACCTCGTGCGCGCCGCCGACAGCCTCGGCTATACGGCGCCCACGCCCATCCAGCACCGGGCCATCCCGGCCGCGCGTGATGGCCGCGACATCCTCGCCTGCGCGGCCACGGGCAGCGGCAAGACGGCGGCGTTCATGCTGCCGATCCTCCACCGGCTCGCTGCGCGCAAGCGCGGCACCCGGGCCCTGATCCTCGCGCCGACGCGGGAGCTCGCCGCGCAGATCGATGAACACCGCGCCGCGCTCGGTCGCTATACGGATCTGACCGGCGCCGCCGTGTTCGGCGGCGTCGGAATGGGTCCTCAAGAAATGGCCTTCCGCCGCGGCGCCGACATCATCGTCGCCACGCCGGGCCGGCTCCTCGACCATCTGGGTCGCGGCTACGTCAATTTCGACGGCATCGAGATCGTCGTGCTCGACGAGGCCGACCGGATGCTCGACATGGGCTTTCTGCCCGACGTGCGGCGCATCTTCGCGACGCTGCCGAAGCGGCCGCGGCAGACGCTGCTGTTCTCGGCGACGCTGCCGGCTGAGATCGTCCAGCTCGCGTCCGTCCTGCTGCGTGACCCGGTGCGTGTCGACGTGGAGCGTCCACCCGCGCCGGCGGCGGGCGTGCGACACGGCGTGTACTCGGTGTCGCGCGACGGCAAGCTGCCGCTCCTGCTCGACATGCTGCGGCAGCCGGACGTCCGCAACGTCCTCGCGTTCACGCGCACGAAGCACCGGGCCGACCGGCTCGCGGGCGCGCTGGTTCGCAGCGGCGTGGCGGCCGACCGCATCCACGGCAACCGCAGCCAGTCGCAGCGCACGAAGGCGCTCGCCTCGTTCAAGACGGGGACGCTCCGCGTGCTCGTCGCCACCGACATCGCGGCGCGCGGCATCGACGTCGCCGGCCTGAGCCACGTCGTGAACTTCGACGTGCCGAACGAGCCGGACAGCTACATCCACCGCGTGGGCCGCACGGGGCGCGTGGAGGCGGTGGGCGATGCCGTGACCTTCGTGTCGCCGGAGGAGGAGTCGGATTTTCGATCGATCGAGCGCGCGGTGCGGCGCCCGATCGTTCGCCTGCCGGTGCCGGTCTCAACGCGCTGAGGCGGCGGCTCTCACGACGATGAACAGCCGGCGGAACGGAAACAGCGTCCGTCCGTCGGCGCGCGGCGGATAGGCGCGCCGGACGCGCTCGCCGTAGGCCGCTTCGAAGCGGCTCCGGTCGGGCTCGTCCAGCGCGTCGAGCAGCGGCCGGAGCCACGTCCCCTTCGTCCATTCCTTCACGGGGTTCTCGCCTTCGAGGATCTGCAGATACTCCGTCTCCCACATGTCGAGGCGCGCCGCGCGCGGCGCGAGCAGGTCGAAGTACGTCGACGGATCGCCGACCGGTGAGGGGCGGAGCAGCGGCTCGAGCGTCGTCCGCCACGGACCGCTGCGCGCCGCGTCCGTGATCGACGTGTGCGACGGCGCGGAGAAGTTCCGCGGCATCTGCACGGCGAGGACACCGCCCGGCGCGAGCGCGCCGAGCAGGGCGGGGAAGAGCCGCTCGTGTCCGGCGATCCAGTGCAGGGCCGCGTTCGAATAGATGAGATCGGCCGGTCGCGGCGGGCGCCACGTCGCGAGATCCGCGCGCTCCCACGTGAGGTCCGGCGCATCCGCGGCGGCCTTGGCCAGCATCTCGCGCGATTCGTCCACGCCGGTGACCCGCGCGTTCGGCCAGCGCAGCTTGAGCAGGCGCGTGACGTTCCCGGCGCCGGCGCCGAGGTCGAACACTTCGCCGGGCGCGTCGGTGTCGATCGCGTTGAGCAGATCGATGGCCGGACGCAGGCGATGACCGCCGAATTTCAGGTATTGCGCGGGATCCCAGGGCACGGGCGTCCTCTCAGAGTCGGGTGCTGATGCGTTCGACGGCATCGCGCGCATGCTCGTGGGAGCCGAACGCGCTCAGCCGGAAGTAGCCCTCGCCGCTCGGTCCAAACCCGCTGCCCGGCACGCCGACCACGTGCGCGCGGCTCAGCACCGTGTCGAAGAAGTCCCATGACGACGCGCCGTTCGGCGTCCGGATCCAGACGTACGGCGCGTTGCGGCCGCCGTACACGGTGAGGCCGGCCGCCGCGAGCCCGTCGGCGATCGTCCGCGCGTTCTCCATGTAGAAGTCGATCAGGACGCGGACCTGCTTCTTGCCATCCGGCGTGTACGTCGCGGCCGCGGCTTTCTGAATCACGTACGGCGCGCCGTTCGACTTGGTCGAGACACGGCGCTGCCAGAGCGCGTTCAGGCTGACGCGTTCCCCGGCCGTGTTGCGGCCGCACGCTTCCGTCGGCACCACGACGTACGCGAGCCGCATGCCGGTGAAGCCGGCGTTCTTCGAGAAGCTGCGGCACTCGATCGCCACCTCGCGCGCGCCGTCGAGCTCGTAGATCGAATGCGGCAGCGCGGGGTCCGTGATGTACGCCTCGTACGCGGCGTCGTAGAGGATGGTCGCATCGTGCTCGTGGGCGTACGCGATCCAGCGCGCGAGCGTCTCGCGCGTCGCGATCGCGCCCGTGGGATTGTTCGGATAGCAGAGATAGATGAGGTCGACGTGGCGGTCCGGCAGCGCCGGCTGGAAGTCGTTCTCCGCGGTGCACGGCAGGTACACGAGGCCCGCGTAACGGCCGCTGTCGTCGGCGGGCCCGGTACGCCCGGCCACGACGTTGCTGTCCGCGTAGACCGGATACACCGGATCCATGACGGCGACGACGCAGTCGGTCGCGAAGATCTCCTGGAGATTCGCGCTGTCGCTCTTGCCGCCGTCGCTGACGAAGATCTCGTCGAGCCCGACGCGCACGCCGCGCGTCGCGAAGTCGTGCCCGGCGATGTCGGCGAGCAGGAACTCGTAGCCGACATAGGGTCCGTAGCCCTTGAAGGTCTTCGCCTGCGCCATCTCGTCGGCGGCGTCGTGGAGCGCCTTGACGACCGCGGCCGGCAGCGGCTCGGTCACGTCGCCGATGCCGAGGTTGATGAGCGCCACGCCCGGGTTCGCGTCGGTGAACGCCTTCGTCCGCCGCCGGATCTCCGCGAAGAGATAGCTCGCCTTCAGATGCCGGTAGTGTTCGTTGATCCGTGGCATCGCGTCAGAGATCGGCGACGACGCGCTTCTGGTACTCGAGGAACTCGATGCTCAGCGGGTCGCGCGGGCGCCTGAGCGTCACCGTGATCTGCGACTTCACGGTGCCCGGGTGCGGCGTCATGATGACGATGCGATCGGCGAGGTAGACGGCTTCCGCGACGTTGTGCGTGACGTAGACGACCGTCTTCTTCGTCTCGCGCCACACATCGGCCAGCAGGCGCTGCATGTCCTCGCGGGTCAGGGCGTCGAGCGCCGCGAACGGCTCGTCCATCAGGAGCACCGACGGGTTGTAGGCGAGCGCGCGCGCGATCGCCACCCGCTGCTGCATGCCGCCCGACAGCTCGTGCGGATAGGCGCCGGTGAACTTGTCGAGCCCGACCAGCGTCAGGAACCGTCGCGCCGTCGCCGCCCGCTCGTCGCGCGGGACCCCTTTCATCTCGAGCCCGAACTCCACGTTGCGCTGCGCCGTGCGCCACGGAAAGAGCTGGGCGAAGTCCTGGAAGACGACGCCGCGGTCGAGACCGCGGCCGTGGAGCGTCTTGCCGTCCATCAGCACCTCGCCCTTCGTCGGGGTGAGGAAGCCGGCGAGGATGTTCAGCAGCGTCGTCTTGCCGCAGCCGCTGCGCCCGACGACGCAGACGAACTCCGAGACGCCGACGCCGAACGCGACGTCGGACAGCGCCAGGACGCGGCGCCCGTTCGCCGTGTACTCGAAGCTGACCGCGCGCAGCTCGATCTGGTCCATGCGTCAGGCCTTGGCCGTCCGCACCATACCCCAGCGCCCGACGGTGCGGCGCTCGAGCTGCTGGAAGACGAGCCGCTCGAAACCGACGCCGAGCACGCCGATGACGATCAGCGTGCCGAGCATCATGTCGGCGCGGAGGAACTCCTTCGAGTCGAAGATGACCCAGCCGAGTCCCCAGTTCGTCGCGGCGATCATCTCGCCGCCGACGACGGCGATCCACGAGCGCGCGAAGGCCTGGCGGAACCCGGCGATCACGAACGGCAGCGAGCCGGGCAGGACGACCTTGCGGAAGAGGTCGGCGCCGCCGGCGCCCATCGCCTGGGCGGCGCGAATCCACAGGCGGTTGACCGAGCGGACGCCGGTCCAGGTGTTGAGCACCACCGGGAACGTGGCCGCGTAGAACACGAGCGCGATGCTGGCGGCGTCGCCGAGGCCGAACCAGAGGATGAAGACCGGCACCCACGCGAGCGACGGAATCGGCGACAGCACGCTCACGAGCGGCAGGACGAAGCGCTCGGCCGCCTTGAAGCGCCCCATGAGGAGACCGACCGGAATGCCGAGCAGCAGCGCGAGCGCGAGGCCCCAGAGAATGCGATAGAGCGTGTAGCCGATGTGGAGGAAGATCATGCCGCTGCTCACCATCCCGACGAGCGTGGGGACGATGACGCGAAGCGAGGGTGACAGCGCCGGCGAGAAGAGCCCGCTCCACGCGAATGCTTCCCACACCACGGCGGCGAGGCCGAACGAGGCGACGGCGCCCGCGAAGAACCGCGCGAGGCCGCGGCTCATCGCTGCATCATCCCCCAGCGCACGACGGTGAACTGCTCGATGCGCTCGAACACCAGTTTCTCGAGCGCCAGGCCGACGATGCCGATGACCGCGATGCCGGCCAGCATGACGTCGGTGTTCATGAATTCGCGCGCGCCGAAGATCAGCCAGCCGAGCCCGACGGACACCGAGGTGAGCATTTCGACCGCGATGAGCACGCGCCAGGCGCGCGCGAGGCCGAGCCGCAGTCCGGTGAGGACATAGGGGAGCGCGCCCGGCAGCACCACCTTGCGGAAGAGCTGGCGGTCCGCGGCGCCCATCACCTGGGCCGCGCGGATCCAGATGTCCTTGACGGCCTTGACGCCCGTCCACGTGTTGACGATGACGGGAAAGGTCGCGGAAAACCCGACGAGCAGCACCGCCGGCAGGTTGCCGAGGCCGAACCAGAGCACGAACAGCGGGGCGTAGGCGAGACCGGGGATCGGGTTACCGACGCTGACGACCGGCACCAGGAGATCCTCCGCCCAGCGGTGACGCCCCATCAGCATCCCCACCACGACGCCGACGACCCCGCCGAGGGCAAAGCCGGCCGCGAGGCGCAGGATGGTGTCGAGCGCGTGGAGCGGCAGGATCCCGGTGGCGATCAGGCGCACGAACGTCGACCCGATCACGTCCAGGCGCGGAAAGAGCCGTGGCGGGAACGGCCCGAGAATCGCGAACGCCTCCCACGCGATCGCCACGACGACGAACGGGAACGCGAGCTGCGCGAGCCCCCATGCGGCTCGCCGAAGCCCGAGCGTCGCCGACGCGCGGAACACGGCCGCTCGCTCGGCTCAGCGCGCCGCCCGGGCCTTGGTGAGCAGATCGCGATTGAGCGCCTTCGCGATCTCGGGCACGGCCGCGATCCTCTTGCCACCCGCGGGTGTCACGAGGTCCTTGGCCTGGTCGACGAGGTACTTCTCGATGTCCGCCGTGAGATCCGGCTCCCACCGCATGCGCCGGAGCGCGACGTCGATCACCGGGACGTCCACGGTGCGGCCGAGCGACTTCTGCTCCTCCGCATAGACCGCCGCCGCCTTGATCGGCTCCTCCTTGAGGAGCTTGATGGCGCGGAGCCAGCCGCGGAGGTAGGCGACCACGGCGTCGGGGTTCTCCTTGATGATCTTGTTCGTCGCCGTCAGCATGAACGGCAGCGGGTCGTACTTGCAGAAATTCTCGACGACGCGGACCGTGCCGTCCTTCTCCGCGATGGCCGTGTGCGGCTCGCCGAGCGCGGCCAGGTCGACGGCCTTGGCGACGAGGCTCGGAATCCGATCCTTCGCGTCGGGGATGTTGGCGACCTGGTAATCCTCCGCTTTGAGCCCGAAGCCCGGCGCGATGCGGGTCACGAAGACGTATTCGGTGATGGTGCCCTTCGGCAGCCCGATCTTCTTGCCGCGCAGCTGGCTCACGCTGTTGATGTCGGAGCTCTTGAGCGCCACGATGTGGTTGGCGGAGCAGAAGACCGAGTTGACGCCGATCGCCGTGTACGGCACGCCCTTGTCGAGACCGATCATGAACGGCGTCGGCGCCGTCGCGTTCAGATCGATGGCGCCGGCGATCATGGCGTCGCGGCCTTCCTTGCCGAGCGCGAACCGCCGCCACTCGACGTCGAGGCCCGCCTCCTTGAAATAGCCCTGCCGGATCGCGATCACGTCGGCGGCGCCCATGATCGAGCCGTGGACGGCCAACCGGATCTTGAGCGGCTTCTGCGCCTCGACCTCGGACGGGAGGCGGCCGGGAACGAGCATCACGACTGCGAGCACGGCAAACGCGAGCGTTTTTCTCATCGTTTCCTCCGGCGACGTGCAGTCGACGAGCGGCGTTGGTGGGGCCGGAGCGTAGACGCCCGCCGTCCGCAAGTCAATTAAGGTGGGGGGCCCCGACATGGCCCCCCACACCCCCCAACGCTCGCGGCGCCCCGGCGTCGCCGTGGCGCCGCTCGGTTCCCGTCGCGGTCTGTTGCCGATACAACGCGCTCCGCTGGCGTCCCGGCGCCCCGGCGTCGCCGTGGCGCCGCTCGGCGTCCGCTGGCCGCGCGTTGCGCGCGCCCGCGGCCGCTGCTAGCATCCCGCCGCGCGGCACGGGCCACTCGCCGCGAAGGAGCTTCCGATGCCAGCACCCGCCGCACGAAAGATGCGCCTGCTCGGCCACCACCCGCTCGACGGCTTCGGCAACTGCGGCGAAGGCATGGCGATCCAGCTCACGCGCGACAAGCGGCGCGTGCTGTGGATCGCCCACGAGTCGCAGCCGAAAAACTTCACGGCGGTCGACGTGACGAATCCCAGGAAACCGAGCGTCATCGTCCAGACCGCGCTGCCGCACGAGCGGATGCGCTCGAACTCGCTGGATCTCGTCGGCGATCTCCTCGTGGTCGCGTACCAGACCGCGCAGGTCGGCGCGAAGCCGGCCGGGTTCGAGATCTTCGACGTCGGCGACCCGGCGAAGCCGAAGTCGGTGGCGTTCTTCGACGCCTCCGGTCCGGCGTCGCGCGGCGTCCATCATCTCTGGTGGGTCGACGGCGAATACGTGCACATCGCGTCCGGCGCGCCGGACTTCACGCCGCGGAACCCGCGTGACGACCAGTGCTACAGGATCGTCGACGTGCGCGATCTCACGCGTCCGCGCGAGGTCGGCCGCTGGTGGCTGCCGGGCACGCGCGACGGTGACAGCGAGCCGCCGCTGCCGCGCCATCCGACGTTCGACTCCGGTTACCGCGCGCACAACACCAACGTCTATCCGCAGCGGCCCGACCGCGCGTACGTCGGCTATCTCGATGGCGGCGCGTTCGTCCTCGACATCGGTGACAAGGCGCATCCCCGCGTCGTCGGACGCTTCGACTATCAGCCGCCGTTCCCGGGCTTCTGCCACACGGTGCTGCCGCTGTTTGCGCCGAACCTGCTGGTCGTCAGCGACGAGTCCGTTCGCGATGGCGCCGTCGACTGGCCGAAGCTCGTGTGGGTGCTCGACGCGCGGCGCGAAGACAAGCTGGTGCCGATCAGCACGTGTCCGATGCCGCCGGTGAAGGACTTCGCGAAGCGCGGCGGCCGGTACGGCGCGCACAACCTGCACGAGAACCGCCCGGCGCCGGGCGCCTGGATCTCGGAGCGGTACGTCGTCGGCACGTTCTTCAACGGCGGCGTGCGCGTCTTCGATCTCGCCGATCCGTTCCAGCCGAAGGAAGCGGCGTTCTTCGTGCCGCCGGCGCCGCGCAAGTCGCCGAAGAAGGCGATCCAGATCAACGACGTGTTCGTCGACGAGCGCGGCGTGGTCTACGCGGTCGATCGCATGATCGGCGGGCTCTACATCCTCGACATGAAGCTGTAGGGCCGGGACGGCCGCGCTCTCCACTGCATGGACGAATACCTGCAATGGATCGAGGATCGCTTCTGGGTCCGGATGCATTACATCGCGGCCAAGATCGCGCGTGGCGAGCTCTTCGAGGCGATCGACGGTCTCGTGTTCGTCCGCAGTCGCGTGCTCGGACCGCTCATCCTGTCCGAGGCCGGCGCGTGGAACAGAGCGCGCCGGACCGTGTGCCTGCGCTGCGATCGACCGTCGCCGCGTACGACCGCGAATCGTGCTGGGCCGCGCTGACAGCGTCCGCGGGGACTTCGTCGCCGGGCAGACGAAAATGCGTTAGGCTCTCCCCAACTGCAGGACGCACGGGCCTGCGTTCACTCCCGGTGCGGTCGGACTCATGGGCCGACGTCGAACAACCGAGACCCGGAGGGACACCCATGGCCGAGACCCGCTCCGAAACCGCGCTGCTTCTCGCGTTCGTCGATCTCACCCGGTTCTTCGCCCAGAGCCAGCGCGTCGACGACGGCGAGCTGGCCGACACGATCGACGCCTTCTACGAGCAGGTGGCCGCATCCGTGGAAGACGCCGGCGGGCGCGTCGTGAAATTCATCGGCGACGCCGCGCTCATCACGTTTGCCGAGGACCGCGTGGACCGCGGCGTCGACACGCTGCTGGCGCTCAAGGAGGCGGTCGACGCGTCGATGGTGCGGCGCGGGTGGGACTGCCGCCTCGTCGTCAAAGCGCATTTCGGGACCGCGGTGGCGGGTCCGTTCGGCGCGGCCGGCGACAAGCGCTACGACGTCCTCGGCAAGGCCGTCAACACGGCGGCCACGCTCGACGGGACGGGCGTGACGCTCTCCGTCGCGGCGTTCCGCAAGCTGAGTCCACCCATGCGCAAACGGTTCAAGAAACACACGCCGCCGGTCAGCTACATCCGGCTGGAGGATCGGCGCGCGAGGTGAGCGACATGATCAGGTTCGACCATCTGCGCATTCCCGTGAGCGATCTGGAGCGGTCGCGCGCGTGGTACATGACGACGCTCGGGTTGACGCTCGAGTTCGAGGTGCCGGATCGCAGGACGGTCGCGTTCCAGGACAGCGACGGGTTCGCCATCTTCTTGCAGGAGGCGCCGGCGCCGGTTCAGCCGAACGGATGTGCGCTCTGGTTCCAGGTCCCCGACGTCGACGAGACGTTCACCGAATGGTCGGCGCGCGGCGTCGCGTTCGCGCACGAGCCGCGCAAGGCGTACTGGGGGTATGGCGCGGAGCTGATCGACCCGGACGGTTACCTGATTCGCCTGTGGGACCAGCGGTCGATGAAGGGGACATGACCTCGTTCGCCACGAAGCGCCGTCCGGCCGCGGCCGACGCGGTCGCGCCGGACGGCAGCGAGGTTCGGGTGCTGCTCGCGCTCCCGGGCGGCAGCATGGCGCATTTCACGCTCGCGCCGGGTGACACGTCCCGCGCCGTCGCGCATCGAACGGTCGAGGAGATCTGGTACTTCGTCGACGGCCGCGGCGAGATGTGGCGAAAGCTCGGCGACGACGAAGCCGTCGTCGCCGTCGAGCGTGGCGTCTGCATCACGATTCCGGTCGGGACGCGCTTCCAGTTCCGCTCGCTCGGTCCCGGGCCGCTCGAGGCGGTCGGCGTGACCATGCCGCCGTGGCCGGGAGACGGTGAGGCCGACGAGCTCGATGGTGTCTGGCCCGCGACCATCCACCACTGACGGAGGACGGACATGAACATCGTCGATCTCGGAGGCTCGCTGAAGTTCTCCTCGGAGCACCACGTCTACACGACGCTGTCCGAGACGCCGCACTCCGCGATCAGCATCGTCGGCTGGGAGCCCGGGCAGACGTCGCCGATCCACTCGCATCCGGATGCCGACGAGATCTATCACGTGCTCGAGGGCGAAGGATTGTTCAACGACGGCACACGCGAAGTGAAGCTCGGCCCGGGCGCGACGGTCGTCTTCCCGGCCGGCGAGGTGCACCGCGTGCAGAGCATCACGCGCATGGTGCTGTATCGCGTGCAGGCCGGCGCCGACCGCGCGCCGAAGATGGTCGCCGCCTTTCCGACTCGCGCTTGACGTGACGTCGCTCCGGGCAGATTCTCGGGCGCACCGTACGGCCCGGCCCCGAGAGGGAGGACAACGATGCGTCCACATCGACCGTCCCGGAGCACGTCATTGCGTCACCTCGTCATCGCCCTCGCCGTCGTCTCGATGCTCGTCGCCGTCGCGCCGCAGAGCGCGGCGCAGATTCCGCCCGGCGAGTCGGTCATCGCGTTCCACGTGACCATCGCGCCGAGCTGGTTCGATCCGTCGACGGCGCCGCCGCAGATCACGCCGTTCGGAATTCTGTACGCGATTCACGACTCCGTGGTTCGGCCGTTACCCGGCGGCAAGACCGGCCCGAGCCTGGCCGAGTCGTGGTCGGAAACTCCGGATGGCCTGACCTACGAGTTCAAGCTTCGCCGCGGTCTGAAGTTCCACAACGGCGATCCGCTCACGACCGAGGACGTGAAGTTCAGTCTCGAGCGCTACAAGGGCGCCGGCTCCAAGGCCATCCACGATCGCCTGAAGCAGATCGAGGTCGTCGATGCCCAGGTCATCCGCATCCACCTGAAGGAGCCGTGGCCCGACTTCCTGACGTTCTACGGCACCACGGCGACGGCGGCGGGGATGGTCGTGCCGAAGAAGTACCTGACGCAGGTCGGCGACGACGGGTTCAAGAAGCATCCGGTCGGCGCCGGGCCCTACAAGTTCGTGACGCACAAGCCCGGCATCGAGATCGTGCTCGACGCCTACCCGGGCTACTGGCGCAAGGTGCCGAACGTGAAGCGGTTCGTCATCAAGAGCGTTCCCGAGGGCACGACACGCGTCGCGATGCTGAAGAACGGCGAGGTCGACATGGCCCGCGCGCTCGACGGCGAGGACGCGCTGAACGTGAAACGGGACCCCCGGCTTCAGCTCATCGCGTCGAAGCACGCGTCGATCTTCTGGATCGAGTTCGCGGACCAGTGGGACCCGAAGTCCCCGTGGCACGACAAGCGGATGCGGCAGGCCGTGAACTACGCGCTCGATCGCCAGGCGATCAACGAGGTCTCGTGTCTCGGCTTCTGCCCCCCGACCGGGGTCATCGTCCCCCGCGTCATGGACTTCGCGCTGCAGACGACCGGGCATCCCTACGACCCTCGGAAGGCGAAGCAGCTGCTGGCGGAAGCCGGCTATCCGAACGGGATCGATGCCGGGGACTTCGTGCCGATCCCGCCGTTCCTGACGACCGCGGAGGCCGCGACGAACTTCCTGAGCGCCGTGGGGATCAGGACGAGGATCCGGCCCACGGAGCGTGCGGCCTTCCTCGCGGCGTGGCGGGAGAAGAAGCTGCGCGGGATGTTTCTCGTCGCCGCGGGCAACTCCGGCAACGCGGCGAGCCGGGTCGAGGCCTTCATGCACTCGAAGGGCAGCTACGCGTACGGCGGATATCCCGACATCGACGACTTGTTCCACCAGCAGGCGCGCGAGCGGGACCGCGCGAAGCGCGAGGCACTGCTCCACAAGATCCAGCAGCTCACGATCGACCGCGTGATGTTCGCGCCCGTCATGGACTACCGCACGCTCACGGGCGTCGGCCCGCGGGTGGCCGAGCACGCGCTCGACGCGATGCCGCTCAACCCGTACCCCGCGTACGAGGACATGAAGCTCAGATAGCCATGGCCACCGTCACTCCGAAGACCGCGAACTGGTTCACGTACTTTCCGGAGGATTACCGCTGGTCCTCCGCCCTCGGCGGCATGCTCGGCGCCGCGGCGTACGGCGGCGCCGAGATGGGCGAGATCGATCGCGTCGGCCGCGTGCTGAAGAAGCACGTGGGTGACGACGCCGCGTGGTTCGAGCAGTGGCGCGCGGAAGCCGATCGCGTGCGCCGGCTGGGCGAGGAGGCCGAGCGCCTGGGCCGGAAGCTCACCGCCGCCGACGCGTATCTGCGCGCGTCCAACTACGGGCAGATGGCCGAGCGGTTCCGCACACCGAAGGACAACGCCGCACTGGAAACGTACCGTCAGGCCGTCGAGTCGTTCCAGCGCTTCGCGCGCCTGACCGATCGACCGCGCATCGAGACCGTCGAGATTCCATACGAGCGTGGGAGCCTGCCCGCGTACTTCGTGCATGCGCAGAACACCGACGCGAAGCGCGCGCCCTGCGTCGTGTTCTTCGACGGCCTCGACATCACGAAGGAGCTGCAATACCTCCGCGGCGTGCCGGACCTGGTGCGCCGCGGCATCTCGTGCCTGATCGTCGACGGGCCGGGGACCGGGGAAGCGATCCGCTTCCGCGGGTATCCCGTGCGGTACGACTACGAAGTCGCGGGGACGGCCGCGCTCGAATATCTCCTCACGCGCGCCGACGTCGCTCCGGACCGCATCGGCGTCATGGCGATCAGCCTCGGCGGGTACTACGCGCCGCGGTGCGCTTCGATGGAGCCGCGCTTCAAGGCGTGCGTCGCCTGGGGCGCCATCTGGGATTACCACGCGACGTGGAAGCGGCGGATCGATTCCGGGTTCCGCGCGTCGATGTCGGTGCCCGGCCATCACATCAGCTGGATCCTCGGCGTCGACAGCCTCGAGGATGCGCTGAAGCGCCTCGAGAAGTTCCGGCTCGACGGCGTCGTACAGCGCATGCGCTGCGCGTTCCTGCTGACGCACGGCGCCGAGGACGAGCAGATCCCGATGGCCGACGCGCAGGCGCTGTTCGACGCGGTCGGCTCGACGGACAAGACGTTCCGCGTGTTCACCGCGGAGGAAGGCGGCTCGCAGCATTGCCAGCGCGACAACCCGACGATCGGCAACACCGCCATCTTCGACTGGCTCGCGGAGAAGCTGTGAAACCTCGGCCCCGGCGCGTCGCCGTGGTGCACCATCCCGATCGCCGGACCGACGTCACGATGCCGTATGCCCCGGCCATCGTCGTGCGCCGCGGGCAGCTCGTCTTCGTCTCCGGCGTGACGGCCGCGCCCGTGTATCACAGCCACCCGCATCGCGACGAGGAGTTCGACTTGCCGAAGAACATGCGCGAGCAGGCGACGCTGGCCATGGAGAATCTCAAGAAGACGCTCGAAGCGGCCGGGTGCTCGCTGTCCGACGTCGCGGCCGCGACGCGCTATCTCACCGACGTGAACGAGCAGGACGATCTGAACCGCGTGTGGGCGCAGTACCTGGACGGCCACCTGCCGACGACGACGACCGTCGAAGTCTCGCGGCTGGCGACGCATGCGAACTGCAAGCTCGAGATCACGGCGATCGCGGTCACGGGCGGCGTCCGCTCGCGGCCGACGCCGCGGGCGAAGCGCGCGCGCGGCAAGACACGGCGCCGGCGGGCGTGACGACGCTCGCGTTCGTGGGGCTCGGCGCGATGGGCGGGCGCATGGCGAAGCGCCTGCTCGACGCGGGACACGCGCTCACCGGATACAACCGGACGGCGGCACGCGCGCAGTGGCTCGTCGACGTGGGGATGAAGCTCGCGGCGTCACCGCGCGCCGCGGCCGAGGGCGCCGACGTGGTGTTCACGATGCTCGCCGACAACGCCGCGCTCCGCGCGGTCGCGCTCGGGTCCGACGGGATCATCGCGGGCCTGCGGCGCGGGGCGACGTGGGTGGAGATGAGCACCGTGAGCCCGGTGGTGACGCGCGAGCTCGGCGCGCTCGTCGCCGCACGCGGCGCCTCGATCCTCGACGCGCCGGTGTCGGGCAGCGTCGCGACGCTCGACGCCGGGCAGCTGTCGTTCATGGCCGGCGGCGACCCGGCCGCGCTCGAGCGCGTGCGGCCGTTTCTCACGGCGATCGGCCCGACGATCACGCACGTCGGCGAGCTCGGCCTGGCGGCGACGATGAAGGTCGCGACGAACCTGCAGCTCTCGACGCAGATCATCGCGTTCTGCGAATCCGTCGCGCTGGCCGAGAAGGCGGGGATTCCGCGCGAGCGCGCCGTCGACGTGCTGATGAAGAGTGTCGTGGCCTCGCCGATGATCAAGTACCGCGGGCCGTTCGTGCTCGGGCTGCCGGAGGAGGCGTGGTTCAACGTGTCGATGATGCAGAAGGACCTCGAGCTGGCGATGGAGCTCGGGCGGAAGCACGGCGTGCCGCTGCCGGCCGTCTCGCTGGCGCACGAGATGCTCACGGCCGCCCGCGGTCTCGGCCTCGAGGACTGGGACTTCGCCGTCGTGTTCGACGTCTTCGCGAAGCTCGCCGGACTGCCGCCGGCGCCGAAGCCGGCCGCGCCGCATCGGTGAGCGGATGAGACATCCTGTGTCGACCCCGAGGCGCGCCACGGCTCCGCCGGGGCGCGTCCGAGCGCTGGGGGGTGTGGGGGGCCATTTCGGGGCCCCCCACGACGATCGATGAGCACGACGGCCGACTTCAGCTTCATCCACTTCACCGACACGCACATCATGGCCGGCGGCACGTACGGGTCATCGCATCTCGACACCGCGGCGACGCTTCGCCAGGTGGTCGGCGTGCTGAACGCCCTCGAGCCGCGCCCCGCGTTCGCCGTCGTCGGCGGCGACCTCTGCAGTCCCGACCTGCTGGACCGGTCGCGGACGCTCACCGCCGAGGAGTACGAGCCGTCGTACCGGTTCCTGCGCGAGATTCTCGACGAGCTCGCGTTCCCGACACATCTCCTGCTCGGCAACCACGATCATCGCGTCGCGTTTCATCGCGTCATGGCGACCGGCGGGCCGTCGAACGACGCGCCGCACCGGTGGTCGTTCGCGTACGGCGGCTGCCGCTTCGTCGGGCTCGACTCGCACGTGCCCGGCCAGGCGTGGGGCGAAGTCGGCGCCGATCAGCTCGCGTGGCTCCGGGCCGAGCTCGCGACATACCGCGGACAACCGACGTTCGTGTTCGTGCACCACCACCCGTGGCCGGTCGGCGTCGCGTGGATGGACGCGATGCCGCTGCGCAACGGCGACGACGTCGTCGCGGCGTTGCGCGACTTTCCCGACGTGCGCTGGCTCGTGTGCGGCCACGTGCATCTCGACGGGGAAGTGCAGCGCGACGGGCTGACGATGTGGACGTCGCCGTCGACGTGCTTTCAGGTGTCGAAGCTGTCGCAGACGCGAAAGATCTTTCCGGGGCCGCCGGGCTTTCGCTTGTTCACGGTCGGCGGCGACACCGTCCGGACCCGCGTGCTGCACGTGCCGGCGGAGGGGCTCGCGGCAATGTAGCCCGCCGGACCTGGCAAAGACGCATCCGCGCGGCGGATCTTACATCTCGCCAGCCTAGAAAGAACGGGGTCGTGGACCGCTCTCTCCCTGAGTGGAGGGATGTCCAAATGACCCAGTACCCACGCACCCTGGTCGTACACCTCATGAAGCTCGTCGCGGTCGCGTCGCTGCCCGCGATCGTGGCGCTTCTGACACCGGGCAGCGCGACGGCGCAGCCGGCGACGCGAACCGTGAATTGCGATCAGGGCAAGACGATCGCCAGCGCCCTCGAGCAGGCATCGGACCATCAGCTCACCATCGTCGTCAGCGGCACCTGCCAGGAGAACGTGGTGATCACGCGCGACCGCGTCACGCTCCTCGCCGCGCATCCGGGCGCGGGCGTCAGCGGTCCGGACACGCAGACGAGCACGATCCTCGTTCGCGGCGATCAGGTGACGATCGACGGGCTGACGGTCACCGGCGGCAGCAACGGCATCACGGCGATCGGCTCCGGCCAGCTCACCGTGCGCAACTCTGCCGTTACCGCCGGCCGGTCCGGCATCGTCTTCTTCGAAGGCGCGAGCGGCACGGTCGACAGCAGCGCGCTGCAGGGCAACCCGCGCCACGGCCTTCTCATTGAGCGGGCGATCGCGGCCGTGACGAACAGCACGATCACGGGCAATGGGCAGCACGGCGTGATGGTCAGCAGCGGCGCGACCGGCCGCATCGGCGTCACACCGACCGGCGGCTTCGCCGGCAACACGATCAGCGGTAACCGCAGCGCCGGCGTCCAGGTCACCACCGGCTCGTCGGCCGTCATCGGTGGCAACACGATCACCGGGAACGGCTTCGTGCCCGGTGGCACGGCCGGTCAGCTGCCGTTCGGCGTCAGCGTGTTCCACTCGCAGGCGCATCTCGCCAGCAACACCATCACCGGCAACGCGGGATCCGGCGTGGTCGTCACCGCCGGACCGCTCGTCATCGGCCCGCTCGTCGGCGCGCCGTCCCCGGCGAACGTCATCAGCGACAACGGCAGCGTCGGCTTCCCGAACGCGCAGGTGATGGGTACGCAGGGCGCTTCGATCGAGGTGCGTCATGCGCAGATCAGCGGAGCCACGCCCGGCGTGCAGCTCCACATGCAGTCCGTCCTGAACGCGTTCGGCGGCAGCGTCAGCAACACCGCCGGCAATGCGATCGAGCTCGGCACCGGCGCCAGCGCCTCGTTCGCGACGCCGGCCGTCGCGCTGACGGCCTCCGGTGTCGGCGTGCAGTGCTTCGGAGCCGATACCAGCGCCGTCGGCACTCCGGCGGGGACGGTGAGCCCGACGTGCACGGCGAGTCGGGGGTCGCGCGTCAAAGTCCTCGACTGGTCGCATCCGGGGGGCAACCAGGTCGCACCGCCCCATGGCGTTCCCGCAGATCCTCGCGACGTTCAGATCCGGCTCGTCATTCAATTCCCTGAGCCGATCACCGCCAGCACGAAGCTCGTGCCGGTCATCCGCGGCATGCGCTTCAAGGACGAGTCGATCAATCGGGGCTATGAAGCGCAGGTGTACCCGCAGGATCGCTTCGAAAACCACTGCATCCTGACTGTCACGCTCGTGTCCGGAGGCGACGTGAGTCACATGGCCGGCTGGCTGCTGGTCATCAACGAAGACTGAAGCAGAGCGGCGCGAAGGCGGCTCGTCTCCGGAGGAGTCGAGCCGCGCGTCACGGTCGCTTCCTCTCCGATGCGCGCGGCCGACGCGCCATCCGTGGCGGGACAGTAGGTTTCGACCGCGAACATCATTCCGGCCTGAAGGTACGCGGGGGGGGTGTGCGATGCGAAGTCAGAGGAACGCCGGCTTGCGCCGGTTCACGTTGGGCGTCGTCATCTGTTCGCTGTTGAGCGCCCTGGTGCTGGCGCCGATCGGGCCGGCCGCGGCCCAGAGCTGCGGCAGCGCGTATCCGGGCGCCATAGGCGACGGCACCCTCTGCAGGGTTCGCGTGACCCCCGACGTATGCCGAACGCTCAACGGCGGCAGCTACAACCATGAGCAAGGCCAGTGTTACTTCAGGAACCCGCGCACCGGGGGCTCGTCCGGTGGCGGCACGGGCGGCGGTTTTTCCCCGGGCTCGCTGGGACGTGGGAGCACGAGCCTCGACAAGGCCGTCACCGGGATGCAGATCGGCGTTGGCGTGTTGAATCTACTCAAGGGCCTCACCGGCTCGGGCGGCTCCGACCGGTCGTCGGAGCGTCAGCGGCTCTTCCGGCTCGGTTACGACGCGAACGAGCTGGGCCGCTCGCACCATGCGGCCGGACAGTACAAGGAAGCCCTCGAGGCCTTCGAGGAAGCGGCGCAGTACCACCGGCGAGCCGGTGACGGTGACAACGCCGCCATCAGCGACCGCAATGCCGAGAAGGCGCGCGCGGGGTTGAAAGAGCGCGAGGAAGAAGCGCACGACGAGCGGGTCGCGCGCGATCGGCTGGCCGACGCCGAGTCGAAGTACGGCTCGCCCGACCCGTTTGCACGCGGCAATCCCTTCACGAGGCTTCAGGACCGCGTGGCCCGCGCGGACGACCGCGCGTCGATGGCGGGCGAACATGTGTCCGACGCGGGTGGCGCCGGCGATGCGTGCCCGGCCCGTCCGACGACGCGCCAGCAGATCAGCGAGTGCTATCGCCAGTTCTCGAAGGGCCACCTCGACACGGCGCTCAACTGCGCGCAGAAGGCGCGCGACATGGCGAGCCTCGGGCACACGCCGTCAGGCTCGACCTCAGGCTCGTTCGGCCAACAGCCCGCGTTCGTCGCGTGCGCCGAGTTGAACGCGCGCGCCGCCGACTACACGCAGTGCGTCTCGAGCGGAATCCTGCAGCCGGGCGCGCAATACAACCCGCTGGTGAAGGCGTGCGCGGAGAAGACGGGATTCGTCGGCGGCTCGGCGCCAAGCGGTGCCGCGGCGCCGGCCGGGGTCAGCATGCCGCCGCAAGCCCCGCCCGACGCGCCGCCGCACCCGAAGGGACTCGACCGTTCGCCGAGCACGATCACGGATCGATCGACATCCGGCAGCGGCGGCGGCGGAGGACACCAGCCGACGCGAGACGCCCGGTGATCCGCGCGTGGGGGCCGCCGATCGGCGCTGCGATCTTGATCTTCGGGGCACTGCTCGCTGACGCGGAGGCCGCGCCCAAGGACGACGACCTCTGGGGTCCGGGCAATGAGCTCAGTAATGTGCGCGGCGGTCAGCCGCAGAGCGATCCCAGACACGCGCCGGTGCGACTTGGCGACGGCCCGGGGGTCCGGGCGCTGTGCGACGCGCATTTCCGCGACATGAAGCGAACGGACGAATCCGAGCGCCGCCGGATCGAAACCTCACGGGCCACGGCCAGGCAGAAGGAAGACGCCTACCGCGCGTACACCGAGAGCAGGGACCAGCAGTCGCGCAGCTGCGTCGCGTCGTTTCCCGGCGCGTACGAGCATCTCGCGCAGGCGCATGCCGAGGCGCAGGTCAGGGGACCCTTCCCCGTGCACGAGACCGGCAGTTGCGACCATCCGATCGAGATCGACTGGCGGGCCCAGGTCCTTCTCGCGCGGCTGACGGAGCGAGCGCTCGAGCTGTTCGTCTCGCGTCTCGCGGCGGGCCGCTGGGAGCCCGGCGTGAGTATGCCGGGCCCGGCAATGACCGAGGAGATGGTTCTGAGGAATCTGATTCTCAGCCACGTTCCGCCGGGGAAGATCTTTCGCTTCAAGGGCGAGGGCCCGATGTATCAGCTGTTCAGGAGCGGCGAAACGTTCATGCTGATGAGGCCAGCGTGCGCGTGAAGAACAACATGCTCGTGATGGTGCTCACTCTGCTCATGACGTTCGCGGGAGCGACCCCGAGCCACGCCGCCGAGACCGTGCGCGTCGCCGCCTACTTCAGTGAGCAACTCGCCAAAGGCTGCCTCGCGGCCATCCAGGCCAAGGTGCCGGGGCTGACGCTCGAGGCCAGGCCCATCGACGCCATCCACGACAAGAGCGATGGACTGAACGCTCTCACCGCCGGCGACGTCGACGTGCTGTGGCGCGAGCCGCAGAGCAAGAGCCGGCTGACCGCGGCGACCCGCCCGTTTCTGTATCGCGACCTTGAACACTTCATCGCGTTTTCGTTCAGCGACACGTTTCGCGAGATCGCCGACGCGGATGCCAGGACGCACGGGCTGCGCGCCCTGGGTCTCGTCTACGACAAGCAGACGTTCCAGTTCTCACGCAAGGCGCCGCTGACGGAGCCGGGCCATTACCGCGGGGCCACGATCGCGTCGCTATGTTGCCTCTGGTGGGCGAAGCTGCTGGGCGCGCGCGTGTTGAACGAGTTGATCGACTACCGGTCCGAGGAGCTGGTCGACCTCTTCACGCGCGGGGCCGTCGACGCGGTCGAGAACATGCTCGACGATGCGGTCAAGCAGGAGGTTCATCGCGCCGCGAAGTACGTGAGCCCGTCCGCGTCGCTGCTCGCCGAAGCGATCTACGTGAGCGAGCCCGCGTGGCATCGCTGGTCGCCCGCGAGAAAGGCGCTCGTCGTGAGGATGGCGGAGGAAGCGGTCACGACGTGCAGCGCGCGTGCATTCGACCGCGAGGCACAGCTGTTCCGGCAGGTGACGGCCGCCGGCGCCAGGCCGGTGCCGGTGAATCGCGCCGCGTTCGTCGCGGCTCTCAAGCCACATCTCAAGGTAGATGGCTGGCGCCTGGAAGACCTCGCGGCCATCGAGAAGATCGGGCCGATGCAGGCGGCGCCGGCCAGGCTCGTGCCCGTCGCGACCGACGACATCCCCGCGGTGAAGTGGCGCGTCCAGACCTCGTACCCGGCGCGGCTGCGCGTCTACGACGATCTGGTGCGCGAGCTCGCGACGAGCGTCGGCGAACTGAGCGGCGGCCGGATACAGCTGGAAGTGCTGCCCGCCGGCGCGATCGTTCCCGTCATTGCCCTGCTGGAGGCCGTCGGGCGGGGGCACGTGACTCTTGGCTGGGCGAGTCCCGCGACATTCGCTGCCAAGGATCCCGCGTTCGGCTTGATCGGCTCGATTCCGTTCGGGCCGGACGCCGCCGGGTACACGGTGTGGCGCAATCGCCCGGATATCCGGCGCATCGTCGACGACCTCTACGCGCGGTTCGGCGTCAAGGGTCTCAGCTGCGGCGTGACGAACTCTGTCACCGACCTCTGGTCGGCGAAGCCGCTCACGGCGGCGAGCGACCTGAAGGCGCTCCGCGTGTCGCCGCGGTTCTGGGGCCCGATCTTCGCGCGTGCCGGCGCGTCGCCGGTGACGCTTCCTGCCGGCGAGCTCGTCCCGGCCATGGAGCGGCGCATGGTCGACGCTGCCGTCGGGTATGGCGCGGCGGTCGACGAGGGGTTCGGGTTACCCGACGTCGCGCGCTTCAATTACTACCCGGGCGTTCTCGCGCCGGCCTACGGCATCGACCTGATCGTCCAGAAGTCCGCGTGGGACGCGATCGGCGGACGCGGGCAGCAGGTCGTCGAGCAGGCGTGCGTCGGGATGCAGAAGAAGGCGATGGCGTCGACGGACCAGGCGGATGCTCAGGCGCTGGCGAGATTTCGAGGAGCGGGCATCGCGGTCCAACCGCTGCCCCAGCCGATCAAGGCGCTGCTGCGGCAGGGCTGGGAAGCGCATGCCGCAGAGACGGCCTTGCGGTCGCCGGCGTTCGCGGAGCTGCTCCGGAGTCTCTCGGGGGTGACGCCCTAGTAGCGGTTCGCGATCGGCAGTTCCTCCGCCGGGAACAGCGTGATGATCTTCGCGCCCTCCGGCGTCACGATCACTTCCTCTTCGATGCGCGCCGCCGACGTGCCGTCCGTCGCGGGGCAGTAGGTCATCATCCCGGCCTGCAGCTCCATCGGATCGTCGAACGAGTTCACGCGGCTGATGATGGGGCGCTCGTGCAGGCCGAGGCCGAGGCCGATGCCGTGGCAGAAGTGCAGGCCGAACGCCGCCATCTCGCTCTCGAAGCCGATCTCCTGCGCCTTCGGGAACGCGCGCGCGATCTTGTCGGTGCCGACGCCGGGCTTGGTGAGCGCGATCGCTTCGTCCATCCACTCGCGCGCCTTCCTGTAGGCGGCGATCTGCGCGCGCGTCGCGCGGCCGACGCTGAACGTGCGGTAGTAGCACGTGCGGTAGCCGACGAACGACATGTGGTAGATGCCGGCCACGCGCGCGTCGGCGAGGCGCTCCGCCCGTTCGCGCTGTTGCAGGATCCGCGCATTCGCCTCGCCGAAGCGGCCCAGCACGAGCAGCGCCATGGTTTGTCGCGCGACGGCTTCGAAGATCGCGGTGTCGCGGGCGGCCGGATCGGACAGGCCTTCGGCGTGGCGGAGGGCGCGGTCCAGTGTGGCCACGACCTCGGGAAGCGCGAGCGCGCGCATCGCGCGATCAGCCAGCCGGGCCAGGCAGTCGACAGCCCGGCGATCGTCGCCCGCTGCGGACCAGTGATGCGCCAGCCGGTCGTATGCCTCGTCGAGCCGGCCTCGCCGCGGTCGCGATCGTGGGCCGCGATGGCGGCACCGGCACGATGACACTCCGTAACGGCGCGGCGATGACGATCGAAGCGCCTGGAGCGACCGCGAGCGGGCCGGGCCTCGTCGTGGGGCGTGGCGTCGGCACGGTCACCATCGACACCGGCGCTGCCGTTCCTCGCGCGTTTGCTGCGCCGCGCCGACGTCGACACCGGCCTTTCAGATGGCGGCGATGTACGGCGCGCGTCCCGACATCCGGCCTTGGATCTCAATGGGGGCCGAGGACGGAGCTCCCCCGCAGGGATTGTGTGGACCAGGACAACGATCTATATTGATCGATGAATGGCGAAGAGGCGCACCAGGACTACGCGCCGTCGCCCCGCCCTTCGCGGAGGACGCAAGCGGGTTCTCGTGGTGTTGTTCATCCCGAGTGTCGCGCGAGATGGAGCGACGGCCATTGACCAGCCGCGCTGGGTCAATGGCGCCTTGGAAAGGTTTGGACGCGTCTTCGGCGGCGCTACGGCCTACCCGAAGGCCCAGGGTATCTGGCGCGACGACGAACGAGGCGGGGCACTCGTGAAGGACGAGCCGGTCGTCGTGCACTGTTACACGACGCCCGCCGACATCGAGAACTCAAGGAATCTGGCCGAGCTCGGAGCCTTCTGCCGGAGGATGGGCCGCGACGCAGGCCAAGGAGAAGTCGGGTTGGTGGTCGGCAACGAGTACTTCGGCATTCGGGACTTCGCGGAGGAGTAGACGATGACCAGACAGCTCGACATGGACAAGATCGCCAAGGGGCTTGGCGCCGAGCGCCGGGGTAAGGTGTTCGCGACGGGCGGTTACTTCGGCGCGATGCAGCTTCTCGCCGACGTCGAAGCCAGATTCCGCGTACCGGCGCGTGGCGGTCGGCCGACGGATCCTCGGTGGACGGAACGGCGACTCGTCCCCCTCGCCCCGGAGACGCTCGAGCGTCTGGAGAAGATCACGTCTAGGGTGCGCGCGCACGGGGGAGTGAACGTCGAACCGATGCAGCTGGCGGCGCTGCTACTCGAGAAGACGGCGAGGCACCTCACAGCCGGTCCTGGCGGAACCGGCCGGCGCGGATCTCCGCGTCGAGGTCCGCGTTCGTCGCCGCGATGACCCGCACGTCGATACGGCGCGCGCGCGACGAGCCGACCGGTCGGACCTCGGCCTTCCTGCAGCACGCGCAGCAGCCGGAGCTGCGTCGCCGGCGACATGTCGCCGACCTCGTCGAGGAACATGATGCCGCCGGCGGCCTCCTCGAAAATGAAGAATCGTCGCGTCGCCAGGTCCGAGTTCTCGCGAACCGGCGACAAGCCGCAGTTCCGGCGTGCAGCTCCATCGGATCGTCGAACGAGTTCACGCGGCTGATGATCGGCCGCTCGCGCACGACGGGGCCGACACCGCTCGGTAGCGGACACGCTCACAGGATCTTGAGCTCGGGCCAGTCGAACGCGTAGCCGAGCGCGCGCTTCACCTCGTGATGCCGCTCGTCAGGCAGCGCACCGAGAAGGTCGCCGATCCGGACCTTGGCCACGACGTGGACGTTGTCCATGTTCGCGACCGACGGCCTGCTCAGCCCCTCGCGACGCCCGAGAGGAACCTCCTGCGGAATGCCGCGCACCGTCGTGGTGACCTCCACGACGATCACCCGGGAGAGGTACGCATACGCCGGTGTCCTCGTCAGCAGCAGCACGGGGCGTCGCCCGATGGGCAGCGGCAGATTCGCCCACCGGATCTCGTACTGCTTCAGCGCCGCCTCGGTCTGCGGGCACGCCGGCGGCGCGGGACCGCTTCCCACGCGTCGGCCTCGACGTAGACGTCATGGGCCGAGTCTGGCTGCCGAAGATATGCCGTTGCGGTGGCGCGCTCTTCCAGCTCCCAGAGGGCTCGCCGGATCGCGGCGCGAACGAACTCCGAGCGGCCGCGGGAGTGGGCGGGCGCGATCTTGTCGAGGCGCGCCGCCGTGTCAGCGTCGAGTTCAATGAGGAAGGCCTTCTTCATATGAATGAGTATATGGAGCACTGGTCGGTTCTGATGGGAAAAGTACGCGATGTCCCGTCAGTACCGGTTCGCGATCGGCAGCTCCTCGGCCGGGAACAGCGTGATGATCTTCGCGCCCTCCGGCGTCACGATCACTTCCTCTTCGATGCGCGCCGCCGACGTGCCGTCCGTCGCGGGGCAGTAGGTCCGAGTTCACGCGGCTGATGATGGGGCGCTCGTGCAGGCCGAGGCCGATGCCGTGGCAGAAGTTCAGGCCGAACGCCGCCATCTCGCTCTCGAAGCCGATCTCCTGCGCCTTCGGGAACGCGCGCGCGATCTTGTCGGTGCCGACGCCGGGCTTGATGAGCGCGATCGCTTCATCCATCCACTCGCGCGCCTTCTTGTAGGCGGCGATCTGCGCGCGCGTCGCGCGGCCGACGCTGAACGTGCGGTAGTAGCACGTGCGGTAGCCGACGAACGACATGATGATGTCGAAGAACGCCTGGTCGCCGGGGCGGATGAGCCGGTCGGTGAAGTTGTGCGGATGCGGGCTGCAGCGCTCGCCGGAGATCGAGTTGATCGCCTCGACGCTGTCGGCGCCCATCTCGTAGAGCCGCTTGTTCGCCAGCGCGACGATCTCGTTCTCGCGGACGCCCGGCTTGAGCGCCTCGAAGATGTCCTGGTAGACGCCGTCGACCATCGCCGCGGCCATGTTGAGCAGCGTCAGCTCGTCCTGGCTCTTGATCATCCGCGCCTCGAGCATGACCTGTTGCCCGTCGCGCACCTCGACGCCGGCGTCCTGCAGCGCGAAGAGGAACGGCGGCTCGACGACGTCGATGCCGAGCGGCATGTTCAGGACACCTTCGGCCTTCAGGATGTCCTTGATCTCGCGCGCGGCGGCCTTGAAGAGTCCCGCGCGCGGCGACACCGCGCCGCGCATGCCGACCATGCCGGCGAGCGACTGCTTCGGCGGAATCCACGGCGCGTAGAGCCGGTGGTGCCGCGCGGCGGAGCCGAAGTCCCAGACCCACGGCTCACCGTTGCCGGTGAGCAGCGCCCAGCGGGTGAGCTTGTCGCGCGCCCACTCGCCGATGACGGTGCTCGAGATGTAGCGGATGTTGTACTGGTCGAACACGAGCAGCGCGCCGAGATCGGAGTCCGCGAGCGCCTGCCGCACGCGCGCCAGCCGATACGCGTGCAGCCGGCGGAAGTCGACGCGCTCTTCGAAATCGACCTGCATGTGACCGGGCGCTTGCAGCGGGCGGTCCCAGCGGTGCTGGGGATCGGCGGCGGCGATCGTCGGTTTCGGGCTGGACGCGTTCGGCTTGCGGGCCATCGGAGCCTCCCCGGGAGTGGTCGGTCCTTCGGCGAGTAATATACGGGCCAACGGAGGATCGGAGCATGACGACCGAGGAGTGGTACGAGGCCCTCACCGCCGAGCTGCTGGCCCGGAGTCCGTTCCGGCGCTCGGACTACTTCAAGCGCTTCGCGGCCGGGACGCTGACGCGCGAGCAGGTGTGGGGGCACATCGGGCAGTGGTACCACCTGATCGCGTGGTTCCCGCGGATCTTCAGCGGCATCCACTCGCGCTGCGACGACCTCGACGTCCGCAAGGACTGCGCGCGGCATCTCCTCGTCGAAGACCTCGGGTACTTCGAGGGCACGGTCGGCGGCACGCCGGATCACGACGAGCTCTACCGGCGCATCGGCGACGACGTCGGGTACCCGCGCGAGGTGTACGACCGGCTCGAGGTCGTGCCCGAGATGGCGGCGATCGTCGCCTTCTTCCGCCGGCTCGCGAACGAGGTGCCGTGGAGCGCCGCGCTCTGCGCGACGGCGCTGCTCGAAGAAGAAGTGGTGGAGATCGCGCAGACCGTGGGGCGTGCGCTCGTCGAGCACTACGGTGTGCGGCGCGAATGGGGCGCCGCGAATTACACCGTGCACGAGGCGGTCGAGAAGGAAGAATCCGGCGAGACGAAGAAGACGATCCTCGAGCATCTGCGCACGGCCGAGGACCGGCGCGCCGCCGAAGCCGCGATGCGCGAGATGCACGCGCTGCTCGAGCGCTACGCCGACGGGCTCGCGCGACGGCATCCGGCGAGCTGACGCGATGCCGCTCGTCGCCGCCGTCGCAGTACCGCACACGCCGCAGCTGCTCGTCCGGCCGGACACGGAGGACCGCGATCTCGTGCTGCGCGTTCACGCCGCCTACGCGCGCGTGAAGCAGCGGCTGACGGACGCGCGTGTCGAGGCGATCTGCCTCGTTGGCGGCGACCACATCGAAGGCTTCTTCCTGAACGCCGTGCCGGCGTTCGCCGTGTACACCGGCGCGAAGGTCTCGGGACAGTTCGGCCGGTATGCCTACAGCTTCGACGTGCACGAGCCGCTCGCGCGCGCGATCGTCGAGCAGGGGATCGAGCGCGAGTTCGATCTCTGCTACAGCCAGGACGTCCGGCTCGACTACGCGTTCTACGTGCCGCTGCACTTCACGACGCCGGACCGGTCGATTCCCATCGTGCCGCTCTACGTGAACGTGTACCTGCCGCCGCAGCCGACGCCGCGTCGCTGCTACGCGTGGGGCACGGCGCTGCGGGCGATTCTCGACGCCCGGCCCGAGCGCGTCGCGCTGATGGCGTCGGGCGGGCTGTCGCACTATCCCGGCACGGATCGCTACGCGTCGCCGGACTTCGACTGGGACCGGCAGCTGCTGGCGTCGCTGGCGGAGGGCCGCGGCGCCGAGACCGCGCGGCTGACGGGTGAGGAGCTCGACAAGGCGGGGAACGTGGAGCTGCGGACGTGGATCACGGTGCTCGGCGCGGTCGGCGACGCGCGCGCGGACGTCGTGTGCTACGAGCCGTCATGGCATCACGGCAACGCCGTCGTCACGTGGCCGGTGGCGTCGCGATGATGGGTGGGCGAAGCCGCAGCACGACGCGGAGCCGCAGGCGGAGCGTGTGCGAGGCGAGTCTATGACGGACGCGCACTACTTCTTTCCGCCGGCGAGCGCGTATCCGCTGAACCGCTGTCTCTTCGGGCTGAAGTCGGACAACGCGTTCCGGGCACGCTATCTGGCCGATGCGCAGGCCGCGATGGACGAGGTCGGCGTTCCGGCGGATGCGCGCGCCGCGCTGCGCGACTTCGATCGCGACCGGCTCGTCGCGCTCGGCGCCCATCCCTATCTCGTGTTCATGGCGAAGCTGCGTGTGGGCATGGACACTCAGCCGGCGGCCTTCGAGTATTTTTGAGCCGATAACCTTCGACGGTGTATCGGAATTCTGACGATATCGAAGTCGGCTCGGGCGAACTAAACTAGTCTCGACCATGAGAGCGAATGGCGGTTGGACCGAAGTGGACGCCTACTGGTGAATCGGGATGCCAAGAAAACGGCGAGGAAAAAAACTCCGTGCGCTGTCGTCGCCAAGAGCTTCGCAGTCGAGCCGAGAAGCGCGACGTACGATCTCGGTGACCGTAGCTCGCTTCGGCTCCGATCTCGCTCGGTTAGAACTACGTGAAGGCACGACGCTCCGAGAGCTGACGGATCGGATTCCGTTTCCAGCTCAGTCGAACGTTCGGGTGAACCGGCAAGCCGTTTCGCCGTCAACGAAACTTCGAGAAGGCGACGTCGTGGTCGTCGTTCCTGATGTCATTTCCGGTGAGTCGGGTCGTTACGGTCATCTCGATATGGCCGCAAATCAGGCGGCGATGTCGCCGGAAGACTACCGGTGCTTCGTGAGTTTCGTCGGTGCCGATGCGTTCGGCCTCAGCGAAGACGATTTGGCGAAGTTGAAAGCGCCTTGAGTCGACCGGCGTGCCCGCGCCGGTAATCCGGTTCACCTCTGGCACCGCGTTTCCCTCCAGCGTCTACCTCGATACGAATCTTCTTCTTTACGCCCGCGACGTGCTCTCAACCAAATACCGGATAGCCAGCACCTGTCTGGCCGCATTGATTCGACAGCGGTCCGAGTTGAATCTGTCGGCGCTCGTTATCGACGAGTTCTGGTGGGGGCTTCTCAGGGCGTCTCACCGTGCCCTCAGCGGTCGGGAGCTCACTGCGCAAGAATACAAGCGCGACAAATCAATCTGGCGCGAGACATGGCCTCGGATCGACGAAATCACCACCGAACTACTGCGATGGGCCCGCGTGCGACTCGTTACGGCCGCGTCGGCGTCGGACCTCACTGCCGAGGCCCGCACTCTTATGAGGACAAACCCGCTGGCGCCACGTGACGCGTTTCATCTCGCGATGGCGTTGCAGAACAACCTCAGAGCCTTCGTGACTGCCGATGCCGATTTTGAGGGTCTGGAGCTGCCCGCCGGCCGTGAAATCGCCATCATCAAATTCTAACGGTCCGGTCTTTCGCGCCTCGTCGGCCGGGAACGCGGCCCGATCCGCGCGGAGCTACCCGGCGCGACTGTGTTTCGAGGCGGCGTGATAGTCTCCGTGCGATGAGCGACCGGGAAGCCGCCTTCGTCCAGTGTCTCGACGCGCGGGTCGACGACATCCTGCGCCACTGCTCGGCGTGCGGCCGCTGCGTCGAAGTCTGTCCGACGGCCACTCCCGCCGGGATCGACAAGACCGACCCGGCGGCGATCGTTCGCGACGTGCTCGATATCCTCCGCGGCGCGGGCGATCCGGCGACTCGCGGCGCGCACTGGGCGCAGACGTGCACGGGGTCGGGCGCGTGCCTGAAGGCCTGCGACGACGGCGTGAACCCGCGCTTCATGCTGGCGATGACGCGGCTGCGGCTGAACGAGGCGAAGGCCGAAGCCGAGCGCCTCACCGCGGGGCAGAAGGCGTTCGGTGTGATGTCGCGCGGCGTGAAAGTGCTGTCGCGCCTGCAGCTGCCGCAGGCGTTCGTCGGCCACGTCACGCGTTCCGCGCACGCGGACACGCCGGCGCCCGTCGACGTCGTGATGTACCTCGGCTGCAACGTGCTCAAGACGCCGCACATCGCGATGCTCTGCCTCGACGTGCTCGATCGCATGGGCACGAGCTACAAGGTGTTCGGCGGGCCGGCCAACTGCTGCGGGATTCTGCAGCTCCGCGCGGGCGACGCGAAGGGCGCGGGGCGCGTCGGCGGCGGCACCGTCGCGGGATTCGCCGCGACCGGCGCGCCGCGAGTCTTGACGTGGTGCCCGACCTGCAACATCCAGCTCGGCGAAGTGCTGATGCCGTCGACGACCCCGGGCTTTGCGCTCGAGCACGTCGTGCCGTACATCGCCGACCGGCTCGACCGGCTGACGCCGCATTTCGTGCGGCGCGTCGAGAAGCGCGTCGCGCTGCACGAGCATCCGGGCGTCGGCGGCGTGACCGAGGGCGTGCTGAAGATCCTCGGCGCGATTCCCGGGATCGAGATCGTCGATCTCGCACAGCCGCGCGTCGGCTACATGTGCAATTCACTCGCGCCGGTCGCGGACTTCAAGCGCGAGCTGCATGCGCGGGAGCTCGGGTCGGCGCAGGCGGCGGGCGTCGACGCGCTCGTCGGGATCTATCACGCGTGCCACCGGGAGCTGTGCGCGCACGAGGCGACGCAGCCGTTCAAGATCGTCAACTTCCTCGAGCTCGTCGGCGAGGCAATGGGCGTGGAGCGTCCCGACCTGTTCAAGCAGTGGAAGGTGATGCAGGACGTCGATCGGGTACTCGCGGAGGTCGGTGACCGCGCCGACGCTGCCGGTCTCGACATCGAGACGGTGCGCGACGTCATGGTCACGCACATCCTGGGCGAACAGCCGCTGCCGCTCGGCCGGTCGTTCAGCGAGTAGAGAGCCGTGGATACGGGTTTCGTCGTCGTGGACGGCGGCTTCCTCGGGTGCAGCGTCGCCTACCACCTGGCCCTCGGCCGGTCGACATCGAGCCCTTCGGCCTGCGCCGCTTCGTGAAAGGTTGGTCCGCGGCCCTCGCCCGACGGTCCGGCCACGCCCCGACTGCGCGGCGCGACTCGAAGCGCACCGATCGCTGAAGGCGATCCTCTCTTGGCTACGCGTTCCGCTCGACGGGGAGGGCTCGATGTTCTGCATGATGGCGAGCTTCAACTTCAATCTCAGCCACTTCCGCTCCGTCGCCGAGGCCGAGCGCCACTACCTCGACCACCATGTGCCGCTCGCGCGGCGGCTGCCGGGCCTGCGGCAGTACGTGATCGGGCGGACGGTGGACTTCGGCGGCTCGCCGGCCGATCGTTACCGTGCGGCGGTGCTCGTGTTCGACGACGCGGATGCGTTCCGCGGGGCGTACCGCTCGGATGTCGGGCGCGAGCTGCGCGCCGACGAGAAGCGCCTGATCGCCGACGCGATCGTCACGTTCGCGGACACGCAGCAGATCCTGCCGGCGTGAGGTGCGGCTAAGAGAGGTGGCCGATGACCGCGACAACGCTCCCGCAGGCAGCCAGCCGTAGCACGATCGGCAGCCTCTTCCGTGATCGCGCGCGCCACGAGCCGGACCGGCCGGCGATCGAGGCGGCGGGGCAAGTGCTGACGTACGCGGCGCTCGACGAGCGCGTGACCCGTGGCGCGGACGTGCTCTCCGGTCTCGGCGTCGGCCGCGGCGATCGTGTCGCCATCCTTTCCGAGAACCGGCCGGAGTACATCGAGCTCGAGCTGGCATGCGCCAAGCTCGGTGCGATCCTCGCGTGCCAGAACTGGCGCCTGGCGCCGCCGGAGCTGCGGCACTGCGTCGGCCTGGTCTCCCCGGCGCTGGTCGTCGTCTCCGAGCGCCACACGGGATTGCTCGCGAACGCCGGCGTGGGACGGCTTCCGACGATCGTGCTCGGCGCGGACTTCGAGGAGCGAATCGCGAAGGCGAGCCCGCGCGAGCCCGAGATCGCCGCCGAGCCGGAGGACGGCCTGCTGATCCTCTACACGAGCGGGACGACGGGTCTGCCGAAAGGGGCGGTGATCTCGCACCGGGCGGAGATCGCGCGGTACCTCGTCTACTACGCCGAGCTCGGCGTGCGGCCCGGCGACACGTGCCTCGGCTGGCCGCCGCTGTTTCACATGGCGGGCACGGAGCCCGCGCTCGCGGCGCTCGTCGCGGGCGGCAAGGTGATCGTCGTCGACGGCTTCCGCCCCGACGAGATCGCCTTCCATGCCGGTCGCGAGCGGCTCGGACACCTCATCGTCATGCCCGGCATGATCGAGCCGCTGATCGTCGAGCTCCGGAAGTCCGGCGTCCGGCCGGTGGGCGTGAGCCTCTGCGGCGCCATGGCCGACCTCGTCCCCGCCCACCAGATCGCGGAGATCACGACGCTCCTCGGCGCGCCGTACCTCAACTCGTTCGGCTCCACGGAAACCGGCGTTCCGCCCGCGTCCGGCAACGTCATCGCCGCAGGCGTGGTGCCGACGCGCCTGTCCAAGCGACAGAACGCGTTCTGCGAGATCCGGCTCGTCGACGCGGAGGACCGCGACGTGCCGCCCGGCGTGCCGGGCGAGCTCGCGTTCCGAGGGCCGACCTGCTTCAGCGGGTACTGGAACGCTCCGGAAGCCAACGCGAAGGACTTCCGCGGCGGCTGGTTCCACATGGGCGACATGTTTGTCCGGAACCCGGACGGCACGCTCGACTTCGTCGACCGCGTGAAGTACCTGATCAAGTCCGGCGGCGAGAACATCTACCCTGCCGAGATCGAGCGCGTGCTCCTCGCCGAGCCGCGCGTCGCCGACGCCGTCGTCGTCCGCCGTCCCGATCCGAGGTGGGGCGAGGTGCCGGTGGCGGTCGTCGCGCGCAAGGACGACACGCTCACCGCCGCCGAGGCCCTCGCCGATTTCCCCCGCAGCACGACCGGCAAGATCCAGCGCCACGAGGTCGAGGCCTGGCTCCCTTGAAGTCCTGGCCTCTCAGCTCAGGCTGCCGGGATGGTCCTGCCAGATGGTCGGCTCGAGTCGGAGTGCCGTGCGCGCCGGGTACGCGGCCGTGAACCAGCGCGCGCACGCGAGCGCCGTCGTGTTCCAGACGGGCGGTCCGCTTCTCACACGCGCGAACACGTCGTCGAGGATGCCGAGCCGCCCGCCCCACGCGACGAGCCGGGGATGGATCGTCATCGCGAAGCACCGGCCGAACGTGCGCGCGGCGTCGAGCTCCTGGATCCAGTTGGCGTGCAGCGGCGCGGGTCGCTCGAGCCCGGAGCCCCGGCCGGGCGCCGGGAACATCAGGAAGAACTGGTCGTCGAAGTGGGCGTAGTACGGCATCGTGAGCAGGCAGCGCCGCGTCGCCGCGTCCGTCACCCAGTAATGCGGGATGTCGTCGGCGAGGCCGTTGCCGAGGTACTGGTAGCCGGCGTCGATCAGGAGGTCGACGGTGTGCGGGCTGACCTGCCCGCCCGCGTACCGCTCGCCCGGGCGTGGCAGCGTGTACCAGCCGCCGGGGCGAGTGGCGGCGATCGCGGCGAGCGTGTCCGTCGTGCGGACGAGTCGCTGCTGCTCCTCCGCGCGCGACAGTCGGGTCGGGTCCTCGTGCCGCTCGCCGTGCGCGGCGACTTCGTGGCCGCGCGCCGCGATCTCCCGGATCTGCGCGGGCCACGTGTCCGCGACGACCGCCGGCACCGCGAACGTGGCCACGACGCCGTAGCGCTCGCAGAGCCCGAGCACCCGGCCGAGTCCCACCTGCATGCCGTACTCGGCGTCCTCCGTCTCGAGGTCCCGGGCCGTGATTCCGTCGGGCTCGCAGGCCGGGCTGAGATCGACGGTGACGACGACGGCGCAGCGGGCGCCGTCCGGCCACTCGACGCGGTCGAGCGTCCGCTCGTCGCTGATCGTGTAACCCTGCTTCCACGGCATCGTCAGGATCTCCGCACGGGCGGGAAGCGCTCGAGGCAGTAGCGGGCCAGCGTCTCGCAGGTCGGGAACCACACCCCCGGCCGCTGCTTCATCTCCTTGATCAGCCGCTCGGGCATCAGGATCCGGAGGCCGCGTCCCGAGACGAAGTCGTGGACGCAGATGTTCAGGTACCGCCTCTCGGCGTACAGGCGCTCGAAGTGGGCGAGCCAGATGTCGTGGACGGTGTCGCAGTCGGCCAGGCGCTGTCCGGCGTTGTCGCTGGCGACCCAGCCGAAGTGGAAGTACATCGCGTCGTCGAGCGCGTAATGGAACGGCAGGTTGAGCACGGTCGCGTCGCCCTCGGAGACGTAGTACGGGATCTCGTCGGCCGCGCCGTTCGACGTGTAGAGGTAGCCGTCCCGCGCGAGCGACGCGAGGCGGTGCCGGCTCCGGGTTCCGACCGGCCGCCGGCCGCTCTGCGCCTCGAGCGCCACGGTCGTCTTCCGGAGGTGGTCCCACTCGAGCTCGGGCTCGGCGGGGACGCGGTGCTCCCACATGTGGTTGGCGATCTCGAACCCGCAGCGCGCCGCCTCGCGCAGCGAGGCCGGATAGAGCTCCGCGATCCGGCCGGGCGTGAAGATCGTGAGGCCGATC
>JACPCW010000119.1 GCA_016184365.1 Candidatus Rokuibacteriota bacterium
AGCCGGCGGAGCCTCCGAAGGCCCCGGCGAAGGCCGCGCCGAAAGCCGCAAAGCAGCAGGCGTCGAAGGCGGACGCGCCGGCGAAGCGCACGGCGAAAGCCACCGCGGCGGCCACCGAGCGCGGCGAATTCTGGGTGCAGGTCGGCGCGTTTCGCGATCCGGCGACGGCGAAGCGCGTCGCCTCCGGGCTGCGCGAGAAAGGCTTCCAGGTCGCGGAGTCGACGACGACGCCCGCGGCCAAGAGCACGCCGGCGGCGGGTGCCTCCGCACCGGGCGATGCCGGCGATCGCTACGACGTGATCGTCTCGGGCGGCGCGCCCGGCGACGTGGTGAAGAAGCTCACCGCCAAGGGCCTGTCGGCGGAAGAGCGGGGCGATGGCGCCGTCGTGCGACCGAGCCTGCCGCTCCGCGACGCGGTGACGCTGTCGAACGATCTGCGGGGCGAAGGGCTCACCGTCACCGTCCGTCGCGCGACCCCTCCGAGCGCACCGCCGGCGGCCGCGACGACGACAGCCCCGGCGACGGCCGTGAACGGCGACACGCTGCACCGTGTCCGCGTGGGCGCGTTTGCCGATCGAACCGCGGCGCGGGCCGCCGTGGACAAGCTTCAGGCGCTCGGCTACACCCCGTTCATCGCGAAGGGTCGCGAATGAGCGGTGCCGGGGGGAGGTGAGTCGTCACCGTGACGAAGAACGATCTGGTCAATGCCGTGGCGGGTCACGGGCTCAGCAAGCGGCAATCGTCGGCGGTGGTGGAGTCCGTGTTCGACATCATCTTCCGCTGCTTCGAGAAGGGCGAAGACGTCAAGATCGTGGGATTCGGTCACTTCCGCATCCGCCGGAAGGCCTCGCGGCGCGGCCGCAATCCGCAGACGGGCGACAGCATCGAGATCACGGCGCGCAAGGTCCTCACGTTCAAGCCGTCGAAAGGGCTGAAGCAACGGATCAACACGCGGGACTCCGCGACGTAGGAGCGTCCGGGGTGCCGCCGGCCGCCGAGAAGCTCTACTACCGGATCGGCGAGGTGGAGGAGTCGACGGGCGTGCCCGCCTACGTCCTCCGCTACTGGGAGTCCGAGTTCAAGCTGCTCCGCCCGAAGAAGAACCCGGCGGGGCAGCGCGTGTATCGCCAGCGCGACGTCGATCTGATCCGCCGCATCAAGACGCTCCTCTACGACGAGCGGTTGACGCTCGAAGGCGCGAAGAAGCGCCTCGCCTCCGAAGCCCGGCGCGCGCCGGAGCAGCTCGACCTCGGCATCAAGGAAGCGACCTACGCGGAGACGCTCCGCCGGATCCGCGACCGCCTGACCGCGCTGCGTGCGCGGCTTTCGTCCTGACGCGCCCCGGTCGCTTGCCGGTCCCGCGCTTGTTTGCGACAATTCATCGTCTGAGTCGGGGCGTGGCGCAGCCCGGTAGCGCACTAGACTGGGGGTCTAGGGGTCGCAGGTTCAAATCCTGTCGCCCCGACCAATGACACTTCTCGGGGGCTACGGGACACCGTAGCCCCCGTTTTTCGACATGCCCCTCCTCCTCGTGACCAACGACGACGGCGTGCACGCGGCGGGTCTCGCCGCGCTCGCCGAAGCCGTCTCCGAGCTCGGCGACGTCTGGGTGATCGCGCCCGAGCGCGAACAGAGCGCGTGCGGACACGCGCTCACGCTCCATCGGCCGATCCGTCCCACCGAGGTGCGTGACCGCGAACGGTGGTTCGCCGTGAACGGCACGCCGTCCGACTGCGTGAATCTCGGCGTGCTCGGGTTCCTCCCCGAGCGACCCGTGCTCGTGCTGTCGGGCATCAACCACGGCAGCAATCTCGGCGACGACGTGACGTACTCCGGCACCGTGTCGGCGGCGATGGAAGGGACACTGCTCGGCGTGCCGTCGATCGCGTTCTCGCTGGTCGAGGGCGACGACTTCACGGTCGCCGCGGGCGTCGCGCGGCTGATCGCCACGCGCGCGCTGGTCGAAAGCATTCCCCGCAAGACGCTGCTCAACGTGAACGTTCCCGCCGGCACGCCGCGCGGCGTCCGCGTCGCGGCGCTCGGTCATCGCGTGTATTCCGACAAGATCGTCGCGCAGGCCGATCCGCGGGGGCGCACGCACTACTGGATCGGCGGCGGGGAGCCGCAGTGGGAAGCGCTCGACGGCACCGACATGGGCGCCGTCCACGAGGGCTACGTGTCGATCTCGCCGGTCCAGCTCGATCTCACGAACCATCGCGCGGTTGCGCACATGGCCGACTGGCAGAACGCCCTGAACGCGCAGTACCGCCGCGCCCACCGGTCCGGTTGAGCGCCGCGCGGCCCGGCGGCGACCCGTACGCGCGCGACCGCGAGCGCATGGTCGACGAGCAGCTCGTGCGTCGCGGGATCACGGACACGCACGTCCTCGAGGCCATGCGGCGCGTGCCGCGCCACCTCTTCGTGGACGAGGCGCTGCGCTCCCGCGCGCACGGCGATCACCCGCTGCCGATCGGTGAAGAGCAGACGATCTCGCAGCCGTACATCGTCGGGCTCATGACGTCGCTGCTCGACGCCAGTCGCGACGTGAAGGTCCTCGAGATCGGGACGGGGTCGGGGTACCAGACCGCGGTGCTCGCCGAAATCGTCCGTCGCGTCTGCTCGATCGAGCGGCTGCCGCGCCTGGCGCAGCGCGCGCGCGGTGTGCTCGAGGCGCTCGGGTACGCCAACGTCTGGATCCGCGTCGCCAACGGCGCGCTCGGGTGGATCGACGAAGCGCCCTTCGACCGCATCCTCGTCGCGGCCGGCGGCCCGCGCGTCCCGCCGCCGCTGTTCGATCAGCTGGCCGAGGGCGGCCGCATGGTGCTGCCGGTCGGGGACGACGAGGGCCAGGTGCTGACGGTCGTGGAAAAAGTCAGCGGCCAGATGGTGACGACGCCGCACGGGGACTGCCGTTTCGTCCGCCTTGTCGGCAAGTACGCCTGGGAGACCTGAGATCTTCCTGTACAATGGCTCGGTCGGGCTTCGGGGCGTAGCGCAGCCTGGTAGCGCGCACGGTTCGGGACCGTGAAGTCGGAGGTTCAAATCCTCTCGCCCCGACCACCTTTCTCGCTCGCCGGCCGGCTCCTCCGCCGGCCGGCGGGCACGCAACACCGCCGGTATCCAGCGTGTCCATCGCCGCCGCCGACATCCTCATCGAGGGACGGGTCCAGGGCGTGGGCTATCGTGCGTTCGTCGAACGACGCGCGGTGCCGCGCGGGCTCGTCGGCTACACCATGAATCTCGCCGACGGCGGCGTCCGCGTGCACGTCGAAGGCGACCGCGCCGCGATCGAGACGCTGCTGGTCGACCTGGCCCGCGGGCCGCGGCTCGCGCACGTCGAACGCACGGACGTCCGCTGGATCGAGCCGACCGGCCGGTTCACGGACTTCGGCGTGCGGTACCACGAGCCCGAGGCACGATGACGGCCGGGTCGGCGATGCGCCTGCACGCGGCGACCGTTGCGCTCTTCACCGTCTTCGCCGCCGCACCGGCCGCTGCGAATCCGGCGCCGAGCGCCAAGCCGGGCTCGACGGGCGTCGCGGCGCTCGCGCACACGGTGCAGCCGGGGGACACGCTGTCGGGTATCGCGAAGCGCTACGGCGTCACCGTCAAGACGCTCGTCCGCACGAACGGTTTCTCGAGCGCCAGGGTGCGCCTGCGGGTCGGATCGCGCGTGCTCGTTCCCGCGGGGCCCGGCCCGCCCGCGCCGCCGGCAAAATCACCGGGTGAAGCGAAGGCTCCGACGGCGCGCGCGACGAAGGCCACCCGCGCGAGCCGCCGCGCGGCGGCCGCGGCTGCGCGCCGGATGCCGGCGTACATCGTGCTGTCCGTGCCCGATTTCGAGGAGCCGATTCCGCCGTTCACGTGGCCGGTCGAGGGGAGCGTGAGCTCGAACTTCGGTCGCCGCCGCATGGGGTGGCACGGCGGTGTCGACATCGTCGCGCCATCGGGCACGTCGATCACCGCGGCGGCGAGCGGGCTCGTGATCGCGAGCGGTGTCGAAGGCCGCTACGGTCGCGTCGTGAAGATCGCGCACGAGAACGGCTTCGTCAGCGTCTACGCGCACAACACGGACAATCTCGTCGAGCTCGGGCAGTGGGTCCTGGCCGGCCAGCCGATCGCGACGGTGGGACGCACCGGGCGGGCGACGGCCGAGCACGTCCACTTCGAGATCCGCCGTGACGGCCTCCGATACAATCCGCTGTACCTGCTGCCGTTGCCGCCGCGCATCGCCTCCGAAGAAGTGGAGCTGGACGAGGACGAAGAGCCGTGAGCGACGTCGAGCGTGACGACGCCATTCCGGACGAGCCGATCGAGCCGCTCGTCGACACCGTCGACCAGGACGTGCGCGAGGAAACGCGCGAGACGTCGCGCGCGAACCTGGCCGTCTACCTCCGGGAGATCTCGGAGATCCCGCTGCTGTCGCGCGACGAGGAGCAGGAGCTCGCGCGGCGCGCGCGTGCCGGCGACGAGCGCGCGAAACAGCGGCTGATCGAGGCGAACCTGCGTCTCGTCGTCCAGATCGCACGGCGGTATCTCAATCGCGGCCTGCCGCTGCCGGATCTCATCGAGGAAGGCAATCTCGGGCTCATGCGGGCGGTCGAGACGTTCGAGCCGGAGCGCGGTCTGCGGTTTTCCACGTACGGCACCTGGTGGATTCGCCAGGCCGTCGTGCGGGCGCTCGCCAACCAGGCGCGGTTGATTCGGCTGCCGGTCCACGTCGAGCTGCTCCTGGGACGGTACGCGCGCGAAGAGAAACGGCTCGTGCAGGCGCTCGGCCGCAAGCCGACGACGGAAGAGATGGCGCAGGCGCTCCGCACGACGGTCGAGCAGATCGAGGAGCTCGAGGAAATGCGCCTGCCGCCGGTCTCGATCGAGACGCCGGTGGGCGAGGCGGAAGGCGGACGACTCCACGAGGTCATCGCGGATCCGGCCGCCGAGGCGCCGGCGGCGCTGGGGTCGCTGTTCCGCAAGCGCGCCGAGCTGGCGTCCGTGCTGGACGACCTCGCGCCGAACGAGCGCACCGTGCTGCGCCGGAGGTTCGGGCTCGAGGGCGATGCGCCCGAAACCCTCGAGGCGGTCGGCAAGAGCATGGGCGTCACGCGCGAGCGCGTGCGACAGATCGAACAGGGCGGGCTGCGCAAGCTGCGCGCGCTGCTGACCGCACGCGGCATCGACGCGACCGATCTGTCCTGACCGTGTCGTTCGTCTCCGTGCTCCTGAACGCGCTGCTGACCGGCGCCATCCTCTATCACGCGAAGCAGACGCGTGAGCTGGCGCGCGCGTCGCGCCTGCGCCGGCCGCACGTCTTCCTGGCCATCAAGGGCGATGCGGACGACGGCACGAAGCGGCGTCCCGTCGTGCTGCGGAACGGCGGCGACCTGCCGGCGCGCGACGTCACCGTGCGTGTCGTGCGCGACGCGCTCATCTGGACGGTGCCCCGCCGGGTCGACGGGCGCGTCGGCGGCGAGGAGCGCGTGCCGTTCTCGGCGCTCGACGTCGTGCGGTATGGCGTCATCGGCATCCCGCCGGGCGGCGAGCATCCGATCGCGTGTCTGACGCCGGCGGGCCGCTGGATGCCGGACCGCGCGCAGACGCTCGAGTGCACGATCACGTACGAGGACGGCGAGGGCGGCCGCTACACGGAGTCGGTCGGGCTCGAATACCTCGCGTGACGCGACTGGTACAATGACTGGTCAGTCGCGCTCGTCCTTGACGCCCCCGTAGCTCAGGTGGACAGAGCAGCGGTTTCCTAAACCGCGTGCCGGGTGTTCGAGTCACCCCGGGGGCACCACTCTTTTTTTGTACAGCGGCTCCCGCGAGCAGCCGCCCGTACGCTGCCTCTCCGGTGAATTCGTACCATGACGCCTGCGCGGGCCGTCGCCATCACCATGCCGAGACCGTTCGCACACACGATGGCGGGCGGCGTGGGCGCCAAGAACGTTGACACAGGAAAACCGGCGCAGATACATTCGTCTCGCCCGCGCGAGGGACGATTTTGCGCCAACGCCCCGTTCGGTTCGTCTGGCTGCACCTCGCGGCCGTTCTCGTCGTCGGACTGACACCGCTGATCATCTTCGGCGCCACCAGTCTGACGATCGAACGACACGGTGTTGAAGAGCAGGTCGTCCGCGATCAGGCGACCGGCATCGTCATCGTGTCCGAAGCCTTCGAGCGGCACTACGTCGCGAAAGTCCGCGCGCTCGAGGCGTTCGTGCGCCGCATCAGCCGCGCACGCCTGACGGACGCGGCGCTCGCCCACGAACTCGATGAGCTACGCGAGCCCATCGGGGCCTACGTCATCTCCGCGCACGATCGAGAGGGACACACCACCAGCATCAGTCCGCTACGGCTCGCGACCGGGGAGCTCGCGGACCGACCGTCGATCGGCCACAGGCCGTACTTTCAGCAGGCGCTCGCCGAACGACGGATCACGGTCTCGCCACTGCTGCACTCGGCGCGCGGTGTGCCGATCGTCGCGATTGCGGCTCCGATCACCGAAGGCAGGGTGGTGCGCGCCGTGGTCGTGATGGTGCTCGACCTCGCGAGCTTCACGGACGTCTTGACACGAACGGCCTGGTCGCTTGGACGGTTCTTCCTCGTCGATCGGGACCGCAATCTCTACCAGCTCTCCCCGCGCCCGACCGCGCTCGAGCTCGAAGTGAGCTCCCCGATCACGGCGCAGATCACCTCACCGGAAGGCACGCGCCGGATCCCAACGGCCGACGGCGAGCGGCTGATCAGTTGGGCGCCCATCCCGGCGCTCGGCATCACGCTGGGGGCGGAGATTGCATCGCGCGATCTCATGGCGCAGCGAACTGTCGGGCGCGCCGAACACCTCGCCCTTGCCGGCCTGGGCGTCTTCGCCCTCTCGTGTGCCGCCGCGCTCATCGTCGGGCGCTTCGCCGGGCGCGAGCTCCATGCCGTCCGCGACTATCTGCAGGCCTTGGCCGGCGTGCGCGCGGGCGCGGAACCTCCGCCGCCGGTCCTTCGCGTCGCGGAGCTCGTGCAGATCAGCGCGGCCGGACACTCGATGGCCCGCACGATTCTCAGTCGCGAGCAGGCGTTGCGCATTCTGTTCGACCTGGATCGCGCCCTGGCCGACGCGCACACGACGGTCGACATCGTCCGCGTGGCCGCTCGGCACGCGAGCGAGACGCTCGGATTCGACGGCGCCGCCGCGTTCCTCCTCGACGAGCGCACCGGCACCCTGACGCTCATCGACACGCACCGGCTGCCGGATGACCTCGCCAAAGAGATCGCGAAGGTTCCCTTCGATCGCGCCGTCGCAGGCCGGGCGATCGCGGCCGGCCACCCGATGGCGGTCACCGACGACGTCCTCGGACAGGTCGTCGCACCAGAGGTCGCGCAGGCCGTCCGCGCCGCGGGTTTCCAGACCGTCGCATCGACGTCGTGTGTCGCTCACGGGCGCACGTACGGGGCGCTCAGCCTCTATCACAGGCAGCGCATGGAGCTCGGGGAGGCGTTGCTCGCGCTGCTCCGGTCGATCGGCATTCAGGTCGCCATGGCCATGGCCCACGCCGCCGAACGTCAGCAGCTCATCGAGCAAGAGCGGCTCGCGGCACTCGGCCGGCTCGCGGCGGGCGTGGGCCACGAGCTGAAGAATCCCCTGACCGTCATCGACGCGCGTATCAAGATGCTGGATCTCCACAAGGCCGATCCTGAGGCGACCGCCAGAGATATGGCGAGCCTCCGTGAGGCCTCCGCACGGATGAAACGCATCATGGCAGGACTCTCGAACTACGCGAAACCTCCGCGCGCTGAGCTGCAACCGCTGGATGTTGACGAGCTGCTGCGCGGTATCACCGAACTCGTGGTGTACCAGGCGCGGCGCACGAATGTCTCGATCGCCGTCGAGGTCTTGGCCGACCTCCCTCAGATCCGCGCCGAGCGGAGCCAGCTCACCCAGATCCTGGTGAACCTCGCCACCAACGCCATCGACGCCATGGTGGACGGCGGCGGCACGCTCACGTTGGGCGGTATCGCCGGGGCAGACCGCGTCGACATCGAGGTCGCCGATACGGGCCCCGGCATCCCACCCGATCGCTTGGAAGGAATCTGGACGGCGTTCTACACGACGAAGCCCGAAGGCACCGGCCTCGGGCTGTCGATCGTCCGCGCACTCGTCATGGAACAACCCGGCGCGACGATCTCGGTGCACAGCGAGGTCGGACGCGGAACGACGTTCACGATCAGCTTCCCGGCCGTTCGCGACGACCTGCCGCGATGAAGCGCCGCTGATCTGAACGAATTGAACATCGGGCCCCTCGGCTTTATTCGATCGCCGGTCGCTGATAAACGCATCGACAGTTGCCGCGCGGCGCACGATCGTGCCATGCTCGGTGCTCGTGCTGAGTGCATGAACGGCGGAGATCGAGCTAGACAGGGCAGCCGGCGCCAGAACGGCCCGCCGACTCCGTCCTCCGGCCGCGCCGCGTCCATCCTGATCGTCGACGACGTCGAAGACTCGCGCGAGATGTACGCCGAGTACCTGCGCTACAAGGGCTACATCGTCGAGACAGCGACCGACGGTCGTGACGGCCTCGCGCGAGCGCTCGAGATGGCTCCCGACACGATCGTCCTCGACCTCACGATGCCCGGCATCGACGGACTCGAGGCGCTGCGCCAGCTTCGCCGCCACAGCGTCACCTCGCACGCGCTGCTGATCGTCGTCACCGGGCATGCGCTCAAGGGAACTCGAGAGCAGGCGATGAAGGCCGGCGCCGACGTGTTCCTCACGAAGCCGTGCTTGCCCGATGAGCTCGAGGCGGCGATCACCGCGCAACACGCACGGCGCGGCAACACCCCGCCGCGCCGCTGAACGGGCGCGACTGGAAGACTGGAGCGGGCGAGAGGGGTCGAACCTCTGCCTCCGGCCTGGGTGGGTCGGCGCTCGCCGTGAGCTTCACCCGCTTTCCGCAACTTCTACATGGCAAGTCGCGTTCCACGCCCGAATCGCGGTGAACGCCGCGGATCGGGGGTGCGGCGCGGCAAGAAAATGCTGCGGGTCCGCAGATGACTGCAGTCAGTCCGCGACGACGATGGCGGTGTAGCCGTCGCGCGTGAACTTCGCGGCCGCGGCGTCCGCGTCGCCGCGCGTCGCGAACCGGCCCGTCCGGACACGATGCACGACCTGTCCGCCGGACTCGGCGCGCACGACGTCGGCGTCGACGCCCGCCCGGGCGAGCGATTGACGGAGGGCGACCGCGCGCTCTTCCTCGCTGAACGCGCCGACCTGGACGTAGAACGTGCCCGCCGCCGCCGCGGCCGCCTCGACGAGGCGGATTCTCACCGGCACGATGCCCGGACCCATCATGTCGAGCGCGACGCCGGCCGCGCGTGAGACGTCGAGGATCCGCTTGCCGACGTACGGGCCGCGATCGTTCACCCGGACACGGACCGATCGGCCGTTGTTCAGATTCTCGACGAGGAGCCACGTCCCGAACGGCAGCGTGCGATGGGCCGCCGTCATCGCGTTCATGTCGAAGGTTTCCCCGTTCGCGGTCTTCCGGCCGTGGTGCGGGTGGCCGTACCAGGACGCCATGCCACGCTGTTCGCCGGGCGGGGCGGCAGGTTCCGGGGCTGGCTTCGTCGTCGCGCGCGACGTGGCGCACGCGCTGGCGAGAGCGGCTACGATGGCGAGCAGGACGAGCCGCGCGATCACCGTACGCTGACCTTACCATCGGGTGCACGGAGCGCCGGGCGGAGAGCCATGCCGGACCATGGACGACAGCGCGATCTGCCCGAGCGTCGCCTCACGCTGCGGGAGGCGTTGAAGCGCGTCCTCGGCGAGGGCATGTTCACCGCGCGCGAGCTGTCCGCGCGGGTCGGCCTCAGCGAAAAAGACGTCGCGGGGCATCTCGAGCACCTCGCGCGGTCGGTGAAGGCCACCGGCGAGCGCCTCGAGGTCGAGCGCCCGCGGTGCGAAAGCTGCGGGTTCGTCTTCAAGGACCGCGCGCGTCTGAGCAAACCGTCGCGCTGTCCGCGCTGCAAGAGCGAGCGCCTCAGCCCGGCGCGGTTCGGACTCGTCAAACGAGGAGACCCCTGATGCCGATGCCGCTCGAAGACGTCACCGTGCTCGACCTGAGCCACGCGCTGGCCGGTCCGTTCTGCTCGACGATGCTCGCCGACTTCGGCGCGCGCGTGATCAAGCTCGAGCCGAAGGGTGAAGGCGACATCGCGCGGGCGTGGAGCCCGCCGCTGGCCGGCGGCGAGCGCTCGTACTTCGTCAGTCTCCACCGCAACAAGAAGGGCGTCGCGATCGATCTCAAGCGGCCCGAAGGCAAGGAGATCTTCTTCCAGCTCGTGGAGCGCGCGGACGTCGTGCTCGAGAACTACCGCACCGGCGCGCTCACCCGGCTCGGACTCGACTACGAAGCGGCGCGCAAGCGGAACCCTGCGATCATCTACTGCTCGATCTCGGGATTCGGCCAGGACGGCCCGTACCGTGACCGCGCGGCGCTCGACCTCATTCTGCAGGCCGAGAGCGGCATGATCAGCGTCACCGGGGAGCCGGGGAGCCACGGCGTTCGCGCCGGGACGTCGATCGCCGACATGACGGCCGGCATGTACGCGGCGTACGGCATCATGCTCGCGCTCCGCGTGAAGGAGCGCACGGGTCGCGGCCAGGCGATCGACGTGTCGATGCTCGAAGGCCAGCTCTCGCTGCTCGGCACGATGATCGGCGGGTATCTCGCGGACGGCGAAGTCCCGGCGCCGATGGGCACCGCCTACAAGGCGCTGCTCCCGTACCAGACGTTCCGCACGAAGACCCGTGATCTCGCGCTCGCCGTCGGCAGCGAGAAGCTCTGGAAGATCTTCTGCCCCATCATCGGCGCGCCCGAGCTCGCGGACGATCCGCGCTATCGCACGAACGCCGACCGCTCGCGCAACCGCGACACGCTCATTCCGCGGCTGCAGGAGATCTTCCTGACGAAGAGCTACGACGCGTGGGAAGCGGTGCTGCTCGAGCACGGGGTGCCGGTCGGCGCGATCAACACGCTCGCCGAGGTCGTCGAGCACCCGCAGGTGAAGGCGCGCGGCGCGCTCGTGGAGATGGACCATCCGCGCGCCGGCAAGGTGCGAATGGTCGGCGTCCCGGTCCGGCTTTCGGAGACACCGGGCGCAGTGCGGACGCCGTCACCGATGCTCGGCGAGCACACCGACGAGATTCTCCGCGACGTGCTCGGCCTCGATGCCGCGCAGATTGCGGAGCTGCGCACGGCCGGTGCGATCGGCTAGGCGCGGCGTTCGGTGGGAGAGCAGATTTATACATTGACAGCATTCCTCGCGCGCAGCGGCGAGTGTCGGAGCCCATCCTCAGATGCTCATTGGAAAGCCCGCTTGGCGCTGCCACCGGCGCGAGACCGACGAGGTTGAACGAAGCAAAGGTTCACGACGAGAACGTGTCTCCACGGGGCTCCCAAGCGGCTCGAAAAACGGGGGCTAGAGTCGCTGCAGCACAAGGGGGCTGGCCATGGAGATTCACGGGATCACGGTCCTTCCCGACCCGGAACCGATCGCGGAGCTGCGGCGACTGGGCGATGAGATCGCCGAGCTGGCGGCGCACCTCGATGCCGCCACGGCGCGCCTGCTGGAGCTGATCCGAGAGTTCGACGCCCGCGAAGGCTGGAGCGGCTTCCCGTCGTGTGCGGCATGGTTGACCTACCGCGTGGGCCTTGGACCGCGCGCCGCACGCGAGAAAGTCCGGGTGGCTCGCGCGCTGGCCACGCTGCCGCGGATCGCGGCCGCCCTTGCCCGCGGCGAAGTCTCCTACGCCAAGGTGCGCGCCATCACCCGCGTAGCGGCGCCGGACACCGAGGAGCGGCTGCTCGCGTACGCGCGCGCCGGTACGGCCGCCCACGTCGAGCGGCTCGTGCAGGGGTGGCGCACGGTGGATCGGAATGCCGAGGCGCGGGAAGGCGAGCGGCAGCACCGGAGCCGCGGGCTGCATGTCTACCAGGACGACGACGGGATGTTCGTCGTCCGCGGACGGCTGACGCCGGAGACCGGCGCGCTGCTCCAGCGAGCGCTCGACGCCGCGCGCGCGGCGCTGTATCCGCCGGTTCGCGAGCCCGGGACCGCGGTCCCGCGGAACCACCCGGCGGCGGACCCGCCCAGCGTCGGGCAGCAGCAGGCCGACGCGCTGGCGCTGCTCGCGGAGACGGCGTTGCATCACGAGCTCGATCCCGGGGCGCCGGGGGAACGCTACCAGGTCGTGGTCCACGTCGATGCGGCGGTGCTGGCGGACGCCGAGCAACCCGGGCACTCGGTGCTCGAGGACGGGCCGCGCGTTCCCGCGGGAACGTCGCAGCGCCTGGCGTGCGATGCGAGCCGGATCGTGATGCGGCACGACGCCGACGGGCAGATCGTCGAGGTGGGCGCGCGCACGCGGACGATCCCGCCGGCGTTGCGGCGCGCGCTACAACACCGGGACCGCGGCTGTCGCTTCCCGGGCTGCACGGTGCGATTCGGGCAGGGCCATCACATCCGGCACTGGGCGGCCGGCGGTCCGACGACGCTGTCGAACCTCGCGTTACTGTGTCGGCGCCACCATCGCGCGGTGCACGAGGAGGGATATCGCGTCACGCGCCAGCCGGATGGCGCGCTGGAATTCCGGACGCCTCAGGGTTGGGTGCTGCCCGACGTCCCGGCGCCGGCGGCGGTGCCGGACGACGCGGTGGAAGCGCTCCGCGCCGCGAACGTCGCGAACGGGGTGCGCCTGGATGCGCAGACGGCGCGCCCGAGCTGGTGCGGAGAGCGCGTTGACGTGCGGCACGCGATCGACGTCCTCCATCCGCTCGCCGTGGGGTCATCGTAAGCCGCACCTTCACGAACAGAGCCGGCCAGCAGGTCCATCACTTCACCGCGTACGGATTGATGGGCGTGCCGACACCGCGCGTGACCGGCAACGGCGGCGCGACGAGCAGGAACGCGTAGCGGCCATCCGCCGCGCAGTCGGCGGCGAGCTCTTCGAGATGGAAGATCTCGCCGAGCGTCAGCCCCATGTTCGGGATGGCGCAGATGTGGAACGGGCTGCGGAACGGCGGCAGCTCGGACGGCCGCACCTCGACCGCGTAGTTGTCGCTCGCGACCGCCGCGATCTGCTTCGCGTGCATCCACGGCGCGGTGTGAACGGACACGCCGGGCGAATCGTCGAGATCGAAGTCGCGCCAGTCGCCGCGGTCGAGGTAGCGCGACATGTGGCCGGTGCGGATCAGCAGCAGGTCGCCGCGCTGCACCTCGACCTTCTGCGCCGCGGCGGTGGCGTCGAGATCGTCCGCGGTGATCGCGTATCCCGGCTCGAGCGCGCGGACGCCCTTCATGCGCGCGACGTCCAGCAGCACGCCGCGGCCGGCGATCTTGTCCTTCGTCTTGTCGATGCTGTTCTTCGCGGCGCCCGTCGAGCTCACGAGGGAGGCGTCGTAGCCGTTCCACATCCGGCCTTCGTAGAAGACGTGCGCGAGGCTGTCCCACTGCGTGACGCACTGGAGCGGCATGACGATCCAGTCGTCGCTGCCGCCGTAGCCCTGCAGCGAGGCGACTTCCGCGGCGTTCTTCGGTTGATCGCCGCCGTCGCGGAACATCGCGTGAATCGGATTGAACCGCTGTCGCGTGCCGCTCTGCGGGCCTTCGCGCTGCAGGGGAATGCCGAGCGCGAACACCCTGCCGCTGGTCGCCAGCCGGCACGCCGCGGCGATCGTCGCCGGCGTGATGTAGTTCAGCGTGCCGATCTCGTCGTCCGGTCCCCACGTGCCCCAGTTCCGCACGGAAAGCGCGATTGTTCGCAGCGTCGCTTCGCTCATGGCCCCGATCTTACGCGTGCTACGGGCATCGAATATGCTGCATTCCCTCCTTTCCGGGAGGACGACGGCCATGCGCCACACACGTGGTCTCGGGACGATCCTGGCGGTCATCGTGCTGTGCAGCGTGTCGATCGCGGAATCCTCGCCTCGCGAAGCGATCGAAGACTTCTACGCGCGCGCCATCTCGATCATGAGCGCCGCCACCAGCGCGCCGCAGGCGCGGAACGACGTGCGTGACCTCGCCCGAGGCCTGTTCGACGGCCGCCGCGCCGCGCAGCGCGCCCTGGGAGCCGAGTGGAACGACCGGACGGCGGCCGAGCACGACGAGTTCGCTCACCTGTTCACGACCGCGCTGGAGCGTACCTGGCTCGCCATGGTCCAGGCGCGGCTGCCACGCAACCGGCCGCCCGAGATCCGTATCGTCGACGAGCAGATCGGTGACGGAGGCGCCGCGCTCGTTCGCACGAGAGTCCGGACCAGGGACGAGGACGACCTTCCGCTGGACTACGTGATGTCCAGGGCCGGCGGGACATGGCGGATCCACGACATCGTCATCGACGGGGTGAGCCTGGTCGACAACTTCCGCGCGCAGTTCGCGCGGATCGTGCGGACGTCGTCCTACGCCGAGCTGGCGTCGCGCTTACGGGCGCTCGACGACGCCGACGTGGCGGGTCCGCTCGTCGTCGCCTACTTCGACACGGACCGGGCCGACCTCGGTCCCGCAGCGCAGCGCGATCTGGCCAGAGTGGCCGCACGGTTCGTCGCGGACCGGCAGGCGCGCGCCCTCGTCGAGAGCCATGCGGACCAGCGCGGAGACGTTCGATCGAACCATCGCCTGGCCCAGCGGAGAGCCGACGCGATCCGCCGACATCTCGTGTCTCTCGGCGTCGCCGACGACCGCATCGTCACCGTCGTCTACGGGGACCAGCGGCCACTCTGCCGGGAGCGGCTGGAGACGTGCTGGGAACGGAACCGGCGAGCGGTCGTGCGGCTGACGCCCTAGCGTGATCCGCCTGCAACATTTGCAGCGGCGCCGGGCGGGGGTGGGTCGAGCAGGCTGCAATTCGTGCAGCCTGTAGCGCGGCTATTCGATCTGGTACCGCCGCAGCTTGTAGTGGAGGGCGCGGGGACTGATGCCGAGGAGTTTCGCCGCCCGCTCACGGTGCGACGTGACCTCGGTGAGGGTCTTCCGGATGATCTGCTCCTCCACGACGTGAAGGGCGATGCCCAGCGGGATCGTCATGCTCCGCTCGGGGCGCTCGCCCGTGAGGATCGTGGACGGCAGATGCACGGGGCGGATGATCCGGCTCGGCACGGTCACCGCGAGGCGCTCGGCGAGGTTTCGCAGCTCGCGGACGTTCCCCGGCCACGTGTAGTCGCGCAGCGCCTGCAGCGCGGCGGGCGCGAACGTCTTCTCGGGCCGGGTGTACTGCTGGCAGAACTCGCGCATGAAGCGCGTGACGAGCAGGGCGAGGTCCTCGAGGCGTTCACGGAGCGGCGGCAGCGTGATCGGGACGACGTTCAGCCGGTAGAACAGATCCTCACGAAAGGCGCCGGCCCGGATGGTGTCCTCGAGCGTCCTGTTCGTGGCGGCGATGAAGCGAACGTCGACGGAGACCGGCTTGGTTCCCCCGACCCTCCGGAATTCGCGCTGCTGCAGCACGCGGAGGAAATCGACCTGGGTCTTCGGGGTCATCTCGCTCACTTCGTCCAGAAAGAGCGTCCCCCCGTCGGCCTGCTCGATCCTTCCCGGCTTCATCCCGAGCGCGCCGGTGAAGGCACCCCGCTCGTAGCCGAACAGCTCCGACTCGAGCAGGGTCTCCGGAAGCGCTCCACAGTTCAGCGTGACGAAGGGACCGGCCTTGCGCTCGCTGCGGTTGTGGATCGCCCGCGCGACGAGCTCCTTGCCGGTTCCTGATTCGCCGGTGAGGAGCACCGTGGCCATGGTCGGGGAGACCTGCCGGACGGTTTCGTACACCGCACGCATCGGCAGGCTTCGTCCGACGATGTGCTCGAACGCGGCCTTCAGCGCGACCTCCTCCCGCAGCTGCCGCACCTCCTGCCGCAGGGATCGATGCTCCAACGCCTTGCGGACGATGTGCGTGAGGCGCTCGGGGTCCGCAGGCTTCGTGACGTAGTCGTAGGCGCCGAGCTTCATGGCTTCGACCGCGGTCTCGATGGTCCCGTACGCGGTGAGCACGACGACCTCGGTCTCGGGGGAACGCTGCTTGACGGCCCGGAGGACATCCAGACCGCTCGCCCCGATCATCTTGAGGTCCGTGAGCACGAGGTCGAACACGGTCTCTGCCACCATCGCGACGGCGGCGTCGCCGTGGCCAGCCGCAGCGACGATGTATCCGTCGGCTTCGAGGATCTTCACCAGCGCCGTGCGGATGTTCGTTTCGTCGTCGACGATCAGGAGGCGCGCGGATGTCGCCGCCGGCGGCTCGCTCAACCGGAACGCTCCACGGGAAGGCGGACGATCATGATCGTGCCCTTCCCCACGTCGGTCTCGACGTCGATCGTGCCCTGGTGGCCCTCGACGATCCGGTGCGCGATGGCGAGGCCCAGGCCCATGCCGCGGGGGCGTGTCGTGTAGTACGGGTCGAAGACGTGCGGCAGGGCATCGGGCTGGATGCCGTCCCCGGTGTCCTTGACCGCGATTTCCATCCACTCGCCGTCGAGACGCGTGAACACGGCGAGGACGCCGCCGTCCGGCATCGCCTGGAGCGCGTTCATGGTGAGGTTCACGAACACCTGCGACAGCTGTCCTTCGTCGCCAGGGACCGAGGCGCGCGAGGCGTCGAAGGCGGTTTCGATGGTCACCCGATGCTCGGCGGCCTCGAACGCGACGAGGCTGAGCACGCGCTCCAGCAACGCGTTGAGGTCGAGCGGCTTGACTTCCGGGATCGCCGGCTTCGAGAACCGCAGGAAATTCTCGACGATGCGGTGGATACGCTGGATCTCCGAGCCGAGGACGGCCAGGTATTCGCGGGCCTCGGGCGCGGATCCGCGCCCCTCCGCGATCTCCTTCTCGAGCAGATGCAGGTTGAGCGTCAGCGCGTGCAGCGGATTCTTCACTTCGTGCGCGACACCCGCGGAGAGCGTGCCGAGCGCCGAGAGCTTGTCCGCCCGGCGCAGCTGCGTCTCGAGGCGGTTGATCTCGCTGACGTCGCGCAGCAGGATCACGAGCCCGTTGACGTGCCCGCTCTCGTCGCGGAGCTCGGAGGCCGAGCCGCGCACGGTGAGGCGCCGGTTCCCCTCCAGCGTGAGAACGAGGTCCGTCTCGTGCACGAGACGCGCGCCTTCGCGCGACGCGTCGATCCACCGGACGAACTCCGGCGCGGCGTCGAGCTCACCGAGCCGCCGCCCGACGACGGCGGTGGCGCGAAGGCCGAGGAGGCGCTCGGCCGCGCCGTTGAGCGAGGTCACGGCACCGAGCCGATCGAGCGTCAGGACGCCGGTCGGGATGCTCTCGAGGATGTTCCGCATCAGGCTCTTCACGCGCTCGAACGTCTGCGTGATCGCACGGTAGTTCGAGAGCGTCATGAAGAACACGATGCCGAGCGCGGCCAGCGTGAGCAGCGCGAGGAAGAGCTTGCCCGCGTCGGGCGACGGCAGCCCGAAGCCGGCGTCCGGCGGCACGTTCGCACCGGTCGCCAGGACGCGATCCCGCTCCGACTGCATGCCGACCCCCACCGCCAGCGCCAGGAGCAGAACGACGAGGAGGAAGACGCCCACGGCGAGCCGAACAGGGACGTACCCGAAGCGCGATCGCGGCGGCGCTGCACGGAACATCTACACCTCGGCGTGGAGGCGCGACCGACCCGCGAGCCCCATCGACCTCGACTGTAGCATCGCGCGGGCAGGCGGCGGGCGTCGCCCCGTTCAGGGAAGCAAGCTGATCACGCGTTTGAGCAATTCGGCCCGGCCCGAGCGGGCGGCCATGGGGATCAGGGGAATGAGCACCAGCCCGATCTCGAATCGCGCGCACAGCGAGTCATGAAGCGATGACCGCGCGTCCGCGTCGGCGAGGAGCAGGCGGAGCGCGATGCCCAGATGTCGGACACCGGCACGGGTGCGCCCGGCATCGAGCAGCGCGGCGCCGAGGAGCCGGTGCGCGGTCGGGTCGGACGGGGATCGGCGCACGCGACAGTAGAGCGCCTCGATGAAACCGTCCCGGGTCGACGGCGGCGCGTCGTCCTCGAGCACCACCCGCATGGCCAGTCCGAACGCGGCCACGTACTCGCGAGACGTGAGCACGGGATCGCGGCCGGCGGTGGCGTTCCTGAAGCGCTCGACGCCGCGGTAAAAGCCCATGACTTACCGCAGCATCACCATCGTGAGCTCCTTCGAGCCGCGCTGGCGGGGCGCGACGGCGCGGCCTCGCCGCCCGGGGCATGCATGACCGAGACCCCGAGCTGCGCCCAGAAGGCGGCGCGCGGGTACCTCGCGGCCGGCGCGCGCCCAGAGCGAGGCATGAGCCGGCCAAACGTCCACACGCCCACGAGCGGGTAGCAAGCGAAGCCGCGGCGGCGGTGGAAATGAATCGAGTCGTCATCGCCCAGCAGCTCGGCGGGCACGTGATCACCCTCCAGCGCGAGAAAGGCGAGTGCGTGCGACGGATCGTTCGCGGCCCGGTAGACGGACATGCCGGCGAGGCGGCGATCGTACTGCATCGTTCGCGACAGGCCGAACAGCGCCCGGCATACCGCCGGTTGCCGCGTCTCCAGCGTCCACACCCGGCAGCCCTGCAGCGGGAAGCGGTAGAGCGCGTCCACGAAGTCGAGCACGAGCGGTGCGCTCTCGTGTTTCGCCGCTCCCTTCGGCAGGATCGCAGCGTCCGCCGAGGGTGAAGGGAACCCGATGGCCGCGGGCTCCAGCCACAGCGCGTGCTCGCGGGAATCCGCGCGCTGACAGACGACGACGATATCGACCACGCCATCACGCACGAGACCGGTGGCGGTCGTCCGCATGACAGCGGCCAGCGCGTCGCCCTCGCCGGCGGGCGCATGGAATTCCCGAAGCCGTAGTCTCATTCCGTTCCTCGCGCGTCGACGGGGCAAAGGACGTGCCGGAGCCGTCGATCTCCCGGAACGAGCGCCGTTTCGCGCGCTTGGTGGACTGGCATTGCATGGCTGAAGCAGGCTCGCCCACGGAACACCGCACGAATTGCAGCCGCCCTGGAAGCCGCGGCGGCCGCAATAGTTGCAGACGTCCGCTTCCGCGCCTGGCGCTCGGCGACCGTCGCGCCAACGCCACGATGAGTTACCTGGTCTCCCAGGGCGTCCAGGAGAGCCGTATCATGATCGTCAGCTATGGTGAGGAGCGGTGCAGGAACCGGCGGGCGCATCTCCTCGGGAAGGCCGGCCGAGCGTTCCGCGGGCGTGCGATCCTCCGCTGGTTCAACTGCAGCGGAGCGGCGGCGCTGGGATCGCCGGCTTCATCCGGCGGCACACAAAGAGCTCGCCGAACGGGGCTGGACCGTGGTTCGGGTTTCGCCCTAGACGGAGCCGCCGGCGCCGGCCTTCGCGGGCGCCAGGCCCGTCTTCGCGTACTTCAGGTCGCGGTAGTCGCCGGACAGCACCGGCGCATGCTTCGCCTCGCCCGCCGGCGCGATGCACTCGATCAGCGCGTCGTAGTTCGGGTGATTGAAGAACGCGATCGACAGCCGCGCGCGCTCCGAGCCCGTCGGCGGATTCACGACGCGATGCAGCGTCGACAGCCACCGGTCGTTCGTCCAGCGCATCAGGAGATCACCGATGTTGACGACCAGCCGCGTCGGCTCCGTGCGCACGTCGATCCAGTCGCCGCTGCGCGCCCGGATCTGAAGTCCGCCCGGCACGTCTTCGCCGGACAGGATCGTGAAGCCGCCGTAGTCGGTGTGCGCGCCGGCGCGCAGCTGGCCCGCGCGTGGCGGTGTCGGCTGCGCCGGGTAGTAATTCAGCCGCATCGTCCCGATCGACCGATCGACCTTGGCGTCGAAGAACGGCTCGGGCAGCCCGAGCGCGAGCGCCGTGAGCCGCATCAGGAAGACGACGACGCCGCTCATGGTCCGGTAGTACACGGTCGCCGCGCGCTCGAAGTCCGGCGGGCTCGCGGGCCAGACGTTCGGCAGGAAGTGCCGGCGGCCGATCTCGCTCGTGTAGTACGCGTCATCGGTGACGTCGACCGGGCCGATGTGGAAGAACTCCTTCAGGTCCGGCGGCGCCACCGCGTCCATGGACGCCGACAGCGCCTCGCCGCCGGCGGGGTGGTAGCCGCGGTTCGTGCCTTTGACGGGATGGCTCGAGCGGAGCTTCTCGGCGAGTGACTGCGCGAAGAACGCGTGCGCCGCGGCGCGGGGGTCTTCGATCGTGCGATCGGGCACGCCGTGGCCGGTGATCGTGAAGAACCCGATCTCCGAACAGGCGGCATCGACGTGCGCGGCGGCCCGGCGCCGGTCCGCGTCGCTTCCCTCGCGCGCGGCGCTCAGGTCGATCACCGGGATCTCGTTCATCGCGGGTCAGGATATCGTAATGTCCGCGTGATGCAGCACGAGACACGGGGCACGCGTCGACTCGCGGACAAGGTCGCCATCGTCACCGGTGGCGCGCGCGGTCTGGGCCGCGTCTACGCGCGACGCTTTCTGCGCGAAGGCGCGCGCGTGACGATCGCCGACATCGTCGATCCGGCCGATGCCGTGGCCGAACTCGAGCGCCACGGCGAGGTGCTCGGCGTCCGCACCGACGTCGCCTCCGCCGAGTCGGTGCAGGCCATGGTCGACGCCACGGTCCAGCGGTTCGGCCGCATCGACGTGCTCGTCAACAACGCGGCGATCTTCGCCACGCTGAAGCCGCAGCCGTTCGACAACATCGCCGAAGCGGAATGGGACCGGCTCATGGCCGTCAACGTGAAGGGTGTGTGGAACGCGGTGAAGGCCGTGGTCCCGGTGATGAAGGCGCAGCGGTCGGGCCGGATCGTCAACATCGCGTCGGCGATCGTCGCGAAGGGCACGCCGATGCTGCTGCACTACGTGGCGTCGAAGGGCGCGGTGATCGCGATGACACGCGCGCTCGCGCGCGAGCTCGGTGACTCGGGCATCGGCGTCAACGCCGTCGCGCCCGGGCTCATCCTGAGCGACACGGTGCAGGCGAACCCCGACGTCACCGGATTCCAGAACGCCGCCGTGATGGCCGCACGCTCGATGAAGCGCGACGCCGTCGGCGAGGACGTCGAAGGCACCGTCGTCTTCCTCGCCTCCGACGACAGCGCGTTCATGACGGGCCAGACGCTCATCGTCGACGGCGGCTCCGTCTTCACGTGAGGCCCGCGCGCCAACCCCTCTGGCGGCATCGCGAATTCCTGAAGCTGTGGGCCGCGTCGGCCGTGTCGGACGTGGGCTCGCAGATCACGACGCTGGCGCTGCCGCTCATGGCGGTCCTCACCCTCGGCGCGAGCGCCTGGCAGATGGGCGTGCTCGCCGCCTCGGGATCGACACCGACGCTCGTCGTGGGTCTGTTCGCCGGGGTGTGGGTCGACCGGCTGCGGCGCCGGCCGATTCTGATCGCCGCGGACGTCGGCCGCGCGGTGCTGCTCGCCGCGATTCCCGTCGCCGCGCTCGCCGGCGTGCTCCGTATCGAGCTGCTCTACGTCGTCGCCTTTGCCGCCGGCGCGTTCACCGTGCTCTTCGACGTCGCGCATCTCGCGTACATGCCGTCGCTCGTGGGCCGCGACCAGCTGATCGACGGCAACAGCAAGCTCGAGACGACGTGGTCGGTGTCGCAAGTGGCCGGGCCGGGCATCGGCGGCGTGCTCGTCAGCTGGCTCACGGCGCCGATCGCGATCCTCGTCGACGCCGTGTCCTTCCTGGGGTCGGCGCTGTTCCTCGCGCGCATCCGCGCGCCGGAGCCCACGCCGGCCTCGACCCACGCCCGCGGCGTCGTTCACGACATCGGGGAGGGCCTGCGGGTCGTCTTCGGGCATCGGCTCCTGCGCGTCCTCGCGGGCTGCTCGGCGACGACGACGTTCTTCGGCCAGATGTTCCTCGCGGTGTACATCCTCTACATGACGCGGGATCTCGGTCTCGGCGCGATGGGCGTCGGAGTAGTGCTCGGCACCGGCGGCGTCGGCTCGCTCGCCGGCTCGCTCGTCGCCGGTCGGGCCACGCGCCGCTTCGGACCCGGTCGAACGATGATCGCGGCGCAGCTCGGATTCGGCCTGACCGGCCTCGCCGTGCCGCTGGCCGTCTTCGTGCCGTCGATCGCGCTGCCGATGATCGTCGCGTCCGAGTTCGGGCAGTGGATGAGCATCCTCGTCTACTACGTGAACGCGGTCAGCGTGCGGCAAGCCGTGACACCGGACCGCCTGCAGGGCCGGATCAACGCCACCATGCGATTCCTGGTCGGCGGCGCGATGCCGGTCGGTGCGCTGATCGGCGGCGCGCTCGGCGGCGTGATCGGCGTGCCCCTGACGCTGGTCGTCGCGGAGCTCGGCATCCTGCTCGCGGTGCTGTGGCTCGTGCTGTCGCCGATCCGCTCGCTGTCGGCCATGCCGAGTCTGGAGGCCGGTACGCCGCCGCCGGCTGATATCCTTGCTCAGCATTCCGCCCGCTGAGGAGAGTTCGATGACGACTGCCACGATCGACGAGCTGCTGCGCACGCACGTCGCGCGCTTCACCGATCGCATCGCCGACTGGGACGCGTTCGCCGACGCGCGCGTCGAAGGCTATCGCCGCGCGCAGCACCGCTACATCGGCTCGGGCGCGTCCGGGAAAGCGGACGTGCGCGCGATTCCCGCGGAGCACTTCACGCTCAGCATCATGTTCGTGCCGCCGGGGCAGGGCAACGCGGCGCACACGCACGAGGTCGAAGAAGTGTTCTTCATCCTCGACGGCAAGGTGAAGGTGTTCTTCGAGGACGCCGGAGGCCGCCGGGTGGAAGCCGTCCTCGGCCGCTGGGACTGCGTGTGCGCGCCGGCCAACGTGATTCACGGGTTCGAGAACGTCGGCCTCGAGCCCGCGTATCTGCAAGTCATGCTCGGCAAGGCCAGGCCCGACCTCATGACGTACGTCGACGCCGGGCTGCAGGCCGGGCGCGACGTCCATCTGTCGAAGCGCGCGTGACGTTCGGCGCGTCGCTCAAGCGAAAGGAAGACGCGCGCCTGCTCGTCGGCGCAGGCCGCTATCTCGACGACCTGCGCATCCCCGACACGCTGCACGCCGCGATCGTCCGGAGCCCGCACGCCCACGCGCGCGTGGTCGCGATCGATCGAAGCGCAGCGCTCCAGGCCCCTGGCGTCGTGGCGGTCCTGACGCTCGACGATCTGCCGGAGCTCGCGCGCTCCGTGCCGCCGCTCGTCCCGTCACCGGAGATGAAGCCGTACATCCATCCCGTGCTCGCCGGGCAGGTCGTGCGTCACGCCGGCGAGGCGATCGCGGTGGTCGTCGCGGACGATCCGTATCGCGCCACGGACGCCGCGGAGCGCGTGCGCGTCGAGTACGACCCGCTGCCGGCGGCGACGACGCCCGCGGCCGCGCTTGCGGTCAATGCGCCGCGCGTCCACGCGAGCTGGCCCGACAATCTCGCGGTGCGCACGCAGTCCAGCGTGGGCGATGCCGCGCGTGGATTCGCGGACGCCTCGGTCGTCGTCGACGCCGACATCACGTATCCGCGCATGACCGCCGCGCCGATCGAGACGCGCGGCGTCGTCGCGTACGTCGATCCGCTCAGCGGCGTGCTGAACGTGTGGAGCTCCACGCAGGTGCCGTTCGCCGTGCGGGCGGGAATCGCCGCCATCCTCGGCGTGCCGGAAGACCGCATCCGCGTCCGCACGCCCGAGGTGGGCGGCGGCTTCGGGGTCAAGGGTCACGCGTATCCCGAAGACATCCTCATCCCGGCCGTCGCGCGAAAGCTCCGCCGGCCGGTGAAGTGGGTCGAGACGCGGCGCGAGCATTTCCTGACGGCGGCGGCCGACCGCGACCAGGCGCATCGCGCACGACTCGGGCTGCGGGCGGACGGCACGATCGCCGCGCTCGAGACGCGCTTCACGCGCGATCACGGCGCGTTCCCCACCCTCGGCGAAGCGATCACGCTCAACACGATCAACCACCTGGTCGGGCCGTATCACGTGCCCGCGTACCGCGCGGCGTGCGACAACGTGGTGACGCACAAGACGTTCATCGCCGCGTATCGCGGCGCCGGCCGCCCGGAAGCGGCGCTCGTGCTCGATCGGCTGCTCGATCGTGCGGCGCGCAAGCTCGGGATGGATCCGGCCGAGGTGCGCCGCCGCAACCTGATCCGCGCGAACGAGATGCCGTACCAGACCGGTCTCAGCTATCGGGACGGCATGCCGATCGCCTACGACCCCGCGGACTACGTCCGCGGCTTCGACCTGCTGCTCGAACGCATCGATTACGCCGCCTGGCGCAAGCGGCAAGCCGACGGCCGCGGGACGACGCGGCCGATCGGCATCGGCCTGTCCGCGTACGTCGAGGGCACCGGCATCGGGCCGTTCGAGGGCGCCGACGTGCGCGTCGACCCCGGCGGCACGGTCTTCGTGCGACTCGGCGTGTCCGCGCAGGGCCAGGCGCACGAGACGACGCTGGCGCAGATCTGCGCGGAACGGCTGGACGTGCCGGTCGAGCAGGTGATCGTCCTCGGGGGCGACACCGAGCTCGTCGGCTTCGGCATGGGGACGATCGCGAGCCGCGTGGCCGCCGTCGCCGGACCCGCCGTCGCCCAGAGCGCGGACGAGGTCGCGCGCCGTGCGCGGCTCGTGGCGGCCGAGCGGTTCGAGTGCGCGCCGGAGGACGTCGTGATCGCCGGTGGGCGGGTCGGCGTCCGCGGAGCGCCCGACCGCAGCCTGTCGCTCGGTGAGGTCGCGCGGTTTGCCGTGCGCAGCCGCGCGCTCGCCGGCCTCGGCAGCCCCGGTCTGCAGGCGTGCGGGTTCTTTTACCCGGGCTCCGTCACCTGGGCGTTCGGCGCGCACGGCGTCGTGCTCGAGGTGGACGTGGAGACCGTCGCGCTGAAGCTGCTCGCCTACGCCGCGGTGCACGACTGCGGACGCCCGATCAATCCGATGATCGTCGAAGGCCAGGTGCACGGTGGCATCGCGCAGGGCATCGGCGCCGGACTTCAAGAAGAAGTGCTGTACGACGATGCCGGTCAGCTGCTGAGCGCAACGCTGATGGATTACGCGCTGCCGCGCGCCGACCAGATGCCGCCGCTCGACGTCGCGCATCTCGAGTTTCCGTCGATCGTGAACCCGCTCGGCATCAAGGGCGTCGGGGAGAGCGGCGTCATCGCGCCGGGCGCGGCCATCGCGAACGCGGTGGAAGACGCGCTCGCCGATCGCGGCGTCGTCGTCGACCGCATCCCGCTCACGCCGGGCCGTGTGTTCGAGCTGCTCCAGAGGAAGGAGACGCGATGACCGACTTCCCGAAGCTCACGTACGAGGCGCTGGCCATCGGCGAGGAGTTCGTCTCGAACGAGGAGATCGTGACGCCCGAGGACATCGACACGTACGCGTTCGCGGTCGACGACCATCACCCGTGGTTCTCCGGACCGTCGCCGTTCGGCGGGCCGGTCGCGCACCCGACGTTCTTCGCCAACCAGGCGCTCCGGATGCGGCACACGAAGTACGTCGTGCACGCGGGGCTGCACGCGAAGATGCAGTTCCAGTTCCTGGAGCCGATCCGTCCCGGCATGCGCGTGCGGTCACGCGGCCGGATCATCGACAAGTACGTTCGCCGCGGGAAGAAGTACATGGTGACGGAGTTCGTGACGGAAGATCAGGGCGGCCGGCCGCTCGTCCGCGGGCAGTTCACGCAGATGCTGATCGAAGGCTAGGGAGGCGCGCATGGCTACCGTCATCGATGCGATCGCGGTCGGGCAGGAGCTGCCGAGTCTCGTGAAGGAGATCTCGCAGCGGCAGATCGACGCCTATTCGGTCGTGCGCGCGAAGTCGATCCACACCGACGAGGCGTGGGCGAAGGCGAAGGGATTCCGCACCACGCTGGCGCAGGGGATGATGTCGACGGCGTACGTGTCGGAGATGATGACGAAGCTCTGCGGCGCCGGCTTCGTGAAGGGCGGCACGATCTCGGTCGCGTTCATCAAGCCGGTCTACGCGGGCGATCGGCTGACCGTGCGTGGCATCGTCAAGGAGAAGACGGCGGAGAACGGCGGCACGCGCGTCGCCGTCGACGTCTGGTGCGAGAACCAGCACGGCGAGAAGACGGCGGCGGGGATGGCGAGCGGTCTGATCAGTGCGACGACGTAGCCAGGGGATGCAGGACATCGATCGCGTAGCCCACGTTCAATCGTTCGCCGAGCCAGCTCGGCATCCCGGTTCGCGCGTGAAGTGACAACCCCGCCGCCGCGTGCGTCGCGCGGAGGCTCTGGATCGGATCGGCCGGCACGGCCGCGGGAGACGGTACGTCCGGGAGCGGTCGGCCGGCCGGCGTGCGGAACAGCAACGTGCCGTCGGGCTGTCGCTCGACGTGATAGCCCTCCTCGTGCACGGCCCGGTGATGCCGGCGACAGAGCAGCGCGAGATTCGACAGCGTCGTGGGGCCGCCGGCCGCCCAGTGACGGATGTGATGACCCTGGCCGAACCGTAATCCGCACCCCGGAACCGACAGCCGCGGTCGCGATGGAGGAGCGCCCGTCGCAATGCCGGCGGGATCGTCCGCGTGCGGGCGCCGACTTCGACCACGCGGCCCTCTTCGTCGTGCCGCATCATTACCCGAGTCGCGTCGCACGCGAGCCGCTCCGACGTTTCCGCGGGAACGCGCGCGCCGTCCTGCAGGACCGACTGGCCGGCCTGGTCGGGGTCGGCGAGCACGGCGACGTCGACGTGGACGACCACCTGATACCGCTCCCCAGGCGCGCCGGGGTCGAGTTCGTGATGCAGCGCCGTCTCGGCGAGCAGTGCCAGCGCGTCCGCCTGCTGCTGGCCCATGGTGGGCGGGTCGGCCGCCGGGTGGGTCCTGGTCGTGAACGGATCCTCGTCGCGAGTCTGTTGATACAGGGTCTCGCGGGCGGCTTCCAGCGCTCGCAGCAGCACGGCGCCCGCCTCCGGCGTGAGCCGTCCGCGGACGACCACCATCCCGTCGTCGTCCTGGTACACGTGCAGCGTGCGGCCGGCGTGCCGCCGGGCGCTCTCGCGCGCCTCGGCCTGCCGATCCACCATGCGCCAGCCCTGCACGAGCCGCTCGACGTGGGCCGCGGTGCCCGCCCGCGCCACGGCCAGCAGCCGCTCTTCCATTTCCGGCGTGGCCACACGCGTGATCGCCCGCACCTTGGAGTACGACACCTCGCCGCACGCCAGGGCCCGCGCGATGCGGGGCAGCGTGCCGAGCGCGCGCGCCACGCGGACCTTTTCCCGCGCGGCGCCGGGGGCGAGTCCCACGCGCCAGCTCAGCCACTCGGCGCAGGACCGGCAGCCGCTCCAGCCACCGCGTTCATCGAACTCGCGGATCAGATCGAGCAGGCGCGCCGTCGCGGCATCGAGGTGCGCCGACAGCTCGGCGATCTCGCCACCCAGCCGAACCAGTTCCGCTTCGCGTGCGATCGCCGCGGGGTGCGCGTGGATCTCCATGAGGGCTCTCCTCTCTGGTTCACGACCCTACACCCCGTTTTCGAGGCCCCCTCCGAGCGTCGCGGTGAAGCGATCTCGGCGCGATCCGCGATTCTTTCGCTCGTCGCCGTAGACCGCGCTCCACGGGCCTTGCCGGCGCTGTGGATCGACATTCTCCGGGGGTCGGCGGCGAGCGGCCGCTCGGCTTGGTCAGGACTGTCAAGCGAAAAATGTCGCGGCCGGGAGTGCTACAATGTAGCACCATGAAGTCGATCGGTGTCCGCGAGCTGCGGCAGCGCGCGAGCGAATATCTTCGGCAGGTCGAGGCCGGCCGGGCTGTGGAGATCACCGCGCGAGGTCGACCGGTCGCGCTCCTCGTCCCGTTGCGTGGCACCGGACGCGTCGAGCGCCTGATCCGGCGCGGTCGCGTTCTCCCTCCGGCCGGCGACCTGCTCGATCTCGGCGAACCGCTGCGACCGAAGCGCGGCCGGCCGCGTGCAAGTACCGTTCTTGCTCGTGCGCGCTCACGCGAGCGGTGACGTGTGGTCTATCTCGACTCCTCCGCTCTCGTGAAACTCGTCGTCGCGGAGCCGGAGTCCGCGGCGCTGCGCCGGTACCTTCGCGACGAGCCCGGGCGAGCCTCGTGCGCGCTGGCCCGGGTGGAGGTCGTTCGCGCCGTGCGAGGTCATGGTCCCGCGGCGATGACGAGAGCCCGCCGCGTGCTGCAGCGGTTGAATCTCGTGCCGCTCGACGAGGAACTTCTCGATGGTGCCGCGGCCCTCGACCCACGCGTGCTGCGAAGTCTCGACGCCATTCATCTGGCCGCGGCACAGCTGTTCGGTGAGGAACTGACGGCGGTGGTGACGTATGACGAGCGCATGGCTGCCGCCGCAGCCATGATCGATCTGGCTGTCGCCGCGCCGCGCTAACGGCTTCGATCCGTCAGCCGGACGCTCCGTAGCTCCGGGAACCAGCGCATCCACAGGGCCGCCACGCCGATCGTCCCGAGCCCGCCGATCACGACCGCGGCAACGGGCCCGAACAGCGCGGCAACGAGTCCTGACTCGAACTCACCGAGATAGTTCGACGAGCCCGTGAACAGCGAGTTCACGGCGCTGACGCGGCCGCGCATGTCATCGGGGGTCCGGAGCTGCACCAGCGAGTGCCGGATCACGACGCTGAGCAGATCGGACGCGCCCAGCACCGCCAGCGAGACGAGCGACAGCGTCATGTCGGTCGAGACGCCGAAGACGACCGTGGCGACGCCGAACACGATGACGCCGCCGAACAGCACCGGCCCGATGCGGCGCTCGATCGGATAGCGCGCGAGCACGACGGACATCACGAGCGCGCCGCACGCCGGCGCCGCCCGCAGCAGTCCCAGTCCCCACGGCCCCGTGCCGAGAATGTCGCGCGCATAGATCGGCAGCAGCGCCGTCGCCCCGCCGAGCAGGACGGCGAAGAGATCGAGCGAGATCGCGCCGAGGATCACGCGCCGCCTCCGGATGAACTCGAGGCCCGAGAACACCGACGCGAGCGTGAGCCGGCCGAGCGGTCGCGCCGGCTGCTCCGTCGCGATGAGCGCGATCAGCAGCGCCGCGGCGACGTAGAGCGCGGTGACGGTGGCGTACACCGTCGTCCCGCCGAGCACGTACATCACCCCGCCGAGGGCCGGGCCCACGATCCGTGCGGCCTGGCCGGCCGCCGTCACGGCGGCGATCGCCCGCGAGAGCACCGTCATCGGCACGAGCTGCGGGAGCAGCGCCGCGCGCGCCGGATTCTCGAACGCGCGCGCGACGCCGGCGAGCGCCATGATCGTCAGCAGCCCGGTGCGGTCGAGCCAGCCGTTGAGCGTTCCGACGGCGAGCGCGGCCGCCGCCACGCCCTCGGCGAGGTGACACACGGTGACGACGACACAACGGTCGTAGCGGTCGGCGACGTGCCCGACGATGGGCGTGAGCAGGATCATCGGCACGAACTGGACGAGCCCGACGAGGCCGAGGTCGAGCGCGCTCCCGGTGAGGGTGTAGAGCTGCCAGCCGACGGCCACGGCCTGCATGTGCAGCGCGAGCGTGGCGACGACCCGCGAGATCCAGAACCGCGCGAACGACGACCCGAACGCGGCGCTGATGCGCTAACTCAGACCGTAGAACCTCGCGGCGTTGTCGCAGGTGATCTTGCGGACGACGTCGGCGGGCAGGTGGCCGAACTGCTCCTCGATGTACTTCGAGGACTCCGGCCAGACGCCGTCGGTGTGCGGATAGTCGGAGCCCCACATGAGCGTCTCCACGCCCATGTCGTCGATGAGCTTGGCGCCGATCCGGTCGAACTGGAACGTCGCCTTGCACTGCCGCCGCCAGTAGTCGCTCGGCTTCATCGTGAGGCCGAGGTCGCGGAAGCGGTCCTCCCACTCGAAGTCCATGCGGTCGAGCGCGTAGGGGATCCAGCCGATGCCGCTCTCGCCGAACGAGATGCGCAGATTGGGATAGCGCTCGAGGACGGCGGCGCCGATGATCGCCGCGAGGATGTTGACGAGGTTCATCTGGAAGCCGGACACGCCGGTGAACATCGCGGCGCGTCGGGTGAGGCCCGTCTGCTTCTCGCGAATGCCGGGCGGCAGCGAGGGGAACGTGTGGAAGTGCAGCGGGAGGTTCACCTCGTTCACGGCCTGCCAGAGCGGCTCCCACACGGGATGCCACATGGGCTCCATGTCCCACGAGCACGACAGCTCGAGCCCGCGCAGGCCGAGGTTCGCGACGCGATGGATCTCCGTCACGGCGGCATCGATGTCGCCGTACGGCAGGCATGCGAGCCCGATGTGCCGATCCGGGTAGTGGCGGCAGAAGTCGGTGATCCAGTCGTTGTAGATGCGGAACATCTCTTTCGCGGCCTCGTGATCGCCGAGACGGGTGGCCGCGCCGAGGATGCCGAAGATCACTTCCGCGTCGACGCCGTCCAACTGGGCGTCCTTCACGCGGAGATGCGGATCGATGACGCGCCGCTGCCCGCGTTTGGCGTCCTCGTAGAGGCCGACGGCGGCCATCTTGTCGACCCGATAGTTCTGGCCGGGGACGAGCTTCTGGCCCGACGGGCCGACGCCGCACACGAGCCCGAACGACATGCCATTCTTCGACGTCCAGTACGGACCGTCGGGACCGTCGGTGACGTACGGCATGCGGTCTTTCAGGGCCGCCGACGCGTTGGCGGTGAAGAGATCGTTCGGCAGCCACGGCAGATCGATGTGGCAGTCGGCGGAAATGCGGTTGTAGCGCATCGGGAGCCCTCCTCGGGGTTGACGCATGCTAATCGCCGTCCGTCGCTGGAGCAAGCACGAGGCGAATACGCGTACTCGAATACCGCGTCTGCGGCAATGTTGGGCGGTGGGAAGTTCATCCGGATGACGGCGCTGCTCGCGGCGCTGCTCGCGATCACGCCGCTCTCGATCGACATCTCGCTGGCCGCGCTCCCCGGCGTAGCCCGCGCACTCGGCGGCACGCCCGGTCGCGCCGGGCTCGTGGTCGCCCTCTTCCTGGTCGGTTTCGCGATCGGCCAGCTCGGGTACGGACCCGCGTCGGATCGGCTCGGCCGGCGCCCCGTGCTCCTGGGTGCGCTGGTGCTCTATCTCGGCGCGACGTTCGGCTGCCTTGCGGCGCCATCGCTCGAGTGGCTGGTGGCGGCGAGGTTCGTCCAGGGCCTTGGCGCGTGCGCGGGTCCGGTCATCGCGCGCGCGGTGGTGCGGGACCTGTACGAGCCGGCGCCGGGCGCGCGCGTCCTGTCCCTGGCGGCCACGGGCATGTCGCTCGCGCCGATCGTGGCGTCGATCACCGGGGGACTGGTCGTCTCGCGATTCGGATGGCGCGGGGTGTTCGTGGCGCTCGCGGGCTATGGAGTCGTGCTGCTCGCCTGGGCGACGATGCGGCTGCCCGAGACGAACCGGCGACGGGATCAGCCGGCGCTGTCGGCGATGAGTCTCCTGCACGACTATGTCGTACTCGCCGCCGACCGTCGGTTCGCGCGCTACGTCCTCACGCTTGCCGCCGGCTCGATCGGCCTCTTCGCGTGGATCTCGGGATCGCCGTCGGTGCTGATGAGCGTCGCCGGCTTGCCGCCCCACATCTACGGACTCACGTTCGCGGCGGTGAACCTGGGACAGCTCGGCGGCGCGCTCCTGTCGGCGCGCCTCGCCGTCCGCGTCGGAATCGACCACACGATCGCGGTGGGCCTCGTGCTGTACGTCGTCGGCGGCGTCACGCTCGCCGCGCTCGCGCTCACGGGGGCGCAGCATGCCGTCGCCGTCGCCGTGCCGATGGCCGTGTTCCAGTTCGGCAACGGCCTCGTCATGCCGAACACGGTCGTCGGCGCGGTGGCGCCGTTCCCGCGGACCGCGGGCACGGCGGCTGCGCTGGCCGGGTTCGTGCAGATGGTGGCGGGCGCGGCCAGCGGCATGGCGCTCGGCCGCTTCGACGACGGCACCGGCCGCCCGATGGCGATCTTCGTCGGCGTCGCGGCGCTCGGCGCCGCGCTCGCCTTCGGGCTCGTCGGGCGCCGTCGCAGGCGGTGAGCGCGGCGGGGCGCTTCGCCACCCGGCGAATCGTTGACGATCCCGCCGATCGGCCGTACCGTGCGCCCACCCATGGCCACCAGCGCCGGCTACGGCTCCGACGTCGTCATCGATCTCCTCCGCGCCGTCGGCGTGGAACACGTCGCGATCAACCCCGGCGCGACGTTCCGCGGCCTGCACGACTCGCTCGTGAACTACGGCGGGCGCGGCGGCCCGGAGCTGATCCTCACCCTCCACGAAGAGATCGCCGTCGCGCTCGCGCACGGCTACGCGAAAGCCAAGGGGCGGCCGATGGCGGCGGTGGTCCACGACATCGTCGGCCTCCAGCACGCGAGCATGGCGATGTTCAACGCGTTCTGCGATCGCGCGCCGACGTCCGCCGCTTCGAGCCGTCGACGCCACCGCATCCGGATCCGCGCGCGATCGACGACGCCGCACGCCGGCTCGTCGAGGCGCGCTTTCCGCTGATCGTCGTCGAAAACCTCGGACGCCGATCGGAAGCGACCGCGCCGCTCTGCCGGCTGGCGGAAGTGCTGGCCGCGCCGCTCGTCGATCTCGCCGTCGAATACCAGGGGCGGCCGAGCGTTCCGAGCAGCCATCCGCTCGACATGAGCGGCGCGCGGCAGGAAGTCGTCGCGGAAGCCGACGTCGTGCTCGCGCTCGACGTCACGAGCTTCCTCGGCGCGCTCGGCCAGACGGACCGCAGCACGCGCGAAGTGCGCTGGCTGAACGAGTCGAGCCGCATCATCGCGATCTCGCTCGACGACTACGCGTTCAGAAGCTGGGCGCACACGTTCCAGTCGCTCGCGCCGGTCGATCTGCCGATCGCTGCGGACGCCGCGCTCGCGCTGCCCGCGCTGCTCGCCGCCGTGGAAGACCGATTGAAGCGCGACGCGCGTGCCGCAGACCGCCAGGCGCGCGCGCAGCGGATCGCCGCGCGTCATGCGGCGGTGCAGGCGGAGTGGCGTGCGGCGGTCGCGCTCGAACGATCGTCGAAGCCCGTCGCGCCGTCGGTCCTCGCCGCGGAAGTCTGGAATGTGATCAAGGACGAGGACTGGGTGCTCGCGAACGGCACGGGCAAGGGATGGGCGCGACGGTTATGGGACTGGCGTCCTGAGCGGACCTACGGCGGCAGCGGCGGCGCGGGGCTCGGCTATGGGCTGCCGGCCGCGCTCGGCGTGACGCTCGCGCATCGGGGGTCCGGGAAGATCTGCGTCAATCTGCAGGCCGACGGCGACATGCTCTACGTCGCCAACGGGCTGTACACGGCAGCGCACCATCGGCTGCCGCTCCTCACCGTGATGTTCAACAACCGCACGTACGGCAACGACGAGGAACACCAGGAGGCCGTCGCGAAGACGCGCGGCCGCCCGGTCGAGAACAAAGTGATCGGCATCCGCATCGACGATCCGGCGCCGGACTTCGCGAAGATCGCGCAGGGCTTCGGCGTCCACGCCGAAGGCCCTGTCGACAGCGCGGACGCGATCGGGCCGGCGCTGCGCCGTGCGCTGCGCGTCGTCAAGGACGAAGGCCGCCCGGCGCTGGTCGACGTGCTCACGCGTCTCTGACTCGAGGAGATCCCATGCGCAGCATCGACATCCACGCGCATCTCACGCCGCAGTGCTTCTGGCACGCGACCGAGAAAGGCGGCGACTGGCACAGCCTCAGGCGCGAGCAGGACGTGCGCGGGCAGGAGGTGGCGGTCGTCGGGGGCAAGCGGCAGATCCTGCCGCCCAAGGCGCGCTGGACGCCCGAGCAGCGCCTGGCCGACATGGACTCGCTCGGCGTCGACGTGCACGTCGTCTCGCCGTACGTCGGCTTCTACAACTACCAGCTCGACACGAAGCAGGCGCTCGCGACGTCGCAGGCGACCAACGACGAGATCGCCGAGATGGTGCGCGGCTGGCCGCAGCGCTTCGCGGGGCTCGGCACGGTGCCCATGCAGGACGTGAAGACCGCGATCGACGAGCTCGATCGCTGCATGACGAAGCTCGGTCTCAAGGGCATCGAGATCAACGACCACGTCAACGGCCGCACGCTGGAGGAGCCCGAGTTCCGGCCGTTCTGGAAGGCCGTGGAGCAGCTCGGCGCGCTGGTCTTCTTCCACCAGTCCGGCGACACCATGGTGACCGCCCGCTCCGCGCGGTATCACCTGCCGAACAGCATCGGGAACCTCGCGGATCGCGCCGTGACGTTCGCCACGCTCGTCCACGGCGGCGTCATGGACGCCCACCCGGATCTGAAGATCGTGCTCGGCCACGGCGGCGGCTACACGTGCTACGGCATCGGCCGCATGGACCACGGCTGGAAGGTCCGCGCGGAGGCGCGAGTGCACGCGCCGAATCCGCCGAGCGCGTATCTCCGGCGCTTCTACTACGACTGCATCGTGTACACGGAGCCCGCGCTGCGATTCCTCATCGACACGGTGGGGGTCGACCGCGTCGTGTTCGGCACGGACTGGCCGTACGACATGGCGCTCGACTGGCCGGTGTCGTGGATCATGGCGATGGAGAGCCTCACGCCCGACGAGAAGGATGCGATCCTCTGGAAGAACCTCGAGCGATTGCTCAACCTCTGAGCGAAGCGAGGCCGCCATGGCACGCGACGGATACCGGATCTTCGACGCCGACACGCACGTCATCGAGCCCGTCGAGCCGATCGAGCAGTACCTGTCGTCGGGCGATCGCGCCAGGCTCGACACGGTCGCCCGTCGTGCGCCGGCGAAGGGCGGCATGTCGCGGTATCTGATCGGCAAGCGCCCCGAGCTGAACCGGCGCCTCGGGTCCCGCGAGCAGGTCGACCTCGCTCGGGCAGTCATGCTCGGGCAGAAGGACGGCGGCACGCCGTGGGACGTGCGCTGGCAGGGGCCGCCGTTTCCGAGCGACCGCGTCAGCTTCGATCCGCACGCGCGCGTGAAGGACCTCGACATCGAAGGCGTCGACGTGAACATGTTCCTGCCGTCGGGCGGCATCCCGGCGCTCGCCGCGGTCGACGACGTCGCGCTCGAGCTGGCGATGCACCAGGCGTATCACCGCTTCCTCAAGGACTACTGCGCGCCGTATCCGGATCGGCTGACGAGCGTCATCCTCGCCACGGCGCGCGACGCCGACGCCTCGGTGGCCGAGATCCGCCGGTGCGCCAGGGAAGACTGGCCGGTCGGCGTGTTCCCGATCTGCTCCCCGGATCTGACGCTGGACGACCCGGCGTGGGAGCCGATCTGGGCCGCCGCGCAGGAGTACGACCTGACGATCGTCATCCATTCCTTCACCATGTCCGTGCCGTATCCGCCGGGGATGTGGGACAACTGGAACAACATGTTCCTGGTGCGCTCGGCGAGCCACGTGTGGAACGCGCAGCGCAACATGGCGGCGATCATCGGATCCGGCGTGCTCGATCGCTTTCCCCAGCTGCGCCTGACGTCGCTCGAGTGCGGCCACGGATGGCTCGCGTTCTGGGCCTCGCGTCTTGACGAGCAGGCCGAGATGAGCCGGCACGCGATGCCCGAGCTCAAGCAGAAGCCGAGCGAGTACATCAAGGGCCCGCGCTACTTCCAGTCGATCCAGCTCCACGAGGGTGAGCTGTCGCTCCGCCAGGCGATCGAGGCGATCGGCGAAGACACGCTGATGTTCGCCACCGACTATCCGCACTCGGAGAGCTGGTTCCCGAAGTCCGTGGATTCGTTCCTCGCCTGGACGTCCATTCCGGAGCGCACGAAGCGCAAGCTCCTGTGGGATAACGCGCTCCGGTGCTACCGCCGTATCGGCGCGCGCCTCGCGGCGGGCGCGCGGTGAGTCACCGGTATTCAGTCGTCGTCCTGCCGGGCGACGGCATCGGGCCCGAGCTCACCGCCGCGGCCGTCGCCGTGCTCGAGGCCGTGCAGAAGACGGCGGACTTTTCGCTCGCGCTCGACTGGCACATGGCCGGCGCGGCCGTCTATCGCGATACCGGGCGCGCGATGTCGGACGACACGCTCGCCGCGTGCCGCGCCGCGCAGGCCACGCTCAAGGGACCGGTCGGTCATCCGGACGTCCGCGGACCGGACGGCACCGAAGCCGGTGTGCTCGGCGGCATTCTCCGTCCGGCGCTCGACGCGTACGCGAACGTCCGTCCGATCCGTCTCTATCCGGGCGTGACGTCGGCGCTGGCGAACCGGACGGCGGGGTCGATCGACTACGTGGTGGTGCGCGAAAACACCGAAGGCCTCTACGCGTCACGCGGGCGCGGCTTCGTCACCGCCGACGTCGCGCTCGACACCATGGTCATGACGCGCCAGGGCTGCGAGCGTGTCGCCCGCCGCGCGTTCACGCTCTGCCGCATGCGCGATGGCGCGCCGGATGATCGACGGCGTCGCGTGACGTGCGTCGACAAGGCGAACGTGCTGCGCGGCTTCGCGTTCTTCCGCGAGGCGTTCCTCGGCGTCGCCAAGGAATTCCCGGACGTCGAAGCGGAATGTCTCTACGCCGACGCGACCGCGGCCCGGCTGGTCCAGGATCCGGGACACTTCGACGTGCTCGTGATGGAGAACTTCCTCGGCGACATCCTCTCGGATCTCGGCGGCGGCACCATCGGCGGGCTCGGCATGTGCCCGTCGGGCAACATCGGCGATCGCGCGGCGTACTTCGAGCCGATCCATGGATCGGCGCCGGACATCGCGGGCAAGGACCGCGCGAACCCGATCTCGATGATCCTGACCGCCGCGATGATGCTGGACTGGCTGGGGGAGAGCGCGACGGGCAGCCGCATCCGCGCGGCGGTGCACGCGGCGCTCGGCGAGGGCGCCGTCAGGATTCGTCCCGACGGCGCCCTCGTCGACGGCACGCGCGCGGCCGCGCGCGCCGTGGTCGAACGGCTCGGCTGATTACGGCTGTTCGTCGAGCGCGGCGCGCAGCTTGTCTTCCGGCACCTTGATGTCGACGCCCGCGCGCTCTTCCTGCAGCAGCATCGCCACGCGCGAGTCGCGCGCCGCCCAGCCGCGGTTGAGCGCCTCGGTCAGCTCCTCGAGCGTCAGCGTCGCCAGGCGCATCGGCACGCCGAGCTCGCGCCCGAGGCCGACGGCGAGCGACACGTCCTTGTGCGCGAGCTTCAGCGCGAACGCGGGCGGATCGTACGTCCCCGGCAGGAACTGGTCGACCAGTCCGTCGAACGTGCGCCGGCGGCCGCCGGCGCCCTGACGCACCGCTTTCCACAGCGCGAGCGGCTCGACGCCGGCCTTCACCCCGAGCGTGAAGACTTCGGCGAGCGCCGTCTGGATGGCGTAGCCCGAACAGTTGTGGACGAGCTTCGCCACGGAGCCCGCGCCGATCGGTCCGATGTAGATGGGCTGGTCGCCGATGGCGTCGAGCACCGGCTTGAACTTGTCGAAGATCGCGCGGTCGCCGCCGACCCACAGCGCGAGCTTCCGCGTCTTCGCGCCCTTCGGTCCGCCGCTCACCGGCGCGTCCAGCACGTGCACGCCCTTCTTCGCAAACGTCGCGTGGATCCGGCGCATCACCGTCGGCGAGTTCGTGCTGAGGTCGAAGTACGCCTTGCCGGCGGCGAGCCCCGCGAGCAGGCCGTCGTCGCCGAGCGCGACCGCCTCGACTTCGACCGGACCGGGCAGGGACGTCAGCACGACGTCCGACACTTCGGCGACCTGGCGGGGCGTGTCGGCCCACTTCGCGCCCGCGGCGACGTGCGGCGAGGCCGCGTCGCGGCGGATGTCGTTGACGACGAGCTCGTGCCCGCCCTTGATCGCATTGAGCGCCATCGGGCCGCCCATCGTGCCGAGGCCGACGAAACCGACTTTCATGGGATCTCCGTGCGCCGGTCACACCGGCGCGGTGCAGTGAATGAAAGTGTTCGCGATGCGGTGGTCGTCGCCCCGTTCGATGAGCATCAGCGCGCCCCGCCGCAGCACGTAGCGCCTGCCGTTGACGGTGGCCTTTCCGGTCCCCGCGACGACGTACAACCACTGGTCGGCGCCGCGGTGGCGATTGTCGCCGCTGCCTTCGGCGTCGCCGGGCGCGAGCACCATCTCGGCGGCCTGCGCGCGCCGATTGCCGATCGCGACGCGAAACCCCTCACCGAACCGCAGCCGCTTCCGCTTCATGGGGGCCGAGTATACCCGCGGCGATCGACGGCTATGTCGGAGGCCACCTACCTCAACCGTCCGTCGGTAATCGCGCGAGACGAGCGACGACATCGTGATCGGGGATCTCGGCCGCCAACAGGTTGGCCTCGGCGACGATCAGCGACCGGTCGAGCTGCGGGCCAAGCGCCCGGAATATCGTGGCTGCGTCCTCGAGATCCCGCTCACGGGTCGACAGGACCTTGAACAGGATGAAGTCCTCGGGAGAGAGCACCCGGATCGACATCCCTCGCAGCGAGCCCGTGACGGCCCTGCGCAGAGCCTCCCGCGCAAAGCGAGGAGACCGCGGCTCGACCAGGTCCGCAACGTGGAGGCCGGCGGCGCCGCCGCCCTCCACGAGGGCAATCCGGCTGATCAGGTTGCCGCCGAACCGCACGCGATCGAACGTCAGGACGGGATTGAGTACGGCACCCGCAAGCGCTCCGATGGCCTCGGCGCCACCGACGCCCAGAACAGCGAAATCCGCATCTCGGGTCTCCCGCGGCTCCCCGTACGCGGCCAACGCGAGGCCGCCATAGAGCGCAGCCTCAATCCGACTGGCCTGGAACGCGCGAAAGACCGTCAGGGCGACCGCGACCGGATCGTCGAAATTCAGACCGTTCGACATGCCGATGCTCGATCTCCTGCTTGATCTGGGCGCCGAAGGCCAAGAGCTCGAGCGTCGTGCGGCGCAACGCAATCCGTGCACGATCAGCGAGCGTCAGACGCCGGTTTAGTTCCGCCGAATCAACGGGCACGGGAGCAGTATAAGTCAGAGCCCATGATCGCGAGCGTGCCGGCGTCGAAGTCTGCCTGGGCCTGACCGCAACGGACCGGCTGCCCATCCAGATGGTCGCGGTTTCGCGGCCGACGGTGCTGGCAGCCGCGCACGTCAAGGCGCGGTTCGCGTTGTCCTATGCGGATGCCTTCGCGGTCGTCGCCGCGCAGGATCACGAGGCGCGGATTCTCACCGGTGACCTCGAGTTCGCTCCCGTTGTCGAGGCGGGCATCGTCGCGGTCGAGTGGCTGCCGCGTCGCTGACAACCGGCTTCGCCGGCGACCTGAACCAAGAACGTCGGCGGCGGGCGAATCTTACATCCGCAGCAGATCGAAAGTCGGCCTACGCCCCTCCGTCCTGGGAAAGTGAAGGGTGCGTTCTTGCCCAATGGGCACACTTCATCGAACGGACAGGAGGCGCCGATGGATCGATTCGGCCGGACGCTGGCTGGAGCTCTGGTCGTCACTGCCATGCTCGCGCTGCCCGCCACCGCGCAAGACGACCCCGCATGGTCGGTCGGCCGCTGGCAGGGCAGCCTCGAGGGCTTCACCGCTGCCATTGGTCCGGAGCGGACGATGAACATCGTGGCGGTCACTCCGGACGGCGCCGCGCAGGGCACCTGGTACGTCTCGGCCCGGCAGCCGGCGTCGGCGCAGATCACGGTGAAGGGCGGCGCCATTACCGTGGTCCCCGGCGCCGGAGGCATCGCTCAGCTCAAGCGCACGGGCGACGATGAACTCGTCGGGAGCTTCACGGTGGCGAGCGGCCGCGCGTTCCCGGTCACCATGCGCCGCATCAAACCGTCCACCGAATTCGACGGGGTCTGGAGCGGCACGGCCACGCCGCGACCTCCGGATTGCCTGCCGGGGACGTATGAGCTGACGATCAAGGACTCCGAGATCACCGGGATGGCCGAGTTCCTCCCGCGAGGCGAACCTGCGAGGCAGAGCACGGTCACGGGAGAGATCAAGCCCGATAAGACCGCGGCCCTGCGCCTCACGGCCAAGTCCCCGGGTTCGCGGACGAGTCGATTCTCCGGTGCGTTCGCAGGCAACGACTTCAAGGCCGCGGACGGAGCCACCTCCGGCCGGTGCAGCTACGACATCTGGCTCAGGAGGAAATAAGCAGGCCAAGGCCTGGGTGCAGCTGCTCCAGGGGCCATAGGGATCCTCCCGTGTGACGGGGTCGAGATCGCCGTATCGATCCCACCGGGTGATGGGTGCCAGCACGCCGTCGATGTCGAGAAAGATCACCCGTCGCGTCACTCACTCCGTCGCGCGCACGCGCAGGCGCGGATCCAGCGCGTCGCGCAGGCCGTCGCCGAGGCAGTTGAAGCCCATCACGGTCAGGAAGATCGCGATGCCCGGGAACAGCGAGACGTGCGGGGCCTCGAGCAGATGCGCGCGGCCGTCGCTGACCATCTTGCCCCACTCCGGCGTCGGCGGCTGCACGCCGAGGCCGAGGAAGCTCAGGATCGCGGCGAGCAGGATCGCCGTCGCGATCTGCATCGACGAGAACACCACGAGCGAGACGATGCGGCTCAGCACGCAACGTCCGAATTCATCGGTGCCGAGGGGGAAGCGCAGCGACGGGCTCTGCAGCGAATCGGGCAGGGATTGTCTGATGG
>JACPCW010000120.1 GCA_016184365.1 Candidatus Rokuibacteriota bacterium
CGACATCGCGTCCTTTGCGGCGAGCTGGGGATCCTCTCGCCACTCGACGACCCGTCCGCGGATCTGCGCCATCGAGTAGGGATCGCGCGCGTCGGTGATCGTCAGCGCGACGCGCGGGTCGCGCCGCGTGTTGCGGCCTTTGATCGAGTCGGGCCCGACGCCGGTGATGATGCGTTCACCATCGCGCGCGACCCACACCGTCGCCACGTGCGGCGAGCCGTCGACCATGAGCGTGGCGAGATGCGCGTAGTTCGGACCATCGAGCAGTGTCTTGATTTCCGGCGGCAGCGCGATCGCCATGCCTACACCGGATACACGCCGTTGCGGCGCGCCGAGAACTCGTGGACCTTCGATTCCGCGTACGCGAGGCGCTTGATCAGCTCCGCGCGCAGCGCCGAACCCGGCACGATGTCGTCGACGAGCATCTCGGACGCGAGCTTGTAGATGTCGACGTCGCGCGAATACTCCTCGCGCTTCTGTCGCACGTACTCCGGCCGCTCGCTCTCCGGGAGCTCCATGATCTTGTTGTAGTAGACGGCGTTCACCGCCGGCTCCGGGCCCATGATCGCGATCTGGCCCTGCGGCAGCGACAGCGCGGCGTCCGGCTCGAACGCCGGACCGCACATCGCGTAGAGCCCGGCGCCGTAGCACTTGCGAACGATGACCGAGATCTTCGGCACCGTCGCCTGCGACGTCGCGAAGATCATCTTCGCGCCGTGGCGGATGATGCCCTCGCGCTCGACCTTGCTGCCGACCATGAACCCGGCGACGTCGGCGAGGTACACGAGCGGCACGTTGAACGCGTTGCAGAGCCAGATGAAGCGCGCGGCCTTGTCGGACGAGTCGACGAACAGCACCCCGCCCTTCACCTTCGGCTGGTTCGCGACGATGCCGACCGCGCGACCGCCGATGCGCCCGAAGCCGGTGATGACCTCCTGCGCGAACAGACGCTTCACGTCGAACCACGAGCCGTCGTCGACGACGCGATGGATGACCTCGTACATGTCGAACCACTTCCGCTGGTCGTACGGAACGATGTCGTCGATCGCCCGGCCGGCCTTCGGCTCGGCGGCCGCGACGCTCGCCGGCCGCTCGCGGAAGCTCTGCGGCATGTAGCTCAAGTAGCGCTTCGCGAGCTCGATCGCTTCTTCATCGGACGCCGCGAGCACGTCGCCGCAGCCGGAGACGGTGCAGTGCATGCGCGCGCCGCCGAGCTCTTCCTGCGTCGTCTTCTCGCCGATGGCCATCTCGACCATCCGCGGACTGCCGACGTAGAGCGACGCCTTGCCGTCGACCATGATCACGACGTCGGTCAGCGCCGGCAGATACGCGGACCCCGCGGGCGAAGGACCGAACAGGATGCAGATCTGCGGCACGACGCCCGAGAGCTGCACCTCGTTGTAGAAGATCCGGCCGGCGTGGAAGCGCCCGGGAAAGATCTTGATCTGCTCCGAGATCCGTCCGCCGGCGGCGTCGACGAGATACAGCAGCGGAATCTGTAACCGCGCGGCCTTTTCCTGGATGCGCACGATCTTCTGCACGGTCTTCTCGCCCCACGACCCGGCCTTGACCGTGTAGTCGTTGGCCATGATGCAGACGGGGCGGCCGCCGACGCGCCCGATCCCCGTGACGACGCCGTCGGCCGGCGTGTCCGCCTCCTCCGAGCGCGCGAAGAGCCATTCCTCCTCGAACTCGGAGCCGGGATCGAGGAGCAGCTTCAGGCGGTCACGGACGAACAGCTTCCCTTCGGCCCGAAGCTTGTCGCGATACTTGACGTGACCCTGCTCGATGCGCGCGCGTTCGCGGTGGTACCGCTCTTCGCCTTGGCTCACGGCGCGTATTGTGCCAGAGCGCCGGGCGCGACGCCGTTATCGCGGCTTGGGATTCGCGTTCGCCCAGAGAATGATGATCAGCGCGCCGTCGGCGTGCGGCGGTCCACCGATCACCGCCGGCTGTCCCGATGCGACCTGGATGTTCGCGGTGAGCTCCGTCATGGTGCCGCGCATCAGCTTCACGCGCATCCGGACCGCTTCGCCGATGACCGTCTCCGGCGTCACCTCGAGCTGTCGGCCGCCCGGCACCGTCCAGCGCTGCGTCGTGCCGACGGGGACTTCCGCGCGATGCCGCTCGAGCCACGTGTACTCGCGATACCGGAACATGCCTTTCAATCGCGGCAGCACGCGCTGCACCCGCTCTTCCGTCGGTGGCGGCACCGTCGGCGTCCCGGGCGGCGGCGGCGCATCGCCGGCGAGCACGACACGCGCGCCGAAGCGGACGACCTTCTGTTCTGCGGTGACGATCGCCGGCGCGAGCGCGGCGAGCACGATCAGCAGCATGGCGAGCATGGGACCGAGGACGCCGCGGAGCTTCTTCCGCGCGTTGTGCAGTCTCGACATGACCGTACCCATGGGGATCTCCAGCACCTCGGCGATCTCCTTGTAGGAGAGCCCTTCGAGATCGCTCATCGTAATGATGGTCCGATGGTGCTCGGGCAGCGCGGCGAGCGCCTGGTCGATGCGCCGGCGCTGCTCGGCGCGCGCCGCCCGCTCCTCGGGCGTGAGATCCGTGTCCGCCATCGTCCGTTCCATCTCTTCTTCACCCACGCGCTCCGTCCCGAACGCCCGCCCGCGCGCGGCGCGCTGCCGCAGGCGGTCGGACGCGACGTTCATCGTGATCCGGAACAGCCACGTGTAGAACGCCGACTGTCCGCGGAACTTGCCGAGCGCCTGCCAGGCCCGCACGAAGGCTTCCTGCGCGACGTCCCACGCTTCCTCGCGGTCGCGGACCACGTTGAAGGCGAGCCGCCAGACGCGCTGGCGGTACTTCTCGACGAGCGCCTCGAACGCCGCGAGGTCGCCGCGCTGGCTCTGCTCGACGAGGGCCTGGTCGTCGCGTTCCAAGGGGTCGTCGCAGGTCACCCCGGCCGTCTCATCGGGTTAGACGGCGGAGTGACGCCTGGGATTCAGCGACGCGCGGGCCGCCCCGCCGCGCGCGGGCGTCGCCCGCGGACGAGGGCGACGAGCGCGTCGAGACCGAGGAGATAGCTCTGGGGGCCGAAGCCGGCGATCTGGCCGCGCGCGACGGCGGCGATGACGGAATGACGCCGGAATTCCTCGCGGCCGTGGATGTTGGAGAGATGCACTTCGACCACCGGAATGTCGATGGCGGCGATGACGTCGCGCAGCGCGAGCGACGAGTGCGTGAACGCGCCGGGATTGATCACGACGCCGGAGAACCGCTCCCGCGCCGCGGCCTGCAGCCAGTCGACGAGCTGGCCTTCCCAGTTCGACTGCCGGCACTCGACGTCGATCCGGAGCCCGCGCGCATGCCCGCGAATCATCCGGTCGACCTCGGGCAGCGTCGTGCGGCCGTAAATGCCCGGCTCGCGCGTGCCGAGCAGATTCAGGTTCGGGCCGTGGAGCACGAGGACGCGGTCGGGCATGTCAGTGAAGGTCGTGCAGCAGCCAGTCGATGAACCAGAAGACGACGACGCCGCCGAAGACCGTCCAGGCGAGCGCCGGTCCGCCCTCACGGTTCACCTCGGGGATCAGGTCCGACGCCGCGACGTAGATCGTGACCCCCGCCGAGATCGCCAGCGCGTAGCCGACGTGCTGCTCCGCGATGAGCGTCGTCCCGACGGCGCCGATGACCGTGAACAGCCCGAGCAGCGCGCCGGCGCCGAGCGCGGTGCCGCGCGAATAGCCGCTCGCGAGCATGATCGAACCGACCGTGAATCCTTCCGGAATCTTGTGGAGGAACACGGCGATGAACAGGAGCACGCCGAGGCGCGGATCGACCATGAACCCGGCGGCGATGGCGACGCCGTCGAACACGGTGTGAACGCTCAGGCCCAGCAGCGCGAGCAGGCCGACGGACGGCCGCAGCAGCGCGTCGGCATGCACTTCCTCGCCGAAGTGGAAGTGCGGCGCCACGGTGTGCTCGAAGAGATGCACGCCGAAGTACCCGATGAGCACGTAGAGGAACGGGTTCGGCACGTTCGTCATCTCGGGAAGCATGCGGACGAACGCCGCGGCGAGCATGAAGCCGGCGCCGAGCGCGACGCAGAACCGCAGCGGAGCTCGACCCCGTTTGTGCGCTGCGGTGACGATGAACGCGCCGGCGAGATCGGCGGCCGCCGCGACGGCGGCGAGAGCGAGGTGTGCTACCATGGCCGGACGGAGCATACCATGCCGATCGCCGTATCTACGCGCCTGCTCGGCGAAATTCTCCTCGACGACGGCCTCGTGACCCCCGACGTGATCGCTCTCGCACTCGGTCGCGCGCAGACCACCGGCGAGCGTCTCGGCGAGGCCCTCGTGGCCCTCGGCGCGGTGACACCGGACGACGTGCTGCGTGCGCTCGCGCGACAGCAGAGCCTCCCGTTCATGGGTCGCGACGAGCTGCCGGCGCCGCTGCCGATCCTGAAAAACGTGTCACCCAAATACCTCCGCCAGTACGTCGTCTGCCCGGTCAGCGTCGACGGCGGCGTGCTCACGGTCGCGACGTCCGATCCCACGAATCCGCTGATCGCCGACGACCTGCGGCAGTCGACCGGCCTCACGGTGAAAATCGTCGTCACGCCCGGCGAAGCGATCCTCGAGGCGATCGACCGCACGTACGACGGCGCGTCGACGGCGCTCGCGCGCATCGTCGAAGGCATGGAGGACGACGCGCGCGTCGACGGCGACGAGGACGTGAACCACCTGCGCGACCTGGCGTTCGAAGCCCCGGTGGTCCGGCTCGTCAACCTCCTGGTCGAGAACGCGATCGCCGCCGAAGCGTCCGACATCCACATCGAGCCGTTCGAGGACACGCTGCGCATCCGGTATCGCATCGACGGCATCCTCTACGACCAGGAAGCGCCGCCGCGGCGCCTGCAGGCGGCCGTGACGTCGCGCATCAAGATCATGGCCGAGATGAACATCGCCGAGCGGCGCCTGCCGCAGGACGGGCGCATCCGCGTGACGCTGCACGGCCGCCGCATCGACATCCGCGTGTCGACCGTGCCCACCGTGCACGGCGAGTCGATCGTCATGCGGCTGCTGGATCGGTCGAGCGTGTTCCTCCCGCTCGAAAAGCTCGGCTTCGCCCCCGACACGCGGCGCCGCTTCGAGACGTTGATCAAGCGCCCGCACGGGATCTTCCTCGTCACCGGTCCCACGGGCTCCGGCAAGACGACGACGCTCTACGCCGCGCTCGACAAGATCAACTCCTCCGATCGCAAGATCCTCACCGTCGAGGATCCCGTCGAGTACCAGCTGAAGGGCGTGAACCAGATTCCCGTGAAGCCGAAGATCGGCCTCACGTTCGCGAACGGCCTGCGCCACATCGTCCGCCAGGATCCCGACGTCATCCTCGTCGGCGAGGTCCGCGACCTCGAGACGGCGGAGATCTCCATCCAGGCCGCGCTCACCGGCCACCTCGTGTTCTCGACGCTTCACACGAACGACGCGCCCGCCGCGATCACGCGACTGCAAGACATGGGCGTCGAGCCGTACCTCGTGTCGTCGGTCCTCGAAGGCGTGCTCGCCCAGCGCCTCGTCCGCCGCATCTGCGCCGTGTGCCGCGCGCCCGAGACGCCGTCCGCCGCGGACATTCAGGCGCTCGGTGTGCACCTCGACCCCGGCGTGACGCTCTACCGCGGCAAAGGCTGCGACGAGTGCCGCGGCACCGGGTACCGCGGACGCTTCGGCATCTACGAGCTCTTCGAGATCACCGAAGACGTGCGCAGCCTGATCCTCCGCCGCGCGTCGAGCCCGGAGATCCGCCGGCACGCCATCAACGCCGGCATGGTCACGCTCCGCGACGACGGCTGGCGCAAGGCGTGCGACGGCGTCACCACCGTCGAGGAAATTCTCCGCGTGACGCAGGAGGACGCGTGAGGAAGGGGCACGCCTGAGCCCGGTCTTCCTCTATCGCGCCGCGGACCGGCGCGGGCAGACGATCGACGGCGTGATGGAAGCGCCCGACGCGCGCGCCGTGGTCGAGCGGCTCCACAAGGAGGCGTACTACCCGATCCGCGTCGCGCCGCACGTCGAGCGGCGCGGGTGGCTGACGCTCGGCGGATCGGGCCGCGTGCGGCAGCGCGATCTGCTCGCCTTCAGCCAGCAGCTCGCGACGCTCTTCGAAGCGGGGCTGCCGCTGGACCGCGCGCTCTCGATTCTCGAAGAGCTGGCGCCGAACCCGCGCGTGAAGGCCATCGTCGCCGACCTGCTGCGCAGCGTGCGCGGCGGCGCGGCGCTGTCCGACGCCCTCGCCAAGCACCATCCGCGGCCGTTCTCGCGGCTCTACATCAACATGGTGCGCGCGGGCGAAAAGGGCGGCGTGCTCGACGTCACGCTGCGGCGGCTCGCCGAGTTCCTGGAGTCGCGCGCGCAGTTCCGCGAGGCGATCTGGACCGCCCTCGCCTATCCGCTCGTCATCACGACGGTCGGCGCCGGCGCGATCGTCTTCCTCATGACGTTCGTCATCCCGCGCTTCTCGGAAATCTTCGCCGATCTCGGTCAGGCGATCCCGCTGCCGACGCAAATTCTATTGACCGTGTCGGGCGTCATGCAGAGCTACTGGTGGGCCGGCATCGCCGCCGCGCTGGCCGGCGTGCTCGCCTGGCGGATCTGGACGGGCACGCCGGAAGGTCGGCTCCAGTGGGATCAGACCGTGCTGTCGCTGCCGATCGTCGGCCAGCTCACGCTCAAGGTGGAAACCGCCCGCTTCACGCGCACGCTCGGCACGATGCTGAAGAGCGGCGTGCCGGTGCTCGGCGCGATGGCCGTCGTCGGCGAGATGATGACCAACGAGATCGTCGGCCGCTGGGTCGCCCGCATCTCGGATGCGGTCAAGCGCGGCGGGACCATCGCCGCGGCGCTCTCGGAACATGCGCGCTTCCCCGCCCTGGCCGTCCACATGGTGCGCGTCGGGGAGGAGACGGGTCGGCTCGAGGAGATGCTCCTGAAAGTCGCCGACACGTTCGAGTCCGACACGCGAACGGATCTCAAGCGGGTGATCGGCCTCCTCGAGCCTGCGATCATCCTCGTCATGGGAGTGCTCGTGGCGTTCATCGTCGTCGCCATGCTGCTGGCGATCTTCTCGATCAACGAGCTGCCGCTGTGAGATTGATCATGATGGGGGCCCCGACATGGCCCCCAAGCCCCCAGCGCTCGCAACCGGCCCGGCGGAGCCGTGCCGGTGCTCGACATCGGGCCCTGGCCAACCAACGCGGCTTCACGCTGGTCGAGCTGCTCGTCGTGATCATCGTCCTCGGCCTGCTCGTGGGTCTCGTCGGTCCCCGGCTCTTCGGCCGCGTCGGGCAGTCGAAGACCGCGACGGCGCGCGCGCAGGTCGAGCTCTTCGGCGCCGCCCTCGACCAGTACCGCCTCGACGTCGGCGCGTATCCCGCGACGAGCGACGGGCTCGACGCCCTCGTGCGGAACCCGAACAAGCCGAAGTGGAACGGCCCGTATCTGAAGAAGAGCGTGCCGAAGGATCCGTGGGGCAACCCGTACAAGTACCGCTGCTGCCCCGGACAGCACGGCGATTACGACCTCTGGTCCGACGGCGGCGACGGCGCGCCCGGCGGCGACGGTGAAAACGCCGACGTGACGTCATGGGACGCGGAGCAGGCGAGCTAGGCGAGCGCGGCTTCACCCTTCTCGAGCTCGTCGTCGTCCTCTTCGTCATCGCGCTCGCGGCGGGCCTCGCCGCGCCCACCATGACGCGGAGCCTGGACAGCCTCAAGGTCCGCGGAGAGATCGCCGGCTTCTCCGCGGTCCTCCGACACGCGCGCGAGCAGGCGATCACGACGCGCCGCACGCATCGGGTCGTCGTCGATCCGACGGAGCACCAGGTGCGCGTCTTCGCCGGCGAGGAGCTGCGCCGCACGCGTGCGATTCCCGAGCGCTGGACGATCCAGGCCGCCGGCACCACGGGCCTCGCCGTCCGCTTCGAGCCGCACGGCGCGTCGACCGGCGGCGAGTACCGCATCGCCGTCAACGACGTCTCGTGGCGTGTGACGATCGATCCGATGACCGGGCGCGTCCGGAGCGCGCGCGAATGAGAGCGGACCGGGGGTTCACCCTCATCGAAGTCATCGTCGCCCTCGCGATCCTGTCGGTCGCCGTCGTCGCGTCGATCCAGGGCTTCGCGCAAGGTCTCCGGTTGCTGAAGCTCGCCGGCGAGCACCAGCACGCCGCGCTGCTCGCCGACCACAAGCTGCGCGAGATCGTCACGCCGACGATCGGCAGCGAGCAGGGCGAGGACGAGCGCGACGGCAGCACGTTCGCCTGGGAGACGACGACGACCGAGGTCGTGGCGCCCGATCTCGCCGGCGACGGCACGCGTCCTCCGGCGTGGCGCGTCTTCCAGATCGGGGTCAAGGTGCGCTGGGGCGGGCGCCGGGAGGTGGAGGTCACGACGCTGCGCACCGCGGTCGCGACGACGGAGATGGGCGCCTCGACACCGACGACGGCGTCGCCACGATCCTCCACACCGTCTCCGGGCGCTTCGTCGCCGACAACGTCGTCGCCGTCCACATCCTCGCCGCCCACCGGCACGACGCCGTCGGCGCCGAAGACGCGATGAGATCGACCGGCCGCGGACACGATGAATCGGGATTCACGCTGCTCGAGCTGATCATCGCGCTCGCGATCGTCGGCGCCCTGCTCGCCGTCGCCTTCGGCGGCATGCGCGTGGCGCTCGCGGCGTGGCAGCGCGGCGAGGATCGCGCCGAGGCGCATCAGCACGTCCGCGGTGTCGCGCAGGCGCTCGCGCGCGTGGTCGCCGGCGCGTTTCCCTACATGGCGTCGCGCGCGGAAGCGCCGGATCCCGTGATCCTGTTCCGCGGCACCGCCACCAGGCTCGAAGTCGTGACGCAGACGCCGCCCGGCGCGTTTCCCGTGCCGATCGCGTTCGCCGCGGTCGCCATCGAAGTCGCCGAAGGCGAGCCGCCGGGCCTCATCGTGCGGCAGCGCGCGATGCCGAACCGCGATCCGTTCACCGAGGGCACGGTCGTGGTGCGCGACGAGACCATCAAGACGATGACGCTCAGCTACCTCGACGACGCGGGCACGTGGCGCGACGCATGGGACGGCGAGCCCGAGAAGGCCCTGCCGCGCGCCGTACGGCTCACGCTCGCCGCCGAGCACGGTGGACGAACGGAGACGATGCCGCCGATGACCATCACCCTGCGGGTGCTGACGCCATGACGATCGATCGTGCTGGGGGCCCCGACATGGCCCCCAGACCCCCAGCGCTCGGACGCGCCCCGGCACAGCCGTGGCGCGCCTCGGGGGAGGGAGGGTTCGCGCTGGTCGCCGTGCTGCTGGTGCTCGCGGTGCTCGGCGTCATCGGCGCGGAGTTCGCGTTTTCGATGCGCCTCGAAGGCTCCGCCGTGCGGGCCTTCAAGGAGGGCGTGGCGGGCCTGCACCTCGCCGAGGCCGCGGTCGAGCAGGCGATCCGCGAGATCGTCGGGGACCACGCGTACGTCGCGTCGTGCCGCGACGACGATCCGATCCGGTTCTTCAAGACCGACCGGACGCCGGTGCCGCCGCTCCCGCGCCGCGACGTCGCGCTCGGCGCCGGTCACTTCGAGTACGACATCACCGACGAGGAAGCGCGCCTGAACGTGAACACGTCGCCGCCCGAGCGCGTCGCGCGGCTGCTCGACAGCCTCGGCGTCGCGCGGAACGATCGCGACACGATCGTCGACTCGATCCAGGACTGGCGCGACAACAACGAGGAACACCGTCTGAACGGGGCGGAGAGCGACGACCACTACCTGAAGCAGCCGCTGCCCTATCGCGCGCGCAACGCCAACCTCGACTCCGTGCGCGAGCTGCTGCAGATCAAGGGCATCACCGAAGCCCTCTTCAACGGCGCCGACGATCGGCCGGGGCTGGTGCGGGACGTGACCGTGAAGACGCCAGGGCCGGTGAACATCAACACCGGCCGTACGCACGTGCTGCGCGCGCTCGGCCTGGCCGACGCCGAGATCAGCCAGATTCTCCAGTCGCGGTGCGACGCGCCGTATCAGGCCGTACCCGGCCAGTTCGGTGGGCGCGGGTTCACGGTGACGAGCCGGACGTTCCGGATCGACGCCCGCGGAGTGGTCGAGGGCCACGTGGCGGCGCGGATCGTGGCCGTGGTGCAAAAACGCCAGGACCAGCGCGGCCCGGTGATCGCCGCCCTCGAGTGGAGCGTCGACCGCTGAGCCGGAAATGCTTGCGATGTCAGTACTTTCGGCATAGGCTAGCGTGATGATTCCGACCCCCCTCCGGTTCGCCCTGCACCTTCAGGGCGACCGGCTGATCGCCGCGATCACCCAGCGCGGCCGATTGGAGACCTTCATCGTCGACGCCGAACAGCCGGCGGCCGCTCTGCGCGCCGAGCTGGACGCGCGCCGGGTGCGACCCCGGACGGTGGCGATCGGACTGCCGCGCGCGGCCGTGACCGTGAAGCCGATCGAGCTTCCGGCGATCGGCGATCTCGGTGAGATGGTGCGGTTCGAGCTCGAGCGTCACGTGCCGTTCCCGGCCGACGACGCGCCGTTCGACTTCACGATGCTTCCCGCGGAGCCGGGCGCGCCGCCCGCCGCGGAAGGCGGCCGGCGCGTGCTCCTCGCCGCCGCCGATCGTCGTGTCGTCGACACCGCGCTCCGCATCGCGCAGGAGGCCGGGCTCCGGCCGACGTCCGTGACCGTCGCGTCGCACGACCTCGTCGATCTCGTGCGCGCGCCGCGCGGCCGGCGGATCGCGTGGGCGCATCGCATCGGCGCCGACGTCGAGCTGCTGCTGCTGGTCGGCGATTCGCTCGCGCTCAGCCGCGTCGTCGCGTCGGCCGACGACGCCACGCTCGCCGCGGAGATCCGCCGCAGCCTTTCGGTCGTGCGCTGGCACGCCGTCGACGAGGTGTGGATCTCGGGAGATGGCAACGCGCCCGATGGACCGTCGACCGACGCGCTGACCACGCTCGGCGCGCCGGTCACCGCGCCGCCGTACACCGCGCATGCCGCAGAGCTGCTGGCCGGCGCGGACGGCGAGCATCGTGGCCTGCGGCAGCTCGCGGCCGCCGTCGCCGCCGGCCGGCGCGTGCGATCGCTCGACCTGATTCCCGCGGCGCTTCGCCCGCGCCGGCTGACGCGGCCGCAGATCATCACCGCCGGCGTCGCCGCCGCGACGCTGCTCATGGTCCTCGGCGCGTTGCTCGTGCCCGGCTATCGCGACCGGTCGCGCCTGGAGGCGCTCAACGCCGACATCAACCGTCTCGCGCCGGAGGTCCGCGCGATCGGCCGGCTCCAGCAGGAGCTCGATCGGAAGAAGGTGCTGCTCGCGACCGTCGAGTCGATCGAGGCCAACGCGATCCGGCCGCTGCCCGTGCTGCGCGAGCTCACGGAGCTCCTGCCGGCGGACGCCTGGCTGACGCTGCTGTCGCTCGACACGAAGGGCGCGGAGCTGACGGGCCAGGCCGCGGCGGCGAGCACGCTGATCCCGCTGCTCGAAAACTCTCCGCGGTTCGAGCGCGTGGAGTTTGCGTCGCCCGTCACCCGCGGCCGCGACAAGGAGCAGTTCCGGATCGTCGCACGCTGGGAAGGCGGCACGCCACGCGCCATCACCGCCGCGGCGCCCGTCCCGATGGCGCCGCGCCCGCCCGCGCCGCCGGCCGGCGCGACGGTGGGTCCCGCGCCGGCACCACCGATGCCGGCGATGCCGCCGACGCCGTCGATGCCGCCGACGGCGCCGCGCGCCGCCGCACCGCCGGCGCGTCCGGCCGTTCCGCCGACGCTGACGGACCCGGATGCTCCGGCGTCGACCGACCCGACGGTGCAGCCGCGCCGGCAGCTCGCGCCGATCCCGCCGCCGGGAGACCTGCGCCGGTGATCGGCAGCCTCTCGCGACGCGAGCGCGTGCTGATCGGAGCCAGCGCCGTCGTCGTCGCGGTCGTCGCGGTCTGGCTGTTCATGATCGAGCCGATCCGCGAGCAGAATCGCGTGGCGGAAGAGCTGGTGCCGGCCCGCGAGCGCGTGCTGGCGAGTCGAAACGATCTGATCGCACGGAAGCCGGCCATCACGCGCGAGCTCGAGCAGACGACGGCGCGGATCGAGCAGCTGTCCGCGCGCCTGCTCGCAGCGGCCGCGCCGCCCGTGGCGGCGTCCGAGCTGCAGAAGATCGCGAAGGACACCGCCACCGCCTCCGGCATGGAAGTGCGCAGCGAGCGGATCCTGCCGCCCGTCGAGCGCGGCGAGATCCTCGAAATCCCCGTCGAGATCGCGGTGTCCGGCGAGATCCGCAATCTCGTGCAGCTGCTCACGCAGCTCGAGGGGGCCCGGAAGCTCGTCGTCGTTCAGGACGTGAAGGTTCGCGTGATGAACGTGACGCAGCCGAAAGATCTCCTCGCCACCGTGACGCTCGCCGGCTTCATCATGCCGGCGAAGGCGAAGGCCTGAGATGCCGCGCCGGCTCCTTCTCCTGAACGGGCTCCTGCTGCTCGTCGCCGTCGGCGCGGCGGGGTACATCGTCGAGGAAGTCACGACGCCTCCGCGGCCAGCGCCATTGCGGCGTGCGGCGACGACGGACACCGCGGGCACGCCGCCGCCGACGGTGGCCCCACCGCCCGCACCCGCGGCGTACTCGGTCGTGACGGCGCACAACCTGTTCAGCCCGTCGCGGAGCGAAGCGCCCGTCACGGCGCAGGGCGCGCGGCCGGCCGTCACGCTGCCGAAGCCGACGCTCCATGGCGTCGTGCTGCGCAACGGCACGCCGATCGCGTATCTCGAGGATCCGCAGACGAAGCGCGTCGCGGGCTACCGCCTCGGGGATGCCATCGCGGGCGGCACGGTGAAGGCCATCAACGCCGACCACGTCGTGCTCACGCGTCCCGAAGGCCCGGTCGACGTGAGGCTGCGCGATCCCGCGAAGCCGCGCCCCGCGGCGGCCGCGCCGCCGCGGACGACAGGCGCGCCAGGTGCGCCCGGTGCACCCGGGCCGCAGCAACCGACGCCGCCCGGCGTCGCTCCGCCGCTGACTCCCGGTGTGCAGCCGGGCCAGACGCCGTTCCCGCCGCGGCGCATGCTGCCGCCGAACGTGCTGCGCCGTGTTCCACCCGCGACAGGCAATGCGCAGCCTTAGCGATGTAACCCGCAGCATCACCCTCGTCGTCCTCGTCTCCGTCGCCTCCGGGTGCACGTACCCCACGCGTCCGAAGCCGACGCCGGTCGCCGATGCCCCCGTTCCCCCGCCCCTTCCCCCGCCCGCACCACCTGCGGCGCCACCCGCACCGCCGTCCGAGTCGATCGGTCCACGCCCTGACAGCGCCGAGCGCCGGGAGCAGGTGCTGCCGCCGACGCCGCCCGCACCGGTCGCGCCGCCGCCCACGACGCCGCCCGTCTCGCCGGCCCAGCGCGGGAAGTTCGTCGTCCTGAACTTCGACAACGCCGACGTCGAGACGGTCGTCCACGCCGCGAGCGAGATCGTCGGGTTCAATTACGTGCTGGCGCCCGACGTGCGCGGCAAGGTGACGGTGCAGACGTCCGGACGGATCCCTCAAGAAGACGTCTTCGGCGTCCTCCTCGCGGTGCTCGAGGTGCACGGCTTTACCGCCGTCAAGGCCGGACCGGCGAACCTGTACAAGATCATCCGCATCGAGGGGGCGCGCGAGCGCGCGGTGCCGACCATCATCGGCACGACCCCCGATCCGCAGCGGCTCGGGACCGACGAGATCGTCACGCAGATCGTGCCGCTCCGGTACGCCTCGGTCGCCGACCTCGGCAATCTCATCCGCCCGCTCATCTCCACGCGCGGCGCGCTCATCGCGCATCGCGAGACGAACATCCTGATCATCACGGACTCGGCGTCGAACATCCGCCGCCTGCTCGACATCGTGCGGCTGGTCGACGTCGAGGTCGCGCTCGAGGAGCTGGCGATCATTCCCGTTCGCTTCGCGGACGCCGCCGACCTCGAGACGATCCTGACGCGGCTGTTCCAGACCGGACGCCTGCGCGCCGGCGTGCCGGGAGCACCCACGCCGGCCCCGGTGCCGACGCCGCCGACGCCACCCGGCGTTCCGCGGCCACCAGCCGCCGCGCCGGGGGTGGACACCGGAGCGGCGGATCGCGTGCCGCTGATCCTCGCCGTACGGCGGACCAACTCGCTGATGGTGCACGCGCGACGGCACGAGCTCGACATGATCAAGCGGCTCGTGAGCCAGCTCGACGTCAACATCTACGGCGGACGCCGCGTCTTCATCTACTACGCGGAGAACGCCAAGGCGAAGGACCTGGCGGCGACGCTGAACGCGATCTACGGCGGCAAGGAGACGGTGCCCACCGCGACCGCGACGCCGCCGATCGGCCAGCGTCGCGCCGGCGAACCGGCGCCGGTGCCGCTGCCGCCTCCGGCGACGGCGCCGGGCGCACCGCTCTCCGGAGCCCCGGGCGGCGCCGCCGGCACGCTCGAGGGCGAGGTGCGCTTCATCGCCGACGAGACCACGAACTCGGTCATCGTCACGACGTTCCCGCACAACTGGGCGGAGATCGAATCGACGATCAAGCAGCTCGACCGCATGCCGCGCCAGGTGCTGATCGAGGTGCTCGTCGCGGAGATCACGCTGTCCGACGACCTGCGGCTCGGCATCGACTGGGCGCTGCGGAGCGGCCGTCATCTCAGGACCGCGCAGCAGTCGATCACGGCAACGCCGACCACGATCACCGCGCCGTCGATCAACGTCGATCCGACAAGCGTCACCGGTCTGCCGTTCGGCGGGCTCACGGCATTCACTGCGAACATCGGTGACTTTTTCGCGATGATCAACGCCCTGGCGTCGGAGAGCCGGGTGAACGTGCTGTCGAATCCGCACGTCATGACCTCCGAGAACAAGAAAGCGGTCATCAATGTCTCCGACTCGATCCCGATCGTGACGAGTCAGCAGTCGGGACAGGCGGCGCCGGTTGCCGTCGGCGCTGCGGTCACGACAACGGCGCCCTTGAACCAGACCGTCGAATACCGGGACGCCGGCGTGATCCTGACGGTCACGCCACGGATCGGTGAGAAGGGCACGGTCGCGCTTGACGTCAAGCAGGAGGTGAACGATATCGGCGCCGCAGAACCGCCGACTGGGTCGAAGCGCATCATCAAACGCGAGGCCGAGACGTCTGTCGTCCTGTTGAACAATCAGACACTCGTCCTCGGCGGCCTGATCCGAGAGCGGACCACGATCGAGCATCGCGGTATTCCACTCCTCAAAGACATTCCAATCTTCGGTTATCTCTTCGGGACCAAGGTGCGGGAAGTGAGGAAGACCGAATTGTTGCTCTTGATTACACCGCGAGTCGTCGGCACGCCGCTCGACGCCGCGAAGATCACCGACCAGATGCGTCGTGCCACGCCCGACATCGATCAGACGATCAAGCGCGCGCCGCGCCAGCCGTCGCCGGCGCCACCCGTCGCGCCGCCGCCTCCCCCAGCGCCGCCGGTGCCTGCGCCAGTCGTTCCCACGCCACCGCCGGCTCCGCCCGGGCAGCCGCGCAGCAGCGCTCCGGGAGCGTTGTCGCGCCTGATGTCCGGGCTCACGTCGTGGCCCACCGCCGACCCCGACGCTGACCGCGATTACGCCGGAGCCCGACAACGGCGGTCCGTAAAGCACGCCAGGGGGTTGGGAATGCAGCTCAGTCGCACGCTCATCGGCATGGTCCATCTCCTTCCGCTCCCGGGAAGCCCGCGCTGGGGCGGATCCATGGCGGCCGTCGTCGACACCGCGCTCGCGGAAGCGCGCGCGCTCGTCGCGGGCGGCATGGATGCGGTGCTCGTCGAAAACCACGGCGACGTGCCGTTCACGCCCGGCCACGTCGAGCCCGCGACCGTCGCGGCGATGACGGTCGCGGCCCATGCGATCCGTGAGGCGCTGCCGGACGTGCCGCTCGGCGTGAACGTGCTGAAGAACGACGCCCGCGCGGCGCTCGCCATCGCCACGGCGGTCGGCGCGCGCTTCATCCGCGTGAACGTGCACGCCGGCGCGGTGCTCGCCGACCAGGGCATCATCCAGTCCGAGTCCTACGCGACGCTGCGCGATCGCCGTCTGCTCGCCGCCGACGTCCGGATCTTCGCGGACGTCCAGGGCAAGCATGCCGTCCCGCTGGCGCCGATGCCGCTCGACCAGGAGGCGCGCGATCTCGTGCACCGCGGCCTCGCCGACGCCCTCGTCGTCACCGGCCGTGCGACCGGCGAGCCGACGGCGCTCGGCGACGTCAAGCACGTGCGCGACGCGGTCGGGAGCGGCGTGCCGATCCTCGTCGGCAGCGGCGTCACGCCGGACACGATCGCCGAGACGCTGGCCCTCGCGGATGCCGTGATCGTCGGCACCGCGCTCAAGCATGGCGGCGACGTCCGCCAGCCCGTGGATCCGGAGCGCGTCCGCCGGCTCGTCGCCGCGGCCGGGAAGCGCTGACCGGGGACGCCGGCGGCCGGAGGCGGCGGTGGTCGTCCGGGTCGTCGCAGTCGTCCTCGCCATCCTGATCGGCGGCTGCGCCCTGCTTCGTCCTGACCCGGCGCGGCTGGCGCGCGTCGAGCCGCGGCTCGGCGACCTGCTGCTCGTCGGCGTCGACGGCACGACGGCCGACGCCAATCCCGAGCTCGAGCGCGTCCTGTGCGAGACGCGCGCCGGCGGCATCATCCTCTTCGGCCGCAACATCACCGGCAGCGAACAGCTGCGCGCCCTGACCACCGCGCTTCGCGAACGAGCCCAGGCCTGCGCCGGCCGCGCGCCGCTCGTCGCGGTCGACGCCGAGGGCGGCGAGGTCATGCGGCTGTCACCGGCCGCGGGATTCACGCCGAGCCTGTCGCATCGGGAGCTCGGCGAGAGCAATGACGTCGCGGCGACGGAGCTCGAAGCGCGGCGCATCGGCGGCGCGCTGCGCGCGCACGGCATCGACTGGAACCTCGGTCCGGTCGTCGACGTCGGCTACAACCCCGCGAACCCCGTCATCGTCGGCACGGGCCGCAGCTTCGGCGCGAATCCGGTCCTGGTGACGAACCACGCGCGGGCGTGGATTCAGGGGATGCACGCCGCCGGCGTCCGCGTCGCGCTCAAGCACTTCCCCGGCCACGGTTCGAGCTTCGGGGACACGCATGCCGGCTTCGTCGACGTGACGCCGACCGCCGATCGCGACATCGAGCTCGCGCCCTATCGCACGCTCATCGCCGAGGGCGCCGTCGACGCCGTCATGACGGCGCACGTCGTGAACCGCGACCTCGACGCGCATCCGGCGACGCTGTCGCATCCGACGATCACCGGCCTCCTCCGTCGCCAGCTGCGGTTCGACGGCGTCGTCGTCACCGACGACCTCCGCATGGGCGCGATCGAGCAGCACTACGGGTTCGAAGACGCGACGATCATGGCGCTCGGCGCGGGCGCCGACGTGCTGCTGATCGCCGAGGATCGCCTGCGCGACGGTCGCTCGGCCAGCGTCGTCGCGCTCACGGCCATTCGCCGCGCGCTCGCCGAGCGGCGCCTCGATCTGGGGCGCGTGGAGCAGGCGCTCGCCCGCATCAGCGCCCTGCGCGAGCGCGCCGGCGCCCGCTGAGCAAATTCGAGGAGCGTCACGGCTTCGCCGGGGCGCTCCGAGCGTCGGGGGGTCGAGGAGCGTCACGGCTTCGCCGGAGTGCTCCGAGCGTCGGGGGGTCGAGGAGCGTCACGGCTTCGCCGGGGCGCTCCGAGCGTCGGGGGGGTGTGGGGGGCCATGTCGGGGCCCCCCACGTAATAATCGCTCGACCTCCGCGCGCGCCGGCAACGACGCCTGAGCGCCGCGGCGCGTGCACGTCAGCGCGGCGGCGGCACACGCGAAGCGGAGCGCCGCCTCGAGCGCGCGCCCCTCGGCGAGCGCCACGCCGAAGGCCGCGTTGAACGTGTCGCCGGCGGCCGTCGTGTCGACGACGTCCACCGCGAAGGCTGCGACTCGCGTCGCGCCCGACCCGGTCAGCGCGAGCGCGCCTTCGCCGCCGAGCGTCACGATCACCGACCGCGCGCCGCCGGCGCGCAGCGCCGCGGCGGCGGCGCGGACACCCGCGTCGTCGCGCGCGGCGACGCCGGACAACCGTTCGGCTTCGTGCTCGTTCGGCGTCGCGAAATCGACGACCGGCCAGAAGTCGACGCCCGACGCGGGAACCGGCGCCGGGTTCAGGATAGTCACCTTGGACCGCCGCCGCGCGTCGGCGAGCGCCGCGGCGGCCACCGACACCGGAATCTCGAGCGAGCAGATGACGACGTCGGCCCACGCGAAGTCGTCGGCGCGCGCGGCGACGTGCGCGTCGGGCAGCGCGCGATTCGCGCCGGGCGCGACGGCGATCTGGTTCCGGCCGCTCGCGTCGACGACGATCAGCGCCGTGCCGGTCGCCGCGGTCGGCGAGACCACCATGCCGTCGATGCCGATCCCTTCCGCCGCGAGCGCCTGCAGCACGCCGCGGCCCGACGCGTCGTCGCCGACGCAGCCGATGAGCCGCACGTCGGCGCCGAGCCGCCGCGCCGCGACCGCCTGGTTCGCGCCCTTGCCGCCGTGATTCACGAGGAGCGTGCCCTCCGACACCGTCTCGCCGGCGGACGGCAGCCGCGGCGCCGCGACCGTGAAGTCCACGTTGGCCGAGCCGACGACGAGAATGCGCGGCGGCGAGCTCACGAAGCGCCGCGGTCCGCGGGACAGAGCCGGTCGAGCAGCATCGTGCGGAACCGGGGCAGATCGACGGTGCGCGCGATCCGGCAGTTCGGATCGCCCGACGCGCGGCGCGTCTCGCCGCCGTCACCGACCGCCAGGCGCACGCGCTCCCATCCGACGAGCGTCGGATCGATCGCGGCGCCCACGGCGAGCGGATCGTGCAGCACCATGCCGGGCGAGCCGCGCCCGAGGTCGACACGGAAGCCGCGCTCCGTGAACGCCGCGATGCGATCGGCGAGCGGCCCCGGCGTCCGGCCGAGCGCCTGCTCGAGCTCGGCGCGCGTGATCGTGGCCTGGCGGGTGGCGTCGAGCGGCACAACGTCGACGGTCAGCCCGGCGTCGAGCACTTCGCGCGCCGCTTCCGGGTCGACGTAGATGTTGAACTCCGCGGTCCCGGTCACGTTGCCCGGCACGTCGACGGCGCCGCCCATGACGACCAGGCGAGCGATCCGTCGCATGGCGGCGGCGTCTGCGCGCAGGGCGAGCGCCACGTTCGTGAGCGGGCCGAGCGCGATGAGCGTGAGATCCGGACCGTAGCGCCGGGCCGCGTCGAGCAGCAGCGGCACGGCGTCGCGCGGAACGAGATCGACGTCGACCGGCGGCCACCCCGGGAGGTCGCCGAGGCCGTCCGCGCCGTGATACTTCACCGCCGTCCAGAGCGGACGAACGAGCGGCTGCTCCGCGCCGGCGGAGATCCGCGGCGCCGGCGTCGGCCGGCGCAGCGCCATGAGCCGCAGCGCGTTCGTGACGGCCGCCGCCAGCGGCACGTTGCCGGCGACGGTGGTCAGCGCGTCCACCCGCACGCCCGGCGACCCCCACGCGAGGAGCAGCGCGAGCGCGTCGTCGATCCCCGGGTCGGTGTCGATGACGGTCAGCATCGCCGGAATCGCCTCCACATCGCCGAGCATCTTAAAGCTGCGTGTTAGAATTCGACCACCATCGTCGAGAGGAGGCGTGACGGATGCAGATCCGGATCAAGTACTGCGGCGAGTGAAACTACCTACCCCAGGCCTCCAGTTTGCAGGAGGCCATCAAGCAGAAGTACGGCTTCACCGCCGACCTCGATGAGGGCGCGGGCGGGATCTTCGAAGTCTTCATCGACGAGAAGCTCGCGTACACGAACCAGGACACCTACCGGTTCCCGACGAACGAGGAGATCTTCGAGAAGATCGACGCCGCGAAGGGCTAGGTCGCCTCGCGCCGCAACGCCTCCCTGAAGTCCGGATGGGCCACGGCGATCAACGCCGCGGCCCGTTCTTTTTTTCCGAGCCCGCCGAGCCTCACCGCGCCGAATTCCGTCACGACACAGTCCGCGAGGTAGCGTGGCGTCGTGACGGCCGCGCCTTCGGGCAAGCGCGCCACGATGCGCGACACCTGGCCGCCCCGGCCCGTCGCCGGCAGCGCGATCACCGACACGCCGCCCGTCGAGCCCGACGCGCCCAGCGCGAAATCGAACTGGCCGCCGATGCCGGCGACCTGCCGCGCCCCGAGCGTTTCGGCGCTCACCTGCCCGGCGAGATCGATCTCGAGCGCCGAGTTCACGGCGACGAAGCGATCGTGGTCGGCGATGACCGCCGGATCGTGCGTCCACGACGACGGCTCCATGTTGACGAGCCGGTTGTCGCGCACGAAGTCGAAGACCCGCCGTGTGCCCATGACCTCGGCGATGTCGAGCCGCCCGCGATGGACGCGCTTGCGCGCGCCCGTGACGACGCCGCGCTCGACGAGCCCGACCGCAGAATCGACGAAGAGCGAATGGAGGGCGAGGTCGCGATGGTCGCCGAGCGCCTCGAGCACGGCCTGCGGGATCGCGCCGACGCCCACCTGCACGGTGGCGCCGTCCGGCACGAGCGCGGCGACGTGCCGGCCGATCGCGCGCTCCACGTCGCCGACCGGCGTCGGCGGATACTCGTAGAGCGGCTCGTCGACGTCCACCCACAGGTCGATCTGGCTCCGGTGCAGGAACGCGTTGCCGAGCGTGCGCGGCATGTTCGGATTCACCTGCGCGATGACGAGCGGCGCGCGGCGTGCCGCGGGCAGCGACACGCTGACGGAGACGCCGAGCGACAGGTACCCGCGCGCATCGGGCGGCGACGTCTGGATCAGCACGCAGTCCGGCGCCCAGTGCCCGCCCGCGTTGAACCCGGTGACGAGATCGAAGTAGCGCATCGGCACGTAGTCGACGCGGCCGCGGCGCGCCGCATCCTCGAGCCGCGGCGACATGTGCCACGTCGCGAAGCGCAGCGCGGCGTGTTCCGGACGCGCCCACGGGTAGTCACCGAGGTGAATGCCGCCCATGAGCGTGACGTCGGCGAGACGCGCCGACTGCGCGCAGATCTCGCGGACGAGCGCGATCGGCTCGCCGCATCCCGGCGGCAGCAGGACTCGGTCGCCCGGCCGCAAGCGGGCGACGGCATCCTCGAGCGTCGTGTGACGGAACTCGCGCGGCATCGGTCGGGGCAGTTATACCCTATGGCTGGCGCGCGGGCGCCCACCGACATGGATCCGCATCTCGTGTCCGGCAGCTGGGATGCCGAGTACCGCCGCGGCCGCTACGCCGACGACCCGCCGCTGCCGTTCGTCGCCGACATCGTGAGCGCGCTCGCCGACCATCCGGTCGCTCGACGCGGGACGGGCCTCTACGTCGGCTGTGGCAACGGCCGCAATTACCTGCCGCTCGTCGACGCCGGACTGCGTCCGATCGGGCTCGACGTGTCGCCGGAAGCGCTGCGCCAGCTCATCGCCCGGCGGCCAGGTGTCGCGCTGCCGCTCGTCTGCGGCGATTTTCGCTCGCTGGCGGACCGGCCGGCGCTCGACTACCTCGTGGCCATCCAGGTCTTTCAACACGGGACGGCGGCGGACGCGGCGACGTACTTTCGCCGCACGGCAGCGCTCCTGCGGCCCGGTGGGCTCTTCTTCCTGCGCGTGAACTCCGCCGCGACGGATGTCTTGCACGCGCACAGCGTCATCGAAGCGCGCGGCGGCGGACGAACCGTGCTCTACCACGCCGGGCCGAAGCAAGGCCTGCCCGTTCATTTCTTCGATCGCCAGGAGCTGCACGAGCTCACCACGTCGCGCTTCGACTCCGTCGTCGCGCCACGCGAAGCGACGACGCTGCGGCACGCGCCCGCGACGGGCTCGTGGACGCAGTGGGAGGCGATCTGGCGCCGCCGGTGAAGCGACCGAAGACGCGCACCGCGCGGCGGGCGCCGGACCCGACGACGCCGACCGAGCAGGTCGCCGTCAGCGCGTGGCTGCGGCTGCTGCGCGTGCAGGCGCTGCTCGAGAAGGAAGTGCGCCGCGAGCTCGGCGCCGACTTCACGCTGCCGCAGTTCGACGTGCTCAACCAGCTGGCGCGGCGGCCGGACGGGATGACGTTCGTGGATCTGTCCCGGCAGCTGCTCGTCACCGCCGGCAACCTCACCGGCATCGTCGACCGCTTGGAACGCGACCGCCTCGTCCGGCGCCGCCCGCACCCCGCCGACCGCCGCGCGGCGCGTCTCACGCTGACACCGCGCGGGTGGAAGGCGGTGAGCGAGGCCGTGCCCGTGCATCACGAGACGATCGCGCGCATGCTCGCGCTCCTGCCCCGCCGCGACCTCGCCCAGCTCCGCGTCCTGCTCGGCCGGCTGCGGGACCGCCTCGAGCATCGCTTGACAGTCCCGGCGAGGCGCAAGTAGTTTAGGTTTCAAGCATTTCCACCCCGCCCCTGACGCGAGAGGTGTCCGCATGCGGACTTACACCGACCGCGCGCACATGGACGAGCGCTACGAACGCACGATCGTCCAGCTCATGGAAAGCCAGGCGTACCGCGAGCTGGCCGCCGCGCATCTGTTCGGTCACGGGCTGCAGTTCGCGCCCGAGCTGCGCTGGATCAAGTTCATGACCTGGCACATCCGCGAGGAGGTCGAGCACTTCGAGGCCGTCGCGCGGATGTACCGGAGCTTCACCGGCAACGACGTGACGCCCGTCGCCATGGCCCGGCTCGAGGGCCACCCGCTGGACCGGATCGACACGTGGTTCGAGCTCGTCATGGCGCAGTTCCTGTTCGACCGCGGCGGCTTCTGGCAGCTCAAGGAGTACGAGCAGTGCTCGTTCCTCCCGTACCGCGAGGTGATCGGCAAGGTCATCGACGAAGAGGCCGGACACCAGGGCCTCGGTGAGCGCATGGTCGTCGAGCTGGTCCAGACGGGCCGCTACGACGACCGCAAGCAGCGCGACTTCGTGAAGTGGCTGCGGCACGGGCTGCTGTCGTTCGGCCGGCCGGACACCGAAGGCAACCGTTACGCGATCGGCGTCGGCATCAAGAAGCGCGATTCCGGCGCCGTCATGCAGGAGTACCTCAACGACATCAAGCCGGCGGTGAAGGCCTGCGACCTCGTCTTCCCCACGCCCGCCGAGCTCGCGCTGGACATGCCGGCCTTCCTCGACTGGTCGCTCGACGACGTCCAGGCGGCCGACGCGGGCCGCTGGCAGCCGCCGGCCCGGCTGCTCGCGGACTCCGCGTGACGCGCGTCGCCCTCGTGACGGGCGGCGGCCGGGGCATCGGCCGCGCCTGTGTGATGGCGCTCGCGAAGCGCGGCATCGCGGTCGCCGCCGGCGCGAGAACGCCGAGCGAGGTCGACCGCGTCGCCGATGACGTGCGCGCCGGCGGCGGTCAGGCCGTCGCGGTCGAGCTGGACGTCGCCGATCCGGAAAGCGTCGAGCGGGCGGCGCGTGCCGTCGTCGATGCGCTCGGGCCGGTCGACATCCTCGTCAACAACGCCGGCGTCGCGCAGTCGGCGCCCTTCACACGCACCGATCCCGAGATGTGGAACCGCCACCTCGCCGTCAACGCGACCGGCCCCTACCTCGTGACGCGCGCGGTGCTGCCCGGGATGCTCGCGCGCGGCTGGGGTCGCGTCATCAACGTCGCCTCGCTCGCCGGCCTGTACGGCGCGGCCTACGTCGCCGCCTACGTCGCGTCCAAGCACGCGCTCGTCGGCCTGACGCGCGCGCTCGCCGTCGAGGTGGCCGGCAAGGGCGTCACCGTGAACGCGATCTGCCCGGGCTACGCCGCCACGGACATGACGTGGGCCAGCGCGAAGACCATCGTGGCGCGGACCGGCCAGTCGTACGACGACGCCGTCACCGCCCTCGCGCGCATGAATCCGGGCGGCCGGCTGATCGAGCCGTCCGAGGTCGCCGACGCCGTCCTCGCGCTGGTCGACGACGACGCCGCGAACGGCACGACCGTCGTGATGGATGGCAGTGCGCCGGCGCCGAAACCCGCGCCGTGACCGAACAGCGGATCGACCGCAGCACTATCCCGCCGGACAGCGTCCGGTGGGGGGGCACTCGGGGGGGAGCGGCGACGCTCCCCCCCGACGAAACAAGGAGGCACGCATGAGCGGACACATCGCCCCCGTCAACCCGCCGTCGCTGATGAAGCCCGTCGGCTACTCGCACGCGTACGAGGTGAAGAGCGGCCGCGTGCTCTTCATCGCCGGACAGGTCGCGAAGGACGGCGCCAGCCAGGTCGTCGGCAAGGGTGACCTCGTCGCGCAGTTCCGCCAGGTCTGCGACAACCTCCGCACCGTCGTGACGGCGGCCGGCGGGCAGATGACCGACATCGTGAAGCTGACGCTCTACGTCATCGACGTCGACGACTACAAGAAGCGGTCGCGCGAGATCGGCGGCGTCTACCGCGAGTACTTCGGCAAGCACTTCCCGGCCATGACGCTCGTCGGCGCGCGCGATCTCTACGATCGGGAAGACGGCTGCATGATCGAGATCGAAGGGATGGCGGTCCTCGCGTGATCCCCGGCGTCGCGGAATCGCTCCCGCCCGCGACGCTGATGCCGGACCGCGTGTACACGCTTCCGGAGCTGCGGTATCCCGTCCATCTGAACGCCGCGGTCGAGCTGCTGGACACGAATGCCGACGGCGGCCGCGCCGGGCGGCCGGCGATTCACGCCGGGCCGCGGACGATCACGTACGGCGAGCTGCAGGCGCAGGTCAACCGCCTGTGCCACGGGCTGCGCTCGATCGGTCTCGGCCGCGGCGATCGGGTGCTGCTGCGTCTGCCGAACGTGCCGGAGTTCATCGTGAGCTGGCTCGCCTGCCAGAAGCTCGGCATCGTCACGGTCGGCACGATGCCGCTGCTCCGCGCGCGCGAGCTGGCCTACATCGCGGCCGACGCGGGCACGCGCGCCGCGATCGTCATCGTCGCGGGCGAGGCGAAGCCGGGCGACACCACGCTCGCATCGCTGATGACCGGGCACCCCGAGCGTTTCGCGGCCGAGTCGACCGATCGCGACGAGCTGGCGATGATCGCGTACACGTCGGGCTCGACCGGCGTGCCGAAGGGCTGCGTGCACTTTCATCGCGACATCCTCGCCTCGGCGGACGCGTACGCGCGGCACGTCCTGCGCCCGACGGAGGACGATCGCTTCGGCGGCCATCCGACGCTCGCGTTCACGTTCGGCACCGGCGGGCTCATGGTGTTCCCGTTCCGCTTCGGCGCGTCCACCGTGCTGTCCGGCCCCTTCGCGCCCGAGTCGATGCTGGAGACGTTCGCGGCGAAGCGGGTGACGCTCGCGTTCTGCGCGCCGACGTCGTACCGGCTCATGCTCGCGGTGCCCGACATGGCGAAACGGTTCGATCTCGGGAGCCTGCGGTTCGGCGTCTCCGCGGCCGAGCCGCTCCCCGCGGCGACGTGGCGCGAATGGCACGAGGCGACCGGCGTCGAGCTGCTCGACGGCATCGGCTCGACCGAGATGTTCCACATCTTCATCTCCTCGCTGCCGGGGCGCGTCAGGCCCGGGGCGACGGGGTTTCCGGTGCCGGGCTACGACTGCCGTGTCCTCGACGAAGACGGCCGCGAGGTGCCCCGCGGCACGGCGGGACTGGTCGCGATCAAGGGGCCGACCGGCTGCAAGTACTGGCGCAAGCCGGATCGCCAGGAAGAGTACGTGCGCTGGAAGGGCTGGAACGTGACCGGCGACGTCTACGTCCAGGACGAGGACGGGTACCTGACGTACCAGTGCCGCTCCGATGACATGATCGTGTCGGGCGGCTACAAGATCCCCGGCCCGGAAGTGGAGCACGTGCTCGACGAGCATCCCGCCGTCGCGGAGTCCGCCGTCGTCGCCATCCCCGACGCCACGCGCGGCTTCATCGTGAAGGCGTTCGTCGTGCTTCGTGACGCTCGCGCCGCGCGCGCCGGTCTCGTCACCGAATTACAAGATTTCGTCAAACGCGAGCTCGCCCCGTACAAGTACCCGCGCGCGATCCAGTTCGTGGACGCGCTGCCCCGCACCGAGACGGGCAAGATCCAGCGCTACATCCTCCGGCGGGCCGACGTCGTGCCGTACGACGCGCCGAGCGCTCCGGCGTCACGCGGCCATGAGTAGCGCCCCCGGCCGGAGCGGCCGCCGCATCAAGCACGCGCTCCCGCCGGTCCGCTGGCCGACGGCCGCCGAGGCCGCCCGTGCGCGATGGTTTTCGCCCGGGCGCCTCGGCCCGCTCGCCACGCGCACGCGGACGTGGGTGCCGGCCATGGTGCCGTGGCGCGCGACGGACGACGGCCTCGTCACGCCTGATGTCATCGACTGGTATGCGCGGTTCGCCGAAGGCCGGCCCGGCGTCCTCGTCGTCGAGGCGACGGGGATTCGCGACGTGCCGAGCGGTCCCCTGCTCCGCATCGGCCACGACCGCTTCATTCCCGGCCTGCGCACGCTCGTCGAGACCGTGCGCGAGAAGAGCGGCGGACAGACGCGCCTCTTCATCCAGCTCATCGACTTCCTGCGCGTGAACCGCCGGCCGGATCCGACGAAGTTCTTCACGCGCTATCTCGAGATCGGCGATGAGATTCGTCGGCGCCTCGCGTCGGCGCTCGGCGACGGCGCGTGGGTGACGGCGCCCGAGCCGGACGTGAGAGCGCGGCTGCTGCAGGCGGATCGCGCGCTGCTCGACGCGGTGCTCACGGCACGCGAGCTCGAGTCGCTCGATTTCGGGTACCGCGAGCGCGTCTGGGACACCCACCTGCCGCACATCCGGGAGCTCCCGTTCGTGCTGCCGGGACTCTTCGCGGCCGCCGCGCGTCGCGCGCGCACCGCGGGGTTCGACGGCGTGGAGCTGCACTACGCGCACGCGTACACGATGGCGTCGTTCCTGTCGCGGCTGAACACCCGCGACGACGGCTACGGCGGCGCGCCCGAACACCGCGTCCGCTTGCCGCTCGAGGCGCTCCGCGCCGTCCGTGCGAACGCCGGCAGCCACTTCGCCGTCGGCATTCGCTATCTCGGCGACGAGGTCGTCGAGGGCGGCAGCGATCTCGCCGACGCCGTCGCGTTCGGCGTGCGCTTCGCGGCCGCGGGCGTCGATTACCTGTCGGTCTCGAAGGGCGGGCGCTTCGAGGACGCCAAGCAGCCGAAGGTCGGCGAGGCCGTGTATCCGTACACCGGCGAGTCGGGCTACGAGTGCATGCCGACGGTGATCTCGGACGAGCGCGGACCGTTCGGTCGCAACGTCCCCCTCGCCGCCACGATCCGCGCGGCCATCCGCGAAGCGGGACGCGAGACGCCGGTCGTGACGAGCGGCGGCATCTTCTCGTTCGAGCAGGCCGAAGAGATCCTGCGCGCCGGTGAGGCGGACTACGTGGCCGCCGCGCGGCAGACGCTCGCGGACCCGGACTGGTTCCGCAAGATCGAGCTCGGCCGCGGCGAGGCGATTCGCCGGTGCGAGTTCACCAACTACTGCGAAGGGCTCGATCAGCACCACAAGCAGGTGACGTGCAAGCTCTGGGATCGCGACCTCGACCCCGCCGATCCCGACGTGCGCCTCGCGGCGGACGGCAAGCGCCGCCTGTCCGCGCCGACCTGGGTCGACTAGCCCGGACTATTCATGAACGACAGCGCGTGAGCCGCCGAAGCCGAGCGCCGGGCTGGGGATCGCTCCGGCATTCCGCGAGTTGATCGCCCGCTCGGCGAGAAGCTGGGAACGCACTCAGTGGTGGCGCGTCGTCTCGATGATCGAAGCCAACGGAATGCCAGAGCGACCCCCAGCCCGGCACTCGGCTTCGGCGACGGCCGGGTGTGATGTCCGTTTCGATGACCGGCGACGATGACGGCGCGTCAGCGAAGACGGAATCGCGTCACGGGAGACCGCGAGTGGTGGGCTGAGGGTCGCTCTGGAATTCCGTTGGCCCTACCCTCGCCTGGGCGCGAACCATCGTGATTCCACCCGTGAGCATCGCCGAGCGGGCAGTCGCTCGCGGAATTCCGGAGCGACCCTCAGCCCACCGCTCGCGGTCGTGTCGCGGATGCTGTTCGGCTCGTGCGCGCCGCGTTCATGAATAGTCCGAGCTAGGCACCGCGGTTCAGGGCCGTTCACTGGCAGCGCCATTGCACTCCATGCTGACGGATGAATGGCGCCGCAGCAGATCCCCGCCGCCTGATCCTCTGGACCGTCGGCGCCATCGTCGGCGCGGTGCTGCTGCTCGGCTTCCTCTACCGCGCGCGCGGCGCGCTCCTGCTCATCTACGTCAGCGCGCTGCTCGCCATGGGCATGGCGCCTCTCGCGCGCGCGATCGAGCGCATCCGCTTCCGCGGCCGGTCCCTGCCGCGCTGGCTCGCCGTCGCGATCATCTACGTCGTCGTGCTCGCTGCGCTCGTCGGGCTCGGTTCCGCCGTGGTCCCGACCTTCGCGCAGCAGGCGCGCGAGTTCGCCGCCGTTGCGCCGGAGTGGTTCGATCAGGCGCAGGCGAAGCTCATCGACTGGGGCGTGCTGCCCGAGCCCATGACCCTGCGCGAAGCGATCGAGGTCGGGGTGGATGCCGTGACGGTGATCGTGGCGCTGCTGCTCGGCAGCGCGCTCCTCGGCGTCACCGGCGCGCTCCTGGCGGTGCCCACGGCGGCCATCCTCAAAGTCGTCCTGCTGGAAGTCGGACGCGAGACGCCGGCCGAGCGGCCCGGACGCCGCGCGGCGTGACGCTCAGCGCGCGATGCGCGCGCGCCGCAGTCGCAGCCTGAGCGACGCGACCGCGAAGCGCCACGCGATCTCCAGCCGGCGGCGGCGCAGGTCCTCCTCGCCCAGTGCGACGGCGGCGAACAGGCGGCAGAGCTTCCGATCGACGGCAGCCGCGCGGATGACGCGATCGGCGAGCGTCGGATCGGCGAAGAGTCGACGCTGGATGCGGATCGAATCGAGGAGCTCGTGGCCGATCTCGTCGCGCCACCGGCGCTCGTAAGCCGCGAGCGCCGGCGCCGAGGCATCGCCTCGCGCGAGCGCTTCCGCGGCGGTCGTGCCCGCGTGTTCGCCGGTGACCATCGCGAAATAGATCCCCTCGCCGGTGTACGCATTCACGAAGCCGGCGGCGTCGCCGGCGAGCAGCGTGCGGTCGGCGTACGTGCGCGCGAGCGGTCCGCCGAGCGGTAACCGGTACGCCTTGAAGTTGGCGCGGTTCGACTGCCCCTTGACGACGCCCCGGTCGAGCGCGCGCGCGAGGAACTGCTGATGCAGCTCCCACGGCGACTCGTCGAGCCGGCGGTAGAACGACAGGAGGCATCCGACGCCGGCGTCGACGTGATGCGCCTTCGGGAACACGTAGCCGTAGCCCGGCCACCCGCGATACCCGTACGCGACGTAGATCGCATCCGGGTCCGCCGGCGTGAGCTCGGCACGCGGCGTCTCTTCCATGGTGTCGACCGCGAGCGCGTCGTCGCCGAAGCCGTCGCCGAGGCCCGTCGCCCGCGCCACGACGCTGTTGACGCCGTCCGCGCCGATGACGAGCCGCGCGCGAATCTCGTCACCGTCGACCAGCGCGAGCGTGACGCCGTCACGGTCGCGCTCCACACCCGTGACGCGCGCGGATTCGATCACGCCGGCGCCCATCTCACGCGCGCGGTCCAGCACCGCGGCGTCGAACTCCACGCGGCGCAGCGTCAGATAGAACGGCGCCTCGGAGTGCGCGACGACGGTCGCGCCACCGGGCGATTCCATGATGACCCGCCGGATCTCGTGCATCGGCACGCGCCGCTCGAGATGGCGGAACAGATCGGGAAAGCGGCGGCGCGCGCCGGCGCGGATACCGCCGCCGCACGGCTTGTCACGCGGAAATCGCTTCTTGTCGAGCACGAGAGCGCGGATGCCGTGGCGGGCCAGCGTGATCGCGGCGAGCGCGCCGGCCGGACCGCCACCTACGACTGCCACGTCCGTGGTCCTCGTCGCCATGCCGCGACGAGGAGTATACGAGACGCGGCGGTCAGGCGACGCGGCCGCCGCGCCTCACCGTGACCTCGCTGCGGATGCTGCGCACGCCGGCGACGCTCTCCGCGACGTGCTCGGCGAGGTGCTTCGCCGCTTCGTCGGGAACCGTGCCGGACACGGTGACCACGCGGTCCGCGACGCGCACGTCGAGTCGACAGCTCGCGAGCGAGCTCGCCGCATACCGCGTCTGCACGTCGGACGCGATCTGCGCGTCGGAGTGGGGCGACGGCACACCGCGCGCGCCCGTGAGCTCCACGTCGGGTCCGTTGCTCGCCGGACCGATCACGTAGCCGTCGCGCCCTTCGTCCTGCTCGTGCTCGGGCATCATGCGCACCTCCCGCGCAGAGGGCGAGCAATCAAGATGCCGGGGACTTCATGGCATCATCGGCGTCATGAGCACGCCAGTGTTCCGCCAGTACGATCAGGCCGCCCTCGATCGCGAATACGACAACCGCCGAAAAGTCGCCGCGTTCCCCGAATGGCTCGCCCGCTATACCCGCGAGAGCGAGCGCGTGCGCAAGGACCTCGACGCACGCCTCGACGTCGCGTACGGCCCGACGCCCGCGGAGCGGCTCGATATCTTTCCCGCCGGGACGCGCGCGCCGATCAACGTGTTCGTGCACGGCGGGTACTGGCGGTCCCTCGACAAGGCGGAGTTCGATTTCGTCGCGGGCGCCTTCGTCCCCGCCGGCGTCGCCTCCGTCGTCGTCAATTACGCGCTCGTCCCGTCGGTCTCGATGGACGAGCTCGTGCGGCAGTGCCGCGCGGCCGTCACGTGGGTCCATCGCAACGCGGCGTCGTTCGGCGGCGACCCCGACCGGATCTTCGTGTCCGGGCACTCGGCGGGCGGCCATCTCGTCGCGATGCTCCTGGCGACGGACTGGCGCGCGTTCGACGGACTGCCGGCGGACGTCGTCAAGGGCGGCGCGGGCATCAGCGGCCTCTACGACCTCGAGCCGATCCGGCTCTGCTATCTGAACGACACGCTCGGCCTGACGCCCGAGGACGCCCGGCGCAACAGTCCGGTGCTGCTCCCGGCGCCGCGCCGTGGCGCGCTCCTGCTCACGCTCGGCGGTGAAGAAGGACCGGAGTACCACCGCCAGACCGATGACCTCGCGCGCGCCTGGCGCCATCCCGATCTCGCGATCGACGTGCTCGACCTCGCCGGCGAAGACCACTTCTCGATCGTGGCGCAGCTCGAAGCGCCGGCGAGCGCGCTGTCACGCGCGATCCTCGCGCAGATGGGCGTGCCCGGACGATGAGACAGCGCGCGTTCCCGAGGCGCGCCACGGCTCCGCCGGGCCGGTTCCGAACGTTGGGGGTCTGGGGGCCATGTCGGGGCCCCCGGACACGCCATGCGACACCGAGGACCGGCACGGCTGTGCCGCGCCGGTTCCGAACGTTGGGGGTCTGGGGGCCATGTCGGGGCCCCCGGACACGCCACGCGACACCGAGGCCCGGCACGGCTGTGCCGGGCCGGTTCCGAACGTTGGGGGTCTGGGGGCCATGTCGGGGCCCCCAGCATGATCGATGAACCCGCAGATCGCCACGCTGATCCAGATGATGAAGGCGGCGATGGCGCCGGGCACGCCGCGCCTGTGGGACGTCTCGCCGCCCGAGGCACGCGAGCTGAGCGCGCGGTTCTTCGCGCCACTCAACCTGGGCGGTCCGGACATGGCCGAGGTCCGTGAGGTCAGCGTGCCGGGCCGGCGCGGACCGATCCGCGCGCGGCTCTACGTGCCGCACGATGCCGCGCCACCGTCGCCCGGCCTGCTGTTCCTGCACGGCGGCGGCTTCGTGATCGGCAGTCCGGAGACGCACGATCGGCTGACGCGCCAGCTCGCGGCGGGCAGCGGCGCGCGGGTGCTGTCGCTCGACTATGGCCTCGCGCCGGAGCATCCGTTCCCGGAAGGCCTCGACGATTGCGTCGACGCCGCCCGGTGGCTCGGCGACCACGGCGGCGAGATCGGCATCGATCCGGCGCGACTCGTCATCGGCGGCGACTCGGCGGGCGCAAACCTCTCGGCGGCAACGATTCTGAGATCGCGCGACGAACGCCGCGGCCCGACATTCCGCGGCGCGTTGCTGCTGTACGGCGCGTACGCCTGCACGGAGACGCCGTCGCTGGCGGCGTGGGGTGAACGCGATCTCGTGCTGTCGCGCCGCGTGATCGCGTGGTTCCACGACCACTACGGCGCGCCGGCGGACCAACCGTACTTCGCGCCGGTGAACGCCGATCTCCGGGGGTTCCCGCCGTCGATCGTCGTCTGCGGCACGCTGGATCCGTTGCTGTCGGATTCGGAAATGTTCGCGGACGCCTTGAAGCGGGCGGGCGTGCCGGTGGAACTGCACATCGTCGACGACGGAATCCACGCCTTCGTACAAATGCCGATGCTGGACATGGCAACCGAGGCATTGGAAACCCTGTGCAGCTTCGCGAAGCGAGCGTGCGGGTAGCCGCCAAGGACCGCGTGCGGCTCGGAAGAGCGTACGGCGCGCGTGTGCGGCTGCAGCTCACGGGAGAGCAATGCGTAAGCGAGCGGGAAGCGGGGGCGGGTGGCTGGGAGGGGCCCGGGTGGCGCGTGCCCGTAAACGGTTCAGTCGACGCAGCGGTGGAGAGTGGGAACGGCGAAAACGGTGATGGGTGCTCAAATCTCGTCGACAGAGGGCCCCTCCCAGCCGCCCGCCCCCGCGCTGAGCCGAATGTCGAGCCAGCCGTGCGGCGTGACAGCCGCACGCTCGGAGTCGCGAATCAGCACCGTCGTCGTCGCCGACTCGAAGATCGCCGGGCCTTTGACTTCGGCGCCCGGCGCCAACCGATCGAGGTCGAAGACGGGCACGTCGGTCCACTCGCGCAGGTAGACGCGCCGATTGCGAAGGGGTGCCGCGCTGCCCGCAGCCTCGCGCACCGGTTCGCTCGGCACGGTCGGCAGCTCCCCGACGACAGCGACGCGGACGTTCACGAGCACCACTTCCTGGTCCGGCGCGCTGTACGTGTAGAGCTCCTCGTGGCGGCGATGAAACCGCGCGACGACCTGGTCGATCGCGTCCGCGGCGGTGAGGTCGACGCCATCGAGCGGCACGGTGATCTCGAAGATCTGCTCGCCGTACCGCATGTCCGCCGCGTGACGCACCGTCACCGGCCCCGCGAAGTCGCCGAGCCGCGCGCGTCCCTCCGCTTCCATCTCGCCGAACAGGCGCCGCAGCGTCTCGATGCCGACCTTCTGCACTTCGCCGACGTGCGTGCGGACCAGCTCGTAGCGAAGGTCCGTCGCGAGCATCCCCCACGCGGACAGCACCGACGCGACGCGGGGGACGACGACGCGCGAGATGTCCAGCATGCGTGCGACGTCGGTGACGTGCAGACCGGCGGCGCCGCCGAACGACAGCAGCGCGAAGCGTCGCGGGTCGGCGCCTCGCCGCACCGAGACGAGGCGAATGCCCTCCGCCATGTTCGTGTCGACGACGCGGTGAATCCCGGCCGCCGCCGTGACGACGTCGACGCCGAGCCGCCGTGCGATCTCACCCACGGCGCGCTGCGCGGCATCGGCATCCAGGCGCGCGCGACCGCCGAGGAAATTGTCGGGATCGAGCAATCCGAGCACGACGTTCGCGTCCGTGACCGTCGCGGATGTTCCGCCTCGCCCGTAGCACGCCGGCCCGGGATCGGCGCCGGCGCTCTCCGGCCCGACGTGCAGGATGCCGCCTTCGTCGACGCGAGCGATCGAGCCGCCCCCGGCGCCGAGCGTGTGGATGTCGATCGACGGCAGCGCGAGCTTCGAGCCCGCGATCATGCGCTCACCGGACAGATGGGGCTCGCCGCGCTCGAGCAGGGCGATGTCGGTGCTGGTGCCGCCCATGTCGAAGGTGATCAGGTTCCCTTCACCGATGAGCGTGGCGCAGTAGCGGCTGCCGGCGATGCCGCCGGCCGGGCCCGACAGGACGGCGCCGGCGGCGAGACGAACCGACTCGCCGATCGGCGCCACGCCGCCGTGCGACTGCATGATCAGGACGTCGTGCCGATACCCGGCGCTCGCGAGTCGCTCGCCGAGCCGGCTGAGATACCGTGACAGCGCCGGACCGACGTACGCGTTGACGACGGTCGTCCCGAAGCGCTCGTACTCCTTGATCTGCGCGAGCACGTCGCTCGAGAGACAGACGTAGGCGCCGGGCATCGCCTTCGCGACCGCCGCCCGCGTCGCCCGTTCGTGACGCGGATCGCGATAGGCGTGCAGGTAACACACGGCGACGGCTTCGACGGCGGACTGCTTCAGCTGCCGTACGGCCGCGTCGAGCGACGCGCGATCGAGCTTCACCTGCACGCGGCCGTCCCACCGCAGGCGCTCGCGGACACCGAGCCGCCGCGCGCGCGGCACGAGCGGCACCGGCGGCGGCATGCGGAGGTTGTAGCGGTCGTCCTTGAGCCCTTCGCGCATCTCGATGACGTCGCGATGCCCTTCGGTCGTGAGCATCCCGACGCGCGCGCCTTTCCGCTCGAGCAGCGCGTTCGTCGCGACGGTCGTGCCGTGCACCATGCGCTCGGTCTCGCCGAGGAACGTGGCGAGATCGCGGCCGCAGCTCTGCGCGAGGAGCGCGAGCCCCTCCATGACGCCGATCGACTGATCGGCGGGCGTGGACGCGGTCTTGGCGAGCGTGACGCGTCCCGTCTGATCGACGGCGACGAGGTCGGTGAACGTCCCGCCGACGTCGATCCCGACGCGGAACATCAGCGACTCCTCCGGGCCGTGGAACGGCGACGCACCGAGCCGCGCGACGGCGCAGCCGGAGAGCGCCGCCCGGGCGAAGTGGCCGATCGTGAAACAGACGCCGTCGACGGACGGGAGACGCGACGGGCCGAGGTGGGGCGGGGGGCCTGACGACCCGTGCCTCCGCGGGTCGATGTCGAGCGCGCGGTGGCGAGTGGGAACGGCTCAGAGGGTGATGGGTGCTGACTCCTCGTGGGCGCAGGCCCCCCGCCCCGCCTCGGCCCGTCGCGCCGCGCGCGCGGAGCAGTCACGACGGCGTTCGCGACGTCCTCGGCGACAGCGCGCGGATCGCGCGCGCGAGGATCGCCATAGCCGCCGCCCCCGGACGACACGATGAGGAAGCGATCGCCGGGCATGACGGGAACGCCGACGGACTTCGTGCGGAGCACGGTCGTGCGACGGCCGGAGACGAGACGGTAGTGATGCGTCGTGCCGTCGGCACCACCGAGCAGCCCGTGCGGCGGATACTTCACGCCCTCGCCGGCGGTGTTGGCCTTGCCCGGCGTCGTCGTCTCCATGTGGAACTCGAGCACCGAGCCGACGCCGCCGCGGAACCGTCCGGCGCCACCGGAGTCGGGCCGGAACTCGTGCAGCTCGAAGAACAGCGGGAAGCGCGTCTCGGCGACTTCGACGCTGCCGAACTTGATGCCGCCGGCCGCCTGTCCCTCGCCCGCCGTGCACCAGCCGTCCCCGGCGGACGAGGCGCCGCCGCCGCCACGCGCATGGAACAGGTGCCAGATGAACGGCCGCGTCGTGCGCGGGTTCATGCCCTGGATCGCGATGCGGAAGCGCTTCGACCAGCCGGCGATCGTGCGGTCCGGACACGAGCCGGCGAGCGCCCGCATCATCGCTTCCATGATGTCCTGCGCGCAGTGGTTCGTGCAGAGCGTCACCGGCGCCGGCGGATGCGGCCACACGATCGTCCCCTGCTTCGCCTTGACGGTCACGGGCCGGAACGTGCCTTCGTTCTTCGGCGTGCGCGGATCGATCAGGTACGCGAACGCCATGTGCACGGACGACATCGTGTTCGGCCACGACGAGTTGATGAAGCCGGTCACCTGCGGGTGCGAATCCGACAGATCGACTTCGAGCGCGTCGCCGCGCTTGGTGATCTTCGCGCGGATCCAGATGTCGCGGGCGTCGTGCCCGTCGTCGTCCATGAGGGCCTCGCCGTGGAAGACCCCGTCCTTCCACGTCCGGACGCACGCGCGCGCCTGTCGCTCGGCGCTGTCGAGAATCTCGCCGACGGCGGCCGTGGTCGTCTCGACGCCGTACTCGTCGCAGAGCCGGAGCAACCGCCGCTCGCCGACGCGCGCCGAGCCGATCATCGCGCGCAGGTCGCCCAGGAAATCGCGCGGGTGGCGCACGTTCGTCGCGACCATCTGCATCACGTCGTCGCGCAGCTCGCCGGCGTCGTAGAGCTTGAGCGGCGGGATGCGGATGCCCTCCTGCCAGATCTCCGTCGCGCCGGGGTTGTACGTGCCGTGCGTGGCGCCGCCGATGTCGTGCTGGTGGGCGCGGTTGATCGACCAGAACGCGAGCTGTCCGCCGACGAAGACGGGCAGCAGCACCGTGAGGTCCGGGAGATGGTTGCCGCCGTGATACGGGTCGTTCAGCAGGTAGAGATCGCCCGGTCGGATCCGGTCGCGGAACGCCTCGGCGATCGCCGCGACGGCCCACGGCAGCGCGCCCACGTGAATCGGCACGTGCTCGGCCTGCGCGGCCAGCCGGCCCTCGGCGTCGAACACCGCCGTCGAGAAATCGCGGCTCGAGTTCAGGATCTGCGAGTACGCCGTGCGCAGCATCGCCTCGCCCATCTCGGTCACGATGGATTCGAGCCGGTGCTGGATCACGGAGACCGTGATGCGATCGATCATCGATGGGTCCTCCACCCGTGTCGTGCGCGGCGAGAGGCATGGTACAGCTATGATGCCCACGGGAGGAGACCCATGCCGGAGCATGACGTCGTCGTCGTCGGAGCGGGAAACGCGGCCCTCGCGGCCGCGGTCTCGGCGCGCGAGCAGGGCGCGGGCCGCGTCGTCGTTCTCGAGAAAGCGCCCGAGCCTCTTCGCGGCGGCAACACGCACTACAGCGGCGGCCTGCTGCGCTTCGCGTTCGACCGCGCCGAAGACCTGACGCCGATCGTCCCGGACGCCGAGCGACAGGTCACGGGGTTCATGAAGGGCGTCCAGGCGTATCCTCGCGATCTCTTCTGGGCGGATCTGCGCCGCGTCACCGAGGACCGCACCGATCCCGAGCTCGCGGAGATCCTGATCTCGCGCTCGTACGACACCGTGCGGTGGATGGCGCAGCAGGGCATCGTCATGGAGCCCGCGGTGTCCCTCTCGGGCATCAAGGTCGGCGACACCATCAAGTGGTCGCCGGGCGCGGTCATCCGCGCGCGCCACGAGGGCGTCGGGCTCTCGAAGATGTGGTTCGAGATCGCCGAGAAGCGCGGCGTCGAGATCCGGTACGGCGCCGGCGCGGTGCGCCTGAACCAGGACGCGCGCGGGCGCGTGACCGGCGTCACGACCCAGGATGCCAGCGGGTTCGCCGAGCTCACCGCGAAGACCGTCATCCTCGGCTGCGGCGGCTTCGAGGCGAATCCGGCGTGGCGCGCGCGCTACCTCGGACGGCCGTGGGATCACGCGAAGGTCCGGGGCACGCGGTACAACACGGGCGACGGGCTCCGCATGGCGATCGAGATCGGCGCGCTCGTGTACGGCCAGTGGACCGGCTGCCACTCGACGCCCATCGATGCCGATGCGCCCCCCTACGGCGACCGGAAGCTGACCGACAAGACGAACCGCCTGTCGTACCCGTATGGCGTGCTCGTCAACCGGCGCGGTCTGCGGTTCTTCGACGAGGGCGAGGACTTCCAGTTCTACACGTACGCGAAGCTCGGCGGGATCATCCTGAACCAGCCGTCGGGCGTCGGGTACCAGGTCTTCGACGCCAAGGTGGCGAAGCTGCTCGAAGGCCGCTACAAGACGGGCGCGCCGGTCGTCGCCGATTCCCTGCGCGACCTCGTCGCGAAGCTGCCGCTCGATCGCGCCGCGTGCCAGCGGACGCTCGACGACTACGACGCCGCCGTGCAGTCAGGCGTCTTCGATCCCACGGTCCGCGACGGACTCGCGACGAAGGGCCTCGAGCTGCCGAAGTCGAACTGGGCGCAGCGGCTCGACACGCCGCCATTCGTCGCCTACCCCGTCACCGGAGGCATCACCTTCACGTTCGGCGGCGTGAAGGTCGACGAGCGGGCGCAAGTCATGAGCACGCGCTGGGAGCCGATCCCCGGCCTCTACGCGTGCGGCGAGATGGTCGGCGGGATCTTCCACACCAACTATCCCGGCGGGACGGGACTGACGTCCGGCGCCGTGTTCGGCCGGCTCGCCGGCGCGCAGGCGGCGGGCGAATGAGGTCCGCGACGAAGCTCCGGCAGTTGATGCGCGACGACATCGTCGTCGCGCCCGGCGTGTACGACGGGCTGTCCGCGCGCCTCACCGCGCTGGCCGGCTTCACGGCGGCGTACGCGACCGGCGGCGGCATCGCCCGCAGCATGGGCTATCCGGACCTCGGGCTCCTGTCGATGAACGAGATCGTCGACCGCCTCGCGAACATCGTCGAACACGCCGGCGTGCCGGTCATCGCGGACGCGGACACGGGCTACGGCAACGCGCTCAACGTCCGCCGCATGGTGCGCGAGTTCGAGCGCGCCGGCGTGGCCGCGCTGCACCTCGAAGACCAGCCGTTCCCGAAGCGGTGCGGGCACTACGACGACAAATCGGTCGTGCCGGCGCTCGAAATGGCGCAGAAGCTCCGCGCGGCGCGCGACGCCGCGACGGATCCGGATCTCGTGCTCATCGCGCGCACCGACGCGCTCGCCGTCGAGGGGCTCGACGCCGCCCTCGACCGCGCGCAGGCCTATGCCGAGGCCGGCGCCGACGTCATCTTCGTGGAGGCGCCGGTCAGCCTCGAGCAGATCGAAGCGATCGCGCGCCGCGTGCCGCAGCCGAAGCTCATCAACATGTTCCAGAGCGGCAAGACGCCGCTCGTGCCCGCCGGCAGGCTGCGCGAGCTCGGGTATCGCATCGTGATCATCCCGTCCGATCTCCAGCGCGCCGCGATCCGCGCCATGGCAGACGTCCTCGCGGCGATCCGTCGCGACGGATCGAGCGCCGCGGTCGTCGACCGCATGGCGTCGTTCACGGACCGCGAAGCCGTCGTCGATACGGGCACCTATCTCGCGCTCGACCGGAAGTACGCGAGCTGATCGCCTCGGGGCGGCGCCGCTGACGTGACCGAGCCGCCGATCAGCACGGCGCGCAAATGGGCCATCACGTTCTCCGTGATGCTCGTCACCGTGATGCAGGTGCTCGACACCAGCATCACGAACGTCGCCCTGCCGCACATGCAGGGCACGCTGTCCGCCGGCATCGACGAGATGTCGTGGGTCGTGACGTCGTTCCTCGCCGCGAACGCGATCATCATCCCGGCGTCCGGCTGGCTCACCGCGGTGTTCGGCCGCCGCCGCTTCTACCTCATCTGCACCGTCGTCTTCACCACCAGCTCGTTCCTGTCGGGCATCGCGCCGAATCTCGAATTCCTCGTCGCCATGCGCGTGCTCCAGGGTCTCGGCGGCGGTCCCGTCATCCCGATGGCGCAGGCGATCATGTGGGAGATCTTTCCGCTCGAGCAGCGCGGCACGGCGCTGGCCGTGTGGGGCATCGGCATCATGATGGCGCCGATCCTCGGACCGACGGTCGGCGGCTGGATCGCCGACAACTGGTCGTGGCGCTGGATCTTCTACATCAATCTGCCGATCGGCATCCTCGCGGTCTTCATGATCAGCGCCTTCCTGTTCGATGCGCCCTTCCATCGCCGGCCGGACCGGGTCGATCTCGCCGGCATCGTGCTGATGGTGCTCGGGTTCGGCGCGTTCCAGCTGATGCTCGACCTCGGCGAGCGCGACGAGTGGTTCGACTCGGGCCTCATCGTCGGGCTCACGGTCGTGGCGGTGTGCGCGCTGATCGGGTTCGTCCTCCGGGAGCTGTCGGCGCGCGAGCCGATCCTCGACCTGACCGTCTTCGCCAATCGGAACTTCGGCTTCGGCGCCGTCGCCATGTTCCTGATCGCCCTCGGGTTCAACTCGAGCCTGCTGCTGGTCGCGCTCTTCACGCAGAAGGTCCTCGGCTACGACGCGTGGACGTCGGGGCTGACGCTGGCCCCGGGCGGGTTCGGCACGATGATCGCGCTGATGATCTCGGGCCGGCTCGTCTCCCGCATGGACCAGCGGGTGATGCTGGCGTTCGGCTGTGTCCTGCAGGCCGCGGCGCTCTGGATGATGGCGCACGTCACGCTCACGATGGACTTCTGGAACCTCGCCGTGCCGCGCTTCGTCCAGGGATTCTCGCAGGGCTTCATCTTCGTGCCGCTCCAGGCCCTGGCGCTCGCGACGGTCCGGACCGAGCGGCTGGCGAACGCGACCGCGGCCTTCAACGTCATTCGCAACTTCGGGGGCAGCGTCGGCGTCGCGATCGTGACGACGCTGCTCGCCCGCCGCAGTCAGCAGCACCAGGCGATGCTGACCGGGCACGTGCACATCTGGAATCCCGAGACGGCGGAGCGGCTTCGCGAGTGGTCGGATCATTTTCTCGCGCAGGGGGCCGACGCGTACACGGCGGAGCGGCGGGCGGTCGCGATGCTCTATCGCGAAACCGTCACGCAGGCGCAGGTCTTGTCGTACGCCGATACGTTCTGGTTCCTGCTCGTCGCGTACTGCGCGGTCGTCGCGCTCGTGCCGTTCATGCAGCGGGTGCGCACCGACCATGCGCGGCGCGCGCGCGCGGCGCCGACCGGTCCCATCGCGCGCGACCCCGGGTTACCGCCGCCTCAGTCCGATTAGGAATCCTCCGCGCGCTATCATAGCGTCCGCATGCTGAGCGGCGTCGTTCCGTGGCCGGAGGACTTCGCCGAGCGTTATCGCGCCCAGGGCTTCTGGGAGGACGTCACGCTCGGCGATGCGCTCGATCGCGCGATGGCGGCCAACGCCGACCGCCTCGCCGTCGTCGAGGGCGACCGCCGTGTGACCTATGCCGAGCTCCACGGACTCGTCGATCGCCTCGCGCTGCATCTCGCCGGTCGCGGCATCGCCGACGGCGAGCGCGTCGTGTTCCAGCTTCCGAACGTCCTCGAGTTCGTCATCGCGTACGTCGCCTGCCTCAAGACCGGCGCGATCCCGGTCACCTGTCTGCCGGCGCACCGGCACGCCGAGATCGGGCACCTCGCGAAGTTCACCGCCGCCCGCGCGTGGCTGATCCCGAGCGAGTTTCGCGGGTTCGACTACGTCGGCATGGCGGCGGAGCTGCGGGGCGAGCTGCCGCATCTCACGGAAGTCTTCGTCGTCGGCGATCGCGCCGGCACCGGCATGACGCGGCTCGGTGACTTGCTCGCAACGCCGCTCGAGCGGACCGTCGCCGCGCAGGCCCTCGAAACGTTTCGGCCGTCGGCCGACGACGTCGCCGTGTTTCAGCTGTCGGGCGGGACGACCGGATTTCCGAAAGTCATCCCGCGCACACACGCGGACTACCGCTACAACTCGCTCGCGTTCGCCGCGGTCACCGACTTCGACCGCGAGACGGTGCTGCTGGTCGGCGTCCCGATCGCGCACAACTTCCCGCTCGCCTGCCCGGGCATCCAGGCCGCGATGCTGCTCGGCGCGCGGATCGTGCTCGCGCCCTCGGCCGATCCCGACGTCGTCTTTCCGCTCATCGAGCGCGAGCGTGTCACCTGGATTCCCGCGGTGCCCGCCACCGTCATCACGTGGCTGAACCATCCGCGCCGCGCCCGGCACGATCTGTCGTCGATCCGGACGCTCGCCGTCGGAGGCTCGCGGCTCAATCCCGAGCCTGCGCGCGCCGTCCTGCGCGCGTTCGGTCCGGTGCTGACCCAGGTCTTCGGCATGGCGGAGGGGCTGCTGTGCACGACGCGGCGCGACGACCCGGAAGACGTCGTCGTCGGCACGCAGGGACGGCCGATGTCGCCGGGCGACGAGATCCGAATCGTCGACGACGAGGGCCTCGATGTTCCGGACGGCGAGGTCGGCGAGCTGATCTGCCGCGGCCCCTACACGCTGCGCGGCTACTACAAGGCCACGGATCACAATCGGGTGGCGTTCACCGGCGATGGCTACTACCGCACCGGGGACCTCGTGCGCCGGCATCCGAGCGGCAACCTCGTCGTCGAGGGCCGCAAGAAGGACCTGATCAACCGCGGCGGTGAGAAGATCAGCGCCGAGGAGATCGAGAACCTGATGCTCGGCCATCCCGCCGTGCTGAACGTCGCGATCGTCGCGATGCCGGATCCGGTCCTCGGCGAGCGCGCCTGCGCGTTCGTCGTCCCGCGCCCGGGCGCGACCCTGACGCTCGACGACCTGACGCGGTTTCTCGTCGAGGAGCGCCGCATCGCGAAGTTCAAGCTGCCGGAACGCCTCGAGCTGCGCGAGCGCCTGCCGACGACGGCCGTCGGCAAGGTCTCGAAGAGGGACCTGCGCGACGAGGCGCGGCGGCTGGCGGAAACCGCGGACGGGCAGCGGGCATGAGCGACATCGTCGGCGAGATCCGCCAGGCGTACGCGTCGATCGGGATCACGCTCGACCAGCCCGCGACGTATGGCACCTACTATCGACTCCTCTGCGGCGGCTGCGGAAAGTCGGTCGGCCACGTCGGCGATCGGTTGCTGCCGGGCATGGCGCAGGAGCTGGTCGACCGGCAATTCGATCTCTACGCGATGGGCCTGCTCGGTTGCGCCTGCGGTCATCAGCGCGGCGTGACACGCGACCGTGACGCGGCACGCTGGCAGACGGCCCAGGCCCGCGCGCCCAGGGAGACATGACGATGTCCGACATGACGACGATCGACGACGCCGAGCGGCGCGGGCGATCCGATCTCTGGCCGTTCTGGCGGCGCGTGTACGCGGAGCGGGATCCGTTGCCGAAGCTCGAGTGCCAGGTCTCGCGCCCGGGCTACCGCTTCGGCGAGGGCGAGAAGCTCCCGGAGGAATATCGCTCGCTGCTGCTGAAGATGATGCGCCACGAGGGCGAGCGCGCGGGCAACAAGAGCTTTCTCGGGCTCATGGGCACGTGCCTCGACATCGCCGAGACGTTCCCGCCGGCCGCGCGCGTGGTGAAAGCCGAATACGTCGCGGAGGAGCTCAAGCACGCGATCATGTTCCACCGGCTCGCCGTCGGCCTCGATCCCGATTTCGCGCTCCGCGACGTGCCGTACGCGCACTACGCGTTCCACCTGCCCCGCGAGACGTGGGCGGACGACGCGTTCTTCCACTTCTTCGTCGACCTCAACGGCGCGTTCCACGCGCGCGACTGGCGCGAGTCGAGCTACGTGCCGCTCGCGAAGATGTCCGCGACGGTGGAGCGCGACGAGCTCGGGCACTCCGAGATGGGTTACTGGTTCCTGCGCGAGATCGTGAGCGACGCGCGGGGACGCGTGCTCGCGCAGAGCCTGCTGCCGAAGTGGTATGCGGCGGCGCTCGACATGTTCGGCCGCTCGGACTCGCCGAACGTCCCGAGATTCATCCAGTGGGGACTCAAGAGCGTCGGGAACGCCGAGATCCGGCAGGCCTACAAGAGCTACGTCGACGCGAAGCTCGTCGCGCTCGGCCTCGACCGGCCGGACGAGCGCGCGGGCCGACGGTTCCTGTAGATCAGCCGGCGGCGGCGACGCCCGGCGTCAACCGTCGAGGTATCCCGTCCAGTCCTGCGTGCGGAGCGGTAGCGCTCGTCGCATCGCCTCGAAGTCGGCATCACAGTGGATCAGCGCGACCCGATGCTCCATCGCGACGGTGGCGATCAGGCAATCGGCAGCCGTCGGCGAGACGCCGCGTCGGCGCAGCTTCGCCGCTGTCTCCCATGTCTTTCCCCATTGATCGACAAAGTCAAAGTCCAGGCGCCCGATCGGCTCGAACCAGCGCAAGAGCGTGTCCTTGCGTTCGGTCGTGCGCAATCCGGTCATCAGTTCGAGCAGGATCCACTCCGTGACCGCCACCTCGCCGCTGATGATCAGCGGTCGGAGGGCCGCCCGGACCGCCTCGTTCCCGCCGGGACGAAGCGCGTGAACCCAGACGGACGTGTCAACGAGCTGCACGGGCCGTTCGCTTGCGCCGTTGTCGCCGCAGTCCTTCCGGTGTGAGATCGAGGTCGATCGTACCGAGAGCGTCGGCGAGCGCACCAAGCTGGTGCTGGCGTGTCACGAACCGGAGGCTGCGGTGGACGGTATCGACGATGGTGGACGTCTTCAGCACCTTCTTTGCCGCCTCGAGAAGCTCCTCGTCGATGTCGACCGTCGTCTTCATGGATTCCCTCTCTGGCGTGTATATCGATTTGGCTTCGAGTCTATCACCATACGAAGTATGGATGAATGGATCCCTCGAAAGGTGACATCGGATAGCTTTAAAGAGCCGTCGAGTATGGCGGCGATATTCGGCTCAGCTGAAGAAGACGAGGCGTCCGGCCGAGCCCTCGCGTCATCATGGGTACAATCGTAGTCCATGCCCGGGTTTCTGCCGTTCGTCCGTCGCTGGTTCGAGGGCGCGTTCCGTGAGGCCACACCGCCGCAGCGCGATGGCTGGGATGCGATTGCGTCCGGCCGCGACACGCTGATCGTCGCGCCGACCGGCTCCGGCAAGACGCTCGCGGCGTTTCTCTGGGCGCTCGACCATCTGTACCGGCTCGCGCTCGACGACCGGCTGGAAGACCGCGTCGACGTCGTCTATGTGTCGCCGCTGCGCGCGCTCAACAACGACATCGAGAAGAACCTCCGCGCGCCGCTCGCGGGGATTCGCGACGCCGCGCTTGCCGAAGGCCTGGACCTGCCGGAGATCCGCGTGGCGGTGCGGACCGGCGACACGCTCGCCTCCGCGCGCCAGGCCATGACGCGCCGCCCGCCGCACGTCCTCATCACGACGCCGGAGTCGCTCTTCATTCTCCTGACCACGGAAAAGTTCCGCACGGCGCTCGCCCGGGCGCGGTTCGTCATCGTCGACGAGGTGCACGCGCTGATGGGCGGCAAGCGCGGCGCGCACCTCGCGCTCTCGCTCGAGCGCCTGCAGGCGCTCGTCGTCGAGAGCGAGCACGGCACCGGCGAGCGCCCGCAGCGCATCGGCTGCTCGGCGACCATCCGACCCGTGGAGGACGCGCTGCGGTTTCTGGCGGGCGAGACGGCGACGGACCCGATCGCGATCGACGCCGGCTTCTCGCGCGATCTCGACATCGGCGTGCTGTCGCCCGTGGACGATTTCCTCACGAGCCAGAGCGACACCGTGTGGGAGGCCGCGCTCCAGCAGATCACCGAGCTCGTCGAATCGCACCGGACGACCCTCGTGTTCGCGCCGAGCCGCCGGTCCGCCGAGCGGCTCGCGCGCAACCTCAACGACCGCCTCGCCGATCTCCCCCCCGGACTGAACAAAATCGCGGCCCACCACGGGTCGCTGTCCCGCCGGGCGCGGCTCGATGCCGAAAACCGCCTCAAGGACGGGCAGCTCAAGGCGCTCGTGGCCACCTCCTCGCTCGAGCTCGGCATCGACGTCGGCGCGATCGACCTCGTGATCCAGCTGCAGTCGCCCCGCAACGTCGCCGCCGCGCTCCAGCGCGTCGGCCGCGCCGGTCACCTGCTCTCGAAGGTCTCCAAGGGACGCTTCGTCGTCACGAAGGGGGAAGAGCTCGTCGAGGCGGCGGCCGTCGTGCAAACGATCCGGGCCCGGGAGCTCGACCGGATCGCGGTGCCCGAAGCGCCGCTCGACGTCCTCGCGCAGCAGATCGTCGCGAGCGTCGCCGTCGAGTCCATGGCCGTCGGGGACCTGCTCCAGCGCTTCGTGCGCGCCGCGCCGTACCGCACTCTCAGCCGCGAGGAATTCCTCGCCGTCGTGCGGTCCCTCGCCGAGCCGCTGCCGCGGGAAGTGAAAGGCATCGCGCCCCGCATCCTGTGGGACCGCGTCAACGATCGACTGCACGCGCGCCGCGGCAGCCGGTTCCTGTCGCTCACGTCGGGCGGCACGATCCCCGACTCGGGCCTCTACGACGTCTACGTCGCCGAGACCGATCTGAAGGTCGGCACGCTCGACGAGGAGTTCGTCACCGAGAGTCTGCCGGGCGACGTGTTCCTCCTCGGGTCGCATCCGTGGAAGATCGCGAAGGTCCGCGCGGACCGCGTCCTCGTCGAGGACGCCTCCGGCATGTCGCCGACCGTTCCGTTCTGGCGCGGCGAGCATCCGTCGCGGTCCTACGACCTCGGCGTCGCCGTCGGACGGCTGCGCCGCGACGCCGCCGAGCGGATCGATCAGCCGGACTTCACCGAGTGGACGCAGCGCGAATGCGGCCTCGACGCGCGCGCGGCGGGCGCCTTCGCGTCGTGGATCCGCAAGGCCGGCGAGCTGCTCGACGGCGTGCCCGACGATCAGGGCGTCGTCGTGGAGTCGTTCGCCGACGACATGGGCGGCCGCCACGCGATGATCCATTCCGTCTTCGGCATGCGCATCAACGGCGCGTGGGGCATGGCGCTGCAGGAGAAAGTGCGGCGCACCCTCGGTCTGATCGCGGAAGCCAGCCATGTCGACGACGGCATCCTCCTGTCGTTCGCGCCGGGCCAGGTGCCGCCGTCGCCCGGTCGACTCGTGACGCTCGTCGCGCCCGACGAGGTCGACACGCTGCTCGGTGAAGCGCTCATCGGGTCGCCGCTCTTCACCACGCGGTTCCGGCATGCGGCCGTTCGCGCGCTCTTCATTCCGCGGTCGCAGGGCGGTCAGCGCACGCCGGCATGGCTGCAACGATTGAAGGCCGACGCCCTGATGGAGTCGGTCGGCGGACAGCCCGACTTCCCGATCGTCGCCGAGACGCTCCGCGAATGCTTCAACGACGCGCTCGACGTGCCGCGTCTCAAGACGCTGCTCGAGCGGCTGCACGCCGGCGCGGTCTGGACGCGGCACGTCGACACGCCGATGCCGTCGCCCTTCGTCTATCCGCTGCTGCAAGCCTGGGACTGGGCGTATCTCGATGCCGGACATGCCGAAGAACGCCGGAGCGACGCCGTCCAGATGCGGAAGGCCTGGACCGCGCCGCCGGGACCGCTCCGTCCGGAGATCGTCGCGGGCGTGGAGGCCGAGCTCCAGCGGACGACGCCGGAGCGGCGCGCGCGCGACGCCAACGAGCTGGCGGCGATGCTCGACGATCTCGGTGACCTGACGCTCGCGGAGATCGCCGCGCGCGCGACGACCGATGCCCAGGGGCTCGTCGACGCCCTGCTCGCCGAGCGGCGTGTCGTCGCGCTCGATCTCCCGAACCAGCGCCGCGTCTGGATCGGCGCGCTCGACGAGCCGCTCTATCGCACGCTCACGACCGATGCGGGCCTCGAGAAAGCCCTGCTGCGCGTCGTGCGGAGTCGTGGCCCGGTGACGCCGGCCATGCTCGCCGACCGTTATGCGATCGACGCCGCGCACGTGACGCGCGTGCTCGATCGCCTCGAGCTGCGCGGCCTGCTCCGCAACGGCGAGTTCCTGCCGGACCGCGGCGCGCCGCAGTACCTGCACCTCGCCGTGCTCGACCAGATCCAGCGGCGCCAGGCGCACTCGCGGCGCACCCAGCGGCCCGTCGTGGCGGCGGACCGGTTCTCCGCGTCCCTGCTGCGGCGGCATCACCTGCATCCGGACCATCGGCTGACCGGCTCGACCGGCGTGCTGTCGGTGCTCGAGCTGTTGCAGGGCGAAGACTTCCCGGTGCGGGTGTGGGAGCAGGAGTTCCTGCCGGCGCGCGTCGAGGGCTACCAGCGCGACTGGCTGGACGAGCTCGGGCTCGCCGGTGAGATCGTGTTCACGCCGTTCGAGCGCAAGCGCTCCGGCCGCGTCGGCGTCGCGCTGCGCGAAAACCTCGGCTGGCTGCGCGAGCCGCTCGCGGTGCCCGCCGAGCTCGACGAGCACGCGAAGGCCGCGCTGCGGCATCTCGAGGTGCGCGGCGCCTCGTTCGCGCAGGACGTGGCGCGCCTGCTGCACATCGACACCCCGCGCGCGGTCGCCCGGCTCTGGGATCTGTTCTGGGCCGGCCTCGTCACACCGGACGCGTTCGGCGCCATCGTCGCCGGCGCGGCGTCACGGACCTCGCCGGGCGCGGCACGCGGCGACGCGCCCGCGAAGCCCATCGCGCGGCGCCATCGCCGCGGTCAGCGCCGGGCGCTCATCCCGCCGACGCGACTGCTCGGCCGGTGGAGCGCGATCGCGGAAGAAGAGCCGCTGTCACCCGAGGAGCGTGATGAAGCGCGCGCGAACCTGCTGCTCGCGCGGTACGGCGTCGTCGCGCGCGAGCTGGCGTTCGGCGAATGGTCCTCGCTGCGGCACGCGCTGCTCCGGATGGAGTACGGCGGCGAGGTCGTGCGCGGCTATTTCGTGCAGGGCCTGTCCGGCGAGCAGTACGCGCTCGCAGACGCGCTGGCGGACCTCGGCGCCGAGTCGCGCCGCGCGGAACCGCACGTGCTCGTGAACATCACCGACCCCGCGAATCTCTGGGGCCGCGTGTTCCCGCTCTCGCGCGCCGACGGGTCGCGGCTGAGCGCGGCGCGCATTCCGACGACCTGGGTCGTGATGCGAGGTGGACGGCCGATCGTCGTCGCCGAGGGCCAGGGTCGGGACCTCACGCCGCTCGCCGGGTTCGAGGACGTCGATCTGCCCGGCGTGATCCGCGCGCTGCAGTCCGTGTTCGAGCGTCCACCGGCGCTCCGGCCGGTGCGGCGGCTCGAGGTCCTCACGTGGGACGGCCGGGCCGTGCGCGAGACGGTCGCGTTCGCCGCACTGGTCGAGGCCGGCTTCACGGTGGACGGCCCGCGCGTCACGTGGGACGGCCATCCCGGCCCTCGATAATGTGATAGAACCCCGGAATGCCCGAGAGCGTGGCCGCCAGGGCCTTCATCTTCGGCCTGATCAGCGCCGCGTCCCTGCCGATCGGTTCCCTGCTCGCGATGTTCTGGACGCCACGCGACCGGGTGGTGGCCGCCCTGATGGCGTTCGGCGGCGGCGCGCTCCTGGCGGCGCTCACGCTCGATCTCGTTGGCGAGGCGATGAAGAAGGGCGACTTCTACCCGCTCGCGGCCGGGTGCCTCGCGGGCGGCGCGCTCTTCGTCGTCCTCAACCAGGTCGTGAACGATCGCGGCGGGTTCCTGCGCAAGGCGGCCACCACGGTCAGTCACCTCAAGCGCCGGAAGAGCCAGCGGCTGCGACGGCTCTTCGAGCGGATCAGCGCCGTCCCGCACCTTCGGAGCCTTCCGCCGGCGATGGTCCGCGAGCTCCTTCCGTCGATCGTCACGCGCACCTACCCGAAAGGCGCGGTGATCATCCACCAGGGTGACCCCGGCGACAGCGTCTTCATCATCGAAGAGGGCTCCGTCGACATCGTCGACGAGCGCGCCGGCGGCCGGAAGATCGCGGCGCTCGGCGTCGGCGACGTGTTCGGTGAGATGGCGCTGCTCACCGGCGAAGCGCGGACGGCGACGGCCGTCGCGGCGGCGAACGCGCGCGTCTGGCTCATCTTCAAGGCCGAGTTCGATCGCCTGCTCGCGACGTCGCCGGACCTCGCCGCCGACATCCGCGCGCTGGCGACCGAGCGCGCGGCCGCGCTCACACCACCCGCCGTGGACGCGACGCAGACGGACGCCTGGGTGGACGCGGCCATGGCCGGCGTCGAAGCGAAGATCGGTCCGCCGTCGCGCGCGGAGATCCGGGAAGCCGCCGTCGCGCACAGCGGAGCGCCGCTCGCCATCTGGCTCGGCATCCTGCTCGACGGCATTCCCGAATCCCTCGTGATCGGATCCAGCCTGCTGCACGCGAGCATCAGCATTTCCCTGATCGCCGGACTGTTCCTGTCGAACTTCCCCGAAGCGCTCTCGAGCTCCGTCGGCATGCGCGAGCAGCACTATTCCCGGACGCGGATTCTCCTGATGTGGACGTCCCTCATGGTCTTCACCGGGATCGGCGCGTACGTCGGCAACGTCTTCTTCGTCGAGATGCCGCACACGGCGTTCACCCTCGTCGAGGGCCTGGCCGCCGGCGCCATGCTGACGATGATCGCGGAGACGATGCTCCCCGAGGCCTACCACCGCGGGGGCGGCGTGACCGGCATGTCGACGCTGCTCGGATTCCTGGCCGCCATCTTCTTCAAGACCCTGGAGTAGCCAGCGATGACGCGATTCGAAAGCACAACCCCTCGGCGGAGGAGCGGACCATGATGGAGCTCGGCCTCGACGGCAAGGTTGCGATCATCACCGGCGGCAGCGAGGGCCTCGGCCGCGCGGCCGCCGAGCGCCTCGCGCGCGAGCGCGCGCACGTCGTCATCTGCGCCCGGCGGAAGGACGTCCTCGAGAACGCCGCCGCCCACATCAAGTCCGTCACGGGGAACGACGTCCTCGCGATTCCCGCCGACGTGACGCGCGCCGGGGACATCCAGGCCGTCGTCGACGGCGCGGTGAAGCGCTTCGGCGGCGTCGACATCCTGGTGAACAACGCCGGCACGTCGGCCGCGAACCCGTTCCTCGACATCGACGATCGCGCGTGGCAGTTCGACATCGACCTGAAGCTGATGGCCGCGGTGCGGTTCTCCCGGCTCGTCGTCCCCCTCATGAAGCAGCGCGGCGGCGGCCGCATCATCAACGTCACGAATCTCGGCGGCAAGGCCCCGGCCGCGAAGGGTCTCCCCACCAGCGTGACGCGTGCGGCCGGCATCAACCTCACGAAGTCGCTGTCGAAGGAATACGCGCCGGACAGGGTCCTCGTGAACACCATCTGCATCGGCCTGATCAAGAGCGCGCAGTGGGAGCGCCGCGTGAAGGGCGGCGACCTCGAGGCGTACTACCGCGAGGTGTCGTCGCGCGTGCCGCTCGGTCGCGTCGGCGAAGCGGCCGAGTTCGGCGATCTCGTCGCCTTCCTCGTGTCGAATCGCGCAGCCTTCATCACGGGCACGGCGATCAACCTGGACGGAGGCGCGTCCGCCGTTGTCTGACCGGTTGGGGGGCCCCGATATGGCCCCCCACCCCCCCCCAGCGCTCGGAAGCGCCCCGGCCAAGCCGGGGCGCTCCTCGATCGCCGTTTCGGACGCGGCGCGTGTACGACCCGCCCGGGCCGGATGACGGCGACCGCGTGCTCGTCATGCGGCTCTGGCCGCGCGGGATCGCGAAGTCGGACGTCGATCGGTGGCTGCGCGAGCTCGCGCCGGTCATCACCCTGGTGCGCGGCTTTCGCAGCGGCGCCGTTCCGTGGGACGCGTACCGCCAGGCCTACCTCGCCGGGCTCGAGCGACCCGAAGCGCGGGAGCACGTGGCCGAGGCGCTCGCGATGGCGCGTACGCGGCCCATCACGCTCCTCTGCGGGTGCCCCGACGAGCGCCGATGCCACCGCTCGCTGCTGCAGGTGTATCTCGAGAAGCGTGCGGTAGACTCGCCGTGATGCGCGCCCCGCTCGCGCTCGCCCTGCTCGCCGTGCTCGTGTGCCTTCCCGGAGCTGCCGTCGCCGAGCACGAAGTGCAGTTCCGGTTCACGGTGCTCGGCTACGTGAAGGACGCCAAGGGGCAGCCGCTCACGGGCGAGGTCGTCGAGGTCACCCGCAACAAGACGGGCCTCGCGTACCAGGCCGACACCGACGCGCAGGGCCTGTACATGGTGACCGCGCGCCTCGGCGACGAGGCGCTCGGCGAAACGCTCACCGTCCGCGTCGGCGGCGCGCGCACGACGGTCGCCGTAGGATTCGAGGCCGCCAACCACCACGACGAACGCGGCACCCGCGTGGATCTCGAAGGCACCCGCTGGCTCGTGCGGCCCGCGTGGTTCCGATCCACGCTCGCCCGCATCCTCGCTCCGCCCGCGCGCTGACGCCGGACGGCGCGAACCCCTGGAGGGCTCCATGCCTGCGACGAAGCGGACGAAGATGAGGGCGTACGTGCTGATCGAAACCTCGGCCGGCAAGGCGAAGAACGTGAAGGCGCGGCTGGGCCGCCTGAAGAGCGCGGGCTCGAGCGTCCTCGCGATCGACGCGGTCACCGGGCCGTACGACTTCATCGCCATCATCGAAGGACCGACCATCGATGCGATCGGCCGGCTCGTCACGGACGGCATCGGCTCCATCGACGGCGTCACCCGCACGACCACGTGCGTGGCGGTCGCGATCGGCTGAGTGCCCGTGAACGAATCGGCACTTCGAGGGGCGACACGGCTCAGCCGGGGCGTCCCGAGCGCCCGGGGGGCTTGGGGGGCCCTTTCGAGGCCCCCCATGTACCCAGAGATGGCCCGGCGGGTCGTCCTCGTCTACCACCCCGACGAGGCCGAGGACTACGCGCGGCTCGTTCGCGTGCCGCGATCGCGCGTCGCCGTGCACGTGGCGTCGAAGCCCGAGGACGCCGCGGCGGTCATCCGCGAGGTCGACGTCCTGTACGCGTGGAAGTTTCCGCCGCACCTGTATCGGGACGCGACACGCCTGTCCTGGCTGCAGGCGATGGCCGCGGGCGTCGAGTGGGCGCTCGTTCCCGAGCTCCCGCCGCGCGTCACGGTGACGCGCGCGCCCGGGATCTTCGGGCCGTGGATGGCCGAGTACGTCCTGGGGTGGGCGCTGTGGGGCACGCAGCGGATGCGGGAGTACCTCGACGCGCAGGGCGAGCGGCGCTGGCTCGGCACGACGATGCCGCACCGGCTCGGCCGCCGGACCATGACGATCGTCGGGCTCGGCGACATCGGCCGCACGATCGCACGCGCCGCACGGGCACTCGACATGCGGGTCCTCGGCGTCAGCCGCTCGGGGCGCCGCGTCCCTGGTGTCGACCGCGTCTGGCGCCTCGCCGGCCTGCGGCGCGCGCTCGGCCAGGCCGATTTCGTCGTCCTCACCGTCCCGCTGACCGCTGAAACGCGTGGACTGATCGACGCGGGCGCGCTCGCGGCGATGCGCCCGTCCGCCTGGCTCATCAACGTCGCCCGCGGCCCCATCGTGGACGAAACGGCCTTGATCCGGGCGCTGTCCGAGGGACGCCTCGGCGGCGCGGTCCTGGACGTTTTTTCAAACGAGCCGCTGCCGGCGAACCATCCGCTGTGGGGCATGACGAACGTCGTCGTCACCCCGCACGTGTCGGGACCGAGCACGCCCGACGAGATCGCGCCCGTCTTCAACGACAACCTCGCGCGCTACCTGTCAGGCCGGCGACTCCGTCACGTCGTCGACCGGCGGCGCGGTTATTGAGGTCTTTCACGCGCTCGTCGCTTGCGGCACGTGGTAGCCTGACAGCGTTGTCTTCCGCCATGGTGTTCCGCCGTTTGTCGCCTCGTCTCGCCGGTGTGCTGGCGCTGCTGCTGGTGATGGTCTTCCCGCTCGCGCTCGACGTGCGCGCGGGCAGCCTGGTCGCCGGGAAGGGCCCGTCCCATCACCTCGCGAGCGGCTTCCGGAATCCGGGCACCGAGTACTCGTACACCATGCTCCATCGCGCGAAACGGCTCTTCACCGGACCGCGTCGCGCGAAGCCCACGGTCGGCGTCGCCCCGCTGTCCAACGACGGCGCCGAGCTCCGCGCGAACGGCCAGTCGCCGACGGTGACGTGGGTGGGGCACTCGACGTTCCTCGTGCAGCTCGACGGGGTGAACATCCTCACGGATCCGCACTGGGGCGACACGACGAGCCCCGTGAGGTTCGCCGGTCCGCGGCGGATCGTCCGGCCGGGCCTCGCGTTCGAGCACCTGCCGCGCATCCACGCGGTCGTGATCTCGCACGACCACTACGACCACCTCGATGACGAGACGGTGCGGCGGCTGGCCCGCGAGCACGATCCGCGCTTCTTCGTCCCGCTCGGCCTCAAGGCGTGGCTCGCCGACCGCGGCATCACCAACGTCGTCGAGATGGACTGGTGGGAGGAGCGGGCGTACCGCGGCGTCACCTTCGTCTGCACGCCGGCGCAGCACTCGTCCGGACGCACGTTCCGCGACCAGAACATGCGGCTCTGGTCCTCGTGGGTCGCGATCGGTCGTGACCGGAAGATGTTCTTCGCGGGTGACACCGGCTACACGCCGGCGCTGAAGGAGATCGGCAAGCTCGGGCCGTTCGACCTCGCGCTCGTGCCGGTCGGCGGCTACAGCGGCTACGAAGGCCGTCACCATCCGAACCACGTGAACCCCGAGGAAGCCGTGCAGCTCTTCGAGGACGTCGGCGGCCGGCTCATGGTGCCGATGCACTGGGGCACGTTCGATCTCAACCGCGAGCCGGCGAACGAGCCGCCGGGCCGCGTGCTCGCGGAAGGGCTCCGGCGCGGGCTCGAAGAGCGCATCGCGATTCTCAGTCCGGGTCAGTCGCTCCACTGGTAGCGTGACCGCGCTCCTGCCGTTCCTCGCGGCCGTTGTCCTCGTGGCGGCGGGAACGCCCGTCTTCGCTGCCGACGCTCCGTCACCCGCCGGGATCCGCGCCTGCCAGCGAACGCCCCGCCCCGACGACTGCCTCGACGGGCTGTTCCGCACATATCTGGCCGCGCGTTCCACCGCGGACGCCCTCCGCCTCGTCGAGACGTACTCCGCCGAGCACGCGGACCTCCGCATGGGATGCCACCCGATCGTCCACGCCGTCGGCCGCGAGACGTTCCGGGTGCGTGGCTCGGTCCACGAGTCCTTCGCGGCCTGCGACGGCACCTGTCATTCCGGCTGCTATCACGGCGTGATCGAACGCTTCCTCGGTCCGACGAGCGCTGGGCACGTGAGCCACGTGGACCTCGAGCGCAAGGCCGGCGACATCTGCCGCGGCGACTTCGAGCCCTTCGTCAAGTTCCAGTGCGTGCACGGCGTCGGGCACGCGCTCATGTTCTTCACGGGCTACCACCTGGACCACGCGCTGGGCGTCTGCGACCGGATGGGCGACCGCCGCACGCAGCGCATCTGCTACGGCGGCGTGTTCATGGAGAACCTGACGTCGGCCACGCCCGAGAAGCGCGACGTGAAGGGCGACGACTACCACTACCCGTGCAGCCGCCTCGCTCCGAAGTACCAGCCCGACTGCTACCTGATGCAGACCTCACGCATGGGCGAAATGGGCCTGTGGACGAACGGGATGTTCGTCGAATGCGCCCGGGCCGGGCCGTTTCGCTCCGAGTGCGCGACGTCGATCGGGCGCGATCTCTCGAACTACGTGCGGGGCGACGGTCCCGAGTTCGTCGCCACGCAGTGCCAGTGGCGCGTGGCCGCCGACCGCTACGCCTGCATCAACGGCGTCGTGAAGGCGGTCATCGACAACACGTGGGATCTTCGCTACGCGCTGCCGTTCTGCGCCGCGCTCGGCCACGCCGAGGACCGCGGGCACTGCCTGCGCACGAGCGTGCGCTACCTCGTGGTCAACCGGAAGCTCACCGCCGCCGACGCGATCCGCCAGTGCCGGCAGCATTTCCCGCACGGTCGGACGTGCGCCGCGGTGGCGGTGTCGACGCAGGCGATCGGCAGCGGCGCGATCGACCGGACGCGGACGGTCACTTCTTCGAAATGACCCAGCGGTCGAGCGCGAGGTGCGGCAGGCCGGAGCGCTCGAACGTGTCGACGGCGTCCTCGGCCGAGGCGACCAGCGGCTCGCCGTGCAGGTTGTACGAGGTGTTCAGCACTCCGCCGATGCCCGTACGACGCTCGAACTCGCGAATCACGCGGTAGTACCCGGCGTTCCACGCCTCGTCGAGGAGGTGGGCGCGCGCCGTGAAATCGTTCGGATGGAGCGCGGCGAGGAGCTCGTCGCGCCGCTTCGGGTTCGTCGGGAACGCCAGCATCATGTACGGCGACGCGAGGGACCGCGGATTCACGAGGTAGTCGGCCTCGCGCTCGCGCAGGATCGTCGGCGCGAACGGCATCCAGAAGTCGCGGTTCTTGATCATCCGGTTGATGGTGCCGACGACGCGCTGGTCCGACGGGTTCGCCAGGATCGACCGGTTCCCGAGCGCGCGCGCGCCGAATTCCATGCGCCCCGACACGCGGGCCACGACACCGTCGGACACCAGCAGATCGGCGATGCGCTCTTCGACCCGCTCGTGCTCGGTGACGCGATAGCGCGACACGAGGTCGCGCCGCCGGATGACCTCTTCGACCTCGTCGGACGCGATGCCGGGACCGAGGTATGCCGGACCGAAGGGTCGCGGCGTCGCCGTCACGCCACGCCGGGCGGCGAGCTCGACGTAGCCGAGGTACGCGGCGCCGACGGCGTTCGACTCGTCGCCGCACGACGGGAACACGAAGAAATCGCGCACGCCCTCGAGCCCGGCCAGCCGCATGTTCGCCTTGACGTTCATGAAGACGCCGCCGCCGAGCGCCAGACGATCGCCGCCGTGACGCTCGCGCATCAGCGCGACCCAGCGCACGAGCATCTGCTCGAGCACCAGCTGGGCGCCGGCGGCGACGCCGTCGAAGCGAGTGCCGAGCGTGGCTTCGAGCAGCGTGCGATAGCGCGGGCCCCGTCGGGTCCACGCGAACCGGCACGGAGCGCTCTCCACGAGGCTGAAGACGGACGACAGCGCGGCGACGCCGCGCTCGGTCGCACGCGCGGCGGCGTACGGCGCGAGGCCCATCACCTTGTACTCGTGCTCGCCCGGCTTCATGCCGAGGAGCAGCGTCACGAACGAGTAAAACGATCCGAGCGAGCCCGGCGCGCTCGGCGACGCTTCGCGCCGCGTGAGCGTGAGCCGGTCGCCGAGCGACGCGGTCGCGCAGAGCCCGTCCCCGGAGTTGTCGTTGGTGAGGACGAGCGCGCGCTCGCCGGTGAACGGCGCCCCGAAGTACGCGGACGCCGCGTGACACGTGTGGTGATCGAGCGTGACGACGCGCCCGGCCGGCAGCCGGAGATGACCGGTGACGAGCGCGAGGCGCTCGGCGTCGGTGAGCGCGAACTTCCCTTCCGCCGACGGCGTGAACCCCAGTCGCGCGCCGAGCTTCCGCGCGCGTCGCGCGAGGCCGCGACGCGCCTCGCCGAGCGTCACGCCGTAGTACGCGCGAACGTACGCCTCGTCGGTCATGAGGCGGTTCATCCATTCGCGCGAGAACGCGCGCTGGCCGGCCAGCGCCACCAGGTCGATGTCGGCGGGCGTGAGGCGAAGCTCGCGAAGCAGAGCGTCGACGGCCAGGCGTGGATAGCCGGCGTCGTTCTTGAGGCGGGAGAACCGCTCTTCGGAGGCGCAGCCGACGATCTCGCCGTCGCGGAGGACGGCGGCGGTCGCGCAGTGAGTC
>JACPCW010000121.1 GCA_016184365.1 Candidatus Rokuibacteriota bacterium
AGGTCGCGCTTCACCGCGCGGCGGTTCGTGAAGGCGACGCCGGCGCCGAGGTAGTAGGGGCCCGGGTCGGTCGAGCCGGCGTCGACAGCGAGGACGTCGGGGTTTCGCGCGAGCGCCGCGTCCATCGAGCGGTCGGGGAAGCCGTAACCGAGCATGCCCTGCGGAGCGTAGACCGTCAGCCGGTCGCGCATCAGTCGTCCCACTCGATGGCGTGCTGCATGAGCGGCACGTGCTGTTGCGCGCCGTAGACGTCCGTCTCGCCGACCGCGCCCGAGCCCCACGGCCGCCGGAGCGTCACCTTGATCGCGTACGCGGGATCGAATTCCACGATCCTCAGCACGTCCTCGGGGCGGATGCCGTAGAGGCGGGCCACGGTCTCCCGGTCGAGCGGCCGCTGCGCGTTGAAGCGCCGGTATGTCACGGCGTCGGGGAAGACGATATCGAGCGTGAGCAGGAACGGGCCGGCGTTCTTGCTGGTGACGAACGTCGCGATCTCGCCGATCGTCTTCAACGGCGCGCGGCCGCCCGCTACTTCCCGATCGACGCGCCGATGTCGAAGTCGAAGCCGGTTCGTGCGAGCGACGCGGCGTACGGCGTCGAGCTGAACTCGTTGAGGAATTCGATGACCCGGCCGGCCATCTCGGGCGTGACCGCGACCGTGCGAGGCCACGCCGGGATGGTGTTCGCCCACAGCGTGTCGAAGAAGGCCTTGTCGACCTTCGGGTGGTACTTCGCATGGATCGCGTCGCGCGCCTTGGTCGTGCGCACGGGGTCGCGGAGGTCGTCGAGCGCCTTCTGCACCGCCTTCAGCATCCGCCGGACGAGGTCCGGGTTCTTCTTCAGCCACGAGTCGCGCGCGACGAACCCGATGTAGAGGAAGCCTTCGAGCTCCTTGATGTCGCCCTTCGTCGTGTGGAACAGCATGATCCCGTTGTGGTCGCGCACGGCGATGTCGCTCGTGGGCGACGAGAACGAGAAGCCCTGGATCCGCCGCTGCTGGAAGGCCGCCAGCATGGCCGGGGCGGTCGTCAGATTCACGACCGTCAGATCGCGGTTGGGATCGAGCCCCGCCTTCTTGGCGAGGAACATGATGAGCTGGTGCGTGCCGCTGCCGAGCCCGACCACGCCCATGTTCGCGCCCTTGAGGACCTTCACCTTGTCCTGGAACGAGCTGCGCTCCGTGACGCCGAATTTCTCCGCCCATTCCTTCGCGATCGTCACGTTGCTCGCGTACTGCGTCATGCTCGCGCCGAACACGACCGCATCCGTCCCCTTCTCACGGGCGCGCAGCGACGACGAGGGGGCGCCGACGTAGATCTCCGCGTTGCCGGCGATCACGGCGGCCAGCGACTCCGCGCCGCCGAGGCCCGTCGTGTATTCCGCCTCGATCCCCTGCTCGGCGAAATAGCCGAGCTCCTTGGCGACCATGGCCGGCACGAACAGGAAGCCCCATGACGACTGGACCAGGCGGATCTTGTCGGCAGCGGCCGACTCGGACGCCATCGTGAGGGTCACGATCAGGGCGGCGACCACGGTTCGGATGACTCGTCTCATCTCGCTTCTCCTCCGGGGATCGGCATTCAGATCGTGACCTCTCGGGTTTCGTCGGCGCTCTTCCACGGCATCACCTTCCGCTCGGTGTACTTCACCGCGGTATTGAGCAGGAACGCGAGCAGCATGATCGCGATCAGGGCGGCGAAGACCCCGCCCGTGTCGAACTGGCCGGCGGCGTCGGCGAGCACGAATCCGAGCCCCCGGTTCGAGGCGATGAGCTCACCGACGATGGCGCCGATGAGCGCATACGGCACCGAGATGCGCAGCCCGGCAAACACCCAGGTGACCGCGGACGGGATGACGACTTTCGCGAGCAGGTGCCGTTCCTTCGCTCCCATGAGGCTCAGGATCGCGACCAGCTCGCGGCTCACGCTGCGGACGCCGGTGTACGTGTTGAGGAACACGAGGAAGAACACCACCGTCCCGGTGAGGACGATCTTCATGTCCATGCCGATGCCGAACCAGAGGATGAACAGCGGCGCGAGCGCGATCTTCGGCAGGCTGTAGAAGGCCATGATGAAGGGATCGACGACGTCGGCGAGCAGCCGGGCGCGGCCGAGGACGATCCCGGCGGTCATCCCGGCAAAGCCGCCGAGGAGGAAGCCCGAAAAGGCCTCGCCGGCGGTGATGCCGGCGTGAAAGAAGATGCTGCCGTTCGTGATCCAGTCGCTCAGGATCCTGACGATCACCGACGGCCGGCTGATGAAGAACTCCGCGATCACCGGACCGGACATGAGCTCCCAGCTCACGACGATGACGAGGAAGAGCAGGATCCGCAGCGCGTTGAGCCGCATCGGCGGGTTCGCTCAGCCCGGCTCGCCGCCGGTGGCGGCGAACGACGGCGCGATCATGTCCCAGAGCTCGGCGGTGAGCGCCACGTACGCGGGATCGTGGCGAAGCCGCAGGAGGTCACGCGCGGGCGCCAGCGGGATGTCGATGATCTTGCGGATGGTGCCCGGGCGCGGCGAGAACACGACACAGCGGTCGCCCAGGGCGACGGCCTCGTCGAGGTCGTGCGTCACGAACAGCACGGTCTTGTTCAGCCGGCGGCACAGCCGGCGCACCTCGATCTGCATGTTGACCCGGAGCTGCGCGTCGAGCGCCGCGAACGGCTCGTCCATCAGGAACGTCTCGGGGTCGTAGGCGAGCAGCCGCGCGAGCGCGGTGCGCTTGCGCATCCCGCCCGACAGCTGTGCGGGGTACGACCGCTCGAAGCCGGTCAGGCCGACGAGATCGATCAGCGCCTGCACGCGCTCACGGATGCGGGCACGCGGGAGACGCTTGATCTCCAGGGGAACGGCGATGTTTCCGACGACGTCGCGCCACGGCAGCAAGTGATCGTTTTGCGTCATGTAGCCCGTCACGAGGTTGTACCCGGTCACGGGCGCGCCGCGATATCGGACCGTCCCCTCGGTGGGCTGGAGCAGGCCGGCGGCCATGTTGAGCAGTGTCGACTTTCCACACCCGGACGGGCCCACGATCGTCACGAACTCGCCGTCGTACACGCGGAAATCGACGTGCTCGACGGCGCGCACGGCCCGACGGCCGGCGTCGAACACCTTGCCGATGTCCTCGAACTCGACCACGGCGGAGCCCACGGGCGCGCGCGTGCCGCCGTCGCGCGACGTCAGCTCGCCGCCGCCATGGCGGGCGGGCGCGCGTGGCGGCGCGTGAGCTCGGCGATCACGTGATCGATCGACTCGACGTCGGCGAACTTCATATCCATGTCGAACAGGTTGGCGCGGTGCGCCGAGGGCGAGCGGTCGCCGCAGGCCTCCTCGACCACGATCACGCGGAAATTGTGCGAGAACGCGTCGGTCACGGCGGCGCGCACGCATCCGCTGGTCGAGACCCCGACGACGACGAGGGTGTCGATCCCGTCGTAGCGCAGGAACGACTCGAGCGGCGTCTGGAAGAACGCCGAGGGCTTGTTTTTTTGGATGATGACGTCGTGTGCCCTCGGCGCATAGTCCGTCGGCCAGTCGTCGGCCCGCGGGTCGCTCGTGTACGCGGCCTCCGAGGCGTTCGAGAGCTTGAGGTTCCAGATACCGCGCCGGGTCGGGTGGCTGCGGTCGTCACGTCGGCTGTAGTAGATCGGCAGGGCGAGGTCCCGAAACGTCGTCGTGATCCGCACCAGCGCGTGCTTCAGGTCCGGCATCTCCCGGCCGCACATGGCGTAGGCCGGATCGACGAACATCCACGTGGTGTCGATGTTCAGCAGGGCCGGCTTCGCGCCGAGGCCGATGCGGTTCCCGAATGCGCCCTTGCGGTAGGCGGCGAGGTCCTCGTCCGGAACGATTCCCTTCCAGCGGTTGACCTTGTCCATACGATGCCTTTCGCGTGGTCTTCGAGCCGGCCAGAGCCGGCTGCGGCGAGCTTTCGGGAAGTTGCCGGCAGACTAGCACCGCGCGTGAGGCGGATCGTGAGGACTCCGGCTCATTTTCGTCACGCAGACGACACACGCCTACCCCAGCCAGCTGTCATTCCAGCTACCCCTCGACGATCTCGCGGATCAACGCGGGATAGCCGTCGGCGACCGCGTCGTCATCCGGTCGCACGAACCGATCCAGCAGGAGCTGGGCGGCCGCGCCCAGCCAGCCGACGCCGTCGGCGTCGCCCGCGTGCTGCGCGTCGTCGAGCAGGAGCGCGACCTGCATGATGCGCGCGACGCGCGTCATCAGCCCGCGCACGTGCAACGCGGCGTCGTCGGAGTCACCGCGCAGGATCTCGGTCAGGCGCGAGCGTGTCCGGTCGAGGAGGCGCAGCGCCGCCTCGCGCGAGGCCGCGAGCGCCGGCCGCTCGATGTCGAGCAGCGTGCGCTCGGCCCGGGCGAGCACGGCGTCGTGCATCTTCGCGCGGCGCGCGTCGCGCAGCAGCTGCGACATGAGCGTGTTGTGCGGCCCTTCCCAGCTCTCCTGGATCGGCACCTCGCGGTAGAGGCGCGGCAGCGGGCTGAAGTCTTCGATCGTGCCGTTGCCGCCGAGGATCTCGATCGCGTGGTGGACGACGAGCCCCGCATCCGTCGACGCGATGAACTTCGCCAGGTTCACCGCCGTCCGGTAGAGCGCGTCGTCCTCGGGACGGAGGCCGGCCACGCCGAGCTCGTCCTCGAGCCCCGCGACGAACAGCGTGAACGCGAGGCCGGCCGTGCCGAGAACACGGATCTCGGCGAGCTGCTGGCGCACGGCCGGAAAGTCGATGAGGCGCCGTCCGAAGGCCTCGCGGACGCGTGCGTAGTGGAACGCTTCGATCCAGGCCCGCCGCATGATGCCGCTCGAGCCGATCGCCACCTCGAGCCGCGACGTGTTGATGATCACGCCGATCAGGAGCGGGAACCCCGCGTCGGGTGACCCGAGCGCCCAGGCGAGCGCGTCCTCGAAATCGAGCTCGGCCGTCGCGAGGCTCTTCGTCCCCAGCTTGTTCTTGAGTCGCCGGATCGTGACGCCATTCGGCCGGCCGTCGTCGAGCCGGCGTGGAACGACGTAGAGCCCGATGCCCGGCGTTCCGTCCGGCGCGCCCTCGGCCCGTGCGCTCACGGCGTAGAGGTCGGCCGCGACGTTCGAGCAGAACCACTTCTCGCCCGACAGCCGGAAGACGCCCGGCTCGCCGGGCACGGGCCGGGCGACGCAGGCGTTGGCGCCGACGTCGGACCCGCCGTGGACCTCGGTCAGGAACTGCGCGCCGTGCCAGCGGCGGTCGTAGTCGGATTCGAGGAGTCGCGGAAGCCACGTGCGGCGCATCCAGTCGCTGCCCGCCCGCTGGATGGCCTTGACGAGCCCGGCGGTGCACGCGACCGAGCAGAGGTGCGGCGTCTCCCCGTTGAGCCCGAACAGGTAGGCCAGCGCCGCGTGGAGCGTCATGTGGCCGGGCTCCCCGAGCACGGCGAGGACGCCGGAGCGCCACACCAGGCGGCCGACGTCGTGATACGCGGGATGGAAGACGACGTCGTCCGTGCGCTCGCCGAGCGGGCTCCACGGCTCCACGCGCGGCAGGTGCTCCGGCCGGTCGAGGACGAACGAGGCGCGATCGATCGGACCGGCGGAATCCCCGCCGGCCTGCCGGAGCGCCGGCTCGGCGGCGGCAAGGCCCTTCGCGTCCAGGCGCCGCGCGAGCGCCATGCGGAGATACCGGTCGTCGTCGTAGAAGTTGCGCGGCTTCGCGGCGTGCCATCGCCGCAGGAGCGAGCGGCCGTGATCGTATCGGTTCGTCATCTCACACCTCACGGCGCGGGTTCAGCAGGTCGTTCAGCGCCTCGCCCGCGAGATTGAACGAGAGCACGGTGAGGAAGATCGCGGCGCCCGGGAAGAACGGCATCCACCACGCCTGCTGCAGGAAATTCTGCGCCTGGTTCAGCATGCCGCCCCACGACACGCTGTTCGGATCGGACAGGCCGAGAAAGCGCAGGCTCGCCTCCGCGAGGATCGACGACGGGATCTGGAGCGACGCCGCGACGACGATCGGCGGCAGCGCGTTCGGCAGGATCTCCCGCAGCACGACGCGCCGGCTGGAGGCGCCGAGGCTGCGGGCCGCGACGACGAACTCCCGCCCGCCGAGCGCCAGGAACTGCGCGCGGGTCAGGCGCGCCGTCGCCGGCCACGCGACGGCCGCGAGGACGACGATGACGAGTCCGAGGTCGCTGCCGAAGATCGCCGCGACGACGAGGACGATCAGGAACTGCGGCACGACGAGCACCCACTCGGTCACCCGCATCAGCACTTCGTCGACCGCACCGCCCTTGTAGCCGGCGACGGCGCCGACCGCGACGCCGACGAGGACGGCGCCGGCCGCCGACAGCAGGCCGACGACCAGCGAGACGCGCGCGCCCTGCAGCACGCCGCTCAGGATGTCGCGTCCGAGCTCGTCGGTGCCGAACCAGTACGGCGGCGCGGGCGCCCGCAGCGTATCCTGGCCGAGCGCCAGCGGGTTACGGGGCGCGACCCACGGTCCGGCGATCGCCACCGCGACGAACAGCACCGCGCCGACGAGCCCGGCGAGCGCGAGCGGACGCCGGCGCAGCCGCCGCCAGCGCATCACGCGCGCGACTCGTACCGGATCCGCGGGTCGATCACCGCGTACGCGAGGTCGGCGAGCAGGTTGCCGGCCACGACGCAGACCGACACGACGAGCAGCCCGCCGAGCATCACCGGGTAGTCACGGTGGAGGATCGAGTCGAAGATCAACCGGCCGAGCCCGGGCCACGCGAAGACGGTCTCGGTCAGCACCGCGCCCGCGACGAGATGACCGAAGTTCAGTCCCATCACCGTCACGACCGGAAGCAGCGCGTTGCGCACCCCGTGCTTCCACACGACCACCCGCTCGGCGAGGCCCTTGGCGCGCGCCGTCGTGATGTACTCCATCGCGCCGACCTCGACGAAGCTCGTCCGCATGAGCCGCACGTTCAGCGCGACGTAGCGCGTCGCGAGCGTCACCGCCGGCAGCACCAGATGGTGCAGGACGTCGAGCGCCGGCGGGACCGCGGCGCCGAACGTGAGCGAGCGCATGCCCTGGGTCGGAAACCATCCGAGCCCGAGCGAGAAGGCCATCAGCAGGAGCTGGCCGAGCCAGAAGACCGGCAGCGAGTATCCCGCCAGCCCGAGCACCATCAGCACGTGGTCCGTCCACGAACCCGGTCGCCGGCCGCACGCGACGCCGAGCGCGATGCCGCCGACGGCCGCGAGGCCGAAGGCCGCCGACATCAGCAGGAGCGTCGCGCCGAGCCGTCCGCGCAGCACGTCGATCACGGGCTCGTTGTAGAAGAACGAGTATCCGAGGTTGCCGCGCGCCACCTCGCCGACGTAGCGGACGAGCTGCACCCACGCTGGCCGGTCGAGCCCGAAGCGCTCCCGCACGGAAGCCACGTACTCGGGCGGCGCCGGGTAGTCGCCGACGAGGACCTGCACCGGGTCGCCCGGCGCCAGCTTCACGATGGCGAAGCCGAGCAGCACCATGCCGAGCAGCAGCGGCACCAGGAGCACGAATCGCCGCAGGACGAAGAGCGCCACGCGCGGCCGGCGCGCTACTTCCCGTCAGTCACCCACACCTCGTCCCACCGCTCGTGCGCCGAGCGCGAGAGGAAGATGCTGCGCACGCGAGGCCGCGCGACGTTGGTGTCGCCGTACTCGAGGAGCGCGATCGTCGGCAGGTCGCGCACGATGAGGTCCTGCGCCTCGGCGTAGTGCCGCGCCCGCTCCGTCCGGTCCGCCGTTCCGGCCGCCGCGGCGAAGAGCTCGTCGACCCGCGGATTGCAGTACCGGGAGACGTTCACGAACGGGGCCGGGCGGATGTTGCTGCAGTCGTAGGCGCGCGTCACGCCGATCGCCGGGTCCCCGTACGTCGTGTAGTTGTGGATGTAGATGTCGAACTCGTACTGCTTGAAGACCTTCTCCAGCATCAGCGACCGCTCCATCGGCGTCTGCCGCACGTTGATGCCGACGACGCGGAGCTGCTGGGCCACGATCTCGGCGGCGCGGTTCACCGCCGAGTTCGCCGGGTCGTACGCGAGCCGCAGCGCCATGCGCTCCGGCGCCTTGAAGCCGGCGTCGTCGAGCAGCGCCTGCGCCTTCGCGGGATCGTGCGCGTAGAGCGGCACCTTCGGGTTGTGCGCCCACGCGAGCGTCGACGGGATCGGGCTGATCCCGGGCTTGCTGAGCCCGAAGTAGCCCTTGTCCGCGATGAACTGCCGGTCGATGGCGTGGGCGATCGCCTGGCGCACGCGGAGGTCGCCGAGGGGCTTCGTGTCCTTCAGGTTGAAGAAGAGCGTGATCACCTCGGGGAACAGCATGTAGTCCTTGAAGACGATGCCCGACGTCGTCTTGAGCCGCGCCGCGTGCTCGCGCGGCAGGAAGAAGGAGTAGAGCACGTCGACCTCGCCCTTCTCGAACGCAAGCACGCGCGAGGCCGCGTTGGGCATCACTCTCAACACCACGCGGTCGAGGTACGGGCGCCCCTTCTTGAAGTAGTCCGGGTTGCGCTCCAGCACGTAATGGCTGCCCTTGACCGCCTCGGCGATCCGGAACGGCCCCGTGCCGACCGGCTTGCGGTTGAACTCGGCCGTCGCGATGTCCTTGCCCTCGAGGAGGTGCTTCGGAAGCACCGGCCCCGAGTTGAGGTTCGTCATGAAGAGCATCGGCCCGAACGGCTTCTTGAGCTTGATCACGGCGGTGTGCGGGTCGGGCGTCTCGATCGACTGGACGGCCTGGTAGGCGACCCGTCCCGTCGGGTGGTACTTCGCGAGGATCTCGAGGTACGTGAACTTCACGTCCGCGGACGTGAGCGGCTTGCCGTCGTGCCACTTCACGTCGCGGCGGAGCCGGAACGTGTACGTCAGGCCGTCCCGCGAGATCTCCCACGACTCCGCGAGGTCGGGATGACTGCGGTATTCCGAGTCGAGGTGCGTCAGCCCGTTGAAGAGCTTGCCCATGACCGACCATGCCTGGGTGTCGGTGGTCGTGCCCGGGTTGAGGGTCGGCGGGTCGGCGCTGATCGCCTGCACCACCGTGCCGCCGCGCGCCGGCGTGTCCTGCGCCGCGACGACGAGGGGAAGAGCCACGAGCAGCAGCACGGTCAGCAGCAAGCGCTTCATGACGGTCTCCTCGCGGGGCGAATGCGCGCGTTGGCGCAGTTGCACGCATTGACGCGCCTCCCCGCGGACGGGCGCAATGACGCATCGGCATCATTTCCTACCGGCCGCGGATACCACCGCAGGCCGGCGGCGGGCGGCGCGACGGGTCAGCTACAGATGCGGTACGTCGCGCAGGCGATCGCGCGCGCGGCGGTGACGAGGTCGGAGAGCTTCACCCGCTCGTCGGGCGTCGGCCATTCCTTGTACGTGCGGATGTCGCCGGCGCCGTACTGCAGCGACGGGATGCCGGCCGCGGCGAGGATGTTGCCGTCGCCGACGTTGCCGAGGCGTCCCCAGGCCCCGATCTCGGCGTCCGTGCCCGACGCGCGGCGATGGCCTTCGGCGAGCGCCTGCACCATCGGGTGCTCGCGCGAAATCTCCATCGGATCCTGGCACCAGCCTTCTTCGGATCCGGGCGCGGGCACCGTCAGCTCGTAGTCGAACGCCGGCGACTCCTTCTTGATGGCTTCGAGCAGCCGATGCACGTCGGCGCGGACGCCGTCGACCGTCTGTCCCGGCACCGTCCGGAGCTGGAAGATCATCTCGGCCTCGCGGCTCGACATGCCGGTCGCGTTCGGCTGGTAGTAGTGCTCCTTGTGGATCGTGTCGAACGTGTGCGTCGGGAAGCCGGGGAGCTCGGGATGCGGCGTGAACGTGAGCCAGCCGCCGTGCGGGATCGGATCGAGGCTCGGGCCGATGCGCTGGACGACCCGGCAGAGCTGCTCGATGGGATTCTCGTACGCCGCCCGCGCTTCCTTGCTGTAGCGGAAGAAGAGCTCGGGGCTCTTCACCTTGATCCGCACCATGACGATGCCGACGCAGACGTTCGCGATCGTCAGCGCCGAGTGTTCCATGTTGATCGCCATGGCCGCGCGCACGCCGTGCTCGAGGAGGGCGCGCGTGCCCCAGCCACCGAGCTTGTGGGCGACGACGGGACACACGAGCACGTCCCCGCGGAGTCGCACGCCCGCCTTGACGATCGCTTCGACGCCGCAGATCGCCGCGACGACGCCGCCCTTGTCGTCGTGCGCGCCCATGCCCCAGACCCAGCCATCCTCGAACTTCGCGCCGTAGGGATCGACGGACCAGCCGCTCATCTCGACGCCGGGGTCCATGTGGCCGTTCAACATGAGACTCGGTCCGCCACCGGTGCCGCGCAGCCGTCCGATCGGCTGGCGCGAGGTCTTGCCGGGCTTCGCCGGGTGCGTGACGTCCATCATCTCGACGTCGAGCCCGATGTCCGACATGTAGTTGGCGAAGAGATCGGCGATCGTCCCCTCTTCCATGGTCGTGCTCGGGGTGCGGATCGCGGCCTGCTCGAGGGCGAGCACCTGCTGGTCGGTGACGCGGTCGGCGATCGTTTGCCAGACGGTGTCGGGGCTCATGCCGACGAATGTACAGCGGTTCGACGCCTGTCGGCACCGATGGCCGCCCGACGCGCGACGGTGCATGCTACTGTGTCGCTCCGCTCGACGACATGAGGAGGCCGGCATGACGTTCGTCTATCAACGCCGCTATCGAGGACCCGCACGGGCGGTGCTGCTCGACTGGGCCGGCACCACCATGGACTTCGGCTGCGTCGCGCCGGCCGTCGTGTTCGTCAAGGTCTTCGAGCGCGCCGGCGTGCCGATCACGATGCAGGAGGCGCGGGCGCCGATGGGCGCGCACAAGCGCGTCCACATCCAGAAGATCACCGAGCTCGAGTCGGTCCGAAGCCGTTGGCGCGCGGCGCATGGCCGCCCGCCCGACGATGGCGACGTCACGCGCATGTTCGCCGACTTCGTGCCGCTGCAGCTCGACTGTCTGTCGGAGTACTCGCAGCTCATCCCCGGGACACTCGATGTCATCGCGGCGCTCCGCGCGCGAGGCATGAAGATCGGCTCCACGACCGGGTACCTGCGCGAGATGATGGCGATCAACCTCCGGGACGCGAAGCAGCAGGGTTACGAGCCCGATGCGACGGTGTGCGCCTCGGACGTTCCCGCCGGCCGGCCCTACCCCTTCATGTGCCTCCAGAACGTCATCACGCTGCAGGTGTCTCCCGTCGAGGCCTGCATCAAGATCGACGACACGGTGCCCGGCGTGGAGGAAGGCCTGAACGCCGGCATGTGGACGATCGGCCTCGCGATCAGCGGCAACGAGGTCGGGCTCTCGCTGGCGGAGTGGAACGCGCTGTCCGCATCGGAGCAGCAGCCACGCCGCGAGCGCGCGTACGACCGCCTGCGGATGGCCGGCGCCCATCACGTCGTCGACACGATCGCCGACGTCCTGCCGTGCATCGACGACATCGAGGCGCGGCTCGCGCGTGGCGAACGCCCCTGATGCCGATGCACGCGGAGCTCGTGCTGAAGCGCGCGACGGTGCTCACCGTCGATGACCGCGACCGAGTCGCCCAGGCCGTCGCCGTGCGGGCCGGCCGCATCGTTGCCGTCGGCACCGATGCCGAGGTCGACACGGTCGTCGGACCCTCCACCCGCGTGCTTTCGCTTCCGGGCAAGACGGTCGTGCCCGGCTTCATCGACTCGCACACCCACAGCGTCCACGTCGGCGAGTTCCGCTTCAGCCTGCAGCAGCTGAACCTGCCGGCGGAGCTGGTGCCATCGATCCCCGAGGTGCTGGAGCTCGTGAGGACGCGAGCGGCCGCGGCGCGGCCGGGCGCGTGGATCGGCGGCCGCAACTACGATCCCAACGGGATGCGCGAGCGGCGCTGGCCCACCCGCTGGGAGCTCGACGCCGTCGCGCCCGACCACCCCGTCATGATCACGATCCGCGGCGGTCACGCGTGCGTCGCGAACAGCCGGGCGCTCGCCGCCGCCGGGATCTCGCGGGACACGCCGGACCCGGAGGGCGGCGTCATCGATCGGGACGCGAACGGTGAGCCGAACGGCGTGCTCCGCGACGTCATGTCGATCCGCGCGGCGATCCCGCCGTCGACGGTCGAGGAGCTGAAGGACGGGCTCGCGGGCATCAGCGACCTGTACGTGCGCCTCGGCGTCACCTCGGTCCACGACGCCGGCGCGACGCCGCGCCCGGAGTCGTACCGCGCGTTCCGCGAGGCCGTCGAGGAAGGCCGGTTCAAGCCGCGCGCGTACCTGCTCGTCTACCACGACTTCGCGCTCGCGAACGATCTCGGCCTGCGGACGGGCTTCGGCGACGACCGGCTGCGTCTCGGCGGCGTCAAGCTCTTCGCCGACGGCTCGATCCAGTGCTTCACGTGCGCGTTCCGCGAGCCGTACGTCACGCGCGAGACGAAGGGCTGGGAGGGGCTGCGCTACGCGCAGGGCGCGCTGAACGAGGCCGTCACCGAGGCCCACCGCCTGGGCTACCAGGTCGCGATCCACGCGCAGGGCGACTATGGCATCACGGTCGCCGTCAACGCGCTCGAGCACGCGATGCGCGCGTTCCCGCGGCCCGACCCGCGACACCGCATCGAGCACACGCTCTGCCCGACCGTCGAGGACCTCAAGCGGATGCACGCGCTCGGCATCGTGCCGAACTTCTTCCTGTTCCATCCGTGGTTCTGGGGCGATCAGCACATCCGCGAGTTCATCGGACGCGAGCGCGCGGAGCGCATGGTGCCCGCGCGGACCGCGATCGATCTCGGCATGCACCCCTGCGCGCACTCCGACTGTCCCGTCTGCACGCCGGACGATCCGGTGTGGCCGTCGAACCCGCTCTGGGGCATGGCCTGCGCGGTCACGCGCCGGACGCGCACCGGCGTCGACATCGGCGCCGCGGAGCGGATCACGGCCGCGGAAGCGCTCCGCGTCTACACGATCAACGGCGCGCGCGCGTCGTTCGAGGAGCGGATCAAGGGGTCGATCGAGGTCGGGAAGCTCGCGGACCTCGTGGTGCTCGGCGCCAATCCGCTCACCTCCGACCCGTGGGCCATCAAGGACATCCCCGTGGAGAAGACGATCATCGGCGGCGAGATCGTCTACGATCGAGACCTCGCCCGATCAGCGACACGGAAGGAGACAACCGGATGATACGTCGTCGGACCTTCGCAACCGTCGGTGCGCTCCTGCTCGCCATCCTCCTGCTCGTTCCGCCCGCCGAGGCGCAGAAGCGCGGCGGCACGCTCGTGATCGGCAACGACGAGGACGCCGTCGGCCTCGACCCGCACCTGTCGGTGGCCTTCGCCTCGACGCAGTTCTACGAGCTGGTCTACAACGGACTCGTCCGCTTCAACGCCAAGGGCCAGATCGAGGGCGACCTGGCGAGCGCGTGGGAGATTCCGAACCCGACGACGTACGTCTTCCAGCTCCGGAAAGGCGTCAAGTTCCACAACGGCCGCGAGCTCACGGCCGAAGACGTGAAGTACTCGATCGACCGCATCCGCGACCCGAAGAACGGCTCGGTGCTGCGCTCGGTGTACGCGAACGTCGAGGCGGTCGAGGTGGTCAACCCCTCGACCGTGCGCGTGAAGCTGACCCAGCCGAGCGCCGCGCTGCTCTCGATGATGGCGACGCGGGCGAGCTACGTCGTGCCGCGCGAAGAGGTGGACAAGCACGGCACGCTCCAGAAGGTGGCCGTCGGCACCGGGCCCTTCAAGCTCGCCGAGCACGTGACCGGCGACCACGCGCGCTACGTGCGCCACGACGCCTACCACGAGTCGGGACGCCCGTACCTCGACGGGTTCACCATCAAGGTCATCAAGGACGAGTCGTCGCGCCTCGCCGCGCTCCGCAAGGGCACGATCGACCTCACGTGGATCAAGGACACGGCGATCGAGGACCTCGCCCGGAAGGAAAAGACGATCGTCGCGGCGGAGACGCCCGAGGCGCGGCAGCTGTTCATCTGGTTCAACACGCGCCAGGCGCCGTTCAACGACGTGAAGCTGCGCCAGGCCGTGTCCGCCGCGCTCGACCGCAAGGAGATCATCGACACCGTCCTCCTCGGGCGCGGGCGGCTCACCACGCCGCTGCCGCCCGCCGCGGTGCCGTACGTGCTGTCGCAGGAGGAGATGGCGGCGCTGCCGTTCTACAAGCAGGACACGGCGCTCGTGAAGAAGCTCCTGGCCGAGGCCGGGCACCCGAACGGCTTCGAGTTCACGTTCAAGACGTCGCCGCACAGCCCGGACTACGTGCCGGCCGCGCAGGTCGTCCAGCGCCAGCTCGCGAAGGCCGGCATCACCATGAAGCTCGAGCAGATGGAATGGGGCGCGCTGCTCAAGCTGGCGCGCTCGGGGGGCGAATTCCAGGCGCTGGCCTTCGCGCGGATCTGGTATCCCGACCCCGAGGGCTACACGTACGACACCCTGCACAGCAAGGGCTCGTTCAACGTCGGCGGCTACAGCAACCCCGCGTCGGATCGTCTGCTCGAGGAGCAGCGCTCGACGGTGGATTTGACGAAGCGCGCGGCGATCTGGAAAGACCTGCAGCGGCTCTGGGCGCAGGACGTGCCGATCGCCCTGCCCTATGCCATGCGCACCCGCTTCAACACGTGGCGCCCGCACGTGAAGGGCTTCCAGGCCATGGCCAACTCGTCGCGCATCTATCTGCGCGAGACCTGGATCGAGAAGTAAGACTGGACGCCCGGTCGGCCGCGCTCGCCGCGCGCGACCGTCCGGGCCACCCGATCCGACGTGCCGAGCTACATCGCCACGCGGCTCCTGTCGCTCATCCCGATCTTCCTCGGCGTCTCGCTCCTCGTGTTCGCCATGCAAGCGCTCGTCCCCGGCGACATCGTCGACATCATGATGGGCGTCGACCAGGCGTTCGGCGACAAGCAGGCCGAGGCGCGCCTGCGGCAGCAGCTCCACCTGGATCGCTCGGTGCCCGAGCGTTATCTCCTCTGGCTCGGCGCCGCACTGCGCGGCGACCTCGGCGCCTCCTTCGTCTCCGGCAAGCCGATCGTCGCCGAGATCCTCCGGCGGCTCCCGGTCAACCTGGAGCTCGCCGCCCTCGCGATCGCGTTCGCGCTCGTCATCGGCATTCCGGTCGGCACCCTGTCCGCCGTCTGGCGCGACACGTGGGCCGACGCCGGCATCCGCTTCGGCTCGGTGCTCGGATACTCCGTCCCCAATTTCTGGGTCGCCACGCTGACCGTGCTGCTCGGCTCGCTGTACCTGCCGTCGATGCCGATCCTCCAGTACGTGCCGTTCTCCGAGGACCCGGTCCGCAACCTGACGCTCGTCGTCATCCCGTCGTTCGTGCTCTCGCTCACCGTCCTGCCGCTCGTCGTGCGCATGACGCGGGCGTCGGTGCTCGAGAATCTCAGACTCGACTACGTGCGGACGGCGCGCGCGAAGGGCCTCGCCGAGCGGCGCGTCGTGTTCCGCCACGTGCTCGTCAACTCGCTCATCGCGGTGCTCAACGTGACGGGCGTCCAGATCGGCATCCTCATCGGCGGACTCGTGCTCACGGAGGAGATCTTCATTCTCCCCGGCGTCGGACGGTTCCTGCTCGAGTCGATCCAGAAGCGTGACTTCCCGGCGATCGCGGGGACGACGCTCTTCCTCGCCACGGCCTTCGTCACCGTGAACCTCGTCGTGGACGTGCTCCATGGCTTCCTCGATCCACGAGTCCGCCGCTGACGGCGGGGCGGTCCCGGGCGTCCTCGGCGACGTCCAGACCGCGCCGGTAGCGGCCGGCCCGCAACCGCGCCGCCGCTCGCTCGCGCGCGAGCTCGTGCGCCGCAAGACCGCGCTCGCCGGGCTCGTGCTCGCGGTCCTCGTCATCGGCGGCGCGCTCCTCGCGCCCGTGCTCGCGCCGGCGGACCCCCTCGCCATGTCCCCGCGTCGCTTCGCGACGCCGTCCGCCCAGGCGTGGCTCGGCACCGATCAGTTCGGTCGCGACCTCGCCAGCCGCCTCGTGTACGGGGCGCGGGTGTCGATGATCGTCGCGTTCAGCGCCGTCACCGCCGCCATGCTGCTCGGCACGACGATCGGCCTCCTGGCCGGGTATCTCGGCGGCAAGGTGGATTACCTGCTGATGCGCGGCGTCGAGGTCCTCATGGCGTTTCCGACGCTCCTGCTCGCGCTCGCCGTGGTCGCGACGTTCGGTGGCAGCCTGCGGAATCTCGTGCTCGCGATCGCGCTCGCCTACGTGCCGATCTTCTCCCGCGTCGTCCGCGGCAGCACGCTGTCGGTGACGCACCTCGAATTCGTCCACGCCGCCCGCGCGCTGGGCGCGCGGGACGGCCGCATCATGGTGCGCCACGTGCTGCCCAACGTGCTCGCGCCGATCATCGTGCAGGCGACGTTCAACCTGTCGACGGCCATCATGATCGAGGCCGCGCTGAGCTTCCTCGGCCTCGGCGTCCAGCCGCCGGCGCCGTCGTGGGGCACGATGCTGAGCGAGGCACGCGGATTCATGGAGCTCGACCCGTGGCTGGCGATCGCGCCGGGCGGCACGATCACGCTGGCCGTGCTCGCGTTCAACCTCCTGGGTGACGGCTTGCGCGACATCCTCGACCCGCGCCTGGCGGGCGAACGATCGGAGCGAGACTGATAGCCCTCCACGCCGACCTCGTCATCACCGGCGGCCACGTGGTGACCGTGAACGCGGGCGACGACGTCGCCGAAGCGGTCGCCGTCGCGGGCGATCGCATCGTCGCGGTCGGCCGCGCGCACGACCTCGACGGCCTGATCGGCCCGCGCACCGACGTCATCCGGCTTCGCGGCGAAACCGTCGTCCCCGGGTTCATCGACCCGCACAACCACTTCATGCTCTACGGCCAGTCCTTCTACCCGCACCACTCGTGGTACTGGGCCGACCGGCACGTCTCGACCTTCATCGGCGAGGAGCGCGCGAGCCGGATGAACCCGATGAAGTCGGCCATGCGGGCGGGCGTCGTCACGGTCGGCCACTCCGATGCGCCGATCGCGGAGATCGGCGATCCGGTGTTCGGCGCGGAGCCGCCGGTCGCTGCAACATGGAATCTTTTCCCCAGCGCGATCCGACGTGCGACGAGGAACCGCGGACGTCTGCGGAGGGTTGCTGTGTCCACATCTCGTTGCAGAGGAATGACGCGATGAGCGCAGAGATCCCAGCTCCCTGGCCGTGTCGAGGTCACGCACACTCGAGACGATGTGCGCGCGAAGGCGGCCATCGACGCCGGCACCCACAGCGCCCGCCGGCTTCGCGCTACCTGCCGCCATACGCCGCACCGTATTACTGCCTCGAGCGACATGCCTGGATCGCGTGCGCCGTGTGGCGCGATTCGCGAACCGGACTGCTCGGGCAGGTCAACGGACCGCGCGGTTTTCCGACCTATCGCCAGGCGCTGCAGGCGTCGCGATTCCTGTGCCGGTACACCGTCGCGGATCGCGCAGGTTGACGACTTACAGCGACCGCGCGAACGCGAGCAGCGCGTCGGCAAACGCGCGTGGGCGCTCGACAGGAATGAGGTGGCCGGCGTCGGGGAACGTCACGACCCGCACGCCCGGAATGCGCGCGGTGAGCTCCTCGACGTCCGCCGCCATGTAGAACACGCGGTCGTGTAGCCCCGTCATCACGAGCACCGGCAGCGCCAACCGCTCGTACGGCACGTCCCAGTCGGTCGCAAGCGAGCCGGCCATCAGGCGGAACAGTCCGTCGGCCGGATCCATCGGCTGGTAGGGCTTCCCGCTGAACGCGGTGGACCGCATCGCCTGCAGCTGCTCGGGATTCACGAGCATCGGCAGGTTCGCCTCCATCACGAGCTGCGTGCCGCCGGTGCGCGCCATCGCCACCATCGCCTGGTTGATCCATTCGAGTCGCGGTCCGGACTTCCGCAGCGTGTTGACCAGCACCAGCGCCGTTGCGGGAACGCCGGTCAGGTAACCGCGGGCGGCGAACAGCCCGCCGATCGACAGGCCCACGAGAATCGGGCGCGGCGGAGCGACGTGTGCGACCACGCGCCGGAGGTCTTCGACGACCAGGTGCGGTGACAGCGTCGTGCCCGGCGCGAACTGCGTCTGCGCCTGCCCACGGAAGTTCCACGTGAGCGTGCCGTAGCCGGCCTGGTGAAGGCGAGGACCGATGTCTGCATGCTGCCACGTCGCCGTGTGGCCGGTCAGCGCGTTGACGAAGACGAACGTCGCGCCGGCGGCGCCGGGCGCGTCGTACTCGTAGTACAGGCTCTCGCCGGGCGCGACGTCCAGCGTGGACATGGGCTAACGCTGGATCTCCTGGACGACTCGTCGGAGCGTTTCGTAGTCGTCCGCCCCGCGCACGGGCAGTCCGAACTCGATGCGCGTGGAGAAGCCGCCGTAGCGTCGCTTGATCTTGTCGGCGAGCGTGTCGAACGTCCCGACGATCGCGATGGTCTCGAGGATCTCGTCCGTGATGTGTCCCGGCATCTCGTCCCACCGCTGCGCCACGGAGAGCTCGTGAAGCTTCTGCGCCATCGCGCCCCACCCGTGCAGCTCGAAGACCGGATGGTACGTGCGCGTCGAGCCGTAGAACGCGATGCGCGCACGCACGTCTTTGATCCGGCCCTCGAGCTCGGCGGTCGTGGCCGCCGCCGCAATCAGCGGGCTGACGACGACATCGAAGGCCTTGATCTCGCGCCCCGCTTTTCGGGCCCCCTCGCGGACGGCGGGCAGCATGACGTCCTCGATGTAGCGCTGGGTCGTGATCGGGTGCGGGCGAAGCCCGCCACACGTCTCGCCGGCGAGGTGACACATCCCGGTATTGACGGCCGCGATGTGGATCGGGATGTCCGGGTGGTCGATCGGGCCGGGATTGAAGAGCGGCACCATGAGGCTGAAGTTGTAGTAGGTGCCGCGCACGTCCAGTGGTGTGGCGTTCTGCCAGCAATCCCAGATGGCGCGAACGGCGCGGATGTATTCCCGCAGACGTGGCATCGGCGGCGCCCACGGCACGCTGTAGCGGCGCTCGTTGTGGCCTTTCACCTGCGTGCCGAGTCCGAGCGTGAAGCGTCCCTTCGACAGCGTCTGGAGGTCCCAGGCCGAGAGCGCCATGACCATCGGGCTGCGCGGGAACGCGATCGCGACCGCCGTCGTGAGACTCAATCGCGTCGTCGTCGTCGCGGCCAGCGCGAGCGGGATGAAGGGATCGGTCTTCGTCTCGCCGCTCACCATCCCGTCGAACCCGAGCACCTCGAGCTGTCGCGCAGCTTCGCCCACGGTGGCGAGGTCGAGCTTCGGCACGCTCCGCAATCCGGGATCGACCTTGCCGAGCGGAAGTGCGCTGTCGACTTTCATGCCATCTCTCCTTCGTGACGATTCACCACAGCTTCATCGCCCTGACGTGCGCGAGCGCCGCCGGCGAGACGGCGACGCGCGCGGGGAAGACGCTGCCCGCCTGGGCCTTGCGCGTCGCGTCGATGCCGCCTTTGGTCGTCTCGGGGCCCGACGTGGATGGATCGAGGTTGATGCCGACCATGCGCGGCAGGACGACCAGATCGCGGTCCCACTGCGTGTGGCTGGCCACGGCCCACAGCACCTGTTCCTCGTCGAAGATGTCGACGTCCTCGTCGACGACGATGACGTGCTTGACCATGAAGTACGCCGACAGCGCGCGCGCGATGACCGTGCGCGGCTCGGCGTCGCTGCGCTTCTTCAACTGCACGTAGAGGTGCATCCGGCCCGAGCCGGACGCGGGGAAATGCACGTTGACGACGGACGGGATCGCCCGCCGCAGCTCGCGCAGCAGGTTGCCCTCGACGACCGGCACGTCGATGAGGAAGTGGTCGCGATGCCCGGCGAAGATGTCGAGGAAGATCGCGTCGCGCCGGTGCGTCACCGCCGTGACGTTCAGCACGCAGCTCATCGCTTCCCGGCCGTAGTACCGCAGGAATTCCCCGAACGGCCCCTCCTTCACGCGATCGGGAAGGATCTCGCCCTCGATCACGAACTCCGCGCGCGCGGGTACCGGGAAATCCGGCGCGAGCGTCTCCGGCGCGACGACCTCCAGCGGCTCGCCGAGCACGCCGCCGATGATGTCCGGCTCGTGCGTCATCGTCTTCGTCTGCGCGCCGAGATAGAAGAGCGGATGGTGGCCCAGCGTGATCGCGATCGGCGCCGGCCGCCCGGCCGCGTGGTACTTCTCGACGTAGAGCGCGGTATGCCGCGTCGGCTCGAAGTACACGACGAGCTGCCGCCGATCCTTCACCCAGAGCCGGAGAATCGCGCAGTTCACCTCGCCGGTGTCGGGATTTCGGATCCACGAGTCTCCGGCCGTGAGATAGCCGCCGGGATCCGCTTCGTGGTGCACGAGCGCGGGCAGCTGGAAGAGGTCGATGTCGTCGCCCGTTCGCACCACGTCCTTCACCGGCGCGGCGCTCCGATCCACGACGGCGCATGGGACCGGTCGCTCGCGCTCCATGTACGTCTGGCCGAGCTCGCGTGACGACGCGCCGAGCGCGAGGCCGAGCCGATCGCGGTCGGCGAACAGGTTCGTCAGCACCGGAAACGCCGAGGGCTCTCCGGCCAGGTTTCGCACGCGATGGCAGAGCACGGCGGGATAGCGCCGCTCGTCTTCCAGCAGCTGCAGCACGGCGGCGATCTCATGGCGGCAGTCGAGCGCTTCCTTGATCTCGAGCAGATGACGATCGCCCGCGTCCTGGAGCTGGCTGAGGAAGGTGCGCAGATCCTTGGGCATCGCGTGTCCCTCAGGCGGCGCCGGTGCCGACATACTTGCGCGCGTAGATCTCGCGCAGGTCGCGCTTCAGGATCTTCCAGCCGCCGCCGGCCTTCGGCAGCGACTCCGTGAACTCGATGAACCGCGGGCTCTTGTACACGGCCATCCGGGCGCGGCAAAACTGGATCAGCTCCTGCGGATCGATGCGCTCGCCAGCTTTCGGCACGATGACGGCGATCGGGATCTCTCCGCGCGCGGCGTCCGGAATGGCGACGACCGCCGCCTCCAGCACCTGCGGATGGCTGACGAGGACATCCTCGACCTCACGCGGAAAAATGCTCCAGCCCGACATGAGGATGATGTCTTTCTTGCGATCGACGATGTAGAGATAGCCGTCCGCGTCGACCTTGCCGATGTCGCCGGTCCGGAACCAGCCATCGCGCAGCACCTGCTGCGTCGCCTCGGGATTCCGCCAGTACCCTTTCATGATCTGGGGCCCGCGGAGCGCGATCTCCCCTTCCGTGCCCGTCGGCATCTCGTTGCCGTCGCCGTCGAGGATCCTGATCGACGTCTCCGGCGCGGCGTACCCGCAGGAGCCGCGCCGGCGCGGCGCATTCATCTGCAGATGCACCGCGAGCAGCGTGCTCTCCGTGGGCCCGTAGAAATCCACGATCTTGGCCTTGAAACGGCGCTCGAACGCCTCGAACGCGTCCGGCGGCATCGGCGCGCCGCCGTCGGCGATCCGCTTGAGCGTCCCGACGTACCCGTCCGCCTCCGGATACGCGAGCAGGTTGAGCACGATGGTGACGACGCCGTCCGACGCCGTCGCGCGGTAATGCTGGACGACGCGGCAGTATTCCTTCACCTCGAACTTGTCCATCCGCACCAGCGTGCCGCCGCTGACGAGGACCGACATGCCCCACATCTGCCCGCTGACGTGCGCGAGCGGCACGACCTGCACCCACGTGTCCGACGACTCGAGCTCGAGCGAGGCCCGCGCGATCTTCGTCACCGACCAGCCGAGATTGGCGTGCGTCAGCATGGCGCCCTTGGGCACGCCCGTCGTGCCGGACGTATAGATGATGCTCGCCGTGTCGTCGCCGTCGCAGTCCACGGCGGGAAACGCCGCCGGGCAGCCCGCGAACCGGGCCGGCGCCACGACGGCATCGCCAGCCGGGCCGGCCGGCTCGTCGAGATACACGATGGTGCGCAGGTCCGACAGCGTCGTCAGCACGACGTCGATCTCCGGCCGCAGATGCGATTCGGTGACGAGCGTGCTCAGCTGCGAGTGCGCCGCGATGTGCTGGATCTCCTTGCTCTTGAGCAGGAAGTTCATCGGCACGACGGTCGCGCCGGCTTTCAGAATGCCGAGGTACGCGGTCCACCACTCGGGACGATTCGTCGCGTAGATGCCGACGCGGTCGCCTTTCGATACCCCGAGACTCACCAATCCGTGCGCGAACCGGCTGGCTCTCGCGTCGAGCTCGCAGAACGAGATGTGCTCGTCCGTCGGCGCATAGATCATTGCGGTCTTGTCCGGGAATCGGCGGACCGTCTCCTCCAGGATCGCCACCACGTTCATCGCTCGGCCTCCTCGGCTCACAGCGCGCGTACGATGACGGCCTCGGCCTGCGCGAGCCCTCCGCAGATCGCGGCCACGCCGTACGCGGCATTCCGTCGTCGCAGCTCGTACACCAGCGTCATGAGGATCCGCGCGCCGCTCGCACCGACCGGATGCCCGATGGCCACGGCGCCGCCGTTCACGTTCAGCCGGTCGAGGATCCAGTCGCGCCGGCGCGTGTCGGTGCCGGCGAGCATCCGCGCCGCGACGAGCGGTACCGCGGCGAACGCTTCGTTGACCTCGAACAGGCTGATGTCCTCGAGACGAAGCCCCGCGCGTTCGAGCGCGCGCTCGATCGCCATCGCCGGGCCGACGGGCAAGCGGTCCGGCGCCGTCGCCACGCTGGCCGTCGCGATCACCTCGGCCAACGGCGCCACGGACGCGTCCGCGGCGCGCTGACGGCTCATCAGCAGGAGCGCGGCGGCGCCGGTGTCCATGCCGGGCGCATTGCCCGCCGTGACCGTGGCGCTTCCGTAGATCGTCGGCAGCGTGGCGAGCGCCTCCGGCGTCGTGTCCGGCTTCGGCAGCTCGTCCACTTCGACGACGGCGACGGCATTCCGTTTCGCCGCCACCGGGAACGGCACGATCTCATCCTTGAATTTCCCGGCGGCGGCGGCTTCGGCATATCGCCGGTGGCTGCGCGCCGCCCAGGCGTCCTGCTCATCGCGCGAGACGTGGAACTCGACCGCGACGGCGCCGGTGTCGCGCGCGACGGGACTGAAGCCGGGATAGCCGAGCTCGTGGAGATTGTCCTGGGCGGCGAGAGGACCGCGCCGCCAGCCCCAGCGGACGGCGGCCGGGATGTAGAACGGCTGCCGTCCCATGTTGTCGGCGCCGCCCACGATCACCGCCCGCGCTTCGCCGAGCCGGATGGCGCGACGGCCGAGGTCGACGGCAGCCAGCGACGAACAGCACGCCCGGTCGATCGTCATCGACCGCGTCTCCGGCGGAAAGCCGGCCTTCAGCAGCGCCTGTCGCGCGATGATGCCGTTCTCCATCGCCGACTCGCCCACCGTCGCGAGGCCCCAGTAGATGTCGTCGACTTCCGAGGCCGGCAGCGCGATGCGCTCGACGACATGCTGAAAGACGAACGCGGAGAGGTCCCGCGTCGAACAGTCGCGCAGCGCTCCGCCGAACTTCCCGAACGGCGTGCGGAGCGCCGAGACGATGACGACGCCGTCGTCCACGGTCAGCTCCGCCCCGCCGGCGCGGGCTTCGGGCTGCTCCAGCGCGCCGGCAGCACCCGCCAGTGGAAATGCACGACGAGGCCCGCCACGAGACACACGGCGCCGATGAGATCGGTCACGAGGCCGGGCTTGATGAGCAACAGCGCGCCGGCCGCGAACAGCACGCGCTCCACCGGACCAGCCGGACGCCACAGGTGCCCTTCGATCGCGGACGCGAGCGCGACGATCCCGATGAGCGCGCTGACGATGGCGAGTGCGACGTGCCACGCCGGACCGTAGAGCAGCAACGCCGGTCCGTACACGAACATGTACGGGACGATGAATCCCGGCACACCGAGGCGCAGCGCCCACCAGCACGTCTTCACGGGATCCGCGCCCGCGATGCCGGCGCCGGTGTACGCAGCGAGCGCGACGGGCGGCGTGATGAACGACAGGATCCCGAAGTAGAAGACGAACAGATGCGACGCCATCGGCTGCACGCCCATGTTCTGCAGCGCGGGGACGACCATGATCGCGAGGATCACGTAGGCGGCGACCGTCGGCAGCCCCGTGCCGAGGATGATCGATGCCGTCATCGCGAGCACCAGCAGCAGCAGCAGGGAATCGCCGGCGAGCGACAGGAGGATGGCTGACAGCTTCGCCGGCAGTCCGACCAGATCGATCATGCTGAGCACGATGCCGGCCGTCGCGCAGACGACGGCGATGCCTGACATCTCGAGCGTCGCGCTCCGAAATGCGCCGATGAGGCGGCGCGGCGTGAGCCAGCTGTCCCGGTTCACGAAGCTGAACACGATCGCCGCGCCGATGCTCCAGATGCCGGCGCGCATCGGGGAGTACTGCACCACGACGAGGAGGTAGACGAGCACGACCAGCGGGATGAAGAGGTGCCACGTTCCGGCGAAAGCCGGCCAGAGGGCCGGGATGTCCTCGCGCGGCATGCCATGGAGTCCGGCCTTCGACGCCTGCAGATGGACCATGACCAGGAGCGCGAGGTAGTAGAGGATCGCCGGCACGGCGGCGGCCAGCGCGACCTCGTAGTACGGCACCTGGAGGATCTCCGCGATGATGAACGCCGACGCGGCCATGATCGGTGGCATGAACTGGCCACCGGTGGAGGCGACGGCCTCGATCCCCGCCGCAGCTTCGGGCGAGTAGCCGACACGCTTCATCAACGGGATCGTGAACGCGCCCGTGCCGGCGACGTTGGCGACCGCGCTGCCCGAGATGCTTCCGAAAAATCCGCTCGCGACGACGGCGATCTTCGCCGGCCCGCCGCGGTGCCCGCCGACGAGGGCCTGGCTGATGCGGAGAAAGGCGTCGCCGACGCCCGCGGCGTTGAGCACGGCCGCGAGCAGAATGAACGGGAAGACGTAATTCGCCGCGACCTGCAGCGGAAGACCCCAGATGCCGTCGGTGAGCACCGTCGTCTTCGTGACGATGTAGGACAGCGACGCGCCGTGATGTCGCAACACCCCCGGCAGGACGCTGCCGTAGTAGGCATAGCCGAGGAACAGCAGCGCCAGGACGACGAGGCTCCAGCCGTATTTCTGCCGTGTCGCTTCGAGGACCACGACCATCAGCACGGCCCCCGCCGCCAGATCGAGCGCCGTCGCCTCGCCGCCGCGGAACATGATCGCGTCCTGGTTGAAGACGAAGTGCAGGACGGCCACGACGGCGAGCGCGCTGCCCGCGAGCCTCGACGTGAGCAGCCAGCGGCTGACTCCTCCCGTACCCAGCGGCAGCAGGAACACCAGCAGGAGCGACGGCAGCAGCACCGCACCGCGCTGGGTCACGGCGGGGAACAGGCCGAAGACCGCCGTGTAGAGGAAGAACAGACAGACGCCGGTCGACAGCATCGTCGCAACGACATGAACGGCGGCCGGCCGGTTCAGGGTCATGGCGCTATTTCAGGATTCCGGCTTCCTTGAAGTACCGGGCCGCGCCGGCGTGCAGCGGGATCGGCAGATCGAGCGCGGCGAACTGAGACGTCGTCTCGCGGATGATCGGGTGCACCTTGTCCGCGTCGGCCTTGTGCGTGAAGAACGACTTCACGATGGCGTAGACGACCGCGTCGTCGAGCTCCGTGGTCGTGGCCCAGATGACGCTGATGCCGACCATGTTCACGTCGGCGTCCTGCGCGTTGTACGTCCCCTTCTTCAGGACGCCGAGCGAGTAGTAGCCCGGCGGAATGCTCGCGGCCAGCTCCTTCCACGTCGCATCCTCGACGCTCAACCATCGCACCTTGCTCGCATTGGCCAGATCTTTGAGCGGCGGCACGCCGATGCCCTGGATGATCATGATGGCGTCCACCACGCCGTCCTTGAGCGCGGACACCTGTTCGCCGAGGCCGAGCGCCCGGGTGTTCATGTCCTTGTACGTGAGGCCGTACATCTTCAGCACCGCCTCGCCCATCGTGTAGGCGACGCTGCCGGGCGGTCCGGCGGCGAGCCGCTTTCCCTTCAGGTCTTCGATGCGCTTGACGCCGGAGCTTTGGGAGGCGATGACGTTGAGGTACGACGGGTACGCGCGGAACATGATGCGCAGATTCTGGTTCGCCTTCCCGTCGAACTTCCCCAGCCCCTTGTACGAGTTCCAGATCTCGTCGGACGAGTGCAGGATGATCTGCGCCTGCCCCTGCTTCATGAGGCGCTCGTTCTCGAACACGCCGGCCGAGGTCGTGACACTGATGTCCACGGGCGCGCCGAACTCCCTGGCGTGCTTGTTCGCGAGGCTGGCGACGGTGCTGGCATAGATGTAGCCGGAGCCGGCCGTGCTGGACGACGTCGGCCATCGGATCAGCTTGGCGGACTGGGCGTCCGTTCCGGGTGGTGCGACGAGCGCGGCCAGCATGGCCGCGGCAGCGACGACGACGAACAGTCGGGACGCGAAGAGCCGGGATCGCATGGGGGTGCCTCCTTGGCGCAGCGCTGTTTCAGCCATCGCTGCGAAGTCCGTGAACGAGAAAGGACGAGAACACGTCGGCGATCTCTTTGCCGGATCGCGGGCCCGCAGGGTCGTACCACTTGAGGATCCAATTCATCGCGCCGAAGAGCGCGAAGCCGACCAGCTTCGGATCGCAGGGCGCGAAGACGCCGGTCGCCACCCCGCGCTCGATGATGCCGCGGACCATCTGCTCGAACGCGTCACGCCGCTCGACGACCACCCCGCGCCACACCGGCGACAGGGCGCCTTCCTCCATCAGCACGACGTTGCCGTTGAACCGCTCCGTCATCGCCTCGATGTAGTAGAGGAGCGTCAGCCGCAGTTGTTCGTTCGGCGCGGAGCCCTCGGACAGCGCTCGTTCGACACCGGCGGTGCACGCGTCGAGAAACAGGTTGAGGCACGCGAACAGGAGCTCTTCCTTGCTGCGGACATGGTGATAGACGGCCGCCTTGGTGACGCCGAGCTCGTGGGCGATCTCGTTCAGCGTCGCGGCATGGTATCCACGCCGCTTGAAGACCTTCGCGCTCTCGGCCACCACGCGTTCGCGGGTGAGCGGGAGCGGCCACGTCCGGCGTGCAGTGCCCATGACGCGAGCAGCCTACTAACCGGACGGACGGTCAGGACATCCGCCGTCCGGCTCATTTTCGTAGCGCGACCGGCGGCTCTGGGTTACTCGAGGCGCTCGTTGACGGCCACGCCGGCGGGCGTTCGCAGAAACGCGGCGGCGATCATGCAGCCCGCCGGAATCAGCGCGAGCAGGCGCAGCGTGAGCGTCGCGCTGCCGACGACGTCGAACGCGACGCCGACCGGAAGCGGGCCGAGCGACGCGCCGACGACGCCGATCATCTGACCCACGCCCTGGATGCTGCCGAGGTGCCGCCGGCCGAAGTAGCGGGGCCACACGTAGCCGAACATCGTCATGCTGAACGCGTTGTTGATCCCGAACACGATCGCGTAGAGCACGCTCGTGACGACGTCGTGCACGAGCGTGACGCCGACCAATGACCCGACCATGACGAGCAGCGCCAGCGCGAACACCCGGCGCGTTCGGAAACCGTCGAACATGCGGCCGACGAACGGCATCGTCACGACCATCGCGAGCGCGGACACGGGGAACACGCGGGCCGCGACCTCGGGCGCGACGCCCTGCGCCTTCAAGATCGTCACCTGGTAGAAGTGCAGCGTCGTGACGAGCATCGCCATGGCGAACCAGCCGGCCGTGACGATGTAGAACGCCGGGGTGCGCAGCGCCTCGCGGCGCGTGAGCCCGCTCACCGACGTCGGGCCGCTCCCCTCCTGCGGCGTGACCGGCGCGCCGTCCGGCGCCAGCCCGCGGTCCTCCGGCTTGTCCCACACGAGGAGGAGGACGGGTGGCAGCATCAGCGCCCAGGTCAGGACGCCGAGCACGACCCACGCCTGCCGCCAGCCGATCGTCGTCGCGAGGTACTGGCCGAGCGGCGGATGCGCGGCCATCGACGCCGCGAAGCCGAGCGCCATGAGGCTCAGGGCGAATCCGCGGCGGCGGCTGAACCACTGCGACACGAGATTCGCCGAGTTCAACATCAGCGAGCCCTGCCCGAAGAAGCGCAGCGCGGCGAACCCGAGCGTGAGCCAGACGACGTTGGTCGCCGCGGCGAACGCCAGACACGCGACGCCGAGCAGCAGCACCACGACGAGCGTCATGCGCCGCGGGCCGTAGCGGTCGACGAGGCGGCCGATGAACGGCAACAGAAAGGCGGCGGCAACGGTGGCCAGGCCGTACGCCGACGCGATCGACGCGTTGGAGATGCCGAGCTCGCGGCCGATCGGCCCGACGAAGACGCTGAACGTGTGTGACTGGCCGGGTCCGCTGACGAAGATGGCGAGGGCCGCGACGGCGAGGATCGTCCATCCGTAGAACCACCGCGGCGCGAGGGCGTCGAAGACGGCAGCGCGGACGCTTCGCTCGGTCCCCTGCCGTGTTCGCGTCCTGCTTGTCACCGTCGCCTACCGTGTATCACACGAAGGTGGGGCGCGCGGCCCGCGACGAGGCATGGCGAGCAGAGTGGTGAAAATAGGCCGTTTGCGTGATGGACGACGCCCTGGCATCGGACCCGCGGCCGGGACGGCCATCCTCATTCCGCTGACGTTCCAGCTGGAGCCGATTCCTGCCATCATCATGCTGTCGGCGATCTACTACGGCGCGATGTACGGCGGCACGATCACCTCCGTCCTCGTCAACGTCCCGGGCGAGGCCACGTCCGTCATCACCTGTCTCGACGGCTACCAGATGGCGAAGCAAGGGCGGGCCGGCGCGGCACTCGGGATCTCGGCCATCGGCTCGTTCTTCGGCGGCACCGTGGCCACCGTTGCGCTGATGCTCGTGGCGCTTCCGCTCGCCAGTCTCGCGCTGAAGTTCGGACCGCCGGAGGTATTCGCGCTCCTTCTCGTCGGCCTGTCACTGGCGACAGGACTCGCCGGGCGTTCGATGCTGGCGGCGCCGATCATGACGTCCTTCGGTCTGCTGCTCGCTCTCGTCGGCATGGACCCGGTGCGGGGCGCGCCGCGATTCAGTTTCGGCGTCACCGAGCTCTACGACGGCGTCGGGTTCATTCCCGTTGCGATGGGCCGCCGCTCGTCATCACGCGACCGGAGATCGACCGCGTCGTCGCCGTGCTCGATCAGGCGATCGCGGCGCTGAACGTCACGCAGTTGCGGGCGGTCAGCGGTCCGGCTCGAAGAGCGGGAACATCGTCTCGTCTCCGATCTTCGTCCACGTCACGCGCACCGGCATGCCGATCCGCACCTGATCGACGGGACAGTTGATCACGTTCGAGATGATCCGCACCTTCTCCTCGAGCTCGACCGTCGCGACGACGTACGGCGGGACGTCCTTGAAGGGCGCCGGGGCACGGTGGGTGATCGTGTACGTGTAGATCGTCCCCTTGCCGCTCGCCTGCCGCCACTCGAGATTGCGCTTCCCGGTGTAGACGCTCACGGGACGCGGGTAGAACTGGTACTTCTTCGCGACGGGGCAGTACTGGAGCATGAGCACGCCCCGCTTCGCGCCGTCCCAGAACGGCTTGCTGAAGTTCAACGGAATCGGGACGGGCCGCTGTCCCGCCAGCGCGTCTATCGTCGTGGTCATGTCTTCGCGTCCTCTCAGTTCGCCTCGAGCACCATGACGGTGCTCGAGCCCCAGTTCCTGCCGTAGGGGATCCAGCCGATCCCCGTGACCATCGCGTTGCTCTTGCCGCTGACCTGGCGCGGGCCGCCCTCGCCGAAGAGCTGCCGGACGGCCTCGACCAGGTTGTGACCGCCGCCGGCGAGGCCGGCCTGCCCGGCCGAGATCTGCCCGCCGCCGGTGTTGAGCGGCAAGTCGCCCGTGAACGACAGATCGTGCTCCATCACGAAGCCGCAGCCCTTGCCGATCTCGCAGAAGCCGAGCTGCTCGAGCTGCAGCACGATCGCGATCAGGAAGTCGTCGTACGGGTGGAACATCTGGACGTCGCGGATCGACATGCCCGCCTGCCGGAGCGCCTTGCGACCGGCGGCCGTGTGGCCGACCGCGGTGATGTCAGGGGTCGGGTCGGTCTCGTTGTAGTTCACGCGCTCGCCGTAGCCGAGGGGGTGCACCAGCCTCTTCGCGCCGAGCTCGCGCGCGTGCCGGGTGCTCGTCACGACGACCGCGCTCGCGCCGTCGCACACCATCACGCAGTCGAGCATCCGGATCGGGTCGGCGATCATCGGCGACTTCAGATACTCCTCGACGGTGAGCGGCCGTCGCAGCTTCTCGCACGCCTTGTCGTTCAGGAGCGCATGGTTCCGCTGCGTCACGGCAAGCTTGGCGAGCGCCAGCGGGTCGAGGCCGTACTGCGCGTCGTAGCGCCTGCTCAGGAGCCCGAAGTATCCCGGGGGGCCCATGACGCCGACCGGGTACTGGAACTCCGACCGGAAGGCGCCGATGTTGCCGCGGTTCTCGGTCGACTGCGCGTCCGCCGCGATCGCGATCACCGTCTCGCAGAGCCCGGAGCGAATCGCCGCGGCGGCCCGGGCGATGTTCCCGGTCACGGATCCACCGCCGAGGTCCGTCGTCTGGCACCAGTCGAGCTCCAGGCCGAGGTACGCGGAGAGCACGGGGCTGTAGAACGGATTTCCGGCGTCCGAAAAGGACGCATTCACGGCCATGCCGTCGATCTCGGACTTGTCGATGCCGGCATGCTCGAGCGCGGTTGCGAACGCCTCGCCGGCGAGGTCGTAGACGCTGCGCCCCGAACGGAGCTCGATCTTGGTCTCGGCATACCCGATGATCGCGATGTCGCGGTCCGCCATTCACTTCCTCCCTGAACGTCAGTCGGCCATGACGGCCTTGATCTCGGTCCGGAGCTTCGCCATGCGCTCGGGATCCGCCCGGTCGTCGGGCGTGGGCGCCGCCTCGTGAACCACGTGGCCTGGCGTCCGCAAGACGACCACGCGGTCGCCGACCTCGAGCGCCTCGTCGATGCGATGCGTGATGAGGATGCTCGTCTTCCCGAGGGAGCGGACGAGCGCCATGAAGTCGTTGCGCAGCTCGCGCGAGGTGAGCTCGTCGAGCTGGCTGAACGTCTCGTCGAGCAGGACGATCGCGGGATCGACGGCGAGCGCGCGCGCGAACGACACGCGCTGGCGCATGCCACCGGACAGCTCGTGCGGATACTTCTGCTCGGCTCCCGCCATCTTGACGCGCGCCAGCCACTCGCGCGCGATCGCCTCCCGACGCGGCCGCGGCACGTGAAAGATCTCGAGTCCGATCGCGACGTTTTCCCAGGCCCGGCGCCACGGCAGCAGGCGGTCCGTCTGGAACGCGACGGCCAGCTGCCCGCGCAGTGTCCGGCGCTCCGCGTACGGGTCGCGACCGGCGACGCGGATACGGCCGGCGTCGACCGGAAACGTGCCGATGATCGCCTGCATCGCCGTGCTCTTCCCCGAGCCCGTCCGCCCGACGATCGCGACGATCTCGCCCTTGCCGATCGTCAGGCTCAGCTGCTCGACCGCGGCGACGCCGCCGAACCGCTTCGTGACCTGCGCCATGACGATGACCGGCTCGGCGGTCATCTAATGAACCTGGCGGAATTGGTTGACGGCCCCGCCCACGGCGGCCGCTGCGGGCGAGCCGTCGTCGCCGGGCTCGTTCCGGCGCGGGGCGAGCGCGGCTCGCGGATCGAC
>JACPCW010000122.1 GCA_016184365.1 Candidatus Rokuibacteriota bacterium
CGCTGGCCGAACGCCGTCAGGCGCGCGCGGAGGGCGGACCGCCGGCGCCCGAGCGCGATGCCGCCACGATCGCCAGCGCCGTGGCGACGCGCGCCGTCACGATGCTGGCGCCCGGCGTGCCCGGCTTCGCCCGTGCGCTGAACGGGCGTGTGGCCACCGTGTTCCCGAGGTTTTCGGACCTCGCGCCGCGGATCACCATCGAGCCGGAGCTCTGCGACGAGCGCGGGTACCTGACCTCGGCGTTCGGCGCCGCGGGCGTGCAGGTCGACCCGGTGATCGTCGGCATCGAGCCGACACCCGACGAGATCACGGCGGCCGCCGGGCGCGCGGCGGCGAGCGACGCGACCGTGCTCTTTCTCTTCGACGCGCATCTCTACACGTCGAACCGCGCGCTGCTCGACGCGGTGCAGTCGCGCGCGCGCGCGCTCGCCGTCGTGCTGCTGCGCGATCCGTACGACGCCGCGCTGCTCGATCCGCGCGCCGTCGGGATCACCGCGTACGGGTTCCGGAAGTGTCAGCTCGACGCGGTCATCGCGAGGATGTGTTATTCGTGGGGGCCCCGAAATGGCCCCCACACCCCCAGACGCTCGGGCGCCATCGGCTAAGCCGGCGTCGCCCTCGACGACCCGCCGCGACGCACCGCGAACAGCGGGGACAGCGCCAGTGCCAGCAGCATCGTTCCCGCCGTTCCCACGATCACCAGCCACGACCACGCGATCGAATCCGGCGCGTCGGCCCAGCCGACCGTGCGCAGCACCACGCCGAGCAGCTTCTTCTCCGACAACACCAGCAGGCCGAAGTTGAACGCCGCCATGGTGATCATCGCGACGACGTTCGCGACATCAGCGATGCGCCGGCGCGTCATGAGCCCGAGCAGGAAGACGCCGAGCAGCGACCCGAACGGCACCCCGGCGATCTTGAAGACCAGCCACAGGAACTGGTCGAAGAACGAAAACCCGTACGCGAGCAGGCCGAGGATGACGCCGAAGACGACGACGCTCACGCGCGAGACGTACAGGTAATGACGCTCCGGGCGGCCGCGCACGAGCAGCGGCCGATAGATGTCCGTCACGAACGATGCGGCGAGCGATCCGAGTGGTGAGTCGATCGACGCGAGCACGATCGCGGCGAGCATGAGGCCGCGCAACACGGGCGGCATCACCTCGCGCACGAAGTGCGGCAGGATCTCGTCCGGGCGGGAGACGGGCAAGCCCGACTGCTGCGCGTAGAACGTGTAGATCGTGACGCCGAGGCCGAGGTAGATGACGAGCGTCACGAACGTGCCGAGCGCCGTCAGCATGAGGGTGCGCTGGCTCTGGCGCCGCGTCTCGACGGTCAGGAGCCGCTGCATCAGGTCGTGGTCGGTGCCGAACGCGGCCATCGACCCGATCACTCCGTTCAGCACCGCCACCCACACGATGTTCGGCTCGGTCAGGACGCGCCGCAGGAAGTGCGGATCGTCCAGCGCGGGCCCCCAGTTCACGAGGTTCAGGCGGCCCGCCGCGCCCGCCATGTCGACGACGGCCGACCATCCGCCGTCGATGCGCGACAGCGCGAAGCCGAGCGTCACCGCACCGGCGCCGAGGAACATGAGCGCCTGGAACACGTTCGTCCAGATGACGGCCTTCACGCCGCCCGTCGCGATGTAGACGATCGACACCACGACGAACACGGCGATCGTGGGCACGAGCGGCCATCCCATGAGGAGCGCCACGGCGACGGCCGGGACCGTGAGCCGTACGCCCGAACCCGCGAGCCGTGTGACGAAGAAGAAGACCGAGCTCGCCACCTGCGTGGCGCGGCCGAACCGGTGCTCCAGGAATTCGTAGATGGTCGTGACGTCGTGCCGGTAGAACGCGGGGATGAACAGGAACGCGACGGCCACCTTCGCGAGGCTCGAGCCGACGAAGAACTGGAAGTACTCGAGATTCTCGCGGTAGGCGGTGGCCGGCACCGAGATGATCGTGACGGCGCTGATCTCGGTCGCGAGAAAGCTGAGGCACGCCGCCCACCACGGCACACGGCGGCGCGCGAGGAAGAAGTCGACCGTGTCGTGCTGCTGGCGTGTGAACGCGACGCCGATGCCGAGCAGAACCGCGAGCGCCGCGACGACGACCGCGTAATCCGGCCAGGTCAGGGACGAGGCGCCCGGCACGCGGTCAGTTTAATCGAGATGGGGGCCCCGATTAATGAGGATGGGGGCCCCGATATGGCCCCCAAACCCCCAGACGCTCGGCACGCCCCGGCGAAGCCGTGGCGTGCCTCGAATCACCGCTCAGGGCTTGGCCGGCGGCTCGGGACGATCCGTGCGGCGCGCGAGCGCGTCGACCTCGATCCGCTTCTTGCGCATGCGCTCGACGAGCGACACGTACGACGCCTGCCGGATGATGCGGCTGAACTCGCTCCGGTACGTCGCCACGAAGCTCACGCCGTCGACGGAGATGTCGAACACGCGCCACTTGCCGCCGTCCAGGTGCAGGCGGTAGTCGAGCGTGGTCTCCGCGCGCCGCCGCGTCATCACGCGCGAGCGCACCGTGGCGTAGTTGCCGTCGATGATTTCGTTCGGATACGTGATCTTCTCGCCGGCGTACCGCTCGATCCGCGCGACGTACGTCCGCTCCAGGAGATCGGTGAAGAGCGCGACGAATTCGGTCTGCTCGGCCTTCGACCGTCCGGCCCAGTGACGGGACAGCGCGCGCCGCGCCATCTCGTCGAAATCGAAGATCTCCGACGCGATCCGCCGCATCTCCGCGCGCCGCCGATCCGTCATATCCGAGCGCGTCATGCGGTCGGTATCGTCGGATTCGGAGGCGACGGTGAGGACCCGCGTGACGGCCGTCTGAACGACGTCCCGCGGTGACATCGCGCCCGCTGCCGCAGCCGCGACCAGGAGCCAGGCGGCGATTCCCTTCCCCATAGTGACCGGTTCTTCCAGCACGAGCTATGCCACCTTGGAACGCTGCTAAACCGCCGTTTTCGCGATCAGCGGCGCACCGGTGACGAGCCATAATGTCACGCATGTCAGCCACGGTGCCCCGGGCGTCGGCAGCGGGACGGAGGCGACCGCTTGTGCATCGCCGCGTCGTCGCAGGCGTCGACGTCGGTGCGACGTGGATCCGGGTGGCCGTTCTCGACGGATCTGGTCGTGCGCAGGTTGTCACACGACCGGCCCGGGACGTACCCGAACTCAGCAAAGTTTTACTCAGGGCGCTGGCAGGCCGTACCGGCAGGCCATGCAGGCTCGACGCGCTGGTCGTCGCGTCGCGAGGCGTGTGGACGACCGCCGAGCGGCAGCGCATCGCGCGCCGGCTGCGTGGAATCGCGACGCGGATCGACGTGTTGTCCGACGCGCAGGCCGCGGCGCTCGGCGCGCTCGGCGGTCGCGCCGGCGTGCTCGTGCTGTCGGGCACGGGGTCGATCGTGCTCGGCCGGAACGCGCGCGGACGATGGGCGCGCGCCGGCGGTCTTGGGCCGCTGCTCGGCGACGAAGGCTCGGGATTCTGGCTCGGACGTGAGTGGCTGCGTGCAACGACCGACGGCGAAGACTTCATGCCGGCGCGCCGGCTCGTGCAATCGCCGAATCCCGTCGCGCGCATCGCGGCGCTCGCGCCGGCGGTCATCCGACGCGCGCGGCGCGGCGATCGGCGCGCGCGCGCGATCGTCGCGGACGCGCAGCGACATCTCGCGGCGTTCACCGCGGACGTCGCGCGGCGGCTCGCGTTGACGCAGCCGATCGACGTGAGCTGGGCCGGCCGCGTGATCGGCGACGCGTGGTTCCGGCGCGGCGTCGCGCGTGCGCTCGCGCGAACGGGCGTGAGCGGGCGCTGGCACGCGCCGGTCGAGGCACCGGTGATGGCGGCGGCGCGGCTGGCGCAGACACTGGCAACGCGAGATCGAGGACCGGCACGGCTTCGCCGCGCCGGTTCCGAACGTTGGGGGTCTGGGGGCCATGTCGGGGCCCCCAGTTCGAGATGAAACGGCGGTTGATCGTCACCGTGTGTCCGCGCGAGCCCGGCGAGGTCGTCATACCGGTCGAGCGCGGCGGCCGGCCGGAGGTCCTGAACGCGGCCACGATCCTCGAGCGTCTCCGCACGCTCATCGCGCGCCGTGGCCTCGAGGCACGCGTGCGGGTGCAGCAGGCGTGCGCCGGAGGGTGCGCGGGGGACGGTCCGAACGTGAGCGTCGCGATTCTCACGATGCCGGCGCCCGGTGCGCCTCCGGACAACGTCGCGATCGCGTGGCGCACGTACGTGGCGTCGCTGCCGACCCTCGACTGCCTCGCGCGCGTGCTCGACGACAATCTCGGCGACGACGACGCGCCGGTCAGGCGGCGACGCGCCGCCGCACGACGAGCCACGCGGCCGGCCCGGTAAGCGCGGCGATCACGCCCGCGAGCGTGTTCGCCCAGCCGGCCGTCGCCATCGCGACCAGCGCGAGAATCGCCGGCAGCACCGCGACGATCACCGCGCCCGCGGATCCGCCGGGCACGCGCCACGGCCGCGGCAGATCGGGCGCGGCACGACGGAGCCGGAGGAATGCCGCGAGCTCGATCAGCAGCGCGAGCGAATAGAGCCACACGTTCAGGACGATCAGCTCCTTGAACGAAAACGCCGCGAACGCCGCGTAGCACAGCGCGGACACGACGACCGCGCGCCACGGCGTGCCCGTGCTCGCCGACAGCACGCCGAGCGCGCGCGGCATCATTCCGTCGCGGGCGAGCACGAACGGGAGGCGCGAGTTCGTGAGCAGCAGCGACATGAAGAGGCCCGCCGTGCTGATCACGGCACCGGCCGCCACGGCATGGCCGAGCCAGGCGCCGCCCACGCCCGCCGCGATGACGGGCAGCGTTCCCGTGTCCCAGTCGCCCCACGCCGTGGCGCCGCTCGCGAGTCCGACCGCGACGGGCAGCACGTACGCGAGCGCGATCAACGGCAGCGTCGCGAGCTGCGCGCGGACGAACGCCCGCTCGGGCTGCTTCGTCTCACCGAGCACCGTCGACGCCGTGTCCCAACCCGAGTAGTTCCACATGACGACCGCGAGCCCGAGCCCGAGGGTGGCGGCGACGCTGCCGCTGTCCGGCGCAAACGGCTGCCACGGCACGCGCGCTGGCACGAACGCGCCGATGACGACGAACAGCGCGATGGGAACGAGCGCGAGGATCGCGAGCACGACCGCGGCGAGCCCGACCGGCCGCACGCCGGCGAGATTGAGGCCCGTCAGGACGACGATGAACGCGAGCGCCAGGACCCAGCGCTCGAGCGCGCCCATGTCCGGGCGCCAGAATTTCAGGTACTCGACGAAGAGCGCCGGGTACACGGCGACGTCGACGAAGCTGTCGATCCAGCTCCACCAGCCGACCTGGAAGCTCCAGAACGGACCGAACGCGCGGCGCACCCACGTGATGTACCCGCCTTCGTCCGGCATCGCGGCCGCGAGCTCCGACATCACGAGCGCGACCGGCAGACTCCAGATGAACGGCGTGACGACCAGCAGGAGCAGCGTCAGCCCCGGGCCGAAGGCCGGCACCGTGTCCTCGATGCCGTAGGGGCCGCCGCTGACGTTGAAGAAGACGATGGCGGCGAGCGGGACGAGACCGAGACCGCGCCGGAGCACTTCCGGCGCTGCGACGCTCACGTCCGCGCGGCGGCGATCAGCGCCGGAAGCTCCTTGAGCCACTCGTCGAACGACCGCTCGGCCTCGACGGTGATCTCGAACTTGCCGTTCGGCAGCCGGCGCACTTGGCCCGGCGACGCGGTGCCGAGCGGGATGACGAGGTGCTCGCGGTGGATGCCGAGCGCATCGGTGATCTCGAAGATCGCGTCGATCTCCTTCATGGTGACGACGTCGAGCATTCAGCGGACCCCCGGCGGCGTGACGCCGACCTCGGCCGCGCACTCGGCCAGCTGGCGCCACGTCTCGTCTTCGACCGGCACGCCATGCGCGCGCCGCTCGCGGCTCGTGCGCTCTTCCGGCTCGCCGGGAATGAGGATCTCCTTCGCGCCCGTGGCGAGCGGCGCCGACCGCACGAAGTCGAACACGCGCGCGACCTCGGCATGGAAATCCGCGGGCGGCACGAACTGCGACACGTCGATGCACATCATGAGCGTGCCGTTCTGCACCGCGCCGCGCTCGGGACGTGCGGCGCCGGTGCCGGAGAGAATGCCGGCGAGGACCTCGATCGCGAGCGACAGGCCGTAGCCCTTGTGCTGGCCCATGGTGAGCAGCGAGCCGACCGGATCGCCGTAGTACTCGCGCGGATCGGTCGACGGCGCGCCGGCGGCGTTCTGCATGATGCCCGGCGGCACCGCTTCGCCGCGCGCGTACTTCACCTTCAGCTTGCCTTCGGCCCAGACGCTCGTGGCGAAGTCGAGCGACATCGCGACGGTGCCGTTCGGACCGGGAATGCCGACGGCATGCGGGTTCGTCCCGAGCCGGCGTGCGGCCCCGCCGGTCGGCGCGACGTTCAGCGCCATCGGCGCGTTCACCCACACCATCCCGATGAGGCCGGCGGCCGCCGCGATCTCGGCGTAGTCGGCGAGCCGCCCGACGTGATTCGTCCGCCGCAGCGTCACCGCCGAGAGGCCCTGCGCGGTCGCCTTCTCGATCGCGATCGCGATACCGCGCCGGGCGACGACCTGTCCGAAGCCGAGATCGCCGTCGACGCGCGCGATGGTCGGCGTCTCGTACTCGACCTGGATCTTCGGCCGCGGGTTCGTCTCGCCGGCTTTCAGCGAGCGGACGTAATGCGGGACGCGGATGACGCCGTGCGAGTCATGACCGCGCAGGTTGGCGCGGACGAGCATGGCGGCGACCCACGTCGCGTCGTCCGCCGGCGTGTTCCATCCGACGAAGGTGTCGCGGACGAGTCGCTCGAGCGCGTCGGGCGGGATGTTCGGCATCGCAGGCGCTCTCCTCGGGACCGGTGTAGTTTTTCCGGCTAGAGCCTAACACCAGGAGGACCGGATGCCCGCCCCCCGCTTCGTCGGCAGCGAGGTGAAGCGCCTCGAAGATCCGCGGCTGCTCCGCGGCGTGGCGCAATACGTGGACGATCTGACGCTGCCCGGACTCACGCACGCCGTCGTCGTCCGCTCGCCGCATGCGCACGCGCGCATCGCACGCATCGACACCGCGCGCGCGCGCAGCCTGGCCGGCGTGTACGCCGTCCTCACCGCCGCCGATCTCGGCGGCGTGAGACCCAAACCGCTGATCCTCGCCCCGCCGAACACGAAGAACCCACCGCATCTGCCGCTCGCCGGCGATCGCGTGCGGTTCGCCGGCCACCCGGTCGCCTTCGTGGTCGCCGCGGATCGCGCGACGGCGCGTGATGCCGCCGATCTCGTCGAGGTCGACTACGAGCCGCTCGCGGCGGTCATCGATCCGGAACAGGCGGCGGCGCCCGGCGCGCCGCAGCTCTACGACGAGGCGCCCGGCAACGTCGTCTACGAGTTCGCATGGAAGAACGGCGACGTCGACGGGGCGTTCGCGCGCGCATCGCGTCGTGCGCGAGCGGTTCGTCAACCAGCGGATCGCCGCGCTCCCGATGGAGCCGCGCGGCTGCGTCGCGCTGTGGCAGGCCGGCGCGCTCACGTTCTGGCAGTCGACGCAGGGCGTGCACAAGACGCGCGGATTGGTCGCCGAAGCGCTCGACGTGCCCGAGCACGCGATCCGCGTCATTGCGCCCGACGTCGGCGGCGGCTTCGGCGTCAAGTTCGGCCTGTACGACGAAGAGCTGCTGGCCGTCATCGCGGCGCGCCAGCTCCGGCGTCCGGTGAAGTGGATCGAAACGCGCAGTGAAAGCATGCTCGCGACGAACCACGGGCGCGGACAGGTGCACACCGGCGAGCTTGCGGTCGATCGCGACGGGCGCTTCCTCGGACTGCGCGTCACGGGCATCGGCGACATGGGCGCGCATCTCGAGGGCTTCACGTGCCTGCCGCCGGTGCTCTGCGGCCGCCTCGTCACCGGCGCGTATCGCATGCCCGCCGCGTCCTATGCCGTCCGGGCGGTCTTCACGAACGCGACGCCGACCGGACCGTACCGCGGCGCCGGGCGCCCGGAGGCGTCGTTCATCATCGAACGCCTCGTCGACCTCGCCGCGCGCGAGCTCGGCGCCGATCCGATCGAGATCCGGAAGCTGAACTTCGTTCGCGACGAGGATTTCCCGTTCAAGACACTCTCGGGTCTCACGTTCGACTCCGGCCGGTACGGCCTCACGTTCGATCGCGCGCTCGAGATCCTCGACGTCACGCGCGTGCGCGACGAGCAGGCGCGCGCGCGAGCGGACGGGCGCTTCTTCGGCATCGGTCTGTCGACGTTCATCGAGACGGCGTCCACCGGCCCGTCACGCACGGGCGCGCTCGCGGGCCACGAATACGGCGCGGTGCGCGTGGAGCCGACGGGGCGCGTGACGGTCGTGACGGGCACGTCGCCGCACGGCCAGGGCACGGCCACGACGTTCGCGCAGGTCGTCGCCGACGAGCTCGGCGTGCAGCCCGACGACGTCACGGTGCTGCACGGCGACACCGCCGTGGTGCCGTACGGCTTCGGCACCGGCGGCAGCCGTGCGGCGAGCGTCGGCGCTTCGGCCGTGCTCCTCGCCGCGCAGCGGGTGAAGGAGAAGGCGCGGAAGATCGCCGCCCATCATCTGGAAGCGGCGGAACCGGACCTCGAGTTCGACGCCGGGCGGTTCTTCGTTCGCGGCTTCCCGGACCGCGCGGTCACGCTCCGCGAGGTCGCCGCGATCGCGCATCGGGGCGCGCGGCTGCCCGCGGACATGGAGCCGGGGCTCGAGGCCTCTCGCATGTGGGACCCGCCGGACTTCACGATCCCGTTCGGCGTGTACATCGCCGTCGTCGAAGTCGTCGCGGCGACCGGCGAAGTGAAGCTCCTGCGCTTCGTCGCCGTCGACGACGTCGGCAACGTCATCAATCCCCTCCTGCTCGAAGGCCAGCTGCACGGGGGCATCGCCCAGGGCATCGCCCAGGCGCTGTGGGAGGAGATCGTCTACGACGAATCCGGCCAGCTCCTGTCGGGCAGCCTGATGGATTACGCGGCGCCGAGGGCGGACGTCTTCCCTGACTTCGAGCTGGACCGCACCGTCACCCCCACGCCGGTGAATCCACTCGGCGCGAAGGGCGTCGGCGAAGCCGGCTGTGTCGGTGCGCCGCAGGCGATCGTGAACGCCGTGGTCGACGCGCTCGCGCCGTTCGGTGTCACGCACGTCGACATGCCGCTCCGGCCCGAAAAACTCTGGCGACTGATGCGGGGGCGCGCGGCGAGTCAAACGCCGAGCGCGCGCGCGGCGGCCGTCTCCGCCGAGTGCACGCAGTCGGCGATGCCGACACCACGGTAGGCGCCGCCCGCCAGGTGAAGCCCCGGCAGTGTCGCCAGCCGGCGCTCGATCGTCTCGATGCGCGCGAGATGGCCGACGCGGTACTGCGGCATCGACGCCGGCCAGCGCGCGACGCGCGCGAAGAGCGGCTCCGCCGTCACGCCGAGGGCGTCGTGCAGGTCGCGCCGCGCGAGCGCGGCGAGCGCGGCGTCGTCCTCGTCGAGGATCCGGGCGTTCAGCGCGCCGCCCACGAACGCGCGAATCAGCACGTGGCCGTCCGGCGCGCGGCCCGGGTACTTCACGCTCGAGAACGTCGCTGCGAGCAACGCCTTGCCCTCCGTGCGCGGGACGACGAACCCGAAGCCGTCGAGCGGATGCGGGATCGCGTCACGCCGCCATCCGAACGAGATCGTGGCGGCGGACGAGTACGGAATCTCGGCGAGGAGCGTCGCGAGCGCCGGGTCGACGTAGCGCACGAGACGGCTCGCCACGTGCGACTCCGACGCGATGATGACGTGGTCCGCATGGAGTGGCTCACCGTCCGACGTCGCGATGCGCCATGCGCCGTCGGCACGCTCGACGCCGACGACGCGGCGGTGGATCGACGCGGCGCCCGCGGGCAGCCGCTCGGCGAGCGCGCCGACGAGCTCCTCCATGCCGTTCTCGAACGTGACGAAGAGACTCCAGCGCGCACCGCTCGCGCCCTGAACCGGCGTCCGGCGCGCCGCCCGCCACATGGCGAGGATCAGGCTCCGCTCCCGGCGCTCGAGCTCGAGGAAGCGCGGCATCGTCGCGGCCAGCGAGAGATCGTCGGGATCCGCCGTGTAGATGCCGGCGACGAGCGGCTGGGCCACGCGATCGAGCGCTTCGGCGCCGAGGCGGCGGCGCACGAAGGCGCCGAGACTCTCGTCGTCGGCCACGCCGCGCGGCAGGATCAGGTCGAGCCCCATACGCAGCTTGCCCGGCCACGAGAACAGGGACGACGCGACGAACGGCACGAGGCGCGTCGGCGCGAGGAGCTGAAAGCCATCCGGCAGCGGATGCAGCCGGCCGCGATGCCACACGAACGTCTTGCGAAACCGGTCGTCGGTGCGGACGAGGCGGTCTTCGATGCCCAGCCGGCGCACGAGCGCCAGCGCCCACGGCTTTTCCGACAGGAACGAATCGGGACCGGTCTCGAGCAGGAAGCCGTCCGTGCGCACGCTCTCGATCGTGCCGCCGAGCCGGGCGCGCGCCTCGAGCACCCGGAGATCCAGCGCGACACCACGTTCCCGCGCGATCTCCACGGCGCGATACGCGGCGGCGAGTCCGGCGACGCCGCCGCCGATGACCACGACGCGCGTCATCGCGCCGCGCGCGTCACGGTGTCGGCGAGCGCTTCGATGAACGCGGGATGATCACCGACCGTCGCCGCACGGTGCAGCGTGATCCCCGCGGCCGTCGCCGTCTCCCTCGCCTGCACGTCGAGGTCGAACAGGACCTCGACGTGGTCGACGACGAACCCGAGCGGCACGACCACGACGTGCCTCTCGCCCGCCGCGGCGAGACGCCGCAGGACGTCGTTGACGTCGGGCTCGAGCCACGGGTCGCGCGGGTTGCCGCTGCGGCTCTGGTACGCGATGGACACGCGCGGATGCGCGAGACGCTCGCCGACGGCGCGGACCGCCGTCGTCAGGTCGTCGACGTACGGTGACGCCTCGGCCATCGCGATCGGCACGCTGTGCGCGGTGAAGACGAGCGGCGTCGAGCGGCGCGCGGCCTCGGGAATCTCGTCGAAGGCCCCGCGCGCGCGATCGGCGACGGCGTCGAGAAACCGCGGATGCGTCGTCCACGGCGCCGCAAAGTCCACGTGCGGCGCGCCGGGCACGCGCCCGGCGGCCTCACGGACGTCCTCCATATATCTGTCCCAGGACGCTTCGCTGCGGAGGGGCGACAGGATGACGCCGACGGCACGCCGCGCACCGCGCGCTGCGAGGTCGGCGAGCGCCTCGTGCAGATACGGATGCCAGTTCCGCATCCCGACCGCGACGGGCACCGGGCGGCCCGATGCGGCGAGCGCCGTCTCGAGCGCACGCGCCTGGCGAAACGTGAGCTCGTTCAGCGGCGAGCGGCCACCGATCCGTTCGTACTGCGTCCGCACCACTGCGAGACGCTCGGGCGGAATCCGGCGGCCGCGCGTGACGTTGGCGAGAAACTCGTCGACTTCCTCGGGCTTCGTCGGACCGCCGAAGGCGATGACGAGCACGGCATCGACATTCACGGGGTGTGTCACGTTTCGAGCGCCGGCTTCGCCGGCGCAATCCTGGGGGGAGGTTCGGAAGGGGGGCGAAGCCCTCCTCCGAGGAACGAACCGCCGAAGGCGACCAACAGCACCGCGTCGGGCGTCATCGCCGATCGGACAGCTCGTGCACGATGTCGACGAGCGCCTTCACGTGCTCCACGGGCGTCTGCTGATACACGCCGTGCCCGAGATTGAAGATGTGGCCCGGCCGTCCCCCGGCGCGCCGAAGAATGTCGGCGGCGCGCTCGCGGATGACGGACGGCCTCGCGAGCAGAACGGCCGGATCGAGATTGCCCTGCACGCCGCGGCCCTCACCGACGATGCGCCAGCCCTCGTCGAGATCGACGCGCCAGTCGAGCCCGATCACGTCGCCGCCGGCGTCGCGCATCGCCGCGAGTAATCCGGACGTCCCGGTCCCGAAGTGAATCACGGGCGCCGACGTCCCGATGGCGTCGATCACGCGCCGCGTGTACGGCGCGACGAACTGGCGATAGTCCGCCGGCGCCAGCGCACCGACCCACGAATCGAAGAGCTGGACGATGCGCGCGCCCGCCGCGATCTGTCCCTGGAGATAGCGCGCCGTCGCGCCGGCGAGGATCCCCATCAGCCGGTCCCACGCCGCGGGCTCCTCGTACATGAAGCTCTTCGTCGCGAGGAAGTCGCGCGACGGCCCGCCTTCGACGACGTACGACGCGACGGTGAACGGCGCGCCGGCGAAGCCGATGAGCGGCACGCGATCCGCCAGCGCGCGCGTGACGATGCGCACCGTCTCGAAGACGTAGCCGAGCGTCGCGTCGACATCGATCGGCTGCAGGCGCTCCGCGTCCGCCACGCTGCGCACGGGGCGATGAATGACCGGTCCCTCGCCTTTCGCGAACTCGAGACCGACGCCGAGCGGCTCGACGATCAGCAAGATATCGGCGAAGAGGATCGCGCCGTCGACGCCGAGACGATCGACGGGCTGCAGCGTCACCTCCGCGGCCGCGTCCGGCGTCTTGCAGAGGTCGAGGAACCCATGACGCGCCCGGATCGCGCGGTATTCCGGCATGTAGCGTCCGGCCTGCCGCATGAGCCAGATCGGGGTGAACGGCGTGGGCTCCCGTCGTGCGGCGCGCAGCAACGGGACATCGGCTGGCACGATCACGAGCGTACCCAGCCGCGTCGGGTGGAATCAAGGAGCGCCGAGGTTTATGATCCGCGCCATGTCACTCATGGCGGGCAAACAGGCGTTCTTGCAGATCCTGAAAGACGAAGGCGTCTCCGTGATGTTCGGAAACCCGGGCACGACGGAGCTGCCGTTGATGGACGGGCTCGCGCGCGAGCCGGGCATTCATTACGTGCTCGCGCTGCAGGAGGCCGTCGCGATCGCGATGGCGGACGGCTACGCGCAGGCGTCCGGCAGCCTCGCGGCCGTGAACGTCCACGTGTCGCCGGGCCTCGGCAACGCGATGGGCATGCTGTACGACGCGTACAAGGCCGGGGCGCCGATGCTCCTCACCGCCGGTCAGCACGACCAGGCCTTCACGGTGACCGAGCCGATTCTCTGGTCGGACCTTCCGCCCGTCGCGCAGCCGTACGTGAAGTGGTCGACCGAAGCGCGGCGGCTCGAAGACCTGCCGCGCATCGTGCGTCGCGCGGTGAAGACCGCGCTCGCGCAGCCGAGCGGACCCGTGTTCCTCTCGCTGCCCGTCGACGTGCTGAACGCGGTACGCGACATCGATCTGCTCGCGCGCACGCGCATCGCGCCGCGCATCGTCGGCGATCGCGCCGCGATCACGGAGGCGGCGAAGCTGCTCGCGCGCGCGCAGCGGCCGCTGATCGTCGCCGGTGACGCCGTCGCCTCGAGCGACGCGCTCGCCGAGCTCGCGGAGCTGGCCGAGCTCGTCGGCGCGCCCGTCATGGTCGAAGGCGTGCCGTCGCGGTGCGCGTTCCCCTTCACGCACCCGCTCTATGCCGGCTCGATGCCGCGGCTGATGCCGCAGGTGCGCGAGCTCCTGATGCGCCACGACCTGCTCTTCTCGGTCGGCGGCGATCTCTTCACGTTCTCCCTGCCGGACGACGTCGAGCCGATGCCGCCGGGGGTGACGATCGTGCATCTCGACGTGGATCCGTGGGAGATCGGCAAGAATTACCCGGCCGAAGTCGGCATCCAGGGCGACCCGAAGGCCTCGCTGCCCGAGCTGTCCGAAGCCGTGCGCAAAGTCACCGGCAAGGACGGCCGGCCCGATGCGAAGAAGCGCACGGACGCGGTGCGCAAGGACCAGCAGGGACGCCGTGAAGATCTCGCGCGCAAGGCCGAGTCCGACGCGGCGCGCTCGCCGATGCCGTCGCTCACGCTCGTGAACGAGCTCGCGAAGGCGGCGCCCGCGAATGCCGTGCTCGTCGAGGAAGCGATCTCGTCGGCGCCGGGCATTCGCGACCTGTTCCGCTGCGCCGACGCGAAGAGCCTGTTCGGCCTGCGCGGCGGCGGCATCGGCTGGGGTCTGCCGGCGACGCTCGGCGTGAAGCTCGCGATCCCCGACCGGCCCGTCATCGGACTCATCGGCGACGGCAGCGCGATGTACACGAACCAGGCGCTGTGGACCGCGGCGCGCGAGTCGCTCGCCGTCGTCTACGTCATCTTCAACAACGCGTCGTACCGCATCCTGAAGCAGCGCACGCACGCGCTGAAGGGATTCTCGGCCGAAGACGATCGCTACGTCGGCATGGATCTCGAGCCGGCGATCGACTTCCTCGGGCTCGCGCGCGCGCTCGGCGTGCCCGGCGAGCGCGTCGAGAAGGCCGCGGATGTCGGCACCGCGCTCGGTCGCGGTCTCGCCAGCGGCGGGCCGTACCTGATCGACGTCCGACTCGACGCCGCGTTCAAGTAGCCCGATGCCCGGGCGCCTCGCGGGCAAGGTGGCCATCGTCACCGGCGCCGGCTCGCGCGGCCCCGGGCTCGGGAACGGCAAGGCAACCGCCATTCTCTTCGCGCGCGAAGGCGCGCGTGTCCTCTGCGTCGACGTGGTGCGCGAGCGCGCGGAGGAGACCGTCGGGTTGATCCGTGGGGAAGGCGGCGCCGCCGAGGCGTTCGCGGCCGATGTCACGCGCGCCGCCGAGTGCGACGCGATGGTGCACGATGCCGTCTCCCGCTGGGGCGCGCTCGACATCCTGCACAACAACGTCGGCATCGAATCGCGCCGCGAGCTGCTCGACATCACCGAGGAGGAATGGGACCGCGTGATGGACGTCGACGTGAAGTCGATGTTTCTCGCCACCCGGGCCGCCGCGCGCCTGATGGTGGAGCGCGGCCGCGGCGCGATCACGTGCGTGTCGTCGGTCGCCGCGATGCGCGCCTACGGCCGCACGGCGTACGCCACGGCGAAGGCGGCGGTGATCGGCTTCGTGCGGAGCTCGGCCGGACACCTCGGCCCGAAGGGCGTGCGCATCAACGCGATCGCGCCCGGCACCGTGTGGACGCCGATGGTCGAATCGCTCGGCGAAGAGATGCGCGAGCGCCGTCGCAAGGCGTCGCTGCTCGGCACCGAAGGGACCGGCTGGGACGTCGGGTGGGCGGCCGTCTACCTGGCGAGCGACGAGGCGCGGTGGGTGACCGGGCAGACGTTCGTCATCGACGCCGGCCTGACGCTGACGACGCGGTGACGGCCGCCGACGGCGTCGCGCTCGAGCCCTGGGTCCGCGCGCTTCCGAAAGCGGAGATGCATCTCCACTTCGAAGGCGCGTTCCGCTGGAGCACGATCCGCGAGCTGCATCCGTGGGGTCCGAGCCTCCCCGCGACGCCGCCGTGGCTCGCGCGCCGGCGGCCGTTCCCCGACTTCGAACATTTCCGGCAGGTCTTCCGCAACTACACGCTTCCGGTGACGGGCACGCCGGAGCTCATCGAGCGTCACGCGTTCGAGGTGGTCGAAGACCTCGCGCGTCAGAACGTCCGCTACGCCGAGCTCATCGTGTCGCACGACTTTCACACGCGACGCGGATCGAGCCAGCGCGCGGTCTGGGGCGCGATCGCCGCGGGGCGTGACCGCGCCGCCGCGCAGTATCCGATCGACGTCCGGCTGATCCTGGGACTCGCGCGCCATCGTGCGCCCGATGCCTGCGCGGCGGTCTTCGACGACGTCGTCGACTGCGCGCTGCGTCCGGGATGGCTGGCCGGCATCGATCTGCAGGGCGACGAGCGTGCCGAGGGGCATCGCGCCTTCGCCGGCGTCTTCCGGCGCGCGGGCGACGCCGGACTGAAGCTGCGAGCGCACGCCGGTGAGCTGGCGGGCGCGCGAGCGTCCGCGCGAGCGCCATGGAGCATGGCGTGCGGCACATCTCGCACGGCGTGCGCGCCGTCGAAGACAGGGCGCTGCTCCGCGACCTGGCGCGTGATGGCGTCTTCCTCCACGTGTGCCCGACGAGCAACGTCCTGCTCGAGTGCGCGACGAGCCATCGCGACCATCAATTGCGGACGCTGCTCGACGCCGGCGTGACGTGCACCGTGAACGACGACGATCCCCTCGTGTTCGGCACCGACGTCGTCACCGAGTACCGCCGGCTCATCACGGACATGGGCTTCTCGCGCGCGGAGGTCGCCGAGATGGCCCGCAATGGATTCCGCGCCAGCCTGATGCCGGCGGCGACGGTCGAGGCGATGTGCCGCGAAATCGATACCCTGCTCACGACGAGCGCGTAGGACCGACAAGGAGACACCTGTCATGGCGATGACGTTCGGGATCCACATCGGGCACATGGGCGGGCCGCTCGCCGAGATGCGCAAGCTCTGGACGTTCGCCGACGAGCAGGGCTTCGACTGGTTCTCCGTCTCGGACCATTTCCAGGAATCACCGCCGCAAGGCGGCGAGCTCGATTGCTACGAAGGCATCGCGACGCTCTCCGCGGCGGCGATGGACACGAGGCGCGTGCGGCTCGGCAGCATGGTGTACTGCGTCGTCTACCGGAATCCCGGGCTCCTCGCGAAGTCGCTGACGACCATCGACCACCTGTCGGACGGCCGCGTCGACTGCGCGATCGGCGCCGGCTGGCACGAGATCGAGGCCAAGGCGTTCGGGTTCGACTTTCCGCGCATCGGCATCCGCGAGGACATGATGGAGGAGTACGCGCAGATCCTCCGCCTGCTGTTCGACCCCGAGCAGCGCCGCGCGAGCTTCCAGGGGCAGCACTTCAAGGTCGAGAACGCGCCGAACAATCCGAAGCCGCTGCAGCCGCGCATTCCGCTCTGGATCGGCGGACGCGGCGAGAAGCGCACGCTCCGCGCGGCCGCGAAGTACGCCGACGGCTGGAACGCCGCGTACGTCGGCCCCGACGAATGGCGGCACAAGAGCCAGGTGCTGACGCAGTGGTGCGAGACGGAGAAGCGCGATCCGAAGACGATCCAGCGCACCGTGAACCTCGGCTTCTATCTGGGCGCGGACGCCAAGGGCGTGGCGCACGGCGAGGCGATCTACCAGCGTCACTGGGGCGGCCGGACCGACGGGCGCGAGCAGCGCACCGGCTTCCTCCGCGGCACGGCAAAGGACGCGCTCGACATGATCGGCAAGTTCCGCGATCTCGGCTGCACGCGTCTGAACATCGCGTTCCGCGAAGGCCCGTACGACTGGGACGCGCTGCACGCGTTCGCCGACACGGTCTTCCCGGCGTTCGGAGTGAAGAAGCCGCGCTGAGACGGCGCGCGACTTCTTCCCGATGACGCCGCGGCTCGTGCTGGTCGAAGGCTTCCCCGGGACGGGGAAGTCGACGACAGCGCTGAACGGGTGCTCTCGCGGGCGATCCTGACCGGTCAGCGATTGGCGCGGACGCTGGCGCGGCTCTCGATCGCCCGCTCCGTCTGCGCGACGATCTCGGCGGCCGTCGCGCGGTCCCGCACGAGCCCGGCGCGGACGTCGGTTCGGACGCGCGTCATGACCGGCGTGACGGCCTCGAGCGTCATCGTCACCGCGCGGCCGTACGCCTGTCCGCGAATGATCGTCATGCCCGCTTCCGTGCGCTCCTCCTCGTAGACCTTCACCCCGAGCCGCCGAAGCGTTGCGTACGCAGCGGCGTGGGTGTCGTCGAAGGGCAACGTGAACGTCCGCAACACGCCGCCCCCCATCGTCATTTCGGCGCCGGCGCGCGTCAGGCTGTTCGCACTGCCGCTCATCGCCGCCGCGCCGAGCGGAACGAGCGGAATCGCGGCGCAACCGGTTGCACACCACGCGAGGAGCACCACGAGCGCCAGACGTGCCATACCGTACGGAGGGCGAGCAACGTGAATGCCAGCCGGTATGGTAGGTTTTCGGAGGTACCACCGACCGATTCCACCCCACACGAAGGAGCCTTCGGACCATGGCCGATTTCAAGATCTGGATGAACGGCAAGCTCGTACCTCAGGCCGAGGCGGTGCTGCCGGTCAACACCGCGGCGGTGTTCTACGCCACCAACGTCTTCGAGGGGCTCCGCGCGTACTGGAATGCGGCGGACGAGGAGCTCTACTGCTTCCGTCTGCACGAGCACTTCATCCGGTTCCGCGAGTCGATGAAGCTGATGCGGTTCACCGTGCCGTACAGCGACGTCGATCTCTACGAAGCCGTGCGCGAGCTGTTGCGAGGCAACGACATCCGTGAGGACGTGCACATGCACTGCGTGGCGTACGTCACCGGCGCCGGGCTCGATGCGACGTCGCCGACCGGGCTCTACATCAACCCGCGACGGCGCCCGCGCGTGCGGGAAGGCGCCGGCCTGAAGGCCTGCGTGAGCTCGTGGCTGCGCACGTCCGACAACGCGATCCCGATCCGGCTCAAGTGCGGCGCGAACTACCAGAACGGCCGGCTCGCGACGCTGCAGGCGAAGGCCGATGGCTACGACGCGCCGATTCTCTTGAACCAGCGCGGCGAGGTCGCCGAAGGCACGGGCGCGACGTTCTTCATGGTCCGCCGCGGCCGGCTCGTGACGCCGCCGATCACCAGCGACATCCTCGAGAGCATCACGCGGACGACGATCATCGAGGACATCGGCCCCGAGCTCCTCGGCATGGACGTCGACGTGCGCGAGATCGATCGCACCGAGCTCTACGTCGCGGACGAGGCGTTCTTCTGCGGCAGCGGGTACGAGATCACGCCGATCACGTCGATCGACCGGTTCCCGCTCGGCGACGGCAACGTCGGGGCGATCACGCAGCGGGTGACGCGCGCGTACATGGACATCGTCCGCGGCGTCGACAAGCGGTATTCGGAGTGGCGCACGCCGACCTATCGCTCGCTGGCCGTCAAGTAACGCACGACGATCCGAGGATACCCGGCGGGCGCGGGATGCACCGCGCCCGCCGAACGTTTCACGGGTGAGGGAGCGCTTATGGCCGAAGGCACTCAGCTGATTCGCGGTCTCGAGGGCGTCGTCGCGGCGCAGACCGCGCTGTGCGATCTCGACGGCGCCAACGGGCGGCTCGCCTATTGCGGCTACGACATCGACGAGCTCGCGCGCCTGGCGACGTTCGAGGAAGTCGCGTACCTCCTCTACCACGGCGATCTGCCGAAGGGCGGGCCGCTCGATCAGTTCACGGTCGCGCTCATCGCCGCGCGCGAGATTCCCGACGCGCTCGTGCGTGCGTTCCGCCTCATGCCGAAAGACACCGACCCGATGCGCGTGCTGCAGGCCGCCGTCGCGGTGCTCGGCATGCACGACGCGGACGCGACCGACAACTCGCGCGCCGCGAACGTGCGCAAGGCGATCCGGCTCACGAGCCAGATGGCCACGGCGATCTGCGCGCACCACCGCGTCCGCAACGGCGAGGACCCGGTCCCGCCGGCGTCCGATCTGTCGCACGCCGCCAACTTCCTCTACATGCTGACCGGGAAGCGCGCGGGCGGCGCGGCCGTGAAGGCGTTCGACGCGAGCCTCACGCTCTACGCGGAGCACGAGATGAACGCGTCGACGTTCACGACGCGCGTCATCACGTCGACGCTGTCGGACATGCACTCCGCCGTCGCCGGCGGCGTCGGCGCGATCAAGGGCACGCTGCACGGCGGCGCCGGCGAGGCCGTCATGCGCACGCTGTTCGAGATCGGCGAGGTCGACAACGTCGACAAGTTCTCGGATCAGGCGATCGCGACGAAGCGCCGGCTCATGGGCTTCGGCCACCGCGTGTACAAGGCGGGCGATCCGCGCGCCGCGATCCTGCGCGGGATGGCCGAGGACGCGTGCCAGCAGTCCGGCCAGTTCAAGTGGTACGAGATGGCCGTGAAGCTCCACGGGCGGATCGGCGCGGCGAAGGGCCTCATCCCGAACGTGGACTTCTACTCGGCGCCGCTCTTCTATTCGCTCGGCATTCCCGTCGATCTCTTCACGCCCGTGATCGCGGCCGGCCGCATCGCCGGGTGGTCGGCGAACGTCATCGAGCAGCACGAGGACAACCGGCTGATCCGTCCGCGCGGCGACTACGTGGGACAGAAGCGCCGCGCGTTCGCACCGATCGCGAAGCGATAGACGCCATGGGCCGCAGTCTCGCCCGCACGCTGATCGATGCCCACCTCGTGAGCGGTAAACCGCAACCGGGGGAGGAGATCGGCATCAAGATCGAGCAGGTGCTGCTCACCGACACGAACGGCAACATGTCGTTCCTGCAGTTCGAGGCGATGGGCCTGCCGCGCGTGGTGCCGGAGCGCGTCGTCGCGTACATCGACCACAACGTCTACCAGGTCGACTCGCGCAACACCGACGACCACCGCTACATGCAGACGGCGGCGCGCAAGTACGGCGCCGTGTTCTCGAAGCCCGGCAACGGCATCTGTCACCAGGTGCACATGGAGAGCTTCTCGGTGCCGGGGCAGACGCTGCTCGGCAGCGACAGCCACACGCCGCTCTGCGGCGCGGCCGGGATGCTCGCGGTCGGCGCGGGGAGCCTCGACGTCGCCGTCGCGATGGGTGGCGGACCGTACTTCTTCATGATGCCGGCGGTCGTGCGCGTGTGGCTCACCGGGTCGCTCCGGCCGTGGGTGACCGCGAAGGACGTGATCCTCGAGCTGCTGCGCCGGCTCAGCGTCAAGGGCGGGATGGGGAAGATCTTCGAGTACGGCGGCCCCGGCCTGGCGAGCCTGCTGGCCGCGCAGCGCATGACGATCGCGAACATGGGCGCGGAGCTGACGCTCACGACGAGCGTGTTCCCGAGCGACGACGTCACGAAGTCGTTCCTGACGCGCCTCGGCCGCGCCGACGACTGGCGTCCCGCGCTGCCGGACGACGATGCGAACTACGACGATCAGATCGAGCTCGACCTGTCGTCCATCGAGCCGCTCGTCGCGCTGCCGGGATCACCCGATCGCGTCGTGCCGATCGGCGAAGTGGCCGGGACGCCGATCGAACAGGTGATGGTCGGCTCGTGCACCAACGGCTCCTGGCACGACATGTCGGCCGTGACGTCGGTGATTCGCGGCCACCAGGTGCATCCATCCGTCTCGTTCGTGCTCTTCCCGGGCAGTCACCGCATTCTCGAAACGATGTCGCGCGAGGGGCTGCTGACCGATCTGCTCGCGGCCGGCGCGACGATCTCGGAGCCGTCGTGCGGTTCGTGCGCCGGCATCGGCCACGTCCCCGCGGCGGGGACGAAGAGCCTGCGCGCGTTCAATCGCAACTTCCCGGGCCGGAGCGGCGTGAAGGGGGACGAGGTGTATCTCTGCTCCTCCGTCGTTGCGGCCGCTTCGGCGCTGACGGGTGTCATCACCGATCCGCGTACGCTCGGCGACGAGCCGTCGATCAAGCTGCCCGCGCAGTTCGCCGTCCCGGTCGCCGGATTCGTCAAGCCGGACGGGCAGGGCGACGTCGTGCGCGGGCCGAACATCAAGGCCGTGCCGCTGGGCGTAGCCGTCGCGGACACGCTCGAAGCCCCGGTGCTGCTGAAGCTCGGCGACAAGATCTCGACCGACGACATCTCGCCGGCCGGCGCCGCGGTGCTCGTCTTCCGCTCGAACATCCCGGCCATCGCGGAGCATACGTTCAAGTACGTCGACGCCGAGTTCGTCGCGCGCGCGAAGGTCGCCGGGCGGTCGATCATCGTGGGCGGCGAACATTACGGCCAGGGTTCGTCACGCGAGACGGCGGCGACGGCGCCGATGCATCTCGGCGTGCGCGCGGTGATCGCAAAGTCATTCGCGCGTATCCACCGCGCGAACCTCATCAACTGGGGCATCGTGCCGCTCACGTTCGACGATCCCGCCGCGTGGGACGGCATCGAGCGCGACGACGTGCTCGCGATCGAGCGGCTCCGCGCCGGGCTCGAGGCCGACGGGCGCGTCACGGTCACGAACCGGCGGAGCGGCGGGACGTTCCGCGTGTCCTGCATCCTCACGCCGCGCGAGCGCGAGATCCTCCTCGCCGGTGGCCTCCTCGCGCAGACGAGCCAGCGAGAAACGACATGAGCCAGCGAAAGATCCGCGCCGTCTACATGCGCGGCGGCACGAGCCGCGCGCTCTTCTTCCACGAGCGTGACCTGCCGCCGGCGGGCGTCGAGCGCGACCGCATCCTGTCCGCGGCGACCGGCAGCCCCGATCCGTACGGCCGGCAGCTCGACGGCATGGGCGGCGGCATCTCATCGCTGTCGAAGGCCTGCATCATCGGCCCGCCGACGATGGCGGGCGCCGACGTGGACTACACGTTCGCGCAGGTCGACGTGAAGAGCACGCTCGTCGACTACGCCGGCAACTGCGGCAACTGCTCGGGCGCGGTCGGTCCGTTCGCGATCGACGAGAAGCTCGTGAAGGCGGTCGACGGAGAAACGCTCGTGCGGATCCACAACACGAACACGAAGAAGCTGATCGTGGCGCACGTGCCGGTCGAGGACGGCGCAGCGGCGGTCACCGGCGACTTCGAGCTGCCCGGCGTGGCGGGCAAGGGCGCGCGCATCGCGCTCGACTTCGTCGAGCCGGGCGGCGCGGTGACCGGAAAGCTGCTGCCGACCGGCTCCCCACGTGACGTGATCGATGGCATCGAAGTCTCGTGCGTCGACGCGACGAATCCCGTGGTGTTCGTGCGGGCGCGCGACGTCGGCGCGACGGGCACGGAACCCCCGACGGCGATCGACGCCGATCGTGCGCTGAGCGCGCGCCTCGAGAGCATCCGCGTCGCCGCGGCAACGCGCATGGGCATCGCGCCCGGGCCGGGTCAGCCGAAGATCGCGATGGTCGCGCCGGCGCAGGCCTTCACGGCGCTGGACGGCGTGAAGTACGACCCGGATCAGGTCGATCTGGTCGCGCGCGCGATCTCGATGGGCAACTGCCACCGCGCGTTCATGCTGACCGGCGCGATGTGTCTCGCGGTCGCGGCGCGCATCGACGGCACGCTCGTACACGAAGCGGCCGGCGCGCCGAAGGGCGACGTGCGGCTCGGGCATCCGTCGGGCGTGGTGCCGATCGACGCGGGCGTCGCGGTGCGCGCCGGCGCGCCGTGGGCCGAGCGCGTGACGGTCTACCGCACGGCGCGGCGGCTCATGGAGGGCTTCGTCCTCGTTCCCTGAGGCTTGCGGCCCTTCTCCTGGCCCACTTGCTACGCCGCAACCCCACGCAAGATAGCAAGGGCAGGCCACAAACGTCTGGTGCGTGTCACACAGCAAGCCTTCATACGAAGCCCGCTCGGATCGTGGATGGGCGACCCGGCGCTACACTGCATGCGGACGCAGCATTCACCGTGTTACGCAGCTCAAGATAGATAGAGTTCGCCCTACGGGCACCTCTTGAGCCGGAAGACGATCGTCTATACACTCGCGACGTGCGGTTCGCGTGGGATCCGCCCAAAGCGAAGGCAAATCTTGCCGAGCATGGAGTCAGCCTCGCTGAGGCGGTCACAGTGCTCGATGATGACCAAGCGCTGACCCGGGAAGATCCCGATGCTGGCGCGTACCGAGAGCCGGATGTCCTTCGCGTGATCTCTGCCTGGAAGGCGAACAAGCGTCAGAGGGTGCTCTATGAAAAAGGTCGGAGCTGAGCGCTATCGCGACATCGATTTCTCACGCGCCAAGCGCGGGCCAGTGGTTCGGCCTGAACCCGGAAAGACCAAGATCTCGATCCGCTTGGACAACGCGGTCCTCGAATATTTTCGGGCTGTGGTCGACAAGGCGGGTGGTGGCAACTACCAGACCCTGATCAATGAAGCTCTGCTGGAGTACGTCCATCGACGCTCGACCCTTGACGTCGTCAGGCAAGTGGTGCGAGAAGAACTCGCACCCTACGGTGGAGGCCGCCGGTCGAACTCCGCAGTGCACCGGACCGGGGCTCGCGTTGCTCGCCGCGGCCGGACAGCGTGAGCGTTGCCAGCGAGGAGCCAAGAGCTATCCGCCATGAGCGGATCAACCGTCCCGCTCCCGACAGCCTTCTTCCACCCGATCCTTCGTGTGCTCTCGGAACACCCCGCTGGCCTCCGTCGTCGCGATCTCCACGAGCCGGTAGCGGACGTAATGGGATTGTCACCAGAGCACGCCGACCGGAGCCTTCGACTAACGCCCGCGGATCTCGTCGAGGACGGGCAGCAGGTACTCACGGAACCGCGCCGGATCCTCGCTCATCGGAAAGTGACCGAGCCCCTTCATCACGGTGACCCGCGCGCCCGGAATCGACTTCGCCGTGCGTAGCGTGTCCTCCGGCGTGCACGAGAAGTCGTACTCGCCCGTCATCAGATAGAGCGGGCAGCGCTTCGTGTCGATTCCGCCGAGACGGCCGCGCAGGTCCGAATCGACGCGATAGAAGTAGAGATCGCCCTTGAAGACGCCGGGACCGGAGATGAGATAGGTCCAGAGCGTCTCCCACCGTGAGTCGTCCGGCGCCGTCGGCGCGACGAGTCCCGACACGAGCGCCGCGGACACCTCGCCGCCATGCACGTCGCCGCGATGCAGCCACGACGTATCGTACCAGGGCTCTTGCCAGTCGGCGCTCTCGAGGCCGATGAGCGCGCGAAACCGATCCGCGTGCTCGTTCGCGAGATGCAGCACGATCCGTCCGCCGATCGAGCAGCCGAGCCCGACGGGACGATCGAGACCGAGCGCGGCGGCGACGGCGAGGATCGTGTCCATGTAGCGACGCGACGTCAGCTGGTATTCCTCGTCGCGCCACGCGAGAGGAGGCGTGGATTTGCCGTGGCCCGGCATGTCGAACGCAATCACGCGGTAGTGGCGCGTCACCGCCCCGTCCGTCATCAGATGGCGGAACTGGCGCGTATCCGACCCCGCGGTATGGAAGCAGAGGAGCGGAATGCCCTGCCCCGCTTCCTCCATATAGACGCGATGGGGCTCGGTTCCGATGGCGACGTGGACGTATCGCCCGATGATCGGCTCGAGCACGGCGCCGCCGATGGTACGGTCCCAGCCGGCCGGAGCCGCGCCGGCGGCCGGCCGTGTCGCAGGCGCACTCGCGTCGCTCGCCGTCAGCGCCCGCGGCTTTGCGAGGACGTCCTTGATGTAGCCGAGATGCGCCATCAGGGGCTGAAGCTCGCCCTCGATGCGCGCGAGGCCGCGCTTGGCGAGCGCGAAGACGTCGTGCCAGCCGGGTTCCGGCACGGGCTGCCAGAAGCGTTGCCACGCTTCGCCCGTCGCGCGGATCGCGAACGTCCACGATCGCAGACGGAACGGGCCGCGTTCAACCCGCGTGATGTGCCCCTCGGCGACCGTCACGAGCCACGACGACTCGCCGGCCTCGACGAGAAACGACGTCGAGAGATACCGGCCGCGCCGAACGAGCCCCGCGTCCGCGTTGACGAGCTCCGCGAGCCGATCGAATGCGACGGTGGGATCGAGCATGGCGGCACTATATCGTATGGCGATGACCGGGCCCGACCGCCTCGCCGTCGCGCCGCTCGAGCGGCGCGACGCACCGGACCGGATGGATCGCTTCTACGCGACGGTGCGCGCGATCGTCCGGTTCTGGGTCTGGTTTTTCTTCCGTCGCGTCGACGTGCGTCACCCCGAACGGCTGCCGGCCGCGGGCCCGGTGCTGCTCTGCATCAACCATCCGAACAACCTCATCGACTCGTTCCTCGTCGGCGCGGTGCTCGGACGCAAAGTGCATTACATGGCGACGGCCGCGCTCTTCCGCAACCCGCTGCTCGCGCGGTTCCTGCGCGCGTGCGGCGTCATCCCCGTCTACCGGAAGGCCGACGATCCCGACAAGATGGACCGCAACGTCGACGCCTTCGCCGCCTGCTACGCGGCGTTCGACGCCGGCCGCGTCGTCGCGATCTATCCCGAAGGCACGACGCACGCGGAATCGCGCGTGCAGCGCATCAAGACGGGCGCGGCGCGGATCGCGCTCGGCTACGAGGCCGAGCGGCCCGGACGGCTCGCGCTCGTGCCGATCGGCCTGACGTTCGAGACACGGAAGTCGTTTCGCGGCCGCGTGCTGGTGTCGTTCGGCGAGCCGATTGCCGTCGCGCCCTACCGTGGCGCCTTCGCCGCAGATTCCGTGAAAGCGGTGGACGAGCTCACCGAGGCGATCCAGTGGGCGATGGAACGCGAGGTCGTCCACGTCGAGCGCATCGAGTCGGGCGCGCTCGTGCGTGCGGTGGAAGAGATCTACCGCGGCAATCTCGAACGCGCGCTCGCCGAAGATCAGGGCGTCGCGCCGCGGCAGATCGACCCGGTGCGGCTCTCGCGCTCGATCGTGGAGGCCGTCGATCATTTCAAGACACGGGATCCCGAGCGCGTCGAGCGGCTGTGGCAGCAGATCCAGGGTTATCGCGCGACGCTCGCCGCGTTTCGGCTGCGCGACGAAGCGGTGCGCGCGCATCTCGAGCGACGGCCCGGGCGCCGGCGCGCGCTCGGATCGTGGCGCGCGATCGCCGGCTTCCCCTTCTTCGTGTACGGCGCCGTCGTGAACGCGCTGCCGTTTTACGTCCCCCGCTGGATCGCCCGTCGCATGGCGCGCAAGGAAACCGACTACGCCACCATCCGCCTGCTCGCGTCGATCGTCGCATTCCCGGTGTTCTGGTCGCTCGAGACGTGGCTGGTGTGGCGTGTCGCCGGCGCCCCGCTGGCGATTGCGTTCGCACTGTCGCTGCCGCTGACCGGCACGATCGCCTATGCTTATCAGGTCGGTGTCGGCCGTCTGCGACGGCACGCGCGGCTGTCCGCCCTGCTCCTCATGCACGGCCCCGAGGCCCGCCGCCTCCTCGCCGAGCGCGAAACGATCGTGGAGGAGCTCGACCGCGCGCGCCGCGACTGGTTCGCCGCGACGAAAGGATCAAGTTTTTGACCGTTCATCGATTCGAGGAGCTCTCCACGCCCGCGCTCGATGCGCTCGATCGCGCGCGCACCGTCGTCGTCCTGACCGTCAGCCCGCTCGAGCAGCACGGGCCGCACCTGCCGATCGGCGTCGACGCGTTCGCCGCGCGCTACTTCGCGGAGAGCATCGCCGAGCGGCTGGTCGCCGCCCGTCCCGGGTGGACGGTGCTGCTCGCGCCGACGCTGCACATGGGATCGTTTACGTTCGAAGCCGCCGGCACGATCACGGTGCGTCAGCGCGTCGTGCGCGACACGCTGATCGACTACGGCGCGTCGCTCGCGCGCGCAGGGTTCCGGTACCTCGTCGTATCGAACGGCCACGCCGGGCCGACGCATCTCACCGCGCTCGAAGAAGCGTCGGCGATCGTGTCGCGGCGCCATGGCGTGATGATGGCGTCGTTCACCGGTCACCTCGCGTGGCAGTTCCTGCGCGGCACGTATCGCGATCAGATCGAAGCGGCACTCGGCCGGGCGCTGACGGACGCCGAGCAGCGCGCGCTCGGCGAAGACGCGCACGGTGGCTGGTGGGAGACATCGCTGATGCTGATGCTGCGGCCGGAGCTCGTGGATCCGCAGTATCGCGATCTGCCGCCGGCGCGCTATGCGCTTCCGCACCGCCTGATTCCGAACTATCCGCTGCGCGGCGGCGGCCGGGGTTACGTCGGACACCCCGGGCTCGCCGATCCGGATTTCGCGAAGGCGGTCACGGAAGTCCTGCTGAGCGAAGCGATGATCGTCGTGTCCGACCTGATCGACGGCCGCGTGCGCTCCGCCGCTCGCCGGTCGCCCTTCTTCGCGATTCCGGTGTTCCGCACGAATTTCTGGCGTGGCCTGGGCGCCGCCGCGGGCCTCGGCGCGGCGGCGCTCGCCGTGTTTGCCGCGCGGCGGTCCAGACACGATGCGTAGTCGAGGAGGTCGAGGAGCGCCACGGCTGTGCCGGGGCGCGCCGAGCGCTGGGGGGTAGGGGCCAGGCGGTGGACTCGAGCAACAGATCCGAGCGCAACGTCGAGGAGCGTCACGGCTCTGCCGGGGCGCGCCGAGCGCTGGGGGGTGCGGGGGGCCATGTCGGGGCCCCCCGCTAAGATGGACGTATGGGGGAGCGGAGCGCTCTACGAGCCGTACGTCGGACGCTGGAGCCGGCTCGTCGCGCGCGAGTTCGTGGACTGGCTCGGCGTACGGCCCGGCGCGCGGTGGCTCGACGTCGGATGCGGCACCGGCGCGCTCAGCGCGATCATCCTCGACCGCACGTCGCCCGACGCACTGCTCGGTATCGACCCGTCGCCAGGCTACGTCGAGCACGCGCGGGAGCATCTGCGCGACCGGCGCGCGCGCTTCGAGATCGGCGACGCGCAGCGGTTACCCGTCGAGCGCGAGACGTACGACGCGGTTGTCGCCGGTCTCGTCCTCAATTTCGTGCCCCAGCCGGTGCGCGCGCTGACGGAGATGCGTCGAGCCGCAGTGCCCGGCGCGGTCGTCGCGGTGTACGTGTGGGATTACGCCGGGCAGATGCAGCTCATGCGTCACTTCTGGGACGCCGCCGTCGCGCTCGATCCGGCGGCCGGCGACCTGGACGAAGGCCGCCGCTTTCCCCTGTGCGATCCGGAGCGGCTCGCCGAAGCCTTCCACGCCGCCGACATGCCGATCGTCGACACGCGCGCGATCGACGTGCCGACCGTCTTCCGCGATTTCGACGACTACTGGACGCCGTTCCTCGGCGGCCAGGCGCCGGCGCCGGGGTACTGCATGTCGCTGAGCGAAGAGCGCCGCCAGGCGCTGCGCGAGCGGATCCGCGCGCACCTGCCGTTCGCGATGGATGGATCGATCCATCTGATCGCCCGCGCGTGGGCCGCGAAGGCACGGGTCGCATGATCGAGCTCGCCGTCACCGACGGTGTCGCGTGGCTCACGCTCGCGCGTCCGGGCGCGCTCAACGCGCTCGACCGGGCGCTGACCGCGCGGCTCGAGACAGCGCTCGATCGCGTCGCGGCGATGAACGACGTCGTCGTGCTGGTCGTCAGCGGGCGAGGCCGCGCGTTCTGCGCCGGCAACGACATCCGCGAAATGGCGACGCTCACGCCCGAGGAGGCCGGCGCGCTCGGCACCCGCCAGGCCCGACTGATGGAGCGCTTCGCCGAGCTGCCGCAAGTCACGCTCGCGGCCGTGGACGGCTACGCACTCGGCGGTGGGTTGATGCTCGCGATCGCACAGGATCTGCGCATCGCCTCCGATCGGGCACGCTTCGGGCTGCCGGAAGTCACGCTGGGATTCAATCCGGCGTACGGCATCGCACGGCTGCTGGACGTCGCGGGCGGCAGCCACGCGCGCGATCTCCTGCTGTCGGGACGGACGATCCGCGCGGCGGACGCCCTTCGCATCGGGCTGGTCAGCCGTGTCGTGGCGGCGCCGACCCTCGAAGCGAGCGCACGGCAGTGGGCCGAGGAGATCGCGCGTCTGCCGCGCGAAGGACTGGCGGCGACGAAGCAGGCCGTCGCGGACATTCGTCGCGGCGAGCCCGGCCGCGAGCCCGAGCGCTACGCGGCGACGCTGGCGACGGACGCCGCGCGCGCCCGTGTTCGGGCATTCAGCGAGCGGAAGACTCCGCCCAAGGGCTGACGACCGGACGCTGCGCTCACCGCGCGGGACGGCGGTCCTTCGCGAGCGTCGCACGGAGCTCGTCGAGCGCCTCCAGGAACGCATCGAGCGCCGGCGTCAGGGTCTTGTCGCGACGGCGTACGACACCGAGCTCGCGATAGAGCGCCGGCACCAGGGGCAGCGCGACCAGCGCGCGGCGCACGGCTTCGGGCTTCGCGGAAAACCACGACGTCACCGACAGGCCGAGCCCGGCCTGGACGAGCTTCTTGATCGCTTCCGTGTTGCCCATCTCCATCACGCGCGACGGTGGCGCGCCGCCGCGCTGGAACCACGCGTCGATGACCCGGCGGAGCGTGGCGCCGCGCTCGAAGAGGATCAGCGGCTCGGCGGCGAGGTCGCGCGGCGTGACGCTGCGCCGCGCGCGCCACGGCGAGCGGGGCGACGCGATGGCGACGAGCTCGTCGCGATAGAACGGCGACACGGACAGCTCCCGCGCCCGCACCGGCAGGCTCACGACGCCGACGTCGAGATCGTTCGCCGCGATCGCCCGCACGATGTCCGACGCGTTGCCGGTGACGATGACCATCTCCGTCTCCGGATAGCGCTGCCGGAACCGTCGCAGCAGCGGCGGAAGCAGATAGATGCTGACCGACGCGCTCGTGCCGATGCGCAGGCGCCCGGCCACGACGCCGCGCAGCCGCGAGACACGCTCGATGCCCGCCTCGAGCTCCTGAAACGCCCGCGCGGCGTGCGCCAGCAGCAGCTCTCCGGCTTCCGTCGGCGTCGCGCGCTTCCCCACGCGATCGAGCAGCGGCAGGCCGACGCGGTCCTCGAGCTGGCGGATCTGCATGCTCACCGCCGGCTGCGTCAGCCGGAGCTCCGCCGCGGCGCGGGAAAAGCTGCCGTGCCGCGCCACCGCGCCGAGCGCGCGGAGATGCGAGAGCGCGAGGTCCATGGGCCGACGCTAGCTGATGATCCGCATCACGACAATTGATTTCTCTGATGGCCGATCGTGGCGCGACGATGCAGGCGGGCCGGGAGGTCCCGCGCGATGGACAGGAACGAGTACGCAATCGAGGCGCTCGTGAAGACCCGCATCGAAGAGGCCATGGCGATCGCCGCGCGGCGCCGTCTCCTCGTCGATCGCCGGCCGGGTCTGCGCGCGCGGCTGGGTGGCGTCCTCGTGGCCGCCGGGGCCGAGATCGGCGCGCTCGGAGCGCGACTGGCTCAGCTCGGGCAGCGGCTGGCCACTGGCGCCGCGGCCACCACGGAGACGGGCCATGCCTGACGTCGCGCCGGCGCGCGCGCTCGTCATCCGGCGCGCACGGCCGGGCGACGCCGAGCCGATCGCCGCGATCTGGAATCGCGAGGTCGTCGACACCGACCACACGACGGACACGGAGCCCCGCGACGTGAAGGCGCAGCGCGCGTGGCTGGCGGCGCACGGCGACGACCATCCGGTCGTGGTCGCCGTCGAGGGCGACGACGTCGTCGCCTACGGCGCGCTGTCGGTGTATCGGCCGAAGCCGGCGTTCCGGCGCACGGTGGAAGACAGCGTCTACGTGGGTGCCGAGCACCGCGGCCGCGGATTCGGCGGCACGGTGCTGGCGCGACTGCTCGAGCTCGCGCGCGAGCGCGGGCATCGAGCGGTGATCGCGCGCATCACCGCGACGAACGCGGCATCACTGGCGCTGCACGCGCGTCACGGCTTCGAGCGAATCGGCGTCGAGCGCGAAACCGCTTTCAAGCACGGCCGCTGGCTGGACATCGTGGTGCTGGAGACGCTGCTGGGCGAGTAATCGGGCACCGGCGACTGGGTAATCGAGCAGCGGCACGGCTGTGCCGGGCCGCTTGCGAGCGTGGGGGGTCTGGGGGCCATGTCGGGGCCCCCATTAAGATCAATTCAAACGCGGCGGCGCGCGACGTCGGCGTCCGCTTCGCGCAGGAGCTCTTCGGGCGCGTCGGGCGGCACCGGACTGAACGCCGCGCCGACGGTCCAGCCGAGCCCGTCGGGCAAGCCGCGGCGCTTGGCGGCGTCGCTGATCTTCGCGTACACGCGACCGATCACGCACTCGACGTCCTTCGGCTCGACGTCGATGAGCAGCACGGCGAACTCGTCACCGCCATAGCGGGCGACGAGGTCGGTGGTGCGCGTCGCTTCGAGGAGCGCGTCGCCCGTCACCTTCAGCGTATCCATGGTGGTCGTTGATCATCCGGAGCTCGCGGATGTCGACGACGAGGAGCAGCGCGCCGGTCCGTCGGCGGCGCACACCGGCGGCGAGCCGGCGGTACTGATCCTTGAACGTGCGGCGGCTCATCAGGCCGGTCAGCGGATCCGGCGCATAACGCGCGACACGCCGATCGGCGTCCGACAGGCGCGCCGCCAGGACCTGCAGCAATCCGAGCGCGAGCGGCGGGGACATCTTCACCGCCTCGAGGAAGTGGACGGACTGGAGAATCACGCAGTGCGTCCGCTCCAGCGCGACGATCGTGGCCACGCGCGGCTGGCTGCGCAGCACGCCGAGCTCGCCGAACACCTCGCCGGGGCCGAGCTCCGACAGCAGCAGCTCGCTGTGCGTGTCGCGCGCCGTTTCCGTCACGCGCACCCGCCCGGACACGATCACGAACAGCGAATCGGCGGGCGCGCCCTCGCGGACGACCACGTGACCGGGACCGTAGACCTGATCGATCGCACCCGTGTTCATCCGGATCAGCTGCTCGAGCGGCACCACCTTGAACAGCGGCATCGACGCGAGCATCTGCGCGTACTTTTCCGCCGACTCCGCGTGTTGCGCGATGACGGGGTCGATGATCGACGCCGTCGCGGAACCGTCGCCGTTCGTCGTCGCGGGCGCGGCCTCTTCGAGCACGGTGCGCGACAGCCAGGCGCGGACGCGCGCGCGGAGCATGGGCGGGCTGAACGGTCGCTCGAGGTAATCCGTCGCGCCTTCGTTCTCGTGCGGGCAGTCGGCCTCTTCGGTCTCCTCCGTCAGGAGGATGATCGGAAAGTCCGGGCGCCGCAGCGCCGCGCGGATGGGCCCGACGAGCGACGCGCCGTCGCCGTCCGGCAGCTTGCTCGACAGGATGACCAGGTCCGGCGCGATCTCGCGCACGCGCTCGAGCACTTCGCTGCGCGCGGCGATCGACAGCAGCACCAGACTGTCCTCGGCCAGCTCCTGCTCGATCGACGCGACCTCTTCGTCGCTGCCGCTGACGATCGCGACCCGGCGACCGGCGATCGGCAGCCGGCGAAACGCCGACGACTCGCCCATGGACCACACGGGGCCGGTGCCCTTGATCTCGAGCTCGAGCCCTTCGTACGACGCGAAGACGTCGAGACCGCCGCTCAGCGACGACACGCGGTCGCGCGCCTCCGTCTCGAGCCGCTCCATCGTGACGTCGTCGTGCGTTGGATCGTGGTGGAAGAGCGCCAGGCGCTGGACGCCGGCGGCGAGCGCGATGTCGGTGGCGTAGCCGATGGGGCTGTGACCCCAGCCGACACGGCTCCGGTATTCGTCCTCGGTGTACTGCGCGTCGTGGATGACGAGGTTGACGCCTTTCAGGAACGAGACGTGCCGGGCGTCACCGGGGTGCGCAAAACCGTTGCGGCCGGGCTTCCAGTACGGCTCGTGGTCGGTCACGTATGCCACGCTGGCGTTGCCATGCGTGAGCCGGTACGCGAGTGTCGGGGCCGTGTGGTTCAGGTACTGGGTCTCGACGAGGACGTCGCCGACCCGGAAGAAGCCTTCGTCGAGCTCCGTGAAGTGGATCCGGCTGCGTAGGTCCTTCAGCTTGACCGGGAAGTACGAATACTCCATCTGCCCGGCCATCGCCTCGCCGAGGCTCTTCTGGAATCCGAGCGGCGCGTACACGTTGACCTCGGCGCCGGGGATGAAGGCCGGGGCGAAGAACGGGAACCCCTGGATGTGGTCCCAGTGCGTGTGGCCGATGAAGAGGTGAACGCGGAGCGGCCGCGGACCGTGCTGAAGCAGATTCAACCCGAGCTCTCGCGCGCCGGTTCCGCAGTCGAGAACGATGATCGTGCCGTCGTTGGCCCTGAGCTCGACGCACGAGGTATTCCCGCCGAACCGCGCGGTCTGCTGACCGGGTGCTGCGATGGACCCTCGTGTTCCCCAGAACCTGACGTACAACCTCGTTCCTCCTCGGGCACCGGCCCGACCGCGATTCTAGCATCATCGTGTGCACGAATTACACCCCCCGCACCTCGGAAAATCTCCACGAATCCGCCACGATCCGCGACCCGCCGTGTACAGAAAGCCAACGGGTTCCGCCCCCGCTTCATGCATCACGTCGCGTCAGTATCGTTGTGAATCCAGCACGTTCCGGCCCTCCGAGGGGGTGGTCGGCCGCTGAGTCGTGGCGGGCCGCGGATCGCCCGGCGGCACCGAAGCCCGTCGGCGCTCCGACATCCTGTCGGCATGCAAGTCCGCGGATTCGCGCTCGTCGGGTATGGTACGCGCCTTGCGCTCCGCCGCACGCCATGTGCGCGTCGCCACGGTGCGCGGCGCGCGGCGCAACGGTCGGAGCGAAGGAGAAGATGGTGGCGTGGTCGCGCTGTTCGCCGTTCGCGCCGGCGGCGGCCCCCGTTGGCGCGCCGGCCGAGGCTCGCTCAGGAGCGGCGGCCGCCTCGCCCGGACCGACGTCGACGAACGGCTGATCGCCTTCGAGTAGCCCCGAAAGGGGGCTCGTCCCGGGCCCCCTTTCGAGTACACTCCAGGCCCCATGAAGCCTGGAGTGTTCACGCCGGAGCATGAGCTGCTCCGCCGCTCCATCCGGACCTTCGTCGAGCGTGAAGTCACGCCTGAAGTGGCCGCGTGGGAAGAAGCCGGACAGATCCCGCGGACATTCTGGCGGCGCATGGGCGAGCTCGGCTTCCTCGGTCTCGACTTCCCGTCCGACTCCGGCGGCGCCGGCGCCGATTTCGTCGCGAACGTCGTCCTCGGGGAAGAGATGGCGCGCTGCCGGTCCGGCGGCGTCGCCTTCAGCGTCCTCGTCCACACCGACATGTCGTCGCCGTGGCTCGTCCGCTACGGCACCGACGCGCAGAAGCGGAAGTACCTGCCCGGCATCGTGAGCGGCGTGACGGTCTGCGCGCTCGGCATCACCGAGCCCGGCACCGGCTCGGACATGGCGGCGATCGCCACGCGCGCCGAGCGGCGCGGCGATCGGTACGTGCTCACCGGCAACAAGATCTTCATCACGAACGGCGTGTACGGCGACCTCTACTTCGTCGCCGCGCGCACGGGCGCCGGACAGCCCGATCGCCGCCACGACGGCATCTCCATGTTTCTCGTCGAGCGCGGGCTGCCGGGGTTCGACGTCTCGCGGAAGCTCGACAAGATGGGCATGCGCGCGTCCGACACCGCGGAGCTCGCGTTTCACGAATGCCCCGTGCCCGCCGACAACCTGCTCGGTGTGGAAGGCCGCGGCTTTCAGCAGCTCGCGGCCGGGCTTCAGCGCGAGCGCATCATGGCCGCCGTGCTCGCGATCTCCGGCGCCGCGCAGGCGCTCGAGGACACGCTCCGGTACCTGTCCCAGCGCACCGCGTTCGGCGAGCCGCTCGCCCAGCGCCAGGCGCTGCGCCACCGCGTGGCCGATCTCGCGACGGAGATCGAGGCCGCGCGGCACCTCGTCTATCACGCCGTGGAGCTCTACGCGCGCGGCGACGACTGCATCACCGAAGTCTCGATGGCCAAGCTGTTCGCGACGGAAGTCGCCAACCGCGTGGCCTATCAGGCCGTGCAGCTCCACGGCGGCTACGGCTACATGCGCGAGTTTCCGGTCGAAGGCTTCTTCCGCGACGTGCGGCTCTGGACGATCGCCTCCGGCACCTCGGAGGTGATGCGGGAGATCATCGCCAAGCGGTTAACGTGGGACAACCCTCGACGAGGAGGCAACACATGAGACGACGGCTCGTGATCCAGACCGCGATCGTCCTGGTGGCCCTGCTGGCCGGCATGTGGTTCGCGGAGCTCCGGCGGCCCGACCGCGCGACCGCGCAGGCGCCGACCAAGCTCAAGATGCAGGCGAGCTGGCCGGTCGCCAGCACGTTCATGGACAACTTCAAGATGTTCGCCGACCGCGTGAAGAAGGCGTCGGGCGGACGGCTCGAAATCGAGACGATGCCGGCCGGCACGGTCGTCCCCGCGTTCGAGGTCGTCGACGCCACGCACAAGGGCGTGCTCGACGGCGCGCACACGTGGTCCGGCTATCTGATCGGCAAGCACCCGGCCGCGGTGCTCTTCACCGGCGGTCCGGGCGGGCCGTTCGGCATGGACCTGTTCGACCACCTCGGTTGGTTCTACGAGGGCGGCGGCCAGGAGATGTTCAACGAGTGGTACGAGAAGATCATCGGGCGCGACGTGATCGGCTTCCCGATCTGCCCGTTCACGCCGCAGATGTTCGGGTGGTTCAAGCAGCCGTTCAAGGGCTGGGCCGACCTGAAGGGCCGGAAGTTCCGCGCGGTCGGCATGAACGCCCAGCTCCTGAGCAAGGCCGGCGCGTCCGTCGTCTCCATCCCCGGCGGCGAAATCGTGCCCGCGGGTGAGCGCGGCGTCATCGACGCCGCGGAGTGGTGCTGCCCGACCGAAGACATGAAGCTCGGGTTCCACAACATCTGGAAGTACTACTACGGTCCGAGCATGCACGAGATGACGGAAGCCGGCGATCTGGTGATCAACAAGGGCGTGTGGAACAAGCTGTCGCCCGAGTTCCAGGAGATCATCCGGATGGCCGTCACCGAGACGTACGTGCGCTGGTGGCTGCAGCACGTGCACAACAACTCGAAGGGCCTCGTCGATCTCCGCGCGGCGAAGGTCAACCTCACGCGCACGCCGGACGAAGTCATGCGCAAGCAGCTCGAGACGTGGGACCAGATCCGCCAAGAGTTCGCGGCGAAGGATCCGTTCTTCAAGAAGGTCATGGACTCGCAGAAGACGTACGCGCAGCTGGTGGTGAACGGCCGGCAGACGATGTTCCCGTCGTACGACTTCTCGGCGAACTACTACTGGAAGAAGAAGTAGCCGACACAGGCGGCGCGTCCTGATTCACGTTCTCGACGTCATGGCGGTCCGCGCGTCCGGTGACCCCGGACGCGCGGTGCTCGCCCTCGATCCTCCCGACCGTGCCGACGAAGTCGCGTGCGATGTCCTCGTCGTGGGAGGCGGCACCGGCGGCATCGCGGCCGGCCTCGCCGCGGCCCGTCACGGCGCGCGGCGCGTGATCGTGCTCGAAGAAACCGACTGGATCGGCGGTCAGCTCACCGCGCAGGGTGTGTCCGCGCTCGACGAGCACGAGCACATCGAGCGGTTCGGCGGCACGCGGAGCTACTACGCGCTGCGTGAGGCGATCCGCGATCACTATCGCGCGCGGTCGCCGAAGCTCGCCGCCGGCCGTCATGCGAATCCCGGCACGTGCTGGGTGACGGGGCTTGCGTTCGAGCCGCGCGTCGCGGTCGACGTGTTGTTGGAGACGGCCGCGCCGGACGTCGATGCCGGGCGGCTCGAGATCCTCACGCGCTGGAAGGCCGTCGACGCCGACGTGGCCGCGGATCGCGTCCGCAGCGTGCTCGCGGTCCAGCTCGACGAGCGACGCTGGCGTCGCTTCCGGCCGCGCATCGTCATCGACGCGACGGAGCTCGGCGACGGGCTGGCGCTCACCGGCGCGGAATCCGTCGTCGGCGCCGAGACGACCGCGGACACCGGCGAGCCGCACGCGCAGCCGCGCGAGCCGAAGTCGCAGTGCGTGCAGAGCTTCACGTACACGTTCGCGCTCGAGCACCCCGGCCCGGGCCAGCGCCACGTCATCCCGAAGCCCGAGCGTTACGAGCACTACCGGGACGCGCAGCCGTACTCGCTCCGGATCCACGTGCACGGCGGCGAGATCTACGGCGAGGAGACCCGCTGGCTGGAATACCAGGTGATGGAGCGCGCGCCGGACACGAAGGGCGGGCTCTGGACGTACCGTCGCCTGATCGACCGCACGCTCTTCGACGACGGCTATCCGCACGACGTCACGATGTTCAACTGGCCCGGGAACGACTATCGCGACGCGTCGCTCCTGGATCGCGCGCCGCTCGATCAGGCGCGCGCGCTGCAGGACGCGAAGCGCGTGAGCCTCGGCTTCCTGTACTGGCTGCAGACGGAAGCGCCCCGTCCCGGAGCCGCGCCGGGCTTTCCCGAGCTCCGGGTGCGGCCTGACGTCATGGCGACGGCGGACGGGCTCGCGAAATATCCGTACATCCGTGAGTGCCGGCGCCTCCGCGGCCTCGGTCGCGTGACGGAAGCGGACGTCGCCATCGATCTTCAGCCGAACGCGCGCGCCCGGCACTTCGCCGATTCCGTGGGCGTCGGCTGGTATCCGATCGACATCCACCGCGCCGGCCCCGAGGACGTCGGTGTCTCGACGCGAACGCGCCCGTTCCAGATTCCGCTCGGCGCGCTGATCCCCGTCCGCGTGCGGAATCTCCTCGCCGGCGCCAAGAACCTCGGCGTCACGCACATCACCAACGGCTGCTTCCGCCTTCACCCGGTGGAATGGAACACCGGCGAAGCCGCGGGCGCGCTCGCCGCGTTCGCGCTCGCGCACGACCGCGATGCCGCGGCGATCCACGGCGATGCGGCGCTGCGCGGAGCCTTCCAGCGGGCGCTCGTTGCCGACGGCGTGCCTCTGTACTGGTTCGTCGACGTCGGCGTGAACGATCCGCGGTTCGAGCGGACGCAGGTCGCGGCGATGACCGGTGAGATCGCCGGCGCCCCCGACAGCCTGGAATTCGCGGCGGCCGCGCCGGCCATGCGCGCCCGGATCGGGCTGTGAGTGGGATGCGTGGCACACGCGCTTCGGCGCGCGGCTCATGCGGATCTGGGGGATGACGGAGACGATGTCGCTGCCGCTCGTCCACCCGCTCGACGTGCCGCCGAAGCCGCTCGCGATGGGCATGCCCGTCATCGGCTACGAGGCGAAGGTCGTCGACGACGGCGGCGAGGAAGTTCCGCCGGGGACCGTCGGCGAGCTCGTCGTCCGCGGCGAGCCGGGCGTCACGCTGATGAAGGGCTACTTCAAGAATGCGGACGCGACCGCGCAGACGCTGCGCGATGGCTGGCTCCACTCCGGCGACAACGCGTGGATGGACGAAGACGGCTGGTTCTTCTTCGTCGACCGCAAGAAGGACATGATCAAGCGGGCCGGCGAAAACGTCTCGGCCTCCGAGGTCGAGGAGACGCTGAAGCAGCACGCCGCGGTCTTCGACGCCGCGGTCGTCGGCGTGCCCGATCCGGTGCGCGATCAGGCGATCAAGGCGTACGTGATCCTGAACGAGGGCGCGCGCGCCTCGGCGGACGACCTCATCGCGTGGTGCGGAAGCCACCTCAGCACGTTCAAGGTGCCGGAGCTCGTGGAGTTCCGCGACACGTTCCCGCGCACGTCCGTCGGCAAGATCCAGAAGCACCTGTTCTGATCCCCGCGCGCCTCGGCGGCGCGTGCACTACCCGCCCCCGTCGATCGCCTCATTGACGCTCGCCCGCGCTATTCCTACCCTCGGGACAGAAATGTTACTCACGAGTAAGCTTCGCGGCGTGACGACGAGACGCGACGCCCGACGTCCACCGCGGCACCGCCTCGCGTACGCGGCCACCCGCGAGCGGATCCTCGACGTGGCGGCCGACGTGTTCCAGCACGGCTACCACGTCACGTCGCTCGACGAGGTCGCCCGTCGGCTCGGGGTCACGAAGCCGGCCATCTATCACTACTTCCCGTCGAAGGAGCACCTGCTGTCGGCGCTGTACGACCGCCTGGTGGGCCTCTCCGTCACGCGCCTGGAAGCGATCGCGCGCACGGCGACGGCCCCCGCGGAGAAGCTCGAGGCGATGCTGCGCGCGCACATCGGCCTCGTCGTGGAGCACCTGCCGCTCTTCACCGTGTTCTTCCGCGAGGAGATGCACCTGCCCGAGGCCTACCGGCGGCAGGTCCTGCCGAAGCAGCGCGTCTACAGCCGCATGATGGTCGACGTCTACCGCGAGGGCGTCCGGGCCGGCGTGTTGCGCGATGTGGACCCCGTCATCGCCACGAGCGCGCTGCTCGCGATGGGCAACTGGCTCTACCACTGGTATCGACCGGACGGCCGGCTGTCCGCGAGCGAGATCGCCGACATCATGATCGAGCTCGCGTTGAGCGGCTGTCTCCAGCCCGAGCGCGGGGCGACGAGTGCGCGCCGGCGCCCCGTACCACGCCGATGACGACGCACGATCGATCCCCCCTGCTGCTGGGCGACCTGGTCCGCCGCAACGCCGTCCCCGAGCGCTTCCGCGACAAGGTCGCGCTCGTCCATGGGAACCGCCGCGTGACGTACGGCGAGCTGAATCGGCGTGTCAACCGCATCGGCCACGCGCTGCTCGGCGCCGGCGTGACGCGCGGCGAGCGCGTCGCCGTGCTCGGCCGGAACTCGATCGAGTACGTCGCCATCTACTTCGCGCTCGCGAAGATCGGCGCCGTCATGGTGCCGCTGAACTTCCGCTATCACCCGGTGGAGATCGCCTACGCGACGACCCAGTCCGGCACGTCGTGGCTCCTCCACGAAGCCGCGTTCGCCGAGCTCGTCGCCGCCGCGCGTCCCGAGCTTCCCGGCGTGAAGCGCTTCGTCGTCTTCGGCGAAGGCGCCGGTGAAGGGGCCGACGCGCTCGCATCGCTCGAGGCGCGGGCCACCGACGACGAGCCGCGCGTTCACCTGGACGAGGACGACGCGCGGATCATCATGTACACGAGCGGGACCACCGGCTTCCCGAAGGGCGCCACGCTCTCGCACCGCCAGCAGTACCTGCACGCGCTCGTGTACGCCCACGAGGTCGGCATGCGCTCGACCGACGTGGCGCTCCTCATCTATCCCCTCTTCCACGCCGGCGGCACGGACTGCCTGCTGCTGCCGCTCCTCCTCGCCGGCGGGACCGGCGTGATGGTGGACCGGGTCGAGGCCGACGACATCCTCGCCGCCGCCGTGCGCGAACGGGCGACGTTCCTCTTCTGCGTCCCGACGGTGTGGCGGCGCATCATGCGCGCGCTCGACGAGCATCTCGCGGATCTCACTTCCTTGCGCCTGTGCATCAGCGCATCGGACACGATCTCGGCCGAGCTGCTGCACGCGATCAAGAAGCACGTGGCCGCGCCCGTCATCCAGATCTACGGCCTCACCGAAGCGGGCGTCATCACGCACTTCCTGCGACCGGAGCACCACGAGACGAAGCTCGGCTCGGTCGGCCAGCCGCACCCGCTCGTCGACGTCCGCATCGTGGACGAGGAGGGCGCCGACGTCCCGCGCGGTCAGGTCGGCGAGGTCATCGTCAAGGGCCCGACGATCATGCTCGGGTACTGGGACATGCCGGCGAAGACCGCCGACACGGTGCGGGACGGCTGGCTGCACACCGGCGATCTCGGGCGCGTGGACGACGAGGGCTTCCTCTACCTCATGGGCCGCGCGAAGGACCTGATCATCAGCGGCGGCGAGAACATCTATCCCGCCGAGATCGAGCGCGTGCTGCGCGAGCACTCCGGCGTGCGCGACGTCGCGGTCGTCGGCGTCCCGGACCCGGAGTGGTCCGAATCGGTGCTCGCCGTGATCGTTCCCGCCGAGGACGCCCGTCTCACCGAAGCCGAGATCATCGACTTCGTGCGCGATCGCCTCGCCGGGTTCAAGAAGCCGCGATTCGTGCGCTTCGTGGACGCGCTGCCCGCGACGAGCGCCACCGGCAAGGTGCAGAAAGCCGAGCTTCGCCAACAGTTCGCCGATCTCGCCACCCGGCCCCGAACGAAAGGATCCCTATGAGCGTCGTCATCAAGCAGGAAAGCCAGGGCTACGCCACGCGGACGTTCAACAAGTTCGCGACCGCCGACATCGCGCGCGAGGCGCCCGGTGACGTCGTCTTCATGTCCGGCGCCGAGGCCGTCGCGCGCGGCGCCGTCGAAGCCGGCGTCGCCGTGTCCGCCGCCTATCCTGGCTCCCCGGCGACGTGGGTGCAGGAGAACCTCGTCCTCGCGGCGAAGGCGTTCCCCGATCTTTACGTCGAGTGGTCGACGAACGAGGCGAAGAGCTTCGACGTCTGTGTCGGCGCCTCGCTGACCGGCAAGCGGACCTTCGCGCCGCTCAAGCAGGTGGGCGTGAACTGGATCCTCGACAGCCTGACCGACTGGGTCCTGAAGCAGCTCCGCGGCGGCCTCGTGATCATGATCGGCGACGACCCGGGCGGCGACACGACGACCGACGAGCAGGACACCCGGCATCTCGCGCCGTTCGTGGAGATTCCGCTCTTCGAGCCCTCGAGCGTGCAGGAGCAGAAGGACGTCATGCTCCACATGTACGAGCTCTCCGAAGCGGCGCGCATTCCGATCTTCCTCCGGCTGACGCGGCCGGAATTCTACGGGCGCGGTCCGGTGACGCTCGGCCCGATCCACCACGAGATCCGCCGGCGCGAGCCGACCTTCAGCGGCGATGTCGACGAGTTCGGCATGGGGCTGCATCAGTCGACGCCGTGGTTCACCACCAAGGTGGCGGAGCGGCACGACCGCCATCATCGCCAGTCCCTCGCCGTCGTGCGTGATTTCGTCGAGCGGTATCCGCTCAACACGCTCGAGATGAACGGCACGGAAGAGATCGGCGTCATCGCCGCGGGGATCACGTACGGGTACGCGCGCGAGGCGATCGAACGGCTCGGCCTCGAGGGCCGCGTGGCGGTGCTGAAGTACGTCACGACCTGGCCCATCCCGGACGCGCTCACGCGGCGCCTGCTCGGGTCCATGAAGAAAGTGCTCGTCGTCGAGGAGCTCGACCCGTTCATCGAGCAGCAGGTGCGCGCGCTGTCGTCGACGATGACCGCGCACGCGGAGATCTTCGGCAAGAGCTCGCCGGGCCTGGACCTGCCGTTCGCCGACGTCTACACGCCCGACACCGTCGCCGCGGCGCTCGCACAGCTCGCGGGCATGCCGTACACGCCGGCGCTGACCCCGGAGCGCCGCGCGCGGGTCGAGGCGCTGGCGCGCAACACGTTCCGCCCGCGCGTCGGCAATTTCTGTCCGGGGTGTCCGGAGATGGGCGCCACCCACGCGCTCAAGCAGGCGCTGAAGGCGGCGGGGCTGTCGCGGTCGGACGCCGTGTTCATCGGCGACGAGGGCTGCCTGAACCTCGCCGAGCTCAAGCCGTGGAACCTCGCCGACGCGACCGGATGCATGGGCTCGTCGATCTCCATCGCGAGCGGCATCTACGTGTCGGGGCTGAAGAAGAAGATCGTCTGCGTCATCGGCGACGGCGGCTTCGTCCACTCCGGCCTGCTCGGGCTCATGAACGCCGCCTACAACAACGTGAAGATGACGATCCTGATCCACGACAACCGCGTGACCGCGGCGACCGGGCAGCAGCTCGTGCCGACGGGGTTCGATCACAACATCCGCGGCGAGGCGACGCGCCGGCTGTCCATCGAAGAGCTCGTGCGCGCGTGCGGCGTCGACTACGTCGACACCATGGATCCGTACGACACGCGCCAGTCGGTGGAGAAGCTCGCCAAGGCGTACCAGCACGACGGACTGTCCGTCGTCATCTCGCACCGCATGTGCGCGCTCATCGAAACGCGCCATCTCGGCTCGCGCGGCCGGATGGGTGAGCACCTGCACCCGTTCTACATCGACGACGCGAAGTGCACGGCCTGCATGATCTGCGCGCGCGTCCTCGGCTGTTCCGCGATCTACGACCAGGGGAACAAGGTGCCGCCGGTGATCGACCCGATCGAGTGCATCGGGTGCGGCATCTGCGCCCTCGTGTGTCCCGACGACGCCATCCTCCAGCTTCGCTGATCGCAAGAAGGGAAACGGACATGAAGAGGACGTACAACGTGCTCGGCGCGGGCGTCGGCGGTCAGGGCACCGTCATGCTCGCCAAGATCATCGGCGGCGCCGCGTTCCGCGCCGGCCGCCCCGTGCTCACGCGCGAGACGATCGGCGGCTTCCAGCGGTTCGGGAAGGTGTTCATCGAGGTCCGCATCGGCGAGGGAGCGCACTCCAACACCATCGACTACGCCGACGCCGACGTCGTCATGGGCATGGAGCTGCTCGAGGGGCTGCGGTTCGGGCTGCGCTATCTGAAGCCGGGCGGCCTGGCGGTGATCAACAGCCGGAAGATCCTGCTCGAGCCCGGGAACCGTAAGGCGTACTACCCGTCCGTCGACGAGGTGCGCGCCCAGCTGCTGGAGATCTCGCCGCACGTGCACGTCGTGGACGCGTCGGCGCTCGCCACCGCCGCCGGGAATCCCCGGCTGGAGAACATGGCGCTGCTCGGGGCCACCGTGGCGACCGGCGGGCTCGCGATCGACGCGGACGTGTTCCGCGCACAGATTCGCGCGACGGTACCGGCCGGCACCGTCGACGCGAATCTCCGTGCCTTCGACCTCGGCGTCGAGGCGGTGCTCGCACCCGCGGGCGCCGTGTAGCGGCATGAACCTCGAAGAGCGCGCCGCGGAGCTGGCGCGGCGCACCGGCATTCGCGTCGAGCCGGCGCTGGCGCTCGCGCGCGCGGGCTCGCTCGACGTGCTCAGGTTCGAGCGCATCGTCGATGCCGTCGTGGCGGCGGAGATCCAGCGCGGCGAGTGCCGGCCGGAACACGCAGCGGCCCGCCGGCAGGCGATCGAGCAGGCACTGGCGGATCTCGCCGCCACGGCCCCGCCGCGCCACTGAGGAGGGTGCGATGCTCGGCACGTTCGAGAGCCTCCGGCTCAGCGCGATCCGGTTCCCGACCAAGACGGCGGTCGTCGACGACGGCCGCGCGCTGACGTTCGCCGGGCTGCGCGACGTCGCGAACCGGCTCGGGAACGCGCTCGCGGCGAGTGGCCTGCGCCCGGGCGACCGGGTGGCGTTCTACGCGTACAACAGCGTCGATCTCTTCGCGGCGTACTACGCGCTCGAGCGGAACGGCCTCATCGCGGTGCCGATCAACGTCCGGCTCGTCGGTCCCGAGATCGAGTACATCGTCAACCACTCCGGCGCACGCGCGATGCTCGTGTCCCCGGAGCTGCTGCCGGAGGTCGCCCGGGTTCGCGCCAACCTCGGCGTCGATCCGCACCGGTACGTCCTGATGACCGACAAGGCGGGCGACGCCCTGCCGTCCGTCACGGACCTGATCGACGCCGCGGCGCCACACGAGGTGCGCATTCCGCAGGCGGCCGGCGACGTCGAAGCCATCTTCTACACGTCGGGAACGACGGGATTCCCGAAGGGCGTCATGCGCACACGCGCCGGCGAGGACTGGGTGCGCGTGTCCCACATCGCGGAGTGGGGGCTCGCGCACGAAGACGTCAACTACTGCGTCGGCCCGCTGTTCCACAACTCCTTCCTGGCCATGGCGCAGATGCACGTCGCGCTCGGCGCGACCGTCGTCGTCCAGCACGGCTGGGACGCGGAACGGGCGCTGCGGACCATCAGCGAGCACGGCGTCACGACGGCGTTCCTGGTGCCGACGATGTCGAAGGACCTCGTCGATCTGCCCGTCGCGACACGGGCACGACACGACAGCCACCGGTTCCGGCGCCTGGTGTCGTCGGCGTCGGCGCTGCCGACGGCCCTGAAGGAACAGCTGCTCGCCGTCTTCCCCGGCCTGCTCCTCAACGAGGCGTACGGGTGGACCGAGGTGATGTGGGTGACGAACCTCCGCCCGCCGGATCAGCTCCGGAAAGTGCGCTGTGTCGGCAAGCCGTTGCTGGGCGCGCGCGTCGAGGTGCTCGACGAGCAGGGCGCGCCGGTGGCTCCGGGCACGCCGGGGGAGATCCACGCCCGCATGGCCACCGGATTCGCCGGCTACTTCAAGGACGACGAGCGCACGCGCGCGGTCACGCGCGGCGACCTCATCACCGGCGGCGACATCGGCACCGTCGACGACGAAGGCTACCTGTACGTCCTCGACCGCAAGAACGATCTCATCATCAGCGGCGGCGAGAACGTCTATCCGATCGAGATCGACGAGGTGCTCGCCCGCCATCCGAAGGTCAGGGAGGTCGCGGTCGTCGGCCTCCCGCATCCGCGCCTCGGCGAGATCTGCCACGCCACGGTCGTCCTGCAGCCCGGCGCGACGGCGACCGAGCAGGAAATCATCGACTTCTGCGCCGGCCGCCTCGCGCGCTTCAAGTGGCCGCGCGCCGTGACGTTTGCACCCGAGCTCCCGAGGAACGCGATGGGCAAGCTGCTCAAGCGCGAGCTGCGCGCACGGTACGCCGGAGCCGCCGCCCTCGACGAGCGGTCTTGAGATACTACTGGAAGTAACCGGCGCGCGGCGCGCAGGCGGCGGACCGGCCGCCTGCGCGCCGGATGCCT